>CAWBYM010000018.1:0-22470 GCA_963792945.1 uncultured delta proteobacterium | reverse complement strand
GTCGGTAGTAACCATTTAACCTGTTTTTTTGCTCTTACTGGGCCAGAAAGAGCGGGCGGTCAGCGTTCTGTATCGTATTGAGGGCGGTATCACCGAGAAGGTGGCGAAACAGCAAACTGCGTATGCTGTTACCCATAACAATGAGATCGAATTCATTCTTTTGGGCATATTCGATTAGGCCGTCTTTGGCCGAACCGGCAACCACGTCGGTTTCGGTTTCGAATCCGTGCGCGCGACAGTATTCGCTCGCCGCTTTCAAACGGTTGTCCGAACGCTGATTCTTTTCCCCGAAAAAAATAACTCTCAAACTCACGTTCGGCCAAGGGCGTGACTGAACGTAGCGGCGCATCGCCTTGGCAGATTCCATTGAACCGCTGTAGGCGATCAGCACTTTTCCAATCTCCCGAAATTGAGGCGACACCGCAATAATCGGGCGGACGCCTTGTGACACGAGCCGGATCAGGGTATCCCGCGGCTCCGCCGTAAAGCCGTAATCGAAAATGCTCCTCAATCCGAAGATAGTCAAATCATTGTAGCGGGCGTGGGAAATCATCAATTCAAACGGGTCACCGGCTTCGCGTTCAATTTTGTATGTGATGTTGGCTTCCCGACACGTTTTTTCGAACTTTGCGAGGGCTTTTTCTACCCGCTCTTCGGTTATCTCGGTGCGCATTTTGCGAAGCTTTTCTGCGTAAGCTCCGGCTCCCATTGGCACCGGTCCGACGCGCTGGAGTTGTTTTAGATCAACAACGGTAACACCGGTGAGCGTGGAACCATGAATGTTAGCCAGTTCGATCGCCCTTTGGATGGCGACGTCCGTAAAGGGCGTCCCGCCGATACCGACAAGAATGCGTTTGATCATAGCGAGCCTTCTCCTCCATTATCTGATTCAGATTTTAACATATTAGGGAACAATCACCGCAAAAGCATTTTGCTTATAACTGGGATAGATTAAGGTTGGAGACCTTTTTACCGAACGGCGATTAATTTCTTGAGCCGATTGTCCATTAGATTTAAAAGCCCTCATGTATCTCGGATACAATTTCCAAAGAATATAACTGCAAAGGGTCGTCGATCAAGACCCATCCCGCAGATTTGCGCCATTATTTCGACAAATGATATTGGAAACTTTACTTTTTAGGTCAGCCGCTGCATCCTCTAAGACGATGTCGGCCGTCAGTGAAAAAATAGCCTTTGAACCACTCTTCTATCGAACGGGGATACCACCACGTCAGCCCCGGCAGCAGACAAGGGTTTTTTGATGTTTAGACTTACCCCAACAATGGCATGGGCGTCCAGATTCGTTTCCAAATCAAAATCAGCTGATGCCAATTCCGGCGAGTCTTCAGCCTTTCATCCTTGACGGGCAGAGGGTGCGGATTCGCTGGTTCCGCAACTTTGAAACGAAAGACGTAATCAGGTTCTGAACCCATACGCAGATCGGTAATCACAATGCCTTCATCTGCCATTGCCAAGGCATAATACCCCTTAGTGAACCACCGCAGCTTGGCGACTGGCGGGTGTTCCTCCAATCCCCGGATTAATTCGAGATTTCTGGGATAATGGTTGATAGAAAGCAACGCATCGCCATCGAATATCGAAAAATAGGTTTCGAAATACCGGTCCTGGTCGATACCCACAAATCGCCACAAAAAGGTGTTGAAAGGGGCCGGTGTGGAGATGAGCTGGCTGTAAGTGACGTTCTGGCGCGCAAGCTTGTGTTTGACTCTTTGCTCCACGAACTCCCTAACGCCAAAGGCCCAGACCAAATAGACCATGCTGAGAACCAGGCCGACCGTGTTTAATCGATGTCCCAGGGATGTTTTCCTCGTAAGCACCAAGGCCGCCATGGAGCCGAATAGAAAAGGCAAGGTAAAAAAGGGGTCGATAATAAAAAAAATCGGCCAAGCCAGTGGCGTGGTATAAAAAGGCCACAGGATCTGAGTCCCGTATACTGTCAAAAAATCCAGCAGGACGCTGGTTTCCAGAACAAGAAAGGTCAGAACTAACCACCGGTTGAAATACACCTTGGTAGCGGGGTGTATCCTGGTGATCAACCAGGCCAAGAGCGGTGAGAGCAGGGCGAGTAGGAAAAGGGAGTGGCTGAACCCACGATGGTAGACAAAATCGTCGACCGGTCCGCCAAGGGGGATGAAAACGTCCAGGTCGGGAAGGGTTCCCAAAACAGCGCCCCAAAACAAGGCTTTGCGGCCGACCCTGGGGCCGAGAACAGCTTCGCCCAAGGCGGCACCAAGGCTCAATTGTGTCACAGAATCCAAGGTAGGTTCCTCGCAACGTAATGAAAACCAAGATCCACCCAGTGGATCGTTTTATCCAGCGAAACACGACTGAACGGTTTGGGCCGGTAAGAGTGGTCACTACCCGCCTGGTTTTCGAAATTGCTTTCTGGGGCATTCAAAAATCAAAACGACACGAGTCCGGTGTCGCCGTTCGCTTTCTCCTCATCGCCCGCTGGCGGCAGGCCAAAACCGCGGAAGAAGAGGGCAGCATTGAAACTCTGACCGTTCTGCTGCCTGGGCAAAAAGAAGAAGGATCCTCACTGGCAATCAGGTAATTGGCCTCAATCCATATGAACGGATATATCCGATTGCCACTCACCAAGTCACCGAAATTATCGACGCGACAGTTACGATCACGGAAGCGGCTCATCGGTGTAAGCCGCGTTGGCCTCTTCAGATGCGTAGAGATGGAGCTCCTTACCCTGTTTGACATCTTCCACCCAATTCGGATTCAGGAGAAGTGACTTGGCGCTCAGAATGATGTCGGCATCTGCAAGGGCGTCATCAGCGCTGGCACGGTCGTATATCTTACCGCATATCATCAGGGGGAGTTTGGTAACGGCGCGGGTGACCTGAGCCATGTTTTGCTGCGTACCGAAGGCTTTGTCGCTATAACCGTATGTGGAAACAGATATAGCATCGATTGGCTCGTGGTCGAGCAACCTGATGATCTGTTGATATTCGTCCTTTGTTCCAAAAAGTGACACCTGCGGATCGGCAACGCCCCAGTTTGAAATTCTGAAGGTCAGCAATCGATCTTCGGGAACGACCTTTCGGACGGCCTGTATGACTTCATGGGCAAACCGGAACCGGTTTTCGACCGAACCGCCATAGCCGTCTTTACGCCGATTCGAGTAGGATGACAAAAAGTTGCAAATCAAGTAGCCGTGCGCGCCATGGATTTCGATACCATCGAACCCGGCCGCCACCGCCCCGCGAGCCGTTTCGACAAATCCTTGAACGGCATGATCGATATCGAATGGGCTCATTTCATCCGGTACCGGATACGATTGACCGGTCAGAGGGTTGACCTGTTCAGGCGTTATCGGACTGGGAGCGATTACCCGACCGGCCGGATTGATCTCCGGCCAGGCCATGCGACCGCAGTGAAACATCTGCATGATGGCAACAGCGCCCTCCTTTTGAATGGCGGCGACAACCGGCCGCCAGGCGTCGATCTGGCGCTGGGTCAAAAGACGCGCTTGCCCCGGGTATCCCTGGGCACTTTCATAATCGGTCACAATCGCCTCAGTGTAAACGATCGCAGCACCCCTTCGGGCTCTGCGAACGAGGAACTCGAACACGTCCGCGCGCGGGATGCTATCCTCTTTTGAAGACATTCGGGTCATGGGTGCAACCCCGATACGGTTTTTTAGCGTAAACTGGTTGATCGTAAATGTTGTAAAGAGTTTGTCTGGCGGCATCAAATGATCTCCTTTCGTGTGTGGAAAACAGATGAATTCTGAAGTTCATTTAAACGTTAACTTTAGTGCCCGATGTGATAAACGCAATATGGGTATCGATATGACCGAATGCCGTTTGATGAAAGAAGGCGGACGGGCCCATTTCATGACCCGCCGGTTCGATCTTACACCCTCGGCCGATAAGATCCATATGCAGTCCCTCTGTGCGTTGGGGCATTACGATTTCAATCAACCCGGTCTTTATAGCTAAGAGACAGCCTTTTCCAACTGCCAACAGTTGAATCTGGGACAACCGTCCGTCGCGCAACTCTATCGGCGGATGGCCTTCATCGTGGTGGCCCGCAACCAAGACGACCACACACGCCATATCGTTATTCTTATGGATCGGGACGGGCAATGGCGCCTGGCACCGGCCTTCGACCTCATCTGGAGTTACAATTCGCGGGGGACATGGACCCATCGGCATCAGATAACGATCAACGGTAAAACGGACGGCTTCGTAAGACAAGATCTCATCGAAGTGGCCAACCGTTTCAACATCAAAAAACCACTGAATATTCTGGCAGCGGTTGGTTCGGCTGTTCGGCGGTGGCCCGAATTCGCTGTAGCGGCAGGTATATCACCGAAGCGAATATCAACCGTCTCGACATCTCACCGCTTGAGCCTGATCCCATGAAGCGAACGCCTGCTCCACGGCGGCTCATCCCTTTCGGGGCTCCTGCGTGTATCCCATCATACACCAGGCGAAAAACAGGATGCATGGAATATTGATCACGGAGGCCAGAAGAAACCCTCCGGCAAATCCGACCCTTTCAATCACGGGACCCAATCCGATGGAACCAGCCATGAGGCCGAAATAGATGCACGTATTATAGCCGCCCATGGCCAACCCCCGGTATCGCGGCTGCACCGTTTCCGCAATAAGGGCGCCGATCGAAGTGAAAGCGATGGCCATACTCACGCCAGACCCGAACGCTGCGGCGAGAAAATGCACGTAGGTTCGGGCCGGAGTAAATCCGGCAATCGACAGGGTCACCATCACGATCCCCACCACGGCTTGGTATTTACGTTGCCCCACATGATCGCTGAATGCGCCGAAGGGAATCCGGGCCAACGCATTGGTTACCGAGTGGACCAGAAATACGATTCCGATCTGCCCCACATCCAAACCCTGGTTGTCGGCATGAAGGGGTAGGAAAGTAAAAAACATGCCGGCGATGATGCAGGCACCGAAAGCCGATACCCAGCAACCGACTAACGGCCGGTTCGTGTAAATGTCTTTTAAGCTCGCCAGCCAGCCCCCTCTGCTCCTTGACTCATCGACGGTCGGTACGGCTGCCGGCAAGAATCGAATCAGACCCCAGATAATGAGCGCGAGAACGCCGGCACCAACCAGAAACACCGGGCGCAACCCGAACCATTTACCCATGACGCCGCCAGCCGCCGGCCCCATACCCAATCCACAAAACAGTGCCGTTGTATACCAACCGTAAGCCCGACCCAAATGTGTCTGCGGTGTTATCTCAGCAACCAGAGACATCATGGTCGGCCCGAAAGCGGCGATGCCGCCCCCCAAAAGAAGGTAGAGTGCCGCCAGCTGTAAATAAGATCGGCCAAAGTAAAGCAGAAGCATTCCAGCGAAAAGAACAAGCGAACCGACAACGGCCACCTGTTTGCGCCCGAACAGATCGGACAACACCCCTGCCGGCAGGGATAATATGCCGGCCATCAGGTAAAAGGCTGCATTTATCGCACCGATCTGCGCTGTCGTGATCCCGAAGCCGCGGGCATACAAAGGCAGCACGGGCAACCGCATGGAAATCGCGAAATAACAACCGAAGGTGATTAAACAGGAAATTGTCAGCCAAGCGGTAAAGGATCGCCGGTCAAACCTGGCTTCTTCTTCAAGAGAATCTATCTTCAACCCTTTGAGCTCTTCCGCTGCAAGTGCATAGTGCCCATACACGAATGGTGGATAGCAGCATAGAACGCCCCCTTCGCCAATGAAAATGCATTATGTCGGGCACGTTGAGTCCATATCCGTTTTCAATCAAGCCCCAGATCCCCTTGATTGACGATCGATCCTGTGATTAATTTCGCAGAAGACTGTTTTCAACAAAATCTGCATATCACGATAAAACGACGAATCACAGTCGTGAATAATGTATCTATACCTTCCAAAGGGAAAGAAAGGGGGTCGGTTTGGGAAAATTCAGGGAAAGTCAGACAGCGAAAAACCTACTGACGTCATTTGCCGGTGAATCCCAGGCCCGCAATCGGTATACGTATTTTGCGCGCCGGGCGAAGGATGAGGGCTACATACAGATAGCGGATATTTTTGAAGAAACCGCCAATCATGAATGCGAGCATGCCTTACGCTTCTTCAAGTTCTTCAACGGCGGTGAATTGGAGATCACATGGAAATTTCCATCAGGGGTTGTAGAAAGCACCTACAAGAACCTCCTGCACGCCGCCGATGGCGAATGGTATGAACACACGGTCATGTACCCGGGATTTGCCGAAACAGCCCGAAAAGAGAGCTTTCAACGGGCAGCCGATACCTGGGATGCCATCAGTGTTTCCGAACGACAGCACGAGAAGCGTTATCGGGAGCTGGCACTGAGCATGGCTTCCGAGAGCCTCTTTGTCCGCCCTGAAGATCGTCAGTGGCGATGCAGAAACTGCGGCTACCTGCACCAGGGCAAAGAGGCCCCCGACAAATGCCCGGCCTGCGTCAAACCCCAGGGATATTTCGAACTACTCTGTGAGAATTGGTAAAAACCTGTTGATGGCAAACATGGACAAATCGAATGCCGGCGAATTTCCCAGGGCCATATCTGCCAGGAGTTCTCCCAGCACCGGAGCGAATTTGAAACCGTGGCCGGCAAGAGCGGCAATGAAAACATTGCTGTGGCTCGGAAGCGGCCCCAAAGCGAATTCACTGTCCGGCGTCATCGTATAGAGGCACACATTCGCAGTGAAGGTGCATGTTGCCAGCGCCGGTATGAATTCTTCCAGAAACAGGCCGATCGTCGCTATCTCATCAGCCGCTACCTTGCGGACCATCGCGTCGGGATCACAATCGGCCAGATGGTTGTGGGCAGCCACTTTCACGCGCCCGCCGGGCCGGGTAACAGGCAGAGCGTAGAGTTCACGACTATTCCCGCCGCCGACATCTCCGGGGAAAGGCAGCTGCCAGAAATTGACGGGAAAGTTTCCCAGGCAAAATTCCTGCGGCTGTGGCGGATCCACCCAAAGAACCGGAACGCGTTTGGGAAACAAAATCGTGCCTGCGGTTTTCAGCAGCAACGTATTCCGGGCTCCGGCCGCCAGTAGCAAGCGGCCGCTTTCATATGCCCCCTTGCTGGTGTGGACGATGACGCGCTCACCGGCTTCAGCCCAACGGTCGACGCGCTCATTGAACCGCAGCGTCGCTCCTGCTTTCTCTGCTTCTGACAGAAACGTGGAAATTGCGGATTCCGGAAAAAGCACACCGGCTTCCTTCTCCAATCCCGCTGCAAATCCGTCGTGCGGCGTCAGTTGCGGCCAGCGCCGGCGCACTTCGGCAGCCGTCAGTTCCTCAAACGCGATGTCGTATGCGCGCGCACTTGCCAGGAAACCCGCCACGGCCTTACCATCGCGTGGGCCAAGGGTTAGATTGCCGGTTGTTACGAGGAGATTTGTACCCGTGTCTTTCTCCAATCTTCGCCACAGTTCCCACGCCCGCAGTGCCAAAGGGACATAGCCGGTACCTTCCATGTAGGCCCGGCGGATGCTGCGCGATTCGCCATGGTGGCTGCCGAGCCGGTGAGGCGGCTGAAACGCATCCAGCCCGACGACGGAAACGCCCCGGCGGGCAAGCTCCATACAGGTTGCCGCACCGACCGTGCCTAATCCGACGACGATGACATCGAAACGATGAGGTATCATGAGTCAACTTCCGTTTGAATTCGAACCATACAAACCGGCTTCATCGCAATTCGTATAAAGTTCCCGGTTTTAGTGACTTCCGGTAACCCTCCGGTAAGAATAACCCCGTTGAGGCAATTGTCGAGAGATGAACCGCCGGGCAAGTTGCCGCCGATTGGTACGTCAGCGAAGTGAAGCCCCGCCCTGCGAGAGACAGTGTGCTCATCGTTGCGGCTATGCAGAACGCGACCGGATGTTGTCTTTACAGCAAGCATAGCGGCCCCGGAGGATGACCGGCGGCACTCCGGAGACAACCCGCCAAGGTTGCTTCCCCATTCCAAACCGGATATAGGTAAGTTTTCGGGGAGTGAATGTCAATTCTGGGGTGAAAGGCCTTTGTTGAGCCAACACCCCGACATGTCAAACGAGTATTGATTTCGCTGAGCCTTGGAGACACCATGCCCACGGGTTTCACCCCCAATGATATATTCGGCGTCATCAGCACCGGCATCATCGCCACGGATGCCGATGGTCGGATTACCCACATCAACCGTCGGGCCGAAACGATTCTTGGATTCTCATCGGTTTCGTACACCGGCAAGCCGATTAGTGAACTGCTGCCTCTCACCGGGCCACAGGTCATGAAATGCCTGAAAACCGAATCCTCGATTCTCGGGCACCACATCAAAGGCAAGACCATCGACCTCATTTTGGATATCACCCTGATTCGGGAGGGTGATAAAACATGTGGGGCCGTCTGTAATTTTCAGGAAATGACGCAATTCGAAAATACCGCCAAAAAACTTGCATCCTATAAGCACATGAATCGTCAACTGGAAACTATTTTCAAAGCCTCCTCAGACGGCATATGGGTCTGCGACCAAGGCGGTACGGTCATCAGCATCAACGAGGCCTCGGAGCGACTCAACGGGATCCGGTCGGATGACATCGTCGGAAAAAATGTGCTGGATCTCATGCAGGACGGCCTCTTCGACCGCTCGGTGACACTCGAGGTCCTCGAGACCAGGCGACAGGTCAGTGTCATGCAGCACATTCAAAAAACAGGAAGGTATCTGCTGGCCACCGGCACACCGGCTTTCGATGAGAACGGCGATCTGTATCTGGTGGTGGTCAACGAACGCGATATGACGCAGCTCAATGCGATCCAACAAACTCTGGAACAAACCCGGCTGGAAGCCGAAAAGATCAAGGATCAACTGGCGGACCTGACTTTGCAAGAGCTCAGAGAACAAAATATTATTGCCGAGAGTACCCAAATGCGCAAAGTTTTGGAAGCCGCCCTGAAACTCTCCCGGATTGAGGCATCCAACATCTTGATCCTCGGCGAATCTGGTACCGGAAAGGGGCTTCTGGCCAAGTTTATTCACCAAAACAGCCGCCGCAGCCGAAGGCCATTGATACAGATCAACTGCGCGGCCTTGCCCGAACAACTGCTGGAAGCCGAACTCTTCGGATATGAGAAAGGCGCATTCACCGGTGCCAGTGAGCGGGGAAAGGCCGGACTTTTCGAACTCGCTCACGGCGGCACCCTCTTCCTTGACGAAATCGGTGACATTCCCCTGCCGCTGCAGGCCAAACTGCTCAAATATCTCGATGATCACGAAATTCTGAAGCTTGGCGGAACCCGTCCTCGAAAGATCGACTGCATGGTGATAGCGGCAACCAACCGTGAACTGGAGGACCTTGTCAGTCATCGGTTTTTTCGGGCTGACCTCTACTACCGCCTGAACGCGTTCACCCTAAATATACCTTCGCTTCGCGAAAGGCCCGATGACATCTTCGAGCTGGTCAATCACTTCCTACAACAGTACAATCGGCGATTCAGAACCGACCGGCAGGTTTCAGCAGAGGGATTGCAGCTGCTGCAGGGCTATCGATTCCCGGGAAATGTCCGAGAGCTGAAGAACGTACTCAAGAAAGCCGTGGTGATGAGCGATCAGCCGGTTTTGGACGATTTCATCGCCCGAAGCCTGGCGACCGGGTGCCACCCATCGACAGCGGGTATACGAAAAGCCGGACTCCGGAAATCTCTTGGCAACACACTGCTCGACCTTGAAAAATCACTCATTCAGGAAACCATGCAGTGGTGCCGGACCACCCGCGAGTTGGCTGCATCCCTCGGCATCAGTCAACCGACCGTCATCCGAAAAATGAAGCGTCATCGGCTCAGCTTCCAAAAGATTCAAAAATGAATCAAAATACATCGCATCCTACCTGAATCGTTTGATAAATAAAATATTCTTTTGATTCAATATTAATTCAAAAGAATATTCATAACAATACTGAACAATTATAGACCTTGTTGATTCTTTTTTGAATCAAAAATGCTGTCCGGGCTTTTCCGAACGATCATATCTTATCGAAATCTATGTACATATCGTTTAAGCGCCGGCATTGGTCTGAATGTTGCTATTTCGTGTGCCAGCCTTCGTTGTCATTTACCCAAAGCTCCCCACGTAATGGCCGGTCTTCATTATCAATTGATCCTATCCGGAAATGGAACTTGACGGCATTGGCCGATTGATGAAGGAGAATCACTTTATTACGAATTGCCACCTAAGCGAGGAGACGTCATGGACAACCTGAAAGAAAACGAAGCCCTGATCGCGCTGCGGGATAAAACCATGGCCAAAGGATATGTGAGTGCCACCGACCGTTATATCGAAAAAGGCCTGGGAGCCCTTTTGTACGATGTGGCGGGTAAGGAATACATCGATTTCGGAGGCGGGATCGCCGTGATGAACGTCGGGCACTCACACCCCCGGGTCGTCGCCGCTATTAAGGACCAGGCCGAAAAATTGACCCACACCTGTTTCATGGTCATGCCCTACGCACCGGCGGTACGGCTTGCGGAAAAGCTCTGCCGGCTGGTCCCGGGATCATTCGACAAATCAGCCGTGATGATCAACAGCGGAGCCGAGGCCGTCGAAAACGCCGTAAAAATTGCGCGCTATTACACCAAGCGACAGGCCATCATCGCCTTTGAAAACGGTTTTCACGGCCGCACCTACCTGGGCATGTCCCTGACCAGCAAGGTCAAACCTTACAAATACGGATTCGGGCCCTTCGTCCCGGAGATCTACCGCATACCCTTTGCGTACTGCTATCGCTGCCCCTGGAACCTGAGCTATCCCGAATGCGGCACGTCCTGCGCCGACTATCTCGAGGACTATTTCATCCACTACGTCGCCGCGGAGTCCACCGCCGCAATCATTGCCGAGCCGATTCAGGGCGAAGGCGGTTTCATCTGTCCGCCCGCGGAATATTTTCCGAAACTGAAGAATATTTGCGAGAAGCACGGTATCCTGATGATCGCCGATGAAATTCAGACCGGGATCGGCCGCACCGGCACAATGTTTGCCATGGAGCACTGGGGTGTGGAAGCCGAAATGACGACGGTGGCCAAAAGCTTGGCAGCCGGCATGCCGCTCAGTGCGGTTGTCGGTCGAAAAGACATCATGGACACGGTTCATGCGGGCGGTATTGGCGGAACTTACGGCGGCAATCCCGTTGCCTGCCGTGCGGCTCTGGCCGTGCTGGAAGTCTTCGAGACCGAAAACCTCCTGCAAAAATCCAAGTCACTCGGAGAACGCCTTCATAAACGCCTCGATGGGTTCAAGGATCGCTTCGAAATCGTAGGCGATGTGCGGGGCCTGGGCCCGATGCTGGCCATGGAACTCGTCAAGGACCGCGAAACCAAGCAACCCGCAGCCGATGAAACCAAAGCGGTGGCCAGATTCTGCCTGGAGCGCGAATTGTTGTTGCTCACCTGCGGTAGCTACGGTAACGTGATCCGTCTGCTAATGCCGCTGGTCATTACCGACGAACACTTGGAGAAGGGGCTGGCCATTCTCGAGGACGCGCTGACCTCATTGGAAAAATGAGTATGGACGGGATTGCGAAGGCGTCACTCGCGGATATTAAAAAGAATCTCGATCCACGTCTTTGCTACTTGATCATCGAAAACCGCTCGGAAAATGGCCTCATCACCGATTTCGATGTCATTCTCGAGCGGTTGGCGGCATTCGATGAAGACGTCCCGGTCCCGAATTTTTATGAAGATGATGCCACCGGCAGGTTGCTATTGGTAGTCTCCTTCGAGAAGACTATGGAAGAAAAGGTCGGAGAAATCGTCATCTTCAGCATACTGCCCGATCACATGGTGTTCTATCTATACAAATGCACCGGGGACGATCCGCACATAGTGACCGCATTTTAGGCGGCCATCGGTCCGAATCGGACTGCTTGGGCGCCAATTAAACAACTATCAGCGAAAAGGAGGAGTTATGATGAAGTCGACCCAAATGAGTTTCAAATTCGCCGTTTGGATGGCCGCTCTGGCCGTGATTGCGGTTCTGCCGGGTCTCTCCGGCACCGCCGGAGCCGCAGATAAAGTGGTTCGGATCGGTAACATTATCCCGCTCTCCGGTCCTTCGGCCTCGGTGGGACAGCAGGGTAAGAACGCCCGCGAAATGGCCGTGGAAGAAATCAATGCCGCTGGCGGCATCAAGTCGTTAGGGGGCGCCAAGCTCGAAATGCTCTACGCCGACTCCGAATCGAAGCCCGAAAAAGGCGTTGCCGAAGCCGAACGCATGATCAACACGGAAAAGGTTAACCTTCTTACCGGATGCTGGAACTCTGCAGTGACGTATCCAACCACTGCCGTTGCCGAGCGTTACGGGATTCCCTTCGTGGTACCGGTTTCAGTGGCCGATAAAATCACCGAACAGGGATTCAAAACCGTGTTCCGGATCGCCGCCAAGGACAGCTGGTGGACCCGGGATCAGTTTGCTTTTTTGGCCGACATGCAAAAAGAATTCAACACCCCGATCAAAAAGCTGGCTTTCGTTTATGAAAATGGGGACTGGGGTAAGGGTTTCGCCGGGCAATGGCGAGAGTTGGCCCAAAAAGGCGGCTACGAAGTTGTGTTGGACGAACCTTATCCTTCAACCGCCACCGACCTGAGCCCGGTGGTGCAGAAAATTCGCCGCGCGCAGCCGGACGCGCTCTTGCTCGTATCCAATGCCGCCGACGCCATTTTGCTGACCAATACTCTGGCGGAGTACAAGGTAAAACTCAAGGCCATTATCGGCAGCGGCGGCGGACATGCCGACCCGTCCTTCTTAATGGCCACCGGTGAAAACGCCCGCAACCTGTTCGACATCGTCGAGTGGGAAACCGACGTGAACAAGCCCGGCGTAAAGGAAATCAATGCCAAGTTCAAAGAACGCTACGGTTACAATCTGGCCGGCGAAGCGGTCGATGCATACATCGCCACTTATGTGATCGCAGACGCCCTGGAGCGCGCCGGATCCCTCGATCCGGAAAAGATCCGCAAGGCTCTGGCGGAAACCAATCTGAGAAGCGGACCGGCCATGATCGCCTCTTATGACGCCATCGAATTCGACAGCAGCGGACAGAATAAGCATGCCGCGCTGTCCATTGTGCAGATCGGTGATGCGGGAAGCGGATTGGAACGGATCACCGTCTGGCCGGCAGGTGCCCGCCGAGCAGGCTACAAACCGGTATTCCCGATGAAATAATATATGTTTTTGAATCGGATCCGATAGAGCGCGGTGCCGTTTTTCAACGGCGCCGCGCCTATTCCGGTCGCCTTCCGCGGCAAAACGGGGAAACGACTGCCCACCAGGTTGAGAAAAATCCATGATCTACATACTGGAAGACACGATAAACGGTATTCTTATGGGCTCCATTTACGGACTGACCGCCCTGGGGCTGACCATCATTTTCGGTGTGCTCAAGGTGATCAATTTCGCCCACGGCTCATTGCTGATGGTGGGCATGTACGTGGCCTACTGGGCGGTGATGCTGACCGGGCTCCATCCTTACCTGACCCTGGTCCTGGTGGTACCGGTGATGTTTTTATTCGGCTATTACCTCCAGGACATCGTTATTAAACCGATTTTTAAGGCCGAAAAACAGGTCCGTGAACCCATCACGGTCATCATCGTCACGACGGGCGTCTGGTATGTACTCGACAACCTGACACTCTTGATCTTCGGTCCACAGTATCGCAGCATCCAGGACAACCCCCTGAGTGGCAAAATGCTGGAACTCGGCCAGATGCTCATCTCGGTGCCGAAATTGTGGGGTTTTGCGGCTGCAATCCTCACGGCGTTGGTCGTCTACCTGTTTTTTCAAAGAACCCGAATGGGACGTGCCATCCGGGCCACCAGCCTGGACCGGGAAGCAGCCAGCCTCATGGGAATCAACCAGTACAGGGTCTACAATGTGGCCTTCGGAATCGGAACCGCCACCGCCGGTGTGGCCGCCGTTACCCTGGTCCCGTTTTACAACGTATTTCCCACGGTGGGCGTGCTCTTCGACATCAAGGGATTCATTATCGTCGTGCTGGGTGGCCTGGGCAGCATCGGCGGCGCCATATTGGGCGGAATCATCATCGGGCTGATCGAATCGGTGGCACCGCAGTTTATGACGGCCACATGGACCGAGGCCATCGTCTACGGGTTGTTTCTGATTGCTCTTTTCGTCAAACCTTCCGGAATGTTCGGAGTCAAATACGACTGGTAGTCAATCTAAAGGAAATGGCATGACGCGAGAAAAATTCAACCGGCTGGCACTGATGGCCGTCCTGATTGTGGTGTTCGGGCTGCCCCTGGTTCTGCACAGTGCCACCTATCTCCACATTCTGATCCTGGTTTTCTTCTATGCCTACCTGACCACCAGCTGGAACCTGGTGGGCGGCTTCGCTGGCGTGCTGCCGTTGGGACACGCTGCATTTATCGGAATCGGTGCCTATACATCGACCATATGCTCCCTGCAGTACGGCATCAGTCCCTGGATCGGTATGATCATCGGAGGCATACTGGCGACCATCGTCGGAGTGATAATCGGCTTGCCCACCTTGAAGATGCGTGGCGCCTATTTCGCTTTGGCCACTATCGCCTTCGCCGAGGGTCTACGGGTGATTGTGGAGAACATCGACAACCTCGGACCTTTTTTCATTAACGGACCGCGGGGGCTTCAAATCCCGCCGCTGGAGACCGGTTTTGTCAACCTGCTCTTTATCAGCAAGGTCCCGTATTACTACATCATACTGGTCATGCTCTCGGCGGTGTTGGCGCTGACCTGGTTCACCTCCCGCTCCAAACTCGGGTACATCCTCAATGCCGGCGGAGAAGAACCGGAAGCCGCCATGGCACTGGGAATCAACGTGGCCCGCACCAAGCTGGTCGCCATGGCCATGAGTTCTTTCCTGACGGCGCTGGCGGGTACGTTTTACGCTCAATTCACCCTCTACATCCATCCTAAAAGCATCATCTCGCTCGACCTGTCCTTCGAAATCGCCTTTATCGCGCTCATCGGCGGCCGCGGTTCCATAGCCGGCCCGGTTCTGGGGGCGCTCCTCCTGAGGCCGGTGAGCGATTTTTCGCGGATATATTTCGGCGACACGCTGCCGGGGATGCATCTCATCATTTTCGGTGTGGTCCTGATTCTGGTCATGATTTTTCAGCCCCGAGGATTGCAGGAGCCGCTGACCAGTGCGTACAACCGGATAGTGGAGAAAATTTTCAACAAACCGGAGAGAAACGTTTCATGAAAATTCTGGAAGTGACGGGCCTGACAAAGGACTTCGGCGGTCTCCGGGCCGTGGACAGCCTGGACATCGACATCGATCAAGGTGAAATCCTGGGGCTCATCGGACCCAACGGTGCCGGCAAGTCCACCGCCTTCAACTGCATCGCCGGTGTGTATGCCCCCACGGAAGGAAACATCCGCTTCAGGGGCAATGTCATCAACGGCCGCAAGCCCTGGGACTTATGCAAAAATGGATTGGCGCGAACGTTTCAAATCGTCAAACCTTTTGCGTCGAAAAGCGTGCTCTACAACGTCATGGTCGGAGCATTCGCCGTCACGGACAAGACCGGCATCGCCCGGAGCAAAGCCATAAACGTGCTCGAATTCCTCGACTTCGCTGACAAAAAAGATATACGGGCCGGCAACCTTACGATCGCTGACCGCAAACGGTTGGAGATCGCACGGGCACTGGCCACCGAACCCAAAATGCTGTTGCTTGATGAGGTAATGGCCGGCTTGCGACCGGCGGAAGTGGACGAAATGGTGGATATCATTCGCCGGCTTCGGGATCAGGATGTCACCATTTTCGTGATCGAACACATCATGCGCGCCATCATGGCCCTCTCCGATCGGATCGTCGTGATTCATTTCGGTCGTAAAATCGCTGAGGGCACGCCGCAGGAAATCGCCGCGGACGAGAACGTCATCAAAGCTTACCTGGGAGATGATTATGCCGTTTCTTGAACTGAAAAATATCGACGTTTTCTACGGCGACGTGCAGGTGATTTTCGATCTCTCCCTTACCGTGAAGGAAGGCGAGGTGGTCAGCATCATCGGCAGTAACGGTGCCGGGAAATCCACCCTCTTGAAGACGATATCCGGCCTGATGACACCGGCGCGGGGAGATATACTTTTTGAAAACTTTCCCACCCATGATCAACCGCCTGAAAACATCGTCGAGAGGGGTATCGTTCACGTGCCTGAGGGGCGCCGCCTGTTTACCCTTATGACCGTAAAGGACAATCTGATTGTCGGCGCGTACAGCAATCGCGCCGATCGGCTGAAAGACAAGACCCTGAAGGAAGTATATGCTCTGCTACCGCGACTCCAAGAGCGTGAGGCACAGATGGCCATGACCCTTTCGGGCGGCGAGCAGCAAATGGTGGCCATCGGCAGAGGGCTGATGTCTCGCCCCAAGCTGCTTATGCTGGACGAACCCTCTCTCGGGCTGGCACCGATACTGATTAAAAGTATTTTCGAGACGGTGCGCAAAATCGCCGATCAGGGCACGACCGTTCTTCTCGTGGAGCAGGACGTCAGGCACTCGTTGAGCTTGAGCGACAGGGGATATGTGCTCGAACACGGCCGCATTGCCATGGAGGGCCCCGCAGCCGAGTTGCTGGATAATCCGCACGTAAAGACCGCCTATTTAGGAATTTAATCGGAGGTACCGCCATGAAAGGATTCTACGGACGAATTCTCGTCGTCGACGTTTCCGACCAGACATTTGAGGTGGAAACCATGGACGATGCCTTACAGAAAAAATTTCTGGGCGGAAAAGGCCTTGCCCTGCACCTGCTGCTGGAAAAAAACCCCGCACATGTGGACCCTTTCAGCCCGACCAATCACCTCATTTTTGCCACCGGTCCCCTCAACGGCAGCCCGATTATGGGGTCGTGCCGGCACGGTGTTTTCACCAAGTCCCCCCTCACCGGTTTTTTCTCTGAGTCCTACTCGGGTGGCAAAGTCGCCGAGTTCATGTCCGGAACCGGTTTCGACGCCGTGGTCATCCATGGAACCGCTGACCATCCCGTTTGGCTGGAAATCGATGAATCCGGCCCCCGGTTTCATCCGGCTGAAAAACTCTGGGGCAAGGACACATTCGAGACCGAAGATACCGTCAAGGATCTTGTCAAACTATCGCGCCCCGAAGTGAAGAAGTGCGGCGTGGTGTGTATCGGGCCGGCCGGGGAAAATAAGGTGGCTTTTGCCGTCATCGAAAACGACTACTGGCGCAGTGCCGGTCGCACCGGTGTCGGGGCGGTGATGGGTGCCAAGAAGGTCAAAGCCATCGCCTTTCACGGTGGTAGCAGAAAAGAGTGGGCCGACACGTCACACCTCACGACCTTCAGCCGTGATTTCGCCAAAGAAAACAGAGACAATCCCGCTGTTCAGGCCTACAAAAATTCGGGCACACCCATGCTGGTTGACATCATGAACAGTGTCGGCGGCTTCCCGACACGCTACTGGAAAAAGGGGCGCTCCGAACACTGGCAAAACATTAATGCCACCGCCCTGCATGAGCGCTGCGATGTTCGTCCCCACGCGTGCCTGAAATGTTTCATGGCCTGCGGAAGACTGTCCACGGTCAAGCAAGGGCGTCACCAGGGTCTTCAGGTTGAGGGACCGGAATACGAAACCATCTACGCTTTCGGAGGGTTGTGCGAGGTCGGAGAGATCGAAGAGATTGCCTACCTGAACGACCTCTGCGACCGTTTGGGGATCGATACCATCACCGGGGGCAACCTGGTGGGACTGACCATCGAGGCTGTACGGCAGGGTATCGTCGCCTACGACATCGACTATGGTGCTGTGGATAACATCGCGTCCCTGCTGGAAGATATCACCTTCCGCCGCGGAATCGGGGACATATTGGCCCGTGGGATCCGCTTTGTCGCCAAAGAGTGGCACATGGAAGACCAGGCCATCCACGTCAAGGGGATGGAGCCGGCCGGGTATGATCCCCGGATTTTGAAAGGTATGGGGTTGGCCTACGGCTCTTCCGATCGAGGCGCCTGCCACCTTCGGACCACTTTCTACAAGCCGGAGCTGGCGGGGATGGTCGATCCGGATATGATCGAAGGAAAAGCCGCTATTTTTACCGAGTGGGAGGACCGCCTGACTCTTTTTGACACTCTGGTTCTGTGCCGCTTTTACCGGGACCTTTACCAGTGGGAGTTACTTGCGGACATGATTCGTGCGGCTGTGGGTCTTGACCTGGACACTGGGGATATGCGCCGGATCGCTGCGCGTGTCACCGACGACGCACGCCGCTTCAACCTCCGGGAAGGGCTCACTCCCCATGACGACCTTCTGCCGAAGAGATTTCACCGCGAAGCCCTGCCTGAAACCGGAAACGTCATCACCGATGCACAGATGGCGCAGATGTTGGCGGAATATTATCTGGCCAGGGGCTGGAATAAAAATGGTGAGCCGCCACCGGAATAGATCAAGTTAAAAAAAATCCAAAATCGTATTTCTTTAGTCCATGATGGAATTCATCAATCTGCGATTCTATATAGAATTCCGGTAGCATCGAAGCTATCACGGTCATCATAAAAAAAGGGCATCGCCTCTAAAGGCTCTGCCCTTTTGATATTAGTTAAAGTATTGTTGCCCTCTTCAAGACTCTGCCGTTGGCATTTATCCTTGAACGTCAATACCGGGATCACAACCGAGATTTGGATCCGGTTTGTCGCACTCGAAATTCTTGTGGCGGGTATCGGCGTGACCTTCTTCTCTTTCCTTATCGGATTCTATGTAGCTTTGTTCTTTTTCTGACATTCTGAACCTCCTTTGAATTTAAGGTGGCGACGTAGCTTACGTCGACTCTTTAAAGCTAATCATTCGGCATTACATTGCAACGGGGGTTAAACCGGAGCATGATGATAGGTAAAAACTATTACCCAGATTGAACGTTTCATATATTCGAAATTAAAAATTGTAACAATTATAAAACTTAAGTGCCTTTTTACTCTGCTGCCACTCCTGACAGGAACAATCACTTGAGCAATCATCAGCGGTTGTCCCGCAACGCCAGCAAATAGGCCGGAACAGCGCCGGCGGCGATGCAGCATCCGACGATGAGAATACCCAAAGAAAAAGAAGCGGTATCCCCCATGAACCCGATCAGCAGGGGAACGGCACCGCCGCCGATTATAAACCCAAGGGGCACAGCCAAAGACACCGCTATGTTGCGTGCGCCGGGCGGGCCGATGCGGGCCAAAGCGGCAAAGCCGGCCGGAAAAAAGCAAACCGCCGCCATGGGCTGCAGGAACACGGCGGCCAAAACCAGTGGACCGGTACCGAGGCCCATGATAATAGTGGTCAAACCGGTTAGCAGGAATACGCCGGTCATGGTGATTCTGGGGCCGAAACGGTCAGCGGCCCAACCCCCGACCAGGGCCATGAAAAGACCCGATACACGTGACACCGCGATAACGGAATTGGCCAGGTTGCGGTCGATGGCATGATCCGTAACCAGGTATAGCGGCAACATGGTGTACACGCCGAGGGAACTGCTGATCCCCAACCCGAACAGAAGCACCATGATCCAAAATGCCGGCTCGCCAGTGAACTCCTTGATCGCCGCAAGTCCCGGTGCCGTTCCTGGAAAACGGCCCCCGCGGCCGAAGCGTGCATACCCGGCCCCGGCCAAAACGGACGTCACGGCCAGTAGAGATACCACTGCTCGCCATGAAAACCAGATCAGCAGCACCTCGGATAGCAGCGGAGCCAGCACGAAGGCCAGGTTGGGCGCCATCTCGTGGATGGCGATGGCCCGGCCCCACTGGCGCGGTTCGATGAGGTCCGTAAGGGTGGCAATGCCCGAAGGCAGATAGAGTCCGGCCGCCAGGCCCACCACAAACAGCGCCAGCCGAATCGAGCCAAGTGTGCTGCTGAATGCCGTAAAAGCGAGCGCCAAACCGAGAAGCCCCATGGAAAAAATGATGGTCTTGCGGTGGGTGAGTCTGGCAGCCATCCAGCCGGAACCAATCAACGCGACAAAGTAGCCGGTGGAAATCATGAAGAAAAGGGAACCGGCTGAACGGTGGCTGATGCCGAGGTCGGCCTCGATCTCCGGCATGAGAGGGGCATTGATGATTCTGGCGAAAAAATTCAGCAGAAATATGGATGTCAGGAGAAGAAGGGGACCGATTCCGCGACGAAGAGTCAGCCCGTTGTCAGCCCTGCGATGTTGTTTCGAAATTTGATGGGAGTCGGTTTTCAATGGGATATGGCAAGCGGTTTACCGAACGAATTTTGAGAATCAGTCATGCGAGTTCCTTTCCATCCAACCCTATCTTTGCCAGCCGATCCACGCTATAGGGCATTTTACGGATTAATGCATTATTTTTCGCATTGATCACCATTTCCGTTATATTGTCACATCAAGAAAAATCTATTGCGCGACGACGGCCGGTTGGATCTTCGGGGGTGGGTCAATCAACGGGCGGAGAAAGAGCATTTAAGGATGGACACTGTACCCATACCAGGGTAATCATCAGGGTCTGGCTGAACGACGGTTGGTTTTCTCACCCTCAGGGAACGCCGAGCACAAGGCTCCATCAAATATGGCCCATACGATCAAGAGACCGGGAAAGGTACAGATGGATGCCGCTGTGGCCGGCCCGCTGTTCATGTTGTCGGCAGCCCTTCTCTACACCCTGCTCAACATCCTCGTCAAGCTGATGGACCCGCAATACAGGGTCTGGGACATCGGGTTTTACCGATTCTTCGGTGGTGCACTGGTCCTGCTGGCCGTTTTCGGGCGTCATCGCAATCCATTCAAAGGAAACGACATCCGCCTGCTCATCATTCGGGGGTGTACCGGATCCGTGGCATTCGTCAGTCTCGTCACTGCCATCCGGTTGCTGCCGGTATCCACCGCCCTGGTCATCTTCTACTCGTATCCGATCTTTTCGGCCCTGTTTTCCTACCTGATCTACGGCGAAAGAATGGGGAAACTCGAGATCGCCTGTGCTGTCGCGGTCCTGATCGGCGTCGGTATACTTTTCGATTTCAAGCTGGACGGGGGTTTTTGGGGGCAGATCGTGGCCCTCGTGGGCGGGGTATTCGCCGGCATCACGGTGACGCTGATCCGCACATTAAGGGAAAACAACGGCCCGGTCATCATCTACCTCTATTTCTGTACGATGGGCAGCCTGGTGACTGCTCCGGTTTTTTTCCAACAACCGGTCCTGCCGGCAAGTGCAATGGAGTGGGTGATGATTCTGGGCATCATCCTGACGTCGGTGTCAGCCCAGTTGCTCATGAACCAGGGATTTTTTTACTGCCGAGGATGGGAGGGCGGAGTGTTCATGTCCAGCGAGGTGGTTTTCACCGCTGTGATCGGCATTGTTTTCCTCAGAGATCCGGTGACATGGCGGTTCTGGCTCGGCGGGCTCATGATACTGGCGAGCGGCGTTACCCTGAATCGTCTGCGGGCCAATCACCGCAATTGACCGTCATTGTCGTCTCTCCGGAATCCTGCGGAGGCGATTCGCCGGCCGCCATCCGACGTCGGCATCACGCCTTCCAGGACGGGTAGAAGATGCCGCCTGAATTATGGATCAGCTGCTGCAGTTGATCCCGATCGATTGGATTCTTGCGGACGTAGTCGCGAACATAGTGGGGCAGAAGGTCTTCCAACAAATAAGTCCTGAAATCCGCCTCGACCTGGCGGTCGGAGACATTCCAGAAAACGGCCGCTTTTCGAAACAGCTCATACTCACTGCAGCCGTTGAGCCTGGCCAGATGGAGCAAACCCTCCTCCTCGCCGATAGAGCGCGTCCGGGCTGTCCGTTTTTCGGAGATCCTCTTGACGATCACATAGGCCGTTATTAAGAGGAGAAAAAGAGCGGATTCCATTATGCTTTCCGTTTCTTGGTATAGGGCGCATTGCAGATCGAGCGGCAGCCGCTATTCTTTTCGGCCGTGCTCGGCGGTTTCAAAACCCTCAGGAGTCAGAAATGCCGCTGTTTTCAATGTGTTCATGTCAACCAGTCCTTCGCTGAACAGATCCTTCACCGCCGCCAGCGTTTCACTGGGGGCCAGGGGCAGAACCGCTACGATATCGCTGATATCCAGAATCCCCGGCGGGCCGGTGTGGATCCATTCTTTGGCCAAAAGTGCCAGGACGCTCTCTTTGGGGGACGATGACACGGTGTGGAACCCCTTTCGCAAAGTTTGCTATACAATTCGGGACCGCTTTATATCCTGTCTCCTAAAAGAATATAACCTCGAATGGCGGTGTGTAAACGGTATGTTGGTGCCTGACCACGCCCCTGAAAAACCCCACCGGCGGCCCGGCCCCCATAAACGGATCATCGGCGATCGATCAGGGCGTCCGCCTCGATTTCAACGAGCCATTCGGGGTCGATGAAACGCGCCACCTGAACGATGGTGCTGGCCGGTCGAATGTCATGGAAATATTCGCCGTGCACGCGAGCGGCCGCCTCCCAATCTTCAATTCG
>CAWBYM010000017.1:125000-517069 GCA_963792945.1 uncultured delta proteobacterium | reverse complement strand
GTTTGGATCGTTGAAAGCGTTATGAGCGTTGAGAGCGTTGGGAACGGTGAAGAACTGATTGTTGGACTGGTTTTATTAGTTCTATTGGTTTGATTGGTTCATACTTCAGGGGTCGAGGGTATATTTAATTCAGGAATTGAGGAATTTAGGAATTTTGGGCGGAAACGTAATTTCGGAGATATTTTCTGAAGCCTTTTATTTGTTTTCTGCATTCAGATGCGAGTTCATAAACAGTATCGAATTCGAGGTTGATCAATATAGTTACAATCAATGGCCCTATACAGTTGTGACTGTATCTCACCACACGATCTTTGCGAGTAGCCTAAGAATCTTATAAATTCTTTTGTCGAGCCATCATCAAATCCTTCGGCGATATTGTCCATGACAGATCCCGCCGCCCGTAATATTTGATCCCGTAAACTATAATCCTTTCTCAAAGGAGTCTCAGAAACCAACCGGTATATTTCGCTGCACAAATCTCTGGAAGTATTCCAAACCGGTAGTTCTTCGAATTTTTTATAATTCACGTTCCCCCAATTCCTCAATTCCTCAATTCCTCAATCCCTCAATTCCTCAAATCCCCCAACCCCTCAATCCCTCAATTGTTTTCACATCGTCCCCTCGAGAAAATAGCACCCTGGTGTTGCCGCTCTCACCACGGCGGCGGCAGCAGCTCGAATCCCTGCGCGGCGTAGTTCTCCTTGAAACAGAAAACCTTCTCGATCCGGCGCTGGCGCATGGTGATGGTGCTGATGCAGTCCACCAGGCTGTAGTGCTGGCGCCCCAGGTTCATCCACAGCTCGCAGGCCGTCCGGTGGGCGCTTTCGTCCACCCAGTGGACCGACAACACGCCGAACACATCCTTGTACCAGAGGCTGGCGGCTTCGAAACCGATCCGGTATTGGAGCACGGTCACGGTCTCGGAAACCACGTAATTGGACGTCACCAGGCTGATGCCGTCTTCGAGCAAATCGGGCCATACCGCCTTGGCCCGGGAGTGAAACCGGTCGGAGCGGTCCAGCAAGGCGTAGAAGGCCGAGGTGTCGACGTAAACGAGTTCGTTCAGCATCATTTATCTAACTGAAAAAGCACGTGGAATATACATTTTGGCGGACATCACGGTTTGACTTGGAGGCAAAGCTCCCCACCGCCGTAAGGGCTTTTTTCTTCTGGTGGGACAGCATCCGGGAGTTTTCGATCTGCGACCGGTAAAGATCGATGCTCTCGCGGATCAGCTGGGCCATGGAGACACCTTTGCCCAGGGCGTGATGTTTCAACCACTTCAACTGCTGTGAATGAATTTGAACCTGTGTGCGGACCATTTTTGACCTCAATGATGGCATGGGGTTACATCATGATGTAACTCAAGCACCAAAAAAAATAACAATTATATGTTATTATTCTGTTTTCCTTTTTGATGACAGGGGATGCGGGGCGGGTTGCGGCAGTTTGCGCCGGCAACGCACGCGGCAGCGGGAACAGACAGCTCCGCCTCTTGCCTTACGCGCCGGCAAACGCCTTAACATACTGTAATAAAAGAGGTTTTAATCGCTACCCTGCCTGTGGTCAACGTCGGCCAAGGCATGCGAATGGCTGCCGGCACGCAGGGACTTAACATCCGGGAAAAAATTTTTATAATTGTATCAATTTTGCGTTGAGAACTCAATCAGGATTTCGGCGCCGACGCCCGCGATCCAACCCAACCGACCGTCTCTGGCAGACTTTTCCATGGCATCGCAACCCACACATTAACGTTAGTGAGACGGAGGTGATAACTAAAGCTACGTTTACCGCACTCTGGTTTTAAACAGTGTGAAAATAGCTTATTATGACCTTAGTGTTTCAATTCAATCTTTGAGGACCGTTTTTAGGGGCGAGCTTCCCGTACGGCACTATTGATCGACATGGGTGTGAGTTTTTGGTGGCTGCCGGCAGCCTATAGTTCAGGCTCCGGGTTGATAGATCCCACCCGGACGCTGGATGAAGAGAAGGCCAAGCCGGGCCAGCTATCGATATTCAGTGAGCCGCCCGGTCTGAGGGTCTTGCTGGATGGGAAAGATGTGGGAAAAACGCCGGTCCATTTGGAAACAGTGGGTCAAGGTTTCCATGATTTTGCGGGTCGAAGACAAGGAAACGACCATTTCTATCGCTGCCGGGGAAGTCCGCCGTCTGAGTTTTTTCAAGGGCGCCTTTGTAGAGATTCCGCTTCAGCAGAAAATGACCCGTGAGCAACCAACCGCTGTGAATGACAAGCCCATCCAAGAGCCTGCTTCTGAACAGACGGCCGAAAAACGTGAAAAGCTCCAACCGGGTTACTTCCCGCTGAACCCCCGCGGCCCGATCTATTGATGATTCAATTCGCCGGAGGCGCTTGAACTGCCCCGGTCGGCCCGGATAATCTAATTCATGACCACCTCGGGTTAGGCCTCAACAACATCAATCACATTATTGGAAGTCCCATACCTGTTGGGAGCGGTGGTTTCATTGTCCGAACATTCCCGCCACTGACCGTCCACCATAAATTTAAACTCATATCGGCCGGATGGGAGCATCATCGAAGTCTGCCAATGACCGTCGCTGTCTTTCTCCAAAGGGTTTGTACCGGCGTCCCACCCGTTGAAATCGCCTGCCAACGTGACTTGCTTAGCATTGGGCGCCTTTAGTTTGAAGGTGACCCTGCGGCTTTTTTGTTTTTCGCCTATTTGGCGAGGTTCGAGGTTTCCCCCGTTTGCGAGCCACAACAATTGACGGGCATGATACTGACCATTTTCGGTATACCTATCGATGGTCCTGATCTGATCCAGGTACGGATTGTCGGGGTGCAGTTTGTCCATCAGGTTGGCGGTGACATTCCGTGTCGACGACAGGATATCGTTCAGATCGTGGCCAATCCCACTCAGGATCTTACTGATGTCTTCCTCGAGTTTCTCGAAACTGTGCGGGTCTTCATGTCGGATGGTGTGATGGGCCAGGTTTCGAATCACCCCATACGTGCCGATCAGCGAAGCCTGACCGTTTGACTTATCCTGACGGTAGACACCGGTTGCAAAAAGTTCGACGACGGTGAAATGCTTGTCTACCGTCCCGTCGGTTTGCCGGGGACCGGGTTTTAAACGCAATGCCAGACCCGATGTGGCCCTCTCGCCGGTTCGCCTTTCGTTGAATCGCCAACGGGCAGAGGAAATGTCTTCATCCCACACCATCGTTTCATAATGTTTACCGACCAGGTCGGCCGATTGGTATCCGAACCTAATGGCTACCGATTCATTGACAAATTTAAACCGGCCCGAAGGGTCGAGGGTGTAGATCATATCGGGCGAGTTCTGGAGTATGAATCGAAACCGTCGTTCCGAGAGACTGAGGCGATTGTCCAACATACGGGTTCGTTCAAGAAGCATCCGCTGCTGCAAAGCATTTTCGACAGTTTTAAGCATTTCCCCCGGCTCAAATGGTTTTTTCAGATAATCATAGGCCCCCATGCGCAGAGCTTTAACAGCCGAATCGACCGTTGCGTCCCCTGTCATCATGATCACTGGCGTGCCGGGCAATTGTGAGAGAATCTGTTCCAGAAATTCAAACCCATCTATCCCCGGCATGTGAATATCGGATAGAAACACGTCGATGTCTTGGCGAACAACGGCCTTGAGAGCTGATTCGCCGGTTGTGGCGCAGGCCACCTTATAGCCGGCATTGCTTAACAAAGCCTGCAGGCTGTGGCACATCCCTTCCTCGTCATCTACGATGAATATCGTTGGAACCCGTTTCATATGACGACCTCCCCCGATTGACCCTTTCTATAAGGTTTATAGTGGTTGTCATAAATGCGTTCCGAATGAGTGCCGTGCGACCGAATCATATCCTCTCATTCCTCCCTTTGGAAAAGGGGGTTAGGGGGATTTTACAAAGGAGCCCATCGGAATGTCATTCTGACATTTACTATATATACATGGTCCAATTAAATCCGATAACAAGGATTTTATGATGATTCAATTTATTTCTGTCACGTTTCCGAATGTTTTTACACCCGCACAAAACAAAAATGCAGGACCTCAAATGTGCCCTGCATCGTTGTTCATTCGGTTTGGCTGTTTAAACTTCGCCCTTGCCCTTGCCTACCGCCTCCAACCTCCAACCTAACGCCGCTGAAAGCGCCATCCTCCCGCCTATCGCCAAACGGCAACGCCGTTTGCCCCTCCTCGACCTCCCGCCTGTGAAATTTCCACCAGGAAGAAGCGCAGTAAATTTCACCGGGCCCTGAATTCTGTCTTTTCCCTTCGTCGGCGGCCTTGATCCTTTCAGTTGCTTTGTCAAATGGCCATCAATTCTGTTGCATTTTGACGCAAAATAACTATAATTTTAATACAATGACATTCGAATGGGATGAAAAGAAAAACCAGACGAACAAATCAAAACACGGTATCGATTTCAATACCGCCACAGAATTATGGAACGATCAAGATCGAATCGAAATTCAAACGAACTTCCAGGCTGAAAACAGAAATGTCTTGATCGGGAAAATCAAAGATAAGCTGTGGACTGCAATTTTCACCCGTCGAGTGGATGCCATACGCATAATATCGGTGAGGTGTGCAAGTAAGAAGGAGGCTAAATTATATGGGCACCAATAAGTACGCTGAAAGCAAGGAGGAATTTGATCGTCGATTTGACGAAGGTGAAGATATTCATGACCTGGTTGATATGACCAAAGCTAAAATCATCCGCCACGGGAAAAAGGTCCGCATCACCCTTGATATTGCAGAGGAGCTGGTTCAGGAAATCGACCAAATCCGGCAGACTATCGGTGTCGACCGCGCGGCCCTGATAAAGATATGGTTACATGAAAGAGTGCAGCGGGAAAAAGCAGGTATAACCAGGTAACAGCCGTATTGCCCGGAGACAAATGATTAAGATCTGACCTCTGATCTCTTTCGTCCCTCATCCGAGCGCAGCGGTCTTCCATCATCCCTCGGCTTTTTCCCCGATCTCTGTCTTCCGACCTCTGCCTTCTGCCATTTCCCTTCTTCCTTGCCCTTGCCTACCGCCTCCAACCTCCAACCTAACGCCAAACGGCAACGCCGTTTGCACCCTCCAACCTTTAGCCTGTGAAATTTCCGCCAGGAAGAAACGCAGCAAATTTCACGGGGCTCGGTTTCCCTTCGAGCAAAGCATCAAATCATAGAAGTCCCCAAACCCCCGGCTCTTAGATCGCACCATTCTGAATGGCAGGGAATGTATTCTACTTTGTTACATTCTTTTCTAAAATTGGATCTTCGAACATAATATGGCCACGAAGCGGACTCCAAGATCCATCAGTCCTGCGATCTTTAGCAATATGAATAGTAAATAACGTCGTGCCACCACCTAACTTACCGGCCACTTGAGTTGAAACAGAACGCGTTACACGGTAGCGAAGGGCACTCCTTGATGTATCCGTCCATTCAATTACACTCTCCTCTTGCCAATCAGGTGAAACCACAGTGGTACGCAATACTGTAACACCCGGTTTGGCTGTACGGAGGACCTCATCAGATTTTTCCTTAAGAATCTTCGATTCGGAACCACCGAATTTGTCCGGAATCATCCGTGTCTGTTCCACACGTATTTTAGCAAGCCTAGCGTCTAAGGATAGAGCTTCTTGATATTTAGTTTCCAACATTTTAACGCGTTCGTCGTTTTTATCCAGTAATCTTGCTGCACCATCTAGATCCCGGCGTGCAGACTTAAAGGTCATTTTATTCATTGTATTTGGCAGGTTTTCAGAACCGGTTTTTTTCGCTTCTTCGTTCAGCCAATTGGTAATGTAATCAATTTGTCGCTCAGCCTCCTTAATCTTCAAATCAGCCATAATGGAGGTGGATTCCTGAAAGGTTTTTAAAGCATAGTCGATGTCGCGGACAACAAGCTGGAGTTCATCTGTTGCATTTTCTCCAAGACCCGATTCACGATATGCTTCCATATCAGTAGAAACCATACCGAAAATTGTGGAACGTTTAGCCATTTCCGATTTGTCCTCTGTAAAACCAGCAACAAAGTACCGTTCGGGATCATATTCTGCCTGCCCAGGGCCAGTGACGTATGGTTTGAGTACAGCAAACCATTTATCTGATTCTGTTTTATAATTTGCAGCTGTTTGCGCAGCACTAGGCATTTTTTTCCGCCGCACCCACTTCAATTTCACTGACGGCCATATCCAATTTCTCGATACGTTTCTGCAACGTAATATATTCAGGATGTTCAGGCGAAAAGTATTTTTTCTTGCGCTCTGCTGTTTGTTGGAGTTTGTTTTCTGCGTTGCTTATTGACCGCCTTGCGTTACGAGTGTCTCCTGAATCTAAACTCTTTTGTGCACTTCCAATGTAACGTTCCACCACCTTTAGATCTGAGGTCACATGCAAAGGCAGCGACCCCCCATCGTTTTCAGAAGTGGACGGTTGATCTGCGGAGGAAGAACTGTCCGTATTGGCTGACTTTGCTTCATTTATCGATTTATTAAGTTTATTATCGATGTCCTTGCGAAGTTTGTTTATCTTTCCTTCTATTCGCTTAACGTTTTTCTTTTCCACTTCATCAGTGCCGGACATTATTTCAGCAGCCATTTTCTCGGCTTTCTCCAAGGCAACATTCGCCTCTTGAGCCTTACCCTTGAAGTATAAACTTTGTGCATTACGAACCTGTTTACTGATATCTTGTGAGGTAAATGCAAATGCATTGAAGGATAGAAACAAAGTGAGGGTCGATAGAAGCACGATGGCCATTAATCTTTTGAGTGTCCGCATGGTTTTTCTTCCTTTTGTCTGCAATTGCGAGTTAAAATCCAACGATCAGCAAAGGCCGTTGGCAGGGCATGGATTAATCTGGCTGACAGCCGGCTTCATCCCTGTTAACGGATAAAAATGTATGGAAAGTGTCTTTGTCTGTCAAGTATTAAGGGAGGGAATAGGGACGGGTATTGATATATTGATTGACATGAATGAATATTGCGGCTATTTGAATGGATATGCCACGAAAAGCCAGAATTGACGCCGCCGGTGCGCTGCACCATATCATCGTACGCGGTATTGAACGCCGAAAAATCTTTTGGGACGATGCAGATCGTGATGCCTTTGTAAAGCGCCTGGGGCTGGTGCTGAAAGAGACGCAGACCGATTGTTTTGCCTGGGCCCTGATCCCCAATCACGTTCACCTGTTGCTGCGTACGGGCCTGACGCCGATCAGCGGGGTCATGCGAAGGCTTTTAACGGGATATGCCGTTCAATTCAATCGGCGTCATGGACGCCATGGCCATCTTTTTCAGAATCGATACAAGTCGATTCTTTGCCAAGAGGATCCGTATTTGATGGAGTTGGTAAGGTACATTCACCTGAACCCCTTGCGTGCCAAACTCGTGGCGGACTATAAAAGTTTAAAGGGATTCAGATATGCGGGCCACTGCGCTTTGATGGGCAAATGCCCAAATGATTGGCAAAACACGGATTACATATTGTCGCTATTCGGACGCAAGACCTCTGAAGCGCGTCTTTTATACAGTCAAATTTGTAGAGAAAGGCGTTAGTGACGGCAAAAAACCTGAATTGGTTGGCGGCGGTTTAATACGCAGCCTTGGCGGGTGGGCGGCCGCAAAAGCCATGCGCGGTGGCATAGAGCGAATTAAGGGAGATGAACGTATCCTGGGTGACGGCAATTTCGTCGCAAGCGGTCTTAGAAAACTGCAAGCAAGAGTTGGAGCGCCGCTACCGATATCAGGCCCAGGGCTACGATTTTGATTGGCTGGTGGGTCAAGTGGCGAGCCTTTTGAGTTTAGACCACGGTGTCGTTACACGTCGCGGAAGGTACCCGGATACGGTTGAAGCCCGCAGCGTGCTCTGCTACTGGGCAGCACGGGAGCTTGGCATCAGCACCCTGGAGCTTTCCCGAAGGCTTGGCATTTCGCAGCCCACGGCCAGCCAATCGGTAAAACGGGGCGAAAGGATTGTTAAAGAAAAAAGACTCAAACTGACGGGATGACTTATACCAATATATCAATACCCGTCCCCTATCCCCACTATCCCCATCTATGCTGAAGCATGGCCCAACGGTCCCCGGAAGAGTTTAGTCGTACTTGTAATATCGGCTGAGGTGGAGGTTGCTGCGGTTGAGCGTAAAGCCGAGGATTTTTTTGCGCGGCAGCCCGTTGATGGCCTTTTGCACGTCATTCATCTGGGTCATGCCGCACCTCACCACCATGAGGATTCCGTCCACCCAAGGCTCGAAGGCCATGGCGTCGGCTGTGAAAAGCACCGGCGGCAGGTCGAAGATGATGATCCGGTCCTGGTAGCGATGCTTGATTTCGTGGACCAAGTCTTTCATCTGGGGCGAGCCGAGAAGCTCGGCGCTGCCTTCCAGCGTCCTGGCACCGGATATGACAACGAGTTTTTCGTTCCCTATCCGCACCATGGCCTCGGAAAGCGGAACGTTGTCGACCAGGTGATCGATGAGATTGGGGCCGCCGTCATAGCCCAAGGTTTTGTGGATGCTTTGGCGGCGGAAGTCGCAGTCCACCAGCAGGACGGTTTGGTGGTAGTGTTTGGCGAATGAAAAGGCAAGGTTGATGGCCGTCAGCGTTTTTCCGTCGCCGGAGCACGGACTGGTGATCATCAGGGTCTTCATGCCCTCGGACTTCATGCGATGGTGCAGTCGGGTGCGCAGTATTTTATAGCTCTCGATTTCTTCCGGGGCAGAGGCCTCGGACAGGCACCGGTGGCCTCCGATGCTGCACTGGTCCAAATCCAAAGACCGGCTCAGGGCCGGGGCCGCCTCTGCCGCCGGCGCCGTCGGCTCCGGCAGGATCGTCTTTGACGCCCCTTTCTGCGGCGGCGGTGGCAGCGGATTCGGTTTTTTCAGGGCCTGCTTCGCCTGCTCCCGCTCATGTTTACTTTTTTCGAGTACTTTTTCGATTAACATATCGTCTTCGTTCCCCCCAATTCCCTCAGGTCCTCAATTCCCCAATTCCCATTAACTATTAACAATCCCTCAATCCCCCAACCGGCCAACGGGCTCAACGGATTCAACGGATTTACATCGCAAACCGTTCCATGATCTTCGCCCAGAGGACATCCAGGTTCATGAGGAAGAAGTGAAACGCCGTCATGGACACCGCCACCAGGGTCAGACAGGCTCCGGCAACGGCATAACGCTTATACTTCCGCCTGCGGAGGTCGTTTGTGGTCAGGATGTCGGGGATGGTCGAAAACACGGGTATGGCGGTCAGCTGCTCCAGTTTCTCGGGGCTGCAAACGGCATCATCCGCATACTCTCTCAATGCGGCCAGCCCGATCCCGGCACCGACACCCAACACCAGACCGATCAGGAGAATGGCCAACCGGTTCGGTTTGAAAGGTTTGGTCGGCAGCCGCGCCGGATCGATGATCGTGAACCGCTCGCCCATCTGGGCCTTCTCGAGCCCCTCGGCCACTTTCGATTCCATCAGTTTTTCCATCAGGTCGTCGTACTTGGCCTGCAGGCTGTTGCGCTGGATCATGAGTGACTGGTAGGTTCCCTCGATTCGGGGTGAGGCTTCGATGCGCTCCCGGTATTCATCGGCCTTTTTCTGTGCTTCGCTGATGATCCGACCAAGGGATTCGACTTCCACCTCGATGCCGGCCAGTTCCGACTCCAAGGTCACGTAAGCCGGATTCGGTGTGGACAACCGGCTCGATGTCGTTTTGTTCGGTGGTGCCTCCGCCAACTTTATTTCCAATTCGGCGATGCGGCGTTTGACCCGGGTCACGTCCGGATACTCCTCGGAATAGCGCGTCAGCAGGTATTCAAGCTCCTGCTTGAGCTGTTCGAGCAGCACCTCGTCGTCAACCGGTCCCGTGTTACCGGTCGTCAGCCTCGGTATCTCGGCCGACAGGCTCGCCAGCTGCGTCTGCACGTACACCCGCCGCTCCTTGAGCCGGTTGAGCCGCTCCTGGTTGAGCTCGATCTGGTTTTCGATATGGTTTAGGCTCTGGACGTTGACCGGGACCATGTCCGGCAGCTGGTTGAAGTTCTGTTCCTTGAACACCGCCACCTGGGTATCGATTTCAGCCAAACGGGCTTCGATTTTGGCCAATTCGGCGGATAGAAAACCGGTGGTTTCCGCCGCCTGACGCTCGCGGGTTTTAAGGTTTTCCTCGAGAAAAAGAGAGGCCAGCGTGCCGGCCACCTGCTGCACGGTTTCAGGTATCCGGCCCTGATAGGACAGCGTGAAAGCAATGGTCCCCTTTTCGGCGCGGCCGCTGCGGCTGCCTTCAACCTCGGCGCTTATGGGCAGCATCACGATGTCTTCACGCATCTGCTCGACGATCTCATCGAGCGTGATCTTCTCCCTTTCCTCGGGATAGAGGTTGAAATCGGTGATGATACCGCTCAGGCGGGCGGTGCTCATGATCCGCTGGTTGATCGTCTGCAGGCGTTCTTCGACGTAGCTGGAGACCGTGCTGGACACAAAATCGCTGGGGATATCCTGCTCTTCGATCAGGATAGTGGTGGACGATTTGTACACCGGCGGCAAGACCACCGCCACGATCCCCGCCGCCAGCATGATCAGCGCCGCCGGCAGAACCAGGCTCCAGACCCGCCGCCTGGCAATCGCCCATATCTCACCCGGAGTGATGGCCTCCTGCTCCGGCTTCACCATGTAACGATCTTGATCGACGTTCATTTACAATGGATCCTTTCTATGCCGGCTATGCTTCCATTTTCCGCTGCGGGGAGTACGCCATCGGCCACAGATTATGGCACACCCCGGTCAGCTAATCAACCGGTTAGACGCAGGCATCAAGGGCCTGGGTCGGCGAAGAACGGGTTGCGGGTTACGGGTTCCGGGTTGCGGGTTCCGGGTTGCGGGTTGCGGGTTGCGGGTTGGCACTCTAGGCACTGCCCCCTTCCCTTTTGATTGACCTACCCCTCTCCTTTGTTCAACTCGGCCAACGTCTCAACCGCCTGGCTGCGGCCGATGAACTCGGTCCCGTCCTCCAGGGACTTCTCGAGCCGCAGCCGCGATTCCTCCATCAGTCCGCTCTGGTACAGAACCATGCCCAGGTGATAGTTCATGGACGGGTTGTCCGGGGCCGCCTTGAGGGCCCGTTTCAGCGTGTCGATGGCCTGGGTGTAGTCGCCCGTCTTGTACTGCGCCCAGCCGAGGGTGTCCATGATACCGGGGTTGTCGGGCTGCTGGGTCAGGGCCGCCTTGGCCAGGGACACGGCGCGCGATTGTAGTCCGTCCTTGGTGTCGGAATTTTCGCACAGCAAAAAGGCCAGGTTGTTGGAGGCCACCCAGAAATCCGGCAGCTCCTTCAGGGCGCGCTCGTAGTCTTCCATGGCCTTTTGCGTAATCCTGGCTCCTCTGGTACAGCGTGGCCAGAAACAGCCACGAGTAGGCGTTCTTGGGGTTGACCTTCAAGGCGGACTCGTACTTTTTGGACGGCCTCTTCCTTACGGCCCTGGTCCACGTAAACCCTGGCCAGGTCGTTGTATGTCGCGGTCCATCCCGGCTGCATGGCGATGGCGGTCTTGAGGGACGCCTCCGCCGGCCCGTACTCCCTGCTGCGGTAGTAGACCCAGCCTTTCAGGCCATAGGCCAGGGCGTCCTTGTCATCGGCCGCGATACGCTTGTCCAGGATCGCGAGCGCCTTGTCCCGCCGATTGAAGGCGTCATAAGCCCGCACGAGGGTGGTGAGCAGCGCGGATGGAATCCGGATTGCCGCCTAGCCCTCTTCCAACTCCGCCAGCGCCAGGTCCGGTTTTTCCTGGCGCGCATAGAGCCGGCTCATTCTCAGGTAGCCCACCGGGCTCTTGGGCACGTATTGCTTGATCGAGCCAGGTAGGCGTCGCCGGCGCCCTGGTAGTCTTTCGTGTTGGCCAGCAGATCGCCCAGCTGCGCCCGGGCCCAGGTGTCCTCGGGATCGATGACGATGATCTTGCGCAGATGCTCGCGCGCGGATGTCGTAGTCTTTTTTAAGGATCATAACGCCGGCCAGCTTCTTCAGGATGTCGGTCGACTCGGGGTTGACCTTCAAGCCGCTCTTGAGCACCTCGGCCGCCAGCTCCAGCTCGCGGTTGAGCAGATGGCGCGTCGGCCTGGCCGAGGTATCCGGCGACGAACTTCGGCTGATCGTGCACCACGGTGCGAAACTCCGACACGGCATTGACCCCGTCGCCCCTGATCAGGTAGATGCGGCCCTTGCTCATGTGGGCGGCCACGTTGTTGGGGCTGGCCTTGAGCACCTCCTTCACGTAGCCGTCGGCCTTGTCGATTTCCGCAGGGACAGGTACACTTCGGCGAGCCGGTTCTTGGCGGAGACCGCCTCCGGCGCCGCCGGGTCGTCGGCCATGGTCAGGCACTTCTCGAGCGCTTCCGGTCGCCTGGGCCAGCCTGTTGTTTCGGATGTAGAGCTCACCCAGCATCAGCTGCAGCTTGATGCTGTCGGGTACTTCGCAATCCCTTTCTTGATGGTCTGCTCGGCCAGGTCGGCCTGCTCCTTGAGATATAGAACCCGGCCACCGACGACCAGGCCTGCACGTCGGCCGTGTCCTTGGCGATAACCGCCTCGACCATGGCGACGGCTTCGTCGCGGCGGCCGTCACGCCAGTAAAGGTCGGCCAGGAGAAACCGGTGGGCCACGTTGTCCGGCTCCAGCTGGATGACTTTGTCCACCGCGGCGATGGCCTCCGGCGTGCGCCCGCTGCGCTCGTAGAACCGGGCCTGGGAGAGGTGCAGGGGGACTGACTTCGGATACGCCGCCAGGCCCTGGCGGTAGGCGGCCTCGGCCTTGGCCTCGTCCTTGTCGACCACGTGGGCCTGGGCCAGCATCTGGTAGACCTCCTCGGATGCACCGCCCCCCTGGATCATGCCTTCGAGCATCTGAATCGCCGGCGGCGCCTCCCCGCGCACCAGCAGCCCGGCGGCCTTTAAGGTCAGCGCCTCGGCGTTGCCGGGGTCCTTGTCCAGCACGAGCTGAACCTTCTCCATGGCCTGATCCGGTGGCACGGCCCAGGAGCAGCAGCCGGGCCAGCCGCAGCTGGGCGTCGGTCAGCTCGGGCTGCAGGTTGGCGGCCTTGGCGTAGTTGCCTGAACGCCGCCTTGACGCTGCCCAGCTTCTCTTCGGTCAGGCCGAGCCAGTAGTAGGCGTCGGCGAATTTGCCGTCGATCTGGAGGGCGTTCTTGAACTCCAGCCGGGCCTTGACGTAATTGCCGTCTTCGTAGAGCTTCCGGCCGTTGCTGAAAAACTCCTTCTTTTTCTCCTGCGGCCGGCTGCACGCCACCACCGCCGCTGCCAGGCAAATAAAGACCGCCACGACCGTGATCCGTTTAAGAAACATCCGGCAAGACCTCCTTTGGGGCGTTTGGGTATAAAACCTAAATTGAGCGTTTCAAATTTTCAAAAAGTATGATTTTCCCTTTATTCAACATGAAGACCCGGCGTTCCCTGTGCCTCTTCGCGGGCCAAAAGCACACAAAAATCCTTGGCGAGTGGTTTTACGCCGGGGCAGTTGTTCTATTTTTGTGAGAGATATGGTGAGGAGTGCATCTAAGGCATGAGGATAGGCTACAGCTGTGAAGATACACTGTGCAACCCACCCTGTCGGGAGGCGGCGTGACGGGCTTTGCCGGGCGTTTGGCAAACAGACAGCAATTAAATCCGGCCCTTAGACGCCCAACGGGAAAACAACCCATGGCGAAAAAAGGTGCAGCTGCCCCCTCTCTCCTGATGTTTTCGCGAAAAATCCTCCTTCTTTCGTCTGACTGAAACCAAATAACTGGGCACTGATCGATCGCGAGCTGCCGACAACAATTAGATTTGAAACGCCGGCTGAAGCTGCTTCTGATCGCAAACTTTCAGTCGAAACGATTTTTGTTTGGATGAATTGGCCGGTGCATAAAAAAAACCCTGCAATCATTAAGCATATCATAACGAGGCTGCGGTGAAGGCCTAAATGAGATTCGATCACGATACCCTCCTTTCTATTTTTCACGAACGTTTTCCCACTGGATGGGACATTCTGACAAGTCCACGGAATGGCCCGTCAATGTCGCCATCGACAAAGCGGGTCACTATACCCTTCGGAAAATAAAAGAGCGGAATTTTATGCCGAGCGTCAGAACAATATTCCGAACGCCTCTATTTTAAAATCCCCCTGTCCCCCTTTGTCAAAGGGGGAACCGGTAGAAGACTGAAGTGGTTCCAGCATAGCTCCTGCTACGTTAACAGGCTGTTGAAAAACCATTGCGCCTGACCATACGGTGTTAAAATCCGCCTCAAAATGCTTTTTTATCACCCATAAAATCCACTTTCCCGTCGGATTTGGCCTTGTCCTGCCGGCGCTCATGACGTTTTTCACCACCTGTTAAGGGACGCCGGTCTGTAAGCGTTCCCCCCTTTCAAAAAAAAGGGGGGCCAGGGGGGATTTTACCGGTCGCACACACCCTTTCATCGGAACATATTTTAGGACAACAGCAAAACCTGGCGGGCTCACCCGGTCGAATGCCATTCTGCGGCCCCTGGAGGGGGTTCAGCAAGGGCATTCCAATAAGAAAGTTCTTTGACCCGGTCCGACAGGCCGTTTGCGGCCGGCAGACGACCCCGCCTGCCGCACCATGAGCTGCAGCGGCGCTTTCGAAGGGTCCCCGTTTTGCGGTATCACGCACCTGACCGATATTGACAAAGAGCGCGGCCTTATGATGGCTCCCAAACGAGATTACCCCTCACCTGTCCGATGGCGATGACTCGTCAAAGTGGGGATGAGGGGCAGTCTATTTCAAAGCCTGAAAGACAGTTTTGCTGACAAGAGTGGCTGTTACGGCAACGCTGAATCACATGGCCCGGCGGCAGGTTCGACCCCCCTGCCGCCAAACCATGTGTATGAGTTTACTTCTTAAAACCCCTCCGACGAATACCGACCAAGCCGATCAGGCCGGTCCCAAGCAGCAAGAGGGAGGCGGGGACGGGGACGACTTGAGCTGTAAGACTTCCCCCAAACAACGTATTTACATCGTTGAAATAGTCAGGTGCACCTAAATTCGTTCCAAAAAGAAAATGATATTTCCATCATTCCGTTAGGTGGAGAGGCAAGGGAATAACCGAAAACATCTAAAATATCTTGGTCTATCAAGTTTATTGATAACTCTCCTATTGCAACTTTATACTTCCCGTCTTCAATCGGTGTTATTTTTGCATTGTTAAATGAACCTGTAAGAAAGTTTTTTTGATCATTGGCAATTATAATACTACCACCAGATCCCCAAGTCCAATTACCTGTCGAACCGCCCGAAGTAAAGGTAAGAAATGCATCGTTTAAATTGTATGCGGGTCCTCCTGGATAGGTACCATCATCATCTGCTTTATACACATTTTCAACTTTAATATCACTTCCAGATAACGCAGTCCCAGCATATGAGAGAGACCTGCTCCTCCCTCTATTACAAAATCGAGGAGAGTAGCCAATGCACTACCCGTGCATAAAAAAACGGCTAACAACACTAAAAAGAAGGCTTTTTTAATTGTGCGCATGCTCACAAGGTATTCTCCTTTCCTGGTGATGGTTGAAAATCTTTCCCTCAATTTCTACTTCGATTGATCCCTACTCTTCACTTTTCCTTCCAGAACCAGAAACCGCCTCTTCTCTTCTCACCTCCTTTTCGCGTGGGTTTTTTATTGTCATCCTCGTTTGAACATTCTGCGTATTCCCGCCACCCCGATCAGCCCGGTTCCCAAGAGGAACACCGCGCCCGGAAGCGGAACGTTGTGGACGCCGGTCACGAAAGCCACCAGGTCGTTGTAATCCCGGTCGCCGAGGTCACTCCCGTCCTCGAAGGCGATCATGTAAATCGGGATGCCGGTGTCGATGGTGTAGCTCGTCGGGTAGAGGGCGCCGTAAAACTCGGTGGGCACCTGCATGGCGACAAAGTGATCCAGACCGTCCGAATTCATGCCGTCGGCCGAATACCATTTGTCGTTATCTAAATAAATGAATTTGATATTATCCAGCCAGACGAAATCGCCATCCGGCGTGAAGGTTCTGGATACGTTTGTTTCGCCTTTTCTTATGTAGGGTATGATGATGTGATCGTCACCGGTGGAATCCCGATACCCAAGGCTCTGTGTGTAGCTGGCGTACCTGACCGTCACCTCGATGGTCCCCGGCCCCCCGATCCAATATTCGTCATAGGGGTCAGCGACGCCGTACTGATCGTAAAGCTCCTGGGACGACGTCTGATTGTCGCCGAGAATACTGTTCCAGATCTCGTATAAATTATCCTCGCCGTTGCTGGGATCGTCGATCAGCGTTGCCCGGCCGGCGGCTGCCAGCGACAAGACCAAAAAAAGGGCCAGTATGGGGCTGAATCTATTGAGCATGCATTACCTCTCGATACAGCGCAAGCGTGGTCCGGCTAACGAACCGCTTGCATCTCAAATGGTCATCTGTTTTAATCTCGAAATCCTATTCAATCTCAAGACCCTAATGCAAATACAAAGCCAAACAAACGAAAAAAAACTAGACCGGCAACTCGTTACATATATAACGAATTTACCCGACGGTCGACTCTTTTCAAACCGCGACATCGAGTCCGGCAACTAGAACCTTTTTTTCATCCTGAGAAATACACTTCACACAGGATGGGAAACAAAAACCGGCTTTTACTACCACAATGTGGTCTTCTGTCGATTTGGGCGAAGTATAGCATTTTGATTCGCTCTTTGCAATACTGCCACTATGTGGTAGTAATTCTAGCATAATGTAGTAAATTGTATTGCATTTGATTTCAAAAGGTTACATTCTGTTTGTACCAGGTATGTGGTCCTTAAACTGTCGTAAATACTTTGTCAATAGCATCTTCGTCTTTAACGAAAAATTAACGTATTGTGTCATTTTTTCTATACTACGTAGTAGTAGTGAGGATTGGGGGATTGGGGAATAGACGGTTTCATTGGTTCGATTGTTAAACAGGTTCGAGTTCAATTGGTCTGATTGGTTTTATTAGTTTTATTGGTTCAATTGAATTTGAGAAATTCCGCAATCCCCGTATTCCTCAATTACCGAATTTTACTGACTCTGAATCCTCGAATCCTAAAGGAAGTAGCGAACACAAGCGCCTAAAGTTCAAAGTAATCTAAAATTAGGCAACATTAAGAGCGTTGGAAACATGCGGCAGGGAAACGCGGCATTTTGGCGCTTGACTGGTCTGCGTTTAAGGCACTATGATGACAAATTAATTGAGCGGGGATAGACGTGGCAGTGAACGCCGCGGGAAAAAGTACTCTGGGTTTGGCGTGTCATGAAGCCATCGAGTGCGCCCGGCCAACGGTTTTGAAGTGAAGGTTACAGTGGACCAACGGTAGATCGAGACACAAGAGCAAAGGCGGGACCCCATGTACGAGAGTTTCTACGGCTTCAAGGAAAAACCGTTTCAGATCATCCCCGACCCGAACATGCTGTATTTGAGCCCCAACCACGACCATGCCCTCAAATACCTGGAGTACGGGATCGAACGGAACATCGGCATTTTCCTGCTGACCGGGGAGGTCGGTTCGGGCAAAACCACCCTGCTCCAGCATCTCTGCCAGGGGATCGACCAGAGCTTCGAGGTGGCTTACATCTCCAACACCAATCTCAGTGCCGACCAGCTGCTGAACTACGTGCTGCTGGAATTGAACATCCAGCCGGACGACAACGGCAAGGCGCAGAACCTGCAGATCTTCAAAGCCTTTCTCAAATCGTTGAGCGAAAACAACCGGCGCGTCCTGCTGATATTCGACGAGGCCCAAAACCTGCCCAAAGACGCCCTGGAAGAGATCCGCATGCTGTCCAACTTTCAAGCCGACAGCAGCATGCCGCTGCAGATCTTCCTCGTCGGGCAGCCGGAGCTGCGGACCATCCTCAAGTCTCCCGGAATGGTCCAGATCCGGCAGCGGATAGCGGTCAACTATCACCTCAATGCCCTGAATCTCGAGGAAACCCGGAAATACATCGAATACCGCCTGGTAAGGGCCGGCGCCACGGCCAACCCTTTCAACACGGAAGCCGTCGACCTGATCTTCAAAGCCACCTCGGGCATCCCGCGGTCGATCAACCTGCTGTGCGATTCGTCCCTGCTTTACGGCTTTGCCGAAGAAGAAGAAATCATCGACGGCAGGGTGGTCCGGGAAGTGGTTTCCGAGCTCAATCTCGATTCGTTCGTGACCAATGATACGCGCAGCTTCGATCCGCCCGACAACCTGCCGCCCAGACACGAAGCCGTAAATGTCGCCAGCCTTCCCGAGAAAACCGACATACAGGGTGCATGGTTCAAGAAAGTGCTCGTAATGCTCAACAAGAAGATCGACCGGGTGGACATCAAACTGGACCTTCTGCGAAAAGACATTCTCAACATCATCGGCGATGCCGCGCGGACCGAAAGGGTGTCATACGGCGACCTGATGGTCGAATCGGCCAAGATCCATTCGGAATATGAAAGGCTCAAATCCGAACTGAGGGATGCCCACACAAACGGCGATGGGGACAAACCGAGCGGATACCAGAATTCCGCCAGGGACAGAGAAAAATCGGCCGGAGAAGGGAAAGTGTACAAACTGGAGAAATGAAATCGCAGGCGATTTTATGAATTAGGTCGGTTAGGTCGGTTGAGCCCGTTGGCCCGTTGTAGCGGGATTTGAGGTCTTGCACTCGACCCCTTGAATCCTCGGATCCTTGAACCCTAAGACGGGCCCGTTGAGCCCGTTGGCCCGTAACCCGCAACCCGTCGTAACTCGTAACTCGCAACCCCTAACCTGCAACCCGTAACCCGCAACCCGTAACCCGCAACCCGCAACCCGCAACCCGTAACCCGCAACCCGCAACCCGCAACCCGTAACCCGCAACCCGCAACCCGCAACCCGCAACCCGTAACCCGCAACCCGTAACCCGCAACCCGCAACCCGTAACCCGCAACCCGCAACCCGCAACCCGCAACCCGCAACCCGTAACCCGTAACCCATATTTCTCCCCTCAATCCTTCAATCCCTGAATTCCCGAAATCCAGAATTCCTGCTCACAGGTTGGACAGATAGGTCATTTCGCGGGACTGGGTGTTTTTGTCGCCGATGGCGAGCACCTCGACGGTGCCGGACGGGCTGGTCCGGAAGTAAAGCCGCCCCTTGTAACCGAAGATCACCTCCATGATCGACTTCTGGTCGCGCTTGCCGATGAAGACCTTGCGCTTGACCATCACCAGGTCGGGGTTTTCGTTCAGTTGGTGAATGACTTCTTCGGCCTTGATTTTGATCTTTTCGTCGAGTTCGGCGAATCCTTCCAGCGCGTGATCGCTGACGACGGTCTTCTTGTAGAGGATCTTGAACCGCTTGTTCAGGATCTGGATCGTCTTTTGTAACTGTTTGGCCGTTTTCGAATGCTTGCGTTCATACAGTTCGATGCGTTCAATCAGCGCCGAAATCTCCTTTTTCTGCCGGGCCTGCCACTCGCGCGTCTCTTCGAGTTTCGCTTCGAGGGCTTCGATTTCTTCGATCAGCTCATTCTCGTTGCGGGAAGCCTGACTTTTTTCGGTGGACAGGGACTGCCTCAACCGTTCCAGGTCCGATGTCAGGCGCTCCTTTTCCTCATCGAGTGTCAGAAGCCTTTGGGTTACGGCGCTCTCCTTATCCAGCAGACGCCGGAGTTCAGCCTCTTTTTGCTTCTCTTCGCTGAAATGTTTGCGGGCAGCGAAGCGGTAATGCAGGTAGAGAGCGAGGCTGGACAGAAGCATATAGAACCCGAGAATGAGGTTGGGGAAAGTCTTCAGGTGCTCGAACTTGGTGTCCACAGTGAGGACCGGCTCTTCCTGCAGCAGGCGGTAGTTTTCTGCGGCAACGGCCATGGCATCCGGCGCGCGCCGGGTTTGTTCTTCCTGTTCGAAAGCGGACGGATACAGCAGGGTCCCCTTGCGGGTCAACACGGTGGCCTTGGCTTCCAACCCGTAGCGGGTCAATTTTTTAGCTTTCAGATACCGGTGAATGCTGTCGCCGACCGCATCTTTCAGTCGTATGTGACCGTCTAAAAGACGCTGGGTGTCGCCGAGATAGAGATTTTCGAGTTCACCGGCGTACAACTTGTGAACGCTGCTCTCGACCATGCGGATCGTGCCGAGGTACATCAGGGGCGGCAAGAGCAGGCAAAGCAGGAGTATTTTAAACGAAAAGTGTTTCAAATCGCAAGACCGATCGTCAGCATCAAGAGCAGGAAGTGGAATAAGCCGAGGTGCCGCATGCGTCCGATATCAACCCCTATTGAACGGTGCGCCCCGGCAACCGGTCGTTGAGTTCGTGACCGCCCGGAATGCCAGTCCAGCGGCCCGAAAAGTACGCGTACAGGTTAAAGATAAAACGGCCGGCTCCAGCCGGTCAAGCATTTTGACCGGAACGGGTAAAAACGCGCGCACCGAAGTTTCCGGGCCCGTGAATGTCATCCAATCACGACGATGTGAACGGCTCTGGGACCGTGGGCACCGGGGACGGCCACGCTCTCGATGTCGCGGGTGGTGCTGGGCCCGGAAATGAAGGTCATGCAGTTGGTCAGGCCGTGGTGACCGGTCCGATCGGTCCGGCCGTCGCGCCCGAGGGCGGCGTAAAGGTCCGCCAGGTTGCCGATCAGCGAAGACAGCGGGATGACGGCGATGTGGACCGGCGGCAGCAGCGACACCGCCCGCCCCTGACCGGGCCGGGTGCGCATGACCAGGGTGGCCGAGTCCGCCAGGCACCAGTCGGCCGAGGTCACGCCGCAGACGGCCGCGGCCGCCCGGGCCTTGGCCTCCAGCCGGCTTGACTCCCCTTCCCCATCCCCTTCGGCAGCGGCAAGGTGGACTGCCACCTGCGGCGCTTCGGCCGCGAGCACCGCCTCGAGGTCGAGGCGGTCGATCAGCTCGTGCCGCCAGGCGACCACGTGGGCCGGGCCGTCTCCAGGCGGAAGCTCGTCTTTCACGATACCGGCGACCGCCCGGGCCGCCGCCGCCGCGTCCGGGACGACGCCGACCGAAATCCCGTTGATCCGGGAACGTTCCTTCAGTGTTTGGAGCAGCGCCGCCGAATCTCTGCGGTCACCCGCCGCGGCCTCCACTCGCCCGGGCCAAAGCGATGGCCCGAGGGCCGCCCAGGGCCGTCGCCTTGAAGGGTCGTGCCCCAGGGCCGAGCGGAGCTTCGAGAAAAAGGGGTGATCGAGGTTCTGGTTCATATCAGAGTGAATGAAAGTGAGCTAAAGTGACTAAAGTTGCAAGAAGCTGAAAGCTGAAAGTAAAAATAACGTTTGAATGGTTCAATTGGTTTTATTGGTTGAATTGGTTTGGAAAATCAGGGGCCAAGGTTGTCGGGTTGCGAGTTTCGTACGGGTCAGCCTTGGGGTTCAAGGATCCGAGGGCTCAAGGGGTCGAGTGTCAAGACCTCAAACCCCGGTACAACCGGCTAACGGGCCCAACCAAGGAAGGGCACAACTTTTTTAGAGTTCTTGCAGCTTTTCGGCTATCCAGATTTTAATCAGGGATTGCCGGGGCACCCCCAATCTCTTGGCTTCTTTGTCCAGGCGCGCCACAATCCAAGCCGGGAAATCAACATTCACTCTTTTTTGTTCCTGTCCGGGTCTCACCGCTTTATTTAAGTCCAAATCTTTTAGAATATTTTTCCCGGCATCAAATTTTTTATCGAATTCCTTAGCTTTCATAAAGCTCGATCTCCTCTTTGCGGGATCTTCGAACGGAGATGAGACGAATAGCTTCTCCGCGATAGGTGAAAATCGCCGACCAGCATTTCTCGGAAATTTTGCCGATCAAAAGATACCTCGCCTCATCGATTGTGCGAGCTGGAATGACGATACGGAACTCGTCGTTCCAAAGCTTTTGCGCCTCCACAAAATCGATCCCATGTTTTGATTTATTGAGCTTGCTCTTGCGCAAGTCAAATTCAAATTCCATGGATAATTTTTATACCTTTTATATACCTTTGTCAACAAGAGGTCCTATCGATCAGTCCAAATAAAGTTTAACTTCAACAATTTAAAATTCCAGCTCCATTCCTGCCAAACACTCTGGCTGAGCCCAACCGTTCAGGGGGATAACCGGCCAACGGGCCAGTCTTAGGGTTCGAGTGAATGAAGTGAGCTAAAATTATAAGTGATCTAAAGTGACTAAAGTGCCTAAAGTTGCAAGAAGCTGAAAGCTGAAAGTAAAAATAACGTTTGAATGGTTCAATTGGTTTTATTGGTTGAATTGGTTTGGAAAATCAGGGGCCAAGGTTGTCGGGTTGCGAGTTGCGGGTTACGGTTTACGGGTTACGGGCCAACGGGCTCAGCGGGTCCAGCAGCTATCCTGTCTGACTAAAATTTTCCCTTTTAATGGAGAGAATAGGGGTGATCGATCAAGCAGCAATCGTTTTCTTGTTGATGGGAATTTTGTTGAGTATTAATTCGCTCAGATCCAGCTTTTTACTCGCATTATCGATGTCGATTCCAACGATATTGCCGTCGGCGTCGAAATCCAACACCACACCGGGTGAAACCTCCTTGCTCTCCACACTGGTTTTGGCCGACAAATCGATATACATTGAATCCGTATCGGAATAATAGGCTATCTTCATGGTTTGAAACTCCTGTCGGGAAACGCATTGTGAATGGTTAATTTGTCTTCGAGCGTTATAACCCGCAAAACACGCCCTTCGAGTTCCTTTACAGGAGCCCAGAATCGGTACCTGTTATTCTCCTGCTTTTCCATTTTCAGCGGCTCCTGTAATACCCTAATGCACCACTCCTTATTAATGTACGGGCGTTTTCTCAACACCTCATTCTCAAAATAAGCTGTAAACTGATATGTAGGCTTCATCCTGTCTCAAACGTACGTGATCATATCATTCCTGTCAAATAAAGCGTATTGTCAGAGCCCCCGGTCAATCACCTTTGGTGGTGTTTGGTGTGTGGTGTTTTGTGTTTGGAATAAAATCAGGTTGCGAGTTACGGGTTGCGGGTTACGGGTTGAGAGTTTCGGGCCAACGGACCAACCGGCCAACGGGCCTAACGGGCAAACCGGCTCAACGGGCTCAACGGACTCAACGGGCCCAACCATCTGACTCAACCGACCCAACTGACTCAACCGACCTAACTGACTCAACGGGCTCAACGGACCCAACCGAATCATTCCGGAAAAATCTTGCCCGGGTTGAGGATCCCGTTGGGATCGAAGAGGTCCTTGATCCGGCGCATCCAGCGCAGGCTGCGGCCGTGCTCGGCCTCCATGAAGCCGCGCTTGCCGATGCCCACGCCGTGCTCTCCCGTGGCGGTGCCGCCGGCGGCCAGGGCCCGTCCGACCAGCCGCTCCGACACCCCCGCGATCTGTTTCCAGGCCCGCTCGTCGCCGTTGGGGCCGACCAGGTTCAGGTGCAGGTTGCCGTCCCCGGCATGGCTGAAGACGTAGCCGGTCAGGCCGGTCTGCGCCAGCTCCGCCTTGGCGGCGGCGATCAGGTCCGGGTAGCCGGTCATCGGCACGGCCACGTCGATGACGTAGATGCCGCAGCCCGGGTGGCTGCGCACGATCATCTCGCCCATCTCGTGGCGCGCGCCGAACAACCGCTGCCAGTCGTCGCGGCCGAGGCCGAAGCGAAAGTCGGTGCCGCCCTGGTCGCGGCAGATCTCCTCGGCCATGGACAGGGTCTCGGCCAGCTGGGTTTCAGAGGCGCCGTGGAACTCGAAGAAAAGGGTCGGCGCCGATGCCAGCCCGAGTCCTTTTTCGCGGTTGATCACATCGATGCACTCGGTGTCCAATAGCTCCAGGGCCGCCGGGTCGAGCCCGCCGCGGATGATCTCGTAGACCGCCCCGGCGGCGGCCGTTACAGCCGGGAAGGTCACCACCGCCGCCGACAGGGTCTCCGGCAGGCCCACGAGCCTCAGGGTCGCCTCGACCACCAGCCCCAGGGTCCCCTCGGCCCCGACGAAAAGGTTGACCATGTCGTAGCCGGAGGAGGTCTTGGCCGCCCGGGTGCCGATCTCGATGATCTCCCCGCCGGCCAGCGCAACCACCAACCGCTGGACGTAATCCCGGGCCGAGCCGTAGTGCACCGTGCGGGTGCCGCTGGCATTGTTGGCCACGATGCCGCCGATGGTGGCCCGGGCCCCCGGGTCCGGGGGGAAAAAAAGCCCCCTGTGCCGCAAGGCATGGTTGAGGTCCTGGTAGATCACCCCGGGCTCCACGTCGGCCTGGAAGTCTTCTTCGCGGACCGCGACGATGCGGTTCATGCGGGAAAAGTCGACCACCACCCCCCGGCAGACCGGGATCGGGTTGCCTTCGAGACTCGATCCCGACCCCCATCCGGTGACCGGGATGCGATGCCGGTCGGCGTAGGCCAGGATGGCCGCGACCTCGTCTCTGGTTTCCGGCCAGATCACCGCCTCGGGCCGGCAGGCGGCGTGGCGGGACTGATCCCGGGCGTGCAGATCCAGCACCGACTCCCCGGTGCTGAACCGATCCGGTGTGACGATCCCTCGCAACGCTTCGATGTGCCTGCCTTCGATGGCGGTAAAGGTCATTTGCGGGACCTCGCTGGTTTGAACACTCGCCCCTATCCCGCAACGGTCTGACCGGTTAACGGACTCAAAGGGCCAGTCTTAGGGTTCAAGGATCCGAGGATTCAAGGGGTCGAGTGACAATACCTCAAACCCGGTACAACTGGCAAACGGGCCAACCTTTGGGTTCGAGTGAATGAAGTGAGCTAAAGTGATCTAAAGTGCCTAAAATGCCCAAAGTGATCTAAAGTGCCTAAAGTTGCAAGAAGCTGAAAACAAGAGAAAACAGGTCGTGTTTTGTGTTTGGTGTTTGGCAAAGAATCAAGTTACGGGTTGCGGGTTACGAGTTGCGGGTTACGGGTTGCGGGTTAACGGGCAAACCGGCCAAACGACCTAACGTTCCCAACGTTCCTAACGTTCCCAACGATCCTAACGTTCCTAACGCTCCTAACGTTCTCACTATCCCTATCCGGCAAACGGGCCACCGAACTAACGGGTTAACCGACCTCACCGACTTAACAGACTCAACCGACCTAACCGACAAACCGGCTCAACGGACAGGCCTAATTCGCTTGACTTCGCTTTTTATCCTGAATAAACAGGGAAATCAAGTCGGCGGGGGCCCATTCAGCCAGGTTGTGCAGGGATCCGTGTTCCCCGAACCTGCTGCCCTCTTCGAGCCTGTGCGCCGCTGCCGCCTGCCGGGGCGCTCGTCTCTTGGTCGGCGCATGGTGATGACAACGGCCGCCATTTTATGCCATAATGATTGTCAGACGGAATGGGCTCCGTTCAGAAACGGTCGAACGCCTTGCATCGAACCTGAACATCCCGGGGACGGGCGCAGAAGACATCGGGGAGGCCGGCATGGCACCCAAAAGCCTATGGATCGGAATCGGTATCGGTATGCTCCTCTTGTCGGCGGCTTTTCCCGCTGCCGGCCAGGATGCGGCCCTCAGCGGCCTGCCGGGCGTGTGGGTCAAAGCGGAGATCTCCCCGACCCTGGTCAAGGACGGTCTGGCCCATCATCAGGTGACATCCGACATCGAGACCCAACTCAAGGAGACCGGCGTGCGGCTGCTGACTGAAAAGGAGTGCCGCAGCACCGCCGGGCAACCCAAACTCCTGGTCAGCGTGATGGGAACCAAGGTGCAGGAAAACTGGAAGTTCTATACGTTCGCCGTCAACATTCACCTCTACCAGGATGTCTACCTGGCCCGCAGGGACGGCGCCGACAGTGTCCAGGCCTCCACCTGGCAGCACTCCATTGCCGCGCACGGCTACATCGGCGACATCCGCACCCGCATCACCGAGCTGACCGGATCCTTCATCGCCGACTACCAGGCGGCCAATCGATAAGCAGTCAATTGGCATGGGCTGCAGAGAAGGTCCGCTACGCTCCGTTGTCTTCAGGTATCCCCATTCATCTGCAGCTGAAAGAAAATGGAAAAAGGTTGTGTTTGGTGTTTGGGGAAAAATTGGGTTGCGGGTTGCGGGTTACGGGTTGCGGGTTGCGGGTTGCGAGTTGCGGGTTGCGGGTTGCGAGTTGCGGGTTACGAGTTGCGGGTTACGAGTTGCGGAGTTGCGGGTTACGAGTTGCGGGTTACGGGTTGCGGGTTACGAGTTGCGGGTTACGAGTTGCGGGTTACGAGTTGCGGGTTACGGGCTCAACGGGCTCAACGGGCAAACGGGCCCAACGGGCAAACGGGTTCAACCGCCCCCGCTTTCCGCTTCAATCGATTTTACCCGGTTGCAAATTCTAGCGGGGCCTGATAAAATATCGGCATGGAATTCGATAAGATTACAGACAGTTCGGTCAAGAAAATCTTCGAGTCGCTTGTGGAATCAAAGACCCTGATCAACATGCACCTGCAGGGGTCGAAATACGATCAATTGACCGTGATGACCGGCTTCCGCCGGAGACTGGGGCGGCTCCATTTTTTACTGGGATACCCCGACGGCTTTGCGGAGGCGGCCGCCGGCACCAAGAACTGGCCGATCGAATACGAATTCACGGGAACCGACGGGATCCCTTACATGTTCTCGTCAACCGGCGGTGAGATCTACCGCGATCAGCTCAGCATCCCCTTCCCCCATCACCTGACCCGCAAACAACGCCGCAAATTTTTTCGATTGGAAGCCCCGGACGGCACCATTGTCGAATTCAATTACGACCAATCCGAATGCCGCGAGAAAGTGGTCGATGTCAGTGTCGGGGGCGCGCTGATTGCAATGGTCTGCTATCAAGGAGAAAAGCGGGGAGATTTCCCGTTCAAGGAAGGCGATGTCATCGAAAACCTCGAACTGTCGTTTCCGCTGGAATTGTCGGAAAACCGGATCCGGATCAAAAAAGCCACCGTCGTCCGCTTCGATCACGGCCGGTCGAAAGCGCGGACCTGCTGCGGCCTCGAATTCACCGAGATCGACCCGTCAGAGGTCAGGGCCTTGACCGAATTTGTCTACACGTACCAGAGGAAGCGCTTGCGCCGCAGAATTCGCCCGGATATGTAAATTGACCCCGCCTGGTCCATTTCAAATTAATCGACGTAGTCACCGCGGTTAAAGCGTATGACCTCCGTAGCGGCGGTTACGAGCGAACGGTTCAGCACCTCCCTGAGCTTCTCGCCATCCCCCAACCCGTTGATCTCCTTTGCCAGGCCTTCCCTGGCCAATGCAATATCGTCCACGACCGGCTGGATGGCCCTGAGCGTGACCCGGGGGTCCTCCAGTTTCTGCCGGTAATCATCCAGCAGATCCAGGAATCGATCGATGCGTTCAACTAGCGGGACAGCCTGCGCAGGATCCGTCATGGTCATCAGGGGGTGCACCGGCAAGGCGGCAAAGGGGTGCGATACGGCCGATGCCTTAGGGGCCATATCCGATTGTTCCGTTCCGGCAACCGTATGCTTGAGTATCGAATTGAAATCCACTCTCGGATGGCCCGTGTCGTCCTTGCTCTTGACGCCCGCCGATTGGGGTTGAATGGGCAATGTGTCGTTGATCTTCATGTTTTCCTTCTCCGGGTTGCGCGACTCATCTGTAGGTATGTCCTAAAAAAGAATTCACCGTCCGTGACCACACCCCGTTTCGCCGGAATCCCCCCCGGGGCACGATGGTCACGGGGTGTGTCGTTTTTCTTTAACGTTGCCCCCGACACGATCTGCCGGAGCTACCGGGCAAAGCCGCCGGTACATGAAAATGATTCAGCCTGCGGTGTTTCTTGAAAGTGCTCGACCGACTGCTGCTTATGGATAACGTCTTTGCCCTCTGCCAGTATCTATCTTTATGGTGATTATCACTGCAATTATCGTGCTCAAATTACAGGTTTAGTAATATCGTATTATATCAGCTGGTTTTGGAATGGAGCATTCCGAAACGGCGGGTATTTCCGGCAGAAGGCGGCAAATTTTGCCGCTCGGCGTACAGGCGGCATTCCTTGCCGCCCGTGCAGCTGCGCACCATTGCCGAGGGGAATCGCCGGCTCTTGAAGCCCATGGCGCGGCACCCGTGGGGCATCGCCTGGTCCCAGGTGACATAGTAGTGCGTGCATTTGTGGCAGTCGATGGGGGTCATAAGTCAGGCGTTGACAACGTCAAGAGCGTTTTGATCGTTGCGAATGTTTTAAAAGAATAAAATGTCTCGGTGTCCTTTGTGTCGGTGGTGAGACATTTTTTTCAGGCAAATCGGCGAAGCCCATCAATCGACGGAAGGCAACGGCTCGGGGCGGGGGGGTCGGACCCGCTTGTCGACCCAGATGCCCATGGAGTCGAGCATGTTCCAGGCGCGCTGTCGATCGGCCGAAGACTCATCGCGGACGACCAGCAGAATGGCCTGGATGACCTCGTCGCTCAGTCCGGCTTCTTTCAGGCGGATGACGTCGTTGACCGTCGTGAATTTGACGGAGCGCAGGTTCTCGCCGTACACGATCGGTTGGCGGTCCTTTAAAAAAGAACCCTCGACGATCAGCATCCTCAGGGTGGCTTCAGAGAAACCGGCCTGTTTGAGGGACAGGATCTCTTCCACCGTAAAGGCACCGGTCTCGATCGACTTTTCACGGATGAGAAGCTGGATGGTGTCATCGTGAATACCGGCCTGTTTGAGCCGGATCAGGTCCGCGCTGTTCAAACACAGCCCTACAGACGGCAGCAAGAAGATCAGCGCCAGAACCCAGCGGTGTATCAGGCTGTTTTTTTTCACTATTCGACAAGAGCCGTTCATATGGTTGCGATCACCTCAGAAAGTCGAGCAGCGTCGGCTGCAGCACCCTTGCAGCGGTGGCCAGGCTGGTTTCGTAAGCGGTCTGCAGCGTCTGCAGTTCGACAATGGCCGTGGCCATGTCGACCTTTTCGGTCTTCTCGAGCATGTCTTCATTCTTGAGCTTGAAGGCCGCATACCGGTCTTCGGTCTGCTCCAGGTGTTTGAACATCACCGCGCCTTCCGACCGCACGTTCTCCAGACGCTGGGCGGCCTGGTTGAGCGGATCGACAACCGCCTGGGCCTGGGCGGTTCCGGCAATCGGGTCCGGGTTCCGCAAAGCCTGCTCGAGCTGGGCGAGCCTGAAGAATACATCGCCGAAGGCCTCTTCACCGTCGGCGTTGATGACAACGCTCATTTGATCGCCGACAACCAGGCGGATGTCGCCGGTGTCCCCATTGTATGTCGCGTAGTCCACCACCTCCGCCCCGGCGTCCTGCGCGGCCACCGTAAAGCTGTACGCCCCGTCGGGCAGAGCCGATCCGCCGCTGTCCAGGCCGTCCCAGACCACGGCGTTGGTTCCCGCCGCGCCGCCGCTTCCGGGCGTGACCCCGTCGCCCATCGTCAAGGTCCGGACCACGGCTCCGGCGGCATTGCGGACCTCGACGGTGACATCCGTGGCATCGGCCGCCAGGCCGAAAACGACATCGCCCGGCACGCCGCCGGCAATCTCGACCGCATGCGAAAACGGGGCGACATCGGTGGTGTGACCGGCATACAGGTGCGCATCCCCCATCTTGCTGTTGGCCAGCTGGGAGAGTTGCAGACGGATGTTCTCTACTTCTCCGGCCAGGACCGGGCGGGTATCTATGGGACCGGTCGAAGCCTCCACGGCGATGTTGACGGCCAGGTTGACCAGCCCCGAGGCATCGTCAAGGATGGTTTCACTCATCTCCAGGCGCATTTTGCCCCGCTCGACATTCTGCCTGTACTGGTCGATGGATGCCAGGGTGCGCCGGTAGTCAAGCACTTTGGCCATTCCGACCGGGTCATCCGAAATCCGCTGGATCCGCTTGCCCGAGGCCACCCGCTTCTGAGCCCCGAGAATGTCCTCCGCCTGCTTGAACAGGTTGGCGGCGACGGTGCTGGTCATCATTCGGCTGGTTATGCGCATTGGAATAATCCCTCATGGCGACGTTGAAAGACTCGGTTGAGTCCGTTGGGTCCGTTAGGTCCGTTGAGCCCGTTGGCCGGTTGAGCCCGTTGGCCCGTTTGTCCGTTAGCCCGTAACTCGCAACCCGTAACCCGCAACCCGCAACTTGATTTTTTCCAAACCAATTCAACCCATAAAACCAATTGAACCAGTCAAACGTTTTCTTACTTTCAACCTCTTGCAACTTCAGACACTTTAGTTCACTTTAGACACTCTATCTCACCTTACGTCATGTTCATGACGGTCTCGATCATCTCATCCACGGTCGACACCAATTTGGCCGCCGCATCGTAGGCGTGCTGAAACTTGATCAGGTTGAGCATCTCTTCGTCCAGCGACACGCCCGAAATCGACTCGCGGTAGTTCTCCAGGCTCGACACCATAAGGCTCTGGTGCTGGGCATAACCCGCCGCGGCCCGGGACTGGTTGCCGACATCGGTGACAAGGGACCGGTAGTAATCGTCGTATGTGGCCGTGCCGCCGCCCATTACGGCAGCAAACTGCAGTCCGGCGATCGCGATGGCGTTGGTGTTGTCGCCGGGCACGCCGAGGGCGGTCGTCGCCGCGGCGATGCGGTTGGGATCGGTCCGGATGGCGGAATCGATGTCGATATCGGCGGCGGTGGTGCCGGAAAATAAAGCGTCCCCGGTGGTGCCGTTCAGGCCATATCCGCCGGCATGGAGGGTGTTGACCTCCGTTATGATGCCGCCGGCAAGGGCGTCCAGGCGCGAGAGGTAGTCCGGGATGGCCGCATCGCGCACCTCGAGCCACCCTTTTAGTTTTCCGCCGCGGATGCTCCCGGTAATGTCGGCCGCAGTGCCGCTCGAATCGGTCCAGAGAATGTCCAGATGCCCGGCGGCGTTGGGCTGCGTCGCCAGACCCCAGGCGTGGGATCCTTCCACCAGCGGGCGCCCGTCGGCCAGCGACACGGTGATCCCGCCCTGCGCGTTTTCGGAGGCATTGACGTCGATAAAATCCGCAAGCTGCCTGACCAGGGCGTCCCTGCTGTCGCGCAGGTCGTTGGCGCTCTGGCCGCCGATCTCGACTTCGCTGATTCTACGGTTGAGTTGCGCGATCTCGGCCGCCAATGAGTTGATTTCACCGACCGCGACCTGAATGCTGTTGTCGAGGTCGCGCTGCTGCTGCTGCAAGTCTATGGAAATCTGGTTGAAGGCAGTGGTCAGCGCGTCGCCTTTCGACACGAGGGCGACCCTTTCGGTGTGGCCGGCCGGATTGTTGGACAGATCCTGCCAGGCATTCCAGAATTCGCTCATGGCCAGGTTCAGGCTGAATCCGACGGTTTCATCGAAAGAAAGCTCCACCCGTTCCATGCCGTTTCGCTGGGCTTCCCAGCGGCCGAGTTCCTGCTGTTCGGAATTGATTTGGCCGGTGACGTAGCGATCGTATATCCGCTGCACTTCCGTTGCCACGACCCCGTTGCCCATTTGACCGGGCGATGAATCCATCGGCGCACTGGCCGCCAGATTCACCCGTTGGCGGGTGTAGCCGGGAGTGTTGACGTTGGCAATGTTGTGACCCGTGGTGTGGATCGCCCGTTGATGGGTCAATAGGGCGCTTCTGCCGAGATCGAGCAGACCGATGATGTTGGCCATGATGTTGAAACCTCAGTTGAGGTGAAGAGTGTCCGCTTGCGCTTTACACAGAACCTTTGCGCCTCCGCGGTTCACCACACAGACACTGCGTTCGCAGAAGATGGACATATTTTTGTTGTCCGCTGGGAGGCTGGAAAACAAAAGCCAACCACCCCGTCAGGCACCCATCGAATGTCAAAAATAATCGCATTCATCCTTTATGGATTGGTGACCGACGCTTAAAACCATCTGTCATCATATCTCCCCGGCCAGAATCGTGCCGCGGCATGAGCCACGGGTCATATGACCGTTGCTGTGGTATGTCGAAGACGGCCGTTTGACATTCTGGAGCATTTGGAGGGCGTCCCTCACAAATCCGAGAGAACCGCTCACCAACCGGCGGTTGACCCGGTTCACGTCCCGGATGCGCTCCAGGGTATGAGCCAGCTTCTCACCGCCGGCCATCAATCTCGTGGCCTCTTCGCCTTCGAGGCCGCGGGCCAGACGGCGGAGCGTCATCTCTCCGTCCGACAGCCCCAAAGCCCGGCCGAGCATGGCCGTCTGCTGCATCCGTTGTCCTTCGAGCGCCTGCAGGCGCTCGATCAGGGCCCCCTTCTGCTCGCCGGCGACCATGAATTCAGGCAGGTTTGCAGCCGCCAGGGCCGTTTTTTCCCGCTCGAGGGCGACCAACAGGTCACGGTAGTGCCGGTCGACCCCTTCCATGGTCGCCATCAAATTCTCGAGGATGTCCTGGTATTCCTTGATCAAAGGATTCACCTTAGAATCATTTGTTAACCAAAAATCACCGCCCGTTCCCCTTCGGATATGGGGTCTGCGGGTTGCGGTAAAATTCGATCCGTTCTCATTTAAGGCCCTATCAACACCTCTGTTAAAGCACCTGGTCGATCAAATGCTCGGAGATCATTTTCAGGGCGATTTTCCGGCCGTCGAAATGATACACCCCGTTTTCAATCTGATCTCTGAGAGCCGACACTTTTTCGCTGCGAATGTCGGGCTCGTCGGCAACCCGCAGCAGTGCCTCCCTGACTTCCCGGGCGCCGGGCGACAGGATGACCTTGTCCTCATCGATGATTTCAGGCAGCAGCCGCGCCGGCTTGCCTTCCGGTCGGGCATCGTTCAGCGGATTCAGATACGGGAGCAGGCCGCCCGTCGATTGCTTGTCTCTTATTTCCATGGTCTTTTTCCGATGATGTGTTGCATTCTGCCGGCCGATATGCAGGCGATTGGCTGTATTCAAACCGGGTGCTCTGCATCCCGCCAGCGGCGGGATGACAACCGCAACGATCAACGCACTGTCGTGCTTTGACTCACTCGGTTTATCGGCTCATACGCCCATAAACTTTAGGTTCGATCGCTTGCGGGAGTGGACGCGCCCGGTGTTGACCAGATATCTTCATGAAGCAGGAGGCGCCCGTCCATGAAAACCATCCGCCCGGAGGCGCTGCCAAAATCGCTTATGCCGAACCCAATGCCGGCCCGTGATGGATCACTTTTCATCTGAGTGCACCGGCCCTTTTTTCGAATGGCCGGCAGGGGGGGTTGGATCAGCGGCTGCCGGGCGGGCGTCGATCTCCGCCGCCATTTGCCGGTAGAGCATCGCCGCCAGCCCGATGCCGCCCTGGGAGGCCAAATCGCGTGAAATTTGGGTGTCCATCAGACCGGTGTACAGCTCTTCGGCCTTGCCGCCGTCCATGAACCCGGACTTGTTGACCGTGGCGCGCAGCTCCTTGAGCATCATGTTGATAAAGAGCGCTTCGAATTCGGCGCACGCCTCTTTTATCTGCCGACGGCTATCGTCAGGTTCGGCGCTCTTTTTGACCCCTGATGAACCGATGGGGCCGGCATCGTTTTTCCGTGTCATGGCGCCCGGCGCAAAGTTAATGTTCGACATGAAGTTTTCCCTGAATACCTATTATTTACAATGTGATTGAACGTTTAAATAATCTCCAGCTTGGCCTGAAGGGCACCGGCGGCTTTCAGGGCCTGAAAGATGGCAATCAGGTCCCGGGGGGAAACCCCGAGCGAGTTGAGAGCCCGCACCAGATCGCCGATACTGATCCCGGGATCCATAAGGAGAATCGGGTTCTGCCCTTCCTGGACCGTCAGGTTGGTTTCGGGACTGGTCACCGTCCGGCCGTCCGAAAACGGCAGCGGTTGAGACACGTTCGTATTCTGGCTGATCTGAATGCTCAGGTTGCCGTGGGCGATGGCCACCTTGTTGATCCGCACCGATTCGCCCATGATGACCGTGCCGGTGCGTTCGTTGATCACCACCTTCGATTCCACATCCGGGTTGACCTCGATCCCCTCGAGCATGGACACGAAGGCGACCACATTGCCCTGATAGATGTCGGGAATGATCACGTCGATGGTTCCACCGTCCGGCGTCGACGCCACACCATTGAAGACGGCCATGTTGATCGCGGCGGCCACGCGCGATGCCGTGGTGAAATCCGGCGACCGCAAAGCCAGGCAGAGGCGTTGTTTCTCGTTGAAGGCCACGTTCAGCTCTCTCTCCACCAGCGCGCCGTCGACCACGCGACCCACGGTGGGATAATTTTTGGCCACGCCCGCGGTAGCGCCCCTGAAGGCGAAACTGCCCGTGCTGACCGGCCCCTGGGCGACGGCGTAAACCTGGTTGTCCGCGGCCCGCAGCGGCGTCATCAAAAGCGTGCCGCCCTGCAAACTTTCGGCACCCCCGATGGAACTCACAAGGACATCGATCTGGCTGCCGACCCGGGCAAATGGCGGCAGGTCGGCGGTCACCATGACGGCCGCCACGTTTTCGCCCTTGAGCTGTTCCGGGTCGACCGTGACGCCCATCTTATCGAGCAACGCCGCCAGCGACTGGGAGGTAAACACGGCATTTTTGCCGTCCCCCGTAGCGAAGAGCCCGACCACCAGGCCGTATCCGACCAGCTGATTGGGCCGGGCGCCCTTGATGTCGACAATGTCCTTGATGCGCACGGCGTGCACCGAGGCCGGCCAGATCATCAGCAGGCAGAGAATGAAAAGGATGTTGATTTTCAGAGCGAAGGTTTTGATAATTCCCCCTTTGGTTTCAAAGACCGCTGCGCCGACAGGCCGCGGAAGGTAAGCATTCAGAGGGCACCGCATCTGCTGTGTTGTCGGGCACTTGAAGTACTAAAGTACCTCTGCGCGCCCGACGCCTTGCATCCGCGGCACCCTGTAAACGCTTACCATTCTGTGTTTTGAAGCCCATTGGACGATGCACTCCTGTGAACCGATATCGCGGACGTCTCTACCGGGTTAAAACGGCCAGATATGATTCAGCAGATTGGCCATCCAGCCCGGCCGCTGGTGCTCGTCGACGACGCCCGCTCCGGAATAAGCGATCCGCGCATCGGAGATATAGGTCGACAGGATCACGTTGTCGGCCTTTATGTCGCGGGTGCGGATGACACCGGATATGGTGATGAACTGTTTTTCGTTGTTGACCTCGACCTGACGGGAGCCCTCGATCCTCAGGTTGCCGTTCGGCAGCACCTCGGTGACCCGGGCCGTGATGAAGGCGGTCAGATCCCCGCTGCGGCTGGTCGTGCCGCTGCCGTCGAACTCGGATGTCATCCCGCCCTTGATCTCCCCGAAGGGGTTGAAATTGCGTCCGGCATTGAAATCGGGGCTGTTGGGGTCGAGGTATTTCTTTTCCAGTCCCAAGAAGGCGTCGATGCGGGCCGACAGGCTCGATTCCCTATCGGCCAGGGTGTTCGCGCGGTTGGTGGCCTTCGATGACTCGACGACCTTGATGGTGACGATATCACCGGTCTGGCGTGCCTTGGGCAGATCGAAAATGTCGCTGAAGACCCCGTCGTCCTGCCACAAGGACCCGTTTTGCTCATCCGGCGTCTTTACCGCAGCCACCGGCAGCGCAGGTGCCGGCGGCTGTAAGGCCGGCGGTGGCGGCGCCGTGCCGGCCAAATTGGCCGAACCGGCCGCGCAGCCCACCAGGCCGCAGACGCCGATAGCCAAAAGAACTGCAAGCAGGATGGTGCGTTTGGTTTGTCTCATCTCGCCTCCCTTTTCTATCCTTCCCCCACGGGTTGTTCCCGCAGCATCGCTGCGGGGAAGATCAAGCTAGAATTCGACCTTGACGGTTTTGTTGTCCAACACCAGGGCCGACAGCCGCCGGTTGGAATCGAGGTTGACGACCTTGACCCGCTCTCCCAGAGCCCCGGCCGATTTCACCTCGCCGATGGCCGTCACCCTGATCCCTTCGGCTTCGGCCACGATCACCACCATGTCGCCCCGCTTGACCAGAGGCGGCATTTCGATCAAATCGGGCCGCAGGAATTCGCCGGCCTGCAGGTTCCGCCGGGCGCGCTGGCCGATGATCTCTTCGACATCGGTGATGACGCCGGCGGGCAGTTCGACCAGGTCGGCCACTTCGACCTTGAGGTCTTCCATGGTGATCGGTTTCAGCCGCCCGATCGGTTTCGCCGTGACGACCACCGGCGCCAGCGCCTCGACCCTGACGTTGGCCCGGATCGTTTTCTGGAAACCGCCGTTGACGTCGAAGACAATGGCCAGCGGAAGGGTGGACAACGTTTGCATCTGATCCGGCGGTACGACCCGGTAAGTGATGCTGCCCCTCGGCAGCGTCCGGTCGGCGCTGATCTGCAGGCCTTTCACCTTCACCGCGGCATCGCCCCAGGTGCGGCTGGTGCGCAGGAAGTCATCGACGATTCCGGCGATTTTCTCCTCGCTGACCTCGATGGCGTCGCGTGTGACCTGCACCCTGGCCGCACCGGTCACAGCCGTGGTCTCCGTCTCGAAATTCATCTGCTTGAGCCGCAAAAGGATGTATTCGGCGGTGATCGGCCGCGACCGCCCGGGTGGGGGGGCATTGGCGATGACGAGCCCGTCGAGGGTCCGGCTGGCCTGCGGATCGGTGCACAGGATCCGGCCGATGTCCCTGAGGTAAACCTCCGCCCCCTCAACCAGAGCCTTTTCCTTCAGATCGATAGTGACCGAGGCGGGGGCGGCGGCAACGGCGGCGGTGATGGGAATCAGCGTGAGGGCCGCGGCCCACAATGCCGCCCGCGACAGCCAGGGGTTCCTTTTTTCATAACTGTTCTTCATGGTTTCTACCTGACGACGTTGTTGGCCATTTGCAGCATCTCGTCGGATGCCTGGATGACCTTGCTGTTGGTTTCATAGGCCCGCTGGGCGACGATCATATTGACCATCTCCTCCACCACACTGACATTGGAGCCCTCCAGGTAGCCCTGGGCGATGGTGCCGAAACCGTCTTCGCCGGCGGTGCCGAGAGTCGCGTCGCCCGAGGCGGCAGTGGGCATGTAAAGGTTGCGGCCGATGCTGTGCAGGCCGGCAGGGTTCATGAAGCGCGCCAACTCGATGGTGCCGATTTCCGCCGGTTCGGCCTGACCGGACTGCAGAACCGAAACCCGGCCATCGATGGCGATCGATATGGCGATGGTGTTGTTCGGCACCGTAATTTCCGGTTCAACCAGAAACCCGTCGGAGTTGACGATGCGGCCCTGGTTGTCGAGCTTGAAGGCGCCGTCCCGGGTGTAGGCAATGTCGCCGCTGGCCTGGACGATCTGAAAGAAGCCGTCGCCCTCTATGGCCAGGTCGAGTTCGTTTTGGGTTTGGTGAAAATCACCCTGCACGAAAATCCGGTTGACGGCCGACGGCCGGGTCCCGTGACCCACCTGAATCCCGACCGGAACCTCGGAGGTCTCCGTCGTCGACACCCCGGAAGGACGCAGGGTTTCATAGAGCAGATCCTGGAACTCCGCCCGGCTCTTCTTGAACCCCGAGGTGCTGACATTGGCAAGGTTGTTGGATATCACGTCGATATTGAGGGTCTGGGCCTGCATGCCGGTTGCAGCCGTCCAAAGGCTTCTGATCATATGACCTCCCGTATGGAGTGAATCCCGTTTGCGCCGTCTGACGCTGCGGGGGTGAGAATGCGTTGCCAATTGAACTTCACTCTAAATGTCTTGTCTCCGCCAAAATCGATTTTTCGTAAGCGCTTACAATTCTTCGGTCTGAGGCACATTGGTCGTTGCAACCCTGTGAGTCGATACGATTCTTCCATCGGGTCTATTCTCCGAGTGGCGGCTTTCCTGGTCGCGTTATTTCGAGGCGAAGCTGTCGTCACGTCTCCCGCGCGTCTCGAATAACACCCGGCCATGGAAGTCCCCCTTCGTCGAATTGACCCGATCACGCCACCTGTCCCACTTCGTTGATCGCCTTGGCCTGGGTCTCATCGATCTGTTGGATGACCTTCTGGTAGGATTCGTAGCCCCGCAGGACTTCGATGATCTCGGTCATCGTGCGCACGGCCTCCACATTGGAGAGTTCCAGATGCCCCTGGTGAACCTTGACGTTGTCCGGGCGGGTCCCCTCTCCCCCCTGATCCGAAGGGGCGAAGAGGCCGTCCTGAAGCCGCTGCATCTGGTAGGGATTCTCGAAAACCACAATGCGCAGCTGATCGACCTGAACACCGCCCACCGACACGTTGCCGGCCTCGTCGACAGTGACCCGGCCGCCGTCATCGATTTGAATCGTCCCGCCCTCGCCGAGCACCGGCAGGCCCTCGTGGGTCGTCAATTCGCCGTCGCCGTTGCGGGTGAAACTGCCGTTGCGGGTGTAGCGTGTCCCCTCGGGTGTCTGGACGCAGAAAAAGCCCTCGCCGTCCAGCGCCAGGTCGAGGGAACTGCCGGTGGTTCGCAGGCCGCCCTGGGTGAATATGGTCTGGCTTTCCAGCACCTGCCACAGCGGCGAGGTCGGCTCTTCGGCCGAGAGGGTATTGTCCCGCAGACTCTCGGCCACTTCCGGTGGGGTTTCGACGACTCGAAAATAGGGTTTTTCTTCCTTGAACCCGGTCGTGTTGATGTTGGCCAGGTTGTTCGACAGGATGTCGAGCCGTTGTTCGTAGTAGTAAGCGCCGGATGCGGCCATGTAGATTGAACCGCTCATTCTTTTCTCCTGTCCTGCATGAATTTACATTATTGCTGCAGGTTTTGTAAGATGCCCCGACAACCCGTCGTTGTCGTTCATTTTATGGTATCCACCACCCGATCGCCCTGCTCGTGCGGGGCGCAGTGGACACCGGGAAGCGATAGTATTTTCTTTGTCGTCGACCCCGATACCATCCGCCGGTGTCGTCGGACATGACACATCCAAACCGTTTTGGCCGCTGTCGCCGCTGGCTCGCCCACCCCATAATTTGCAAGAGACATACCACCCTGTAAGGATCCACCGCGTCGATGCCGGATACCGACTTTCTCGCCGCCGGGTGTCGCCAGGGGCGGATTCGGCCTTACCCGGCCCCCATATCTGCCGCTTGCTTGAAGACGTCAAACCGTGCTGTCCACCCGACGGCCCGATATCAGGCGGAAATTTTTGCCGTGGGGAGCAATATTTTCCCTATCCACGTCAGCCCCGTTGACCACCCGCCGCCGGTCCAGGCTGAGATAGAGTTCGACCTCGGCCTGGGACTTTTTGACCACGGCGGCGATCTCGGCCGCCCCCATCCCGGCGGCCGCCAGCCGGGCCATTTCAGGGCCGGTGTTTTCAGTCGGCGCGTCGGCCGGGGAGTCGGCCTGCAGCGGCAGGTTTTCGTCGCCGGACTGCCGGCTGACAAACAACGTTTCACCGGCCGGAAGCAGGCTATCCTCGGCCCATTGCTGCAGGCGCTCGCGTTCGTTGTAAATGGCCCGCACGAGAGCGGCAAATGACTTCTCGGTCTGCTGTCCGATCATGCGGGCGATGACCTCTGCGGAAAAATCCGAGCGAAACGGGGACACCAGCCGTTCGTCCAGGAGAAACCGGCGGTATTTTACGCGGTTGTAGATCAGATAGGCGATGATCATGGTGCACAGGGCGATGCCGGCGACGTCGAGAATCGGCCCCGAGCGGGCCGTATCGTTTGCAAAGGATTCTAAGCGGGCCCAGGCCGCAGCGGTGAGTTCCAGGGTCGCTTGAACCGTCTCGGAATCGAGTATGCGCTCAACAAAGGATGGCATGGTTTCTCCTTACTCAAATGCGAATGTCGATGCTGTTTCCCAGACTCTTGTCCCGCACCGCGCGTTTTTCCACTTCTTCTTCGCTTCCATCCGGGTCGGCCGCCGCTCGATTCGGCTCCGGTTCTTTTTCGCCCGGTTCCTCCTCATCGGTTTCTCTTTCTTTCATACCGGAATAGCGGTTGCCGAATTTTCTGAAAAATTCTTTGTCGCCGTCGTTGGCCCCGCGCCGCTGCACCCGTTTTACGCCCCCCGCAGACGGCGTTCGGACCCATGGGCCGCTGTTCTGTATTCTTTCTACCATGACCGGACACCTCGAGAACGGTTTACGCCCAAACTGCAACCAGGAGTTCATCAGGGTGACCGGACGATTTTTCCGCACCGGTTCAGTCGTCGATCAGTTTTTTCTTTCTCAGCTTGGAACGCAGCCGGAGAATCGCTTGAGAGTGAAGCTGAGAGACCCTGGATTCGGTAACCCCAATGACCTCGCCGGTCTCTTTCATCGTCAATTCATCGGTATAATACAAAGAAAGTACGAGCTTTTCCTTTTCAGGCAGCTCGCCGATGGCCTCCGCCAGGGCTGTTTGAAGTTCTTTCAGCCCGGCCCGGGCCAAAATGTCTTCGTCGTTTTCCAGCAGTCCCCGGGCCAGTTTCTGTTTGTCACGGGCGGAAGAATAGCCCAGCTCCTCGAAGCTGATGAACGATATGCTCGACATCTGCTTGATCTGGTAGAGCTCGTCCAGCTCGATTTCCATCGCATCGGCGACCTCTTCATCCGCGACTTCACGGTCGAATTTCTGCTCGAGCTTGAGGACCATTCTTTCGAGTTCACGGATCTTTTTGCGGCTGGACCGCGAGAGATAATCCCGCGAGCGCAGTTCGCTCAACACCGCCCCCCGGATCCGGAAGGCCGCATAGGTGGTGAATTTATTGTCACGCGTCTCATCGTAGCGGTCTATGGCCTGAATCAAGCCGATGACGCCCACATTCATCAGGTCTTCCGTGTCGACGTTCGGCGGCAGGTGAATGGCAATCCTGTTGACGATGCGTTTGACATACGGCAAATATTTGAGGATCAATTGTTCTCGCGACGGCACCTGGCGGTCACTGGACACCGGTGTGCGCATTTCAGCGAGTTTCATAGGGCCCTTTCTCCACATCCAGATTCAATTCTGAAAAACGGCATGGCAGCTTCGACGGCTGCGGCGCGACGGTCTCAGGCCAATTTGTTCCGGTTCAAATGGTTCCAGAAGAAGTTGGAATCTCCGCACGGCATTTTTGATGCCGGCAGGCTGGCTATGCGCTTGGCCAAGGCGGCAAAGCAGCGGCTGGCCTTGGCCCCCGGGTAGGTTTCCGTCACGATCTTCTGCCGCCGAACCCCTTGGCGCACTTTATCGTCGTAGAGCACACAGCCGACGTAGTCGATGGAAATGGCGAGAAACTTCTTAACCACCATCTCCAGCTGACGATAGATATCGAGCGCCTCCTGCACGCTGCCGGCCTGATTGACCAGCAGTTTGCAGTTCTTCTGGGCATACTTCAATGACAGGACTTTCATGAGAGCGTACGCATCGGTCAACGAGGTCGGCTCCGGCGAAACGACGACCAAGATCTCCTGGGCCGTGACGTTGAAGTCCATGACATTGGTCGAGATCCCGGCGGCGGTGTCGATGAGCAGAACGTCCACGGAATCGACCAGCAGGTCGAGTTGGGTCAGGACCCTGATTTTCTGGTCGACGGTCAGGCTGGTCAACTCCTGGATGCCGGAAGATGCCGGCAGTATCTTCATGTCGCCGGGTCCGTTCACGATGACGTCGGTGAGGCTCTTTTCCCCGGAGATGACATGCGAAAGATTGTATTTCGGTGCCATGCCGAGCAGGACATCGAGGTTGCCCAGTCCCCAGTCGGCGTCGAGGATCAGCACCTTCTTCCCCATACCGGCCAGGGTGAAACCGAGATTGGCCACGATGTTGGTTTTTCCGACCCCCCCTTTGCCGCTGGTTATGGCAATGACGCGGGTGGTTGATTCTGCGCTGTGATGAATGGCCCTTGCCGCCATCAGCCGTTTCCCTCCGATTCTTTTTGTAATCTGGATGACATTGGTGTCCGATACATTATCGCTCATGCGGTTGTGACCTTTTTGTTTTTTCCGTTGAAACGAAAGAAACCCGATCGGCTTCTGCCTCTGGGGGCTTCTTCTCCATCGTCCATAAGAGCCTGCTCGGAATCGGAATCGTACCCGGCGCCTTGCGGCAGGGGCTGCCAGCGCATGGGCACCGGCCGCGTAACCGGCTCCCCGCGCCGGACGGCCACCGGTGCGGATAAACCGCGGCCCTCGTCCCTCTTTTCTGCCAGGAGACCGGCCAGAACATTCAGGTCGGCCTTTCGGGCGCCGTCCGGCCCCGCGGCGCCGTCGAAGAAAAAGGATACCGGCCGCTGCAGCCGCAGCAGCAGGTTGAGAATGTCGCCGTAGTCAACCGTCTCGTCGACCTTGGAGAACATCAAGTGATCGATGCCGAATGCGGTCGCGCGTTCGTAGAGGTCGAGATTGTCGCGCAAGCGGCTGGTGGCGCTCACGAGCAGAGCCACTTCCAGCGGTCCGGCCGCCCCCAATAGCTCCGCCAGACGCTGTACGCTTTCGGGCTGACGGACATTCAGCGCGGGAGTGTCGATCAGGACCAGATCATACTGCCGGCAGGCGTCCAAAGCCGATTCCAGGCCGGCCTGGTCGGCCGCCGATTCCAGAGGGACACCGATAATATCGGCAAACGCCCGAAGCTGATCCGATGCGGCCACCCGGACGGTGTCTAGGGTAATCATGGCGACGCGCAGATTGTCGTCCAACTTGCACACCGCGGCCAGCTTGGCGACCGCCGTCGTTTTGCCGACACCGGTCGCCCCGATCACGGCGATCCGTTTCTGGCGGCCGTCTTCAATCTCCGGCGGCCCCGCGGTGACGCCGACCTGCTCGAGAATTCCCGCCAGCGGGCCGACCGCATCTTCGGGTTCCCGATCGGGCAAGCCGACGGACGCTGTCCCTTCGGCCACCATCTCGCGGACATAGTCTTCTTCCACGCCCTGATCCAACAGTCGCCGAAAGAGCCAGTGATGCGCGCCGTCGGTCGATCCATTCGCATAGTTCCGGACAGCCGTCCGGCGCGAAGACCGCCGGCCCATGGGCGATCGCAGCGGCTTCTGGGGGGTGCTGTATGACACCCTTCTGGTCATTCCCGGGGGCGAGGGGCGGTTCGCTGCCACGGGCTCGGGCCGGCTCTCGAGGGTCACATGATACGCGTCGCCGAACGATGCGGCCGGTTTCGACGGCGGGAGCGGACCGTTGCCGGCCGCGGTCACTTCCACAGCGGCCCTTTTGAACGGCCCGAAAAGTCCCTTGGCATCTTTCCGGCTGCAGGCGGAAAGAATAACGGCCTCGGAGCCCAGATCCCTTTTGACGAGCTCCAGTGCTTCGGCCATGGTGGCGGCTTGAAATCGCTTAATCTGCATCAGTCAGCTCCACGGTCCCCAGTGACCGGAGTTTGATGTTCGGCAGCAGTTCATCGTAGGAAAGGACCGTCAGGTCGGCAATGTAGCGGTCCATCAATCGCTTGAAATACGGCCGCACATGGGCCGAGCACAGGACGATGGGGCGGGCGTTGAGAGGGTAGAACTTTTCCACCTGCCCGGCCAGGATGCGGACGATCTTTTCGATTTTTGACGGGCTCAGAATCAGGTAATGCCCATGTTCGGCCTTTTGCATGCCTTCGGCCAGGACACCCTCCAGGCGCTGGCCGAGGTTGACCACCGCGATGTCGCCCGTGTCCAGCTGGTGCATGCGGGTAATGGTGCGGGCCAGAGACTGCCGGACATATTCGGTCAGAATATCCGTGTCTTTGGTCATCGGCGCCCAGTCGGCCAAGGTTTCCAGTACGGCCAGAAGGTCACGGATCGGGATCTGCTCCCTCAGCAGGTTTTGCAGCACCTTCACGACCGCACCCAGCGGCAGCAGATGGGGCACCAGTTCATCGACCACTTTGGGGTGGGTGCCCTTGAGATTGTCGAGTAGTTCCTGGACTTCCTGCCGCCCCAACAATTCGTGCGCGTAGCGCCGGATGACATCCGACAGATGGGTGGTCATCACCGTGGCCGGGTTGACCACGGTATACCCGTTGGCAATCGCCCGCTCTTTGACATCTTCTTTTATCCACAAGGCCGGAAGGCCGTAGGTCGGCTCCTTCGTGGCCACGCCGTCCACTTTTTTCTCCACCGTACCGGGATCCATCGCCAGATGGTAATTGGTCATCAGCTCACCCCTGGCGATCTCGTTTCCCTTGAGAAGGATCGTGTACTCCCCGGGTTTCAGGCGAATGTTGTCCTGGATGTGGATGGGGGCCACCACGATGCCGAGATCCTGGGCGAACTGGCGCCGGATGGTCTTGATGCGCTCGAGCAACTCGCCGTTCTGTTCGGTGTCCACTAAAGGTATCAGGCCGTAGCCGACTTCCAGGGCCAGGATATCCAGCGGCAAAAGGTTGTCCAGCGGACCGGATGGCAGGGCCTCGGGCGCCGCCGATTCGGCGGCCGCAGCCTCCTCATCGCTCCTTTGGCCGGCCTGGTAGACCGTATAAGCCAGTCCGGCGGCCGACAGGGCCAGGATCACGAAGGGGATGGTCGGCAGTCCCGGGACCAGGGCGAAGCCGAAAATAACCGCCGAAGCGATGCCGATCGCCCGGGGCTGCACCAGCACCTGGCCTGTAATCTCTCGGCCAAGACTCGATTCGGAACCGGCCCGGCTGACGATGATACCGGCCGCGGTGGAGATGACCAGCGCCGGGATCTGGGTCACCAGCCCGTCGCCGACGGTCAGCAGGGTGTAATTCTCGGCGGCACTGGAAAAACTCATGCCGTTCTGCAGGACGCCGATGGCCAATCCGCCCAGGATGTTGATCAAGGTGATGATGATGCCGGCGATGGCATCGCCGCGCACGAACTTGTTGGCGCCGTCCATGGCGCCGTAATATTCCGCTTCCCTCGAGATCAGCTCCCGCCGGGTCTTGGCCTCTTCCTCGTTGATGACGCCGGCGTTCAAATCCGCGTCGATGCTCATCTGCTTGCCGGGCATGGCGTCCAACGTGAACCGTGCGGCCACCTCGGCGATGCGCCCGGCGCCTTTGGTGATCACCATGAAATTGATGATGACCAGGATCAGAAAAACGATGATGCCGACGACGTAATTGCCGCCCACGACGAAACCGCCGAAGGCCATGATGACCTTGCCGGCGGCCGTGGACCCTTCGTGCCCGTTGAGCAGGATGATCCGGGTGGAGGCCACGTTGAGGGACAGACGGAAAAGCGTGGCCAGCAGAAGGATCGACGGAAACGAGGAGAGCTCGAGAGGCCTCAGGATGTACATTCCGGCCAGCAGGATCACCAGAGAGCACGTGATGTTGAAAGCCAGAAGCAGGTCGAGCATCATCGGCGGCAGGGGAATCACCATGAACACCAGAATCCCCACCACGGCAACGGCCATAAACACGTCGCTGTTCTTGGATAAGAGGGGGACGGCCCCGGTGTAATTGGTTTCCTTGGCGAGTTCCATGCTCATTCAACCTCAAGCCCAATGAAATAGAAAGTTGTCGCTGCGACCTTCAAGGCAATGTTGCACTTTTCATGCCGAACACCGCGGATTTTCAAGGGACCGCTGCGCCCTACTGGAATCACTGATGTTCCGGGCGCCGACGGCCTCCTGGAACCGGAACGGTGCCCTCCTCGACAGCGACCGGATGCCCTGAAACGATGGAACCTTGACACCGGCGTGCGGGATCTTTGACACTGGTCGGTTGAGCCCGTTGAGCCCGTTGAGTCCGTTGAGTCCGTTGAGCCCGTTGAGTCCCGCCGCGGCGGGATTGAGTCCGTTTGCCGGTTGGCCCGAAACTCGCAACCCGTAACCCGAAACTCGCAACCCGTAACCCGAAACTCGCAACCCGTAACCCGAAACTCGCAACCCGTAACCCGTACCCTGTATCCCGCAACGCCCGGTCGGTGGGGGCGCTTAAGGCTTCATATTCGGGCGCATGCCCCGCAGGCGGTAGACATAGGCCAGTACTTCGGCCACCGCCTTGTAGAGATCGACCGGAATGGTGCGGCCGATATCGACGATCTTAAAAAGGGTGCGGGCCAGGGGTTTGTTTTCGACACACGGAACACCGTTCTCGGCAGCGATCTGCTTGATCCGTTCGGCCACGTAACCGGCACCCTTGGCGACCACCTGGGGGGCCGTCATGGTGGCCGCATCGAAACGGATCGCAACGGCCAAATGCGTCGGGTTGGTAATGACCACGTCGGCCGTCGGTACCGCCTCCATCATCCTCTGCCTGGCGGTTTCCAGCTGGATGCTGCGGATTCGGGCCTTGACTTTGGGATCGCCTTCGGTCTGCTTGAACTCGTCCTTGACCTCCTGTTTGGTCATTTTCAAACTCTTCTCGTGTTCCCACCGCTGATAGGCAAAGTCGAGGATGGCCAGGATCATCAGCGCCAAACACACGTTCAGGCAGATCTTGAACGACACCCGCCCCACAAAAGCCAGAATGTCCCCGACGCTTTGGTGCGTCAGAGACGGTATCAGTTCGAGTTCCTTGCGGAGCATCAGATAGGCCACGGTACCGACGAACAGGATCTTGAGGATCGATTTGACCAGTTCCACCAGGGAGCGCAGCGAAAACATCCTTTTGATGCCGCTGAGGGGATTCAATTTGGTCCACTTCGGCGCCAGGGCTTCGGAGCTGAACAGAAAACCGAACTGGCCCACATTGCCCGCCAGGCCGGCCACGAAAACCGTCAGCAACAGGGGTAAAAGAATCCTGAGGATGATCCGGAAGGTCTCGACAAAAAGCATAGCGGCGCTGTCGACATCGGCCAGCTGAAACAGGGCCGCCCCCTTGAGGGAATCCGCCATGTATCCGGAGAGGTTCCAGAACATCCAGCTGCCGCCGAAAAAGAAAACCCCCAGGGACATCAACAGGATCACCACCGACGGTATTTCGCGGCTCTGGGCGACCTGGCCCTTCTTGCGCGCATCCTGCCGCCGCTTGGGGGTTGCCTGCTCGGTCCTGTCCTGGTTGGGTCTGTCGGCCATAAGGCTTATCCGCTAACGGAAAGAATCCGCAAAATGCTCTCCCCCAAACCCGTGAACAACTGCTGCAGGTAAGCCGAAAAATACGGCAGGCTGAAGAGCACGAACAGCAGCCCCACGACGATCTTCAGCGGGATGGCGACGATGAAGATGTTCATCTGGGGCACGGTGCGGGCGATCAGCCCGAAGGAAACGCTGGTGAGCATCAACACCGCGATGACCGGAGCGCCGACCTTGACGCCGATGGTAAAAACGTTTCCGCCGATCTTGACCAGCTGTTCGACAACGGAGTTGTGCAGGTGGAAGCTGAACGGCGGCACGAGCTGAAAACTGTCCATCAACGCCCCCAGGCACCAGTAATGGGCATTGACCGTCACGAAAATGAGGACGGCAAAGATCTGATAGAGCTGGGATATCATGGGGATCTGGTCGCTCGAGTCCGGATCGATCACGTTGGCGATGGCCAGCCCCATCTGGTATCCGGCCAGTTCCCCGGCCAGCTGAACGCCGGCGAAAATCATCTGGCCCACCAGCCCGATGGCCACCCCCAGCATGACCTCGCCGGCCAGCCCGACGCCGAACAACACCGTGTCCATCTGGTACGGATTCTCCCCGATGGACAACCGCGGGAAAACGAGGACGCTGACCGACAGCACCAGGCCGGCCTTCAGCATCACGGGGATATTGCGGCTGCTGAAAACAGGCATGCTCGCGACAATGGCCGCCACGCGTACAAAGACAATCAAGAATGCCTGCAGCTGCGCCAAGGGTATGGTGAGGGTCGTCATATGCCCCCGCGGCACGACATCTTATCGGTGAAGGGCGCCAAGGTGATCGCCGTCACCGGATCACGGCGGGCAGGTTGGTCAACAGGTTTTGGGTGTATTCGATCATCACCTGCAGCATCCAGGGGAAAAAAACCAAGAGGGCGATCGCCACCGCCAGCATTTTGGGAATAAAGGTCATGGTCATCTCGTTGATGGAGGTGGCGGCCTGAATGACGCTGATCAGGATACCCACGACCAGGCCGGCCAGCAGGATCGGCGCCGCTAATATGATCGTCGTCTTGATCGCTTCCAGGAAAAACCCGGTCACATATTCCGGAGTCATGACGTCTCCTTATCCGAAACTCTTCACCAGCGAACCGACAATCAGATACCAGCCGTCGGCCAGCACGAAGAGCATCAACTTGAATGGCAGCGAAATCATGATGGGCGGCAGCATCATCATCCCCATGGACAACAGGACGCTGGCAACGACCATGTCGATCACCAGGAATGGAACGTAAAGCATGAATGAGATTTGAAAGGCCGTTTTCAATTCGCTCAGGATGAAGGCCGGCACCAGCACGGTGGTGGCGATTTCACCGGTGTTCTTCGGCCGGGGGGACTTGGATATCTCCACCAGCAAGGCCAGGTCTTTCTCGCGGGTCTGCTTGATCATGAAGGACCGGATCGGTTCCAGGGCCTTCTCGAGAGCCTGCTGTTGACTGATCTGTTTGTCGAGGTAGGGCTTCAGGGCGTCCTGGTTCACCCGTTCCCACACCGGCGTCATGATAAAAAACGTCAGGAAAAGGGACAGGCCTAAAATCACCTGGTTCGGCGGCATCGCCTGGGTACCGATGGCCCGCCGCAGCACCGACAGGACGATGGCGATCCGGGTAAACGAGGTCAGCATGATCAGAATCGCCGGAGCGATCGACAAAACGGTCAGCAGGAGGAAGACCTGCAGCACGACCGACATGTCGCCGGTTTCAGCCGACGGCTGGAGGTCGATGCTCAACAGGGGCGAAGCGGCCGCGGACTGGGCCCGGACGCTCGAGGGACACAGAAGAACACCACCGATCAGCACGGCCGCCGCAACCGCCAGTGCCGCCAGGGCACCCGGGACACCCGGAAAACCTGACTTACCGGCCATCATGGCTGCCTTTGAACTTGGAAGAAAAAAATTGCAGGTGTTCGGCAAAGGGCATACCCGGCCTGGCCGCGAGATCGCCCCGGATCTGGCGAATGCTCTCCTGATCTTCGATTTTCGTCAACAGGCTGATCCGGTCTCCGCTCATCCCCAAAACGAGAACCTGGCCGGGAACCTCCACCAGGGCGATGTTCTTTTTCAGGCCGACCGTGCTGCTCGCCAGCACCCGAATCAACTGGCCGCTGGTCCGTCCCGGTCGGGACTGCACAAAGCGCCTGACCAGCCAAAGGGTCATCAGCAGACCACCGAGGACGATCCCCAATGACCCGACCATCTTCAGCAGCGACGGCAGCATTTCAGGCGGGGTGTTCATTTCAACTTCTCCACCCTCTCGGCGCGGCTGACCACTTCCGTCAGCCGGACACCGTACTTGTCGTTGACCACAACGACTTCACCTTTGGCGATCAGCCGTTGATTGGCCCGGATTTCCAGGGTTTCCCCGGCCAGTTTCGACAGTTCGATCACCGAGCCCTGGCTGAGCCGCAGCAGATCGTTGATGACCATCTGGGTTCGGCCGAGTTCCACGGTGATCTCCAGTGGAATATCGAGGAGAAATTCCATCCCCGGCACCGCCGCCGCGCCCGGTGGGATATCCGGTTGGGCCTTTTTTACCGCCGGTGGGGCTTCGGCTGCGGCAACCTGTTGTCCTGTTGTTCGTGTTTCCCTATCTGGCATGATCCGCATTCCTGTTCCGCAATGGGTGCTAGTTGAGGCCTTTGATGATTTCCACCGCCCGGTTGCCCTTGATGACGCCGGGAAATCCGAAAAATTTCGGCACACCGCTGACTTTCAGCACGACCTGGTCCTTGGGGCCGCTGGGCAGCTGCAACACGTCATCCACCTGCAGGTTGAGAACCTCGCCCACGGTGCGGACGGTCCGGCCGAGTTCGGCAATGACGTTGACCGGCGTGTCCTGGATCAAGTCCTTCAACTGGCCATACCAGGTGGATGGCTTGTCCTTCTCGCGGCGGCAGGCGGTGGCCAGTGTCTCTTTTATCGGCTCGAGCATGATGTGAGACAGGCACAGGTGGATGTTGCCGGAAAACTCCTGCCCCTTGATGTTGAAGACGATGACCATCGCCGGATCGTTGGGGTTTAGCAGGTGAATATACTCCGGTTTGGTTTCGGTCGAGTTCAGGGTGATCTTGACCTTGTGGGCGCACGACCAGGCGGCTTCGAGCCGCGATAAGACTTCGGCGGCGAATTTTTTCATCATCCGCTGCTCGATCAGCGTAAACTCTCTGATTCTTTCCAGCGGTTTGCCCGATCCGCCGAACATGCAGTCGATCAGCGAGAAGACCAGCTCCGGTTCGATAACCAGCAGGGCCGAGCCGATCAGCGGTTCCATGGTAAACAGGTTCAAGCTCGTCGGTGTGGGAAAGGCGCTGATGAAATCACTGTATTTTATCGTCTCGTTTGAAACGAATTCGGCTTCAACCGGACGCTGAAACATGTTCGACATGAACCGGCTCAGGGCGTTGCCGAACCGGTCGTAAACCTCGTCCAGGGCCAGAAACGGCGCCCGCTGGGCGGCATTACCGGAAATCAGGCTGTACTCCTGAATCACCGGTTCGCTCTGAGGGTTCTGCTTCAGATCGACTTCGCCCTTGTCCATAGCGGAAAGAAGCGCATCGATCTCTTCCTGGGAAAGAATCTGGTCAGCCATGGGTTGTCTTTTCTACTGAACCACGAACTCGGTAAAATAAATATTGGCGACGCTGCCGGGAGTCAGGAACGTGTTCAGCCGCGCCAGGATTTCGTCGCGCAGGGCCGTTTTTCCCTCGACGGTGGCAATGTCGTCGTATGTTTTGGTCGGCAGAAGCATCAGGATCGTATTTCTTATGACCGGCAGTCGTTCCTGAACGATCTTGCCGCTTTCTTCGTCTTTCATCTCCAGGTTCAACGTCGTCCGCAGGTAGCGATTGCCGCCTTCGTCGGCGAGATTGACGATGAAGGTGTCCAGGGGATGAAGCGGCCCGATTTTAAGCGGTTCGGCCTGGGCCGTGCCTTCACCCTGATCGGGTTCTGTCTGCTGGGCGTTGACGGCATTGAGCTTGTTCCACATAAAGAAGAAACCGGTTCCCATCATGCCCAGCAGCAGTAAGAAAACGACGACAAGGGTAATCACGATTTTTTTCGACATGATCGTCTGAGTCCTCCATGACGTGTGACTGGGTCAACGACCACCCGTTTTGCGGGTGGCTGGATTACCGGCCATTGGCCGTAAATCCAAAAGCACGTCAGTGCGGTAATCGTTGCGGTTGCGGCCGGGTGCATAGCATCCGGCATGAAGACAACCAATCAGGCCTTTGAATAATTCCACACGAGTTGAAGCAAGGATTATGCCACAGAATCGCCATGGACGCCGGCCGAATGCAGGATCAGGCCGTATGTCCTGCGGCCGGCCTGTGGTACCGGCAGGAAGAGAAATGATGCGGCCGGGGAGCCACAGCGGAATGGGGGAAGGAGCCCGGCGGGGGATGATACGGCCGTCAATTAATCGCGAAGCTTGTCAAGTCTTTGACGTCCACCCCGAACAGGCGTTGACCTTTGCGTAGTTATGATTGGTCAGGACAAGGGGTTGCCGGGAAGGGGTGCCGGCCGATTCGACATCCCCCCTGCCCCTCTTTTCAAAAACCGGGAAATCTTCAGGGCGTCCCATCGGAATCACTGTCTCGTCATTCCTGCACGACGCGTGCGACCCCAAAAAAAATGTCGGCGGTCCGCACCGGCGTGCTGGGGGCGCCGATTGCAAACCGCCGACTATTCGCAGGGAGCACCGACAATGACGATCAGCCTGCTGAACCGAAAGGACCCTTACCGCTTGATATTGATCAACTCGGTAAGGATTTCATCGCTGGTGGTGATCACACGCGAGTTGGCCTGAAAGGCCCGCTGCGTGGTGATCATTTTAACGAATTCCTGGGCCAGGTCGACATTGGACATCTCGATCGCACTGGGACTGATGTTGCCGAGAGCGCCGGTGCCGGGAACACCCGGGAGCGACTGCCCGGACTCGAGGGATTCCGTGTACAAATTACGCCCCATTTTGGTCAAGCCTTGGTAACTGGGAAATTCGGCCAGCGCCAACTGGAACAGCGGCACCAGCTGGCCGTTGGAATAGGATCCCATGACGACTCCGGACTCGTCGAAGGACACCCCGCGAAGGGAACCGGCCGGGAATCCGTTCTGACCCAGGAAAGTCGTTGTGGAGGGTGACGCGTAGCCGGTCAGGTTGCCGTTGTTCACACCGGCGGCATCGTACAGGTTCCAGCTCATGCTTTGGGGGCTGGCCGCACCGTTGGTGAGCGTGACACCGATGGTCACATCCGCGGCCGGAACGAGCAGCTGACCCGAGGAGTCGAAAGAGACGGCGGTGGTGGCACCCCCGTTGAGGGTGACGCCGCTGCCGGCGGACGGCGGCAGAGAACCGGCGACATCCCACGCACCGGCACCGGTGTTGGTAAAGGTGAGCGTAACCGGTATGCTGTTGCCGAGCGAGTCGTAAATGGTGACGGTCGAAGTGAACATGGTGCCCGGTGACGCTCCGGCGTCGAGGTTGATCTCGGCGTTGAATTCGGTGGAAGACATCGGGGGGGATACACCGCTGCTCGGCACCGAAATATCGCCCATGCTGCCCAGTGAAAGGGTGCCGTTGGGTGCGACGCCGGTGACCGGGTATCCCTGGACAGCCAGGTTGTCGGGGTTGCGCAAATCTCCGTTGCGATCGAAGGTGAACTCACCGGCCCGGGAGTAGAATCTCCCGCCGGAGGGGTCGTCGAGGATGAAAAAGCCGCGGCCGTTGATGGCCAGGTCGGTCGGGTTGCTGGTATTCTCGAGGGAACCCTGGCTCCAGATGGCCGTGGTACCCCAGAAGTCGACCCCGCGGCCGATATCGTTGCCGCCGGACCCCCCGAGGGACTGGCTCAGGATGTTGGCAAACGACGACCGGTTGGCCTTGAAACCGGTGGTGTTGACATTGGCAATGTTGTCACCGACAACGGTCATGGCCGTGGCGTTGGCGTTCAGTCCGGAAATTCCGGCAAATAGCGAACCAATCATTTGAGTCGTCCTCCTGTGTGTATGGTTTAGGGAAGTAATCCGTCCGTTTCGGTTTCCGTGGCAAGCGCTGATACGTCTTCGGTTACTTGTCTGACATCGTTGAATGAAATTCGGTGGTCACCGGCCAGCACCAGGGGAACCTTGCCGTCGAAATTGACCCCGGTCACACGCGCGCTGATATACGGTGTCGCCGTTACCGCATCCCCGCTGGGGGCCGTGGCCAGGACCTCATAGGTGTAGGACCCGCCCGGCAGGATGCTCCCCTGCTGGTTTTTCCCGTCCCAAACCTGAGAATGCCGGCCCGCAAGCATCGGTCCGGTTTCAATGGTTCGGACAAAATTGCCCTCCGGCCCGTAGATGTTGACCGCCACATAGGCGGCATCCTGGGTCAGGTCGAATGCAAAACCGGCCGGTCGGCCTTCCTTCGTCATCATGGTGTTTCCCGGGGCTTCGATCGTCTTGCCGATCAGATCGATGGCCTGGGCGTCTTTTATCGCCGCCTGATAATCCTGCAGGGATTCCAGGTTGCTGTTGATGTTGTTGAGCTGCTCCAGTGACGTAAACTGGGCCAACTGGGCGGTGAATTCGGTGCCCTCCAGGGGATTCAACGGATCCTGGTGCTTGAGTTGGGCCACCAGCAGGTTCAGAAAATCATTCTTGCCCATGATGGCATCGTTGCCGGTCGTGGTTTTCCGGCTGCTCGCTACGCCGGTGGGTTCTATGGCGGCTATGGTCATGGTTTTTTATCCTTTTTCGATGAAGTGCCGCAACGGTCGCGTCCTTCCGATCAGGCAAAGCAGTTAATGCCGCCGGCCCGTTGGGCCAGACGCGCGGCCATCCGGCTCCCGCCGGAAATCCCCTTTTCTTCGAAGTCCCGGCCCTTGAACGGCAAACCCCGCCGACCCCGGTCCCCGTGGGCCGCATACCCGGAGCGCCGGTCATGGCTGTTGAAGTCTTTGGCCACCGTCACATCGATTTCGTCGACCTTCAGCCCCTGGGCCTGAAGGTCGTTTTTCAATTGGCCGAGGTGGCCGTCGATAAGGTCTTTGACCGCCGCGGATTCGGCCAGAATGCGCAGGCTCACCTGATGATTTTCGGTGACGATCTGGAGCCTCACGTGCCCCAAAAAATCCGGTTTGAGGTCAATCCGCACCTCGGATTGACCATTGTTCAGCTTGAACACCGCCCGGTCGACGATCTGGTTCAGGACCTCAGCCTTCGGAGCGCTCGTTTGCGCCCCGGGGGTCTGGGGGAGCGCCTGTATATTCCCCTCGCCGGCCACTGGTCGTTGGGAAGCCGGGAAATGCTCGTTCACTTTGGCGCTCTGATCGGCATCCAGCGGATTTTTGGAGACCATTGCACCTGACGTGTCGCCGGCGCCGCGGCTGCCGTTTTGGCCGGCCGGTGGCAATTCCGTGCGCGGACCGCGCTCGCTGTCGACGACCAAGCGCTCCACCCGGTCGGGTTCGGCCCGCCCGTTGGCCGGATCGACGGCGGCTTTCCGGTTCTGGTCTTCCGCCACCCGCACACCCTCTGGAGTCGGTGCTGTCGGTCCCGATTTTTTCGCGGTGGCCGCAGTTTGGCGATCCGCCTCAAAAGCACCATCCGCCGCTATTTTGTCCAGTCGGCCATCGGCGGCGTTTTCGACAGCTTTGGCAGAACGGTCGTGCTGAGAGGCCTTCTTCTGAGATTCGGAGAGCACCTTCTCCATCGCAGCGTTTTCAGACGGATCGGATGAATCATCGATCGCATCGCCGCCGACTTCCGGAACATCGTTCGTCAGGCTTGGTTTGACATCGGCGTCCGTATCTTCCGGCACGACCGCAGCCGGGACTGTAAAGGGCCCCATTCCATCCGGGGCCTTGTCTTTCAGCACCGCCGCTGCAGCCGCGGTGGTTTCGCCCGTCCCGGTCACCGTCGGGGCCGGTTCGGCGGATAGGGCTTTCGCCGATTCTGAAAGTATGGCGATTTCCGGTGTGATGGCGGCAGCCGGTCCGGCAGCGATCGAATTTACGGGGATTGGGCTAGCGGAATCGACCGTGCCCGCATCGACGGGGGTTTCGAAAAAAACTTCCGTGTTCTCCGATGTATGATCGCCGTTCTCAGGTACGGCTTTCTGCCTTTCGTGACGGTGACAACCAGGGGTATCCTCAGCGCTTCGGATGGCTTTCGGGTTACGGGAACGAGACATTCCCTGGGGACGGTTCTTTGTCTGCACAGCAGAATCATCTCGATTCCGGGACCGCGGGGATTCCATTTTCTTCCGCGCCTGGGCCCGTTTCAGATTCGACCGGAAATCGCCCCCTTGGTTGTCCAGCTGCGACGCCCGCTCGGTGGTTCGGCCGCCCTTGAGGTCGCCGCGAACCGAAGAGGTCGTTTCTGACCGAACGTTATGGAGAAGGCATAAATCGAGTTGCATGTCTTTGTCCTGATCAAGGCATGGGGTTGTGATGTCGGAAAAAGATCTGCACGGAGCATGCCACTGGCTCATTCACCATCCGGTATGCCAGACCCTAAATGGCATCGGCATTAAAACCTTTTGAAATAACTTCTATTTTTGTCTTCCAGGGATCTATATCACATCGGGATCCGCCGCTTGAAACCGCATGCCCCCAAAAACGACCACCGGCGGGGGGCGGTAATTTTTACCCGGCCCGGCAAAGTTTTCCGTTTCTCGATTGAACCGGTGAATCGGCGGGGTCAATTTTGTTTGAGGAAAAGATGCAATGGCGCCATCGAGGACCCGTAACAGCGGCCACATCATCGGTATGCAAGGATTCTTAAGGGTGGTCTTCGGGCGGAAGGCATGCCGGATGGCGGAGACATGCCGGGGGGATCTCTTCAGAGGCGCGAAACAACACACGAGGAGAAGCGAATCATCTTGCGCCGCCTATCTGGAGCGCAGGTGTCGGTTGATGGCGACTTCGTTCATGAAACCCTGCTCTTGCTTCTGCATTCTTTCGGTTTCTGCGGCCAACTGCTTCTCCTTTAATTTGTCCATGATCTTTCTGTCTTTGACCGCTTCGGTAAGGGACAATCTTTTCTGCTCGAATCGCTTCTCGGCTTCGGAGACCCTGGCCTTCTGAACGGTGATGTCGAGCGCCAATCGGTCCAGATACTTGTGGAAGCTCAGCATTTCAGCAGCCGCCAGATCATGCTCCAGCCTTTGCTTCAGATCCTCTTCGATATGCCCGCGGTTGGTCACCATCTGCATGAGGGCTCTTTTTTCTTCCTCCAAAAGCTTGAGGGTGTCGGCCAGTTCGCGCTGGAAAACGTCTTCGACGTGCTTGCGGTGCTGCAGCAGAGACTCTAATTTGAATTTGGGCATGGTGTCCTTTTGAATGGTCGATTTTCGGCTGTCGAGCGACGATACGCGTTGATGCGCACTCCGCAGCATCGCCTGCCAAATGAATTCTGAAGCGGCATTTCACAAGGCCGGTCCCCGACGGGTCACCCCGAAGCCCCTGCCGCCTGCATGGCCGTCCCGGAAGGCATTCCCGGTGCGGCGACGGCCGCTTCGGCCGCCAGATCGTCGAGCTGCCGCACGCTCTCTTCGAAGGTGACCCTGTCGGCCACCCCCTGTTTCAGATAGTTGTTGATGCGATCGATCATCCGGATCGCCAGATCGATTTTGGCGTTGCTTCCGGAGACGTAGGCCCCGATATTGATCAGATCCTCGGCCTTCTTGTACGTGGCAAGAAGCGATTTGAACGCGCGGGCGGATTCCAGTTGATCGGGGTGAACCACATCGTCCATCACCCGGCTAATGCTGCCCAAGACGTCGATGGCCGGATAGTGGTTCTGCATCGCCAGCTCGCGCGACAGACAGACGTGGCCGTCGAGAATCGCCCGCAGGGCATCTGCGATCGGCTCGTTGGTGTCGTCCCCCTCGACGAGAACCGTATAGAGGCCGGTAATGGTCCCTCGGCCGCTGGAAGTCCCGACCCGTTCCAGCAGGCGCGGCATAAGTGTGAACACCGACGGGGTGTAGCCTTTGGTGGTCGGCGGTTCACCCAGTGCCAGGCCGATTTCCCGCTGCGCCATCGCAAACCGGGTGACCGAATCCATCATCAGGAGAACGTTGAGACCCTGATCCCTGAAATATTCGGCGATGGTGGTGGCGATGTAGGCGCCCCGCAAACGGATAAGGGGCAAATGGTCGGAGGTGGCCACGACGATCACCGAACGTTTCAACCCCTCTTCGCCGAGCTCTTTCTCGATGAACTCGTTGACTTCCCGCCCCCTCTCGCCGATCAGGGCGATCACGTTGACATCGGCATCGGTGTTGCGGGCCATCATTCCCAGCAGCACGCTTTTACCGACCCCCGAACCGGCAAAGATGCCCACGCGCTGCCCGCAGCCGACGCTCAGCAGTCCGTTGATGGCTCTGACGCCGATGTCCAGGGGCTCCCGGATACGGCTGCGTTTCAGGGGATTCAGAGAGTCTGCATATATGGGGTAGGCATCCTCCGGTGTGATCGGCCCCTTGTTGTCGATGGGCTGGCCGAGACCGTCGACGACCCGACCGAGCAAGGCCTTGCCCACGGGGACCAGCGCTTTGTCCTGCCGGGCCGTGACCAGACAGCCCGGCCCGATGCCGCGCATCTCCTCCAGCGGCATCAGCAGGACCCGATTGTCTCGAAAGCCGAGAACCTCGGCGGTGATCGGCCGCGCGGCCCCCTTGGGGTGAATGTCGCACACGGTTCCAAGCCGCGCGGCCGGGCCGCAGGATTCGACGATCAGCCCGATGACATTGGTCACCTTCCCGCGGGGTTGCGTCAAGCAGCACTCGTCGAGGCATTGACGGTACTTCTTGGTATCGAGCGCCGGTTGGTTCACTAAAGGTCCCCTTGAAAATGAAGAGTTCGAATCCTTCTATGATGGCGCCGCCATGGGTCGCGCCGGCAGAGGAAATCATCGACGACGGCGGCAGGTGAGACGACCGGCATCCGGCAAACTTCCCCTCCCTCTCCAGCCCCACTTTGACTTTTGGACCGCGCCCGGAGAGACCAGGACAGACAGGCGGTTTTTAAAAACGTTACGCCAGCTTCTCAGTAAAGGCCGCTCTGATAATGTCGAGCTGCGTTTCGATCCGGGCATCGATATCGCCGCTTTCGGTTTCTATGAAACAGCCGCCCCTGCTGATGGCGTCGTCGCCTTCGATCCGGAAACGGATGGGGCTGGCTTGGCCGGCCGGATCGGTAGCCGGCAGACGGGACGGATCCAGAAACTGTTTATCCGCCGGGTTCACCCGGACAACGACCTCCTGCTGGTGTTCGACCTTTTTAAGGGCCTCTCGGACCACATCGGCGATGGCACCCCGGTTGGCGCCAAGCTCCTGCCTGACAATGCGCTCCGCGACGGCCAGGGCCAGTTCGACCACTTCCTTTTCGATGTCATGGCGGACGCGCTGCTGGAGGCGTCCCAGTTCTTCCATGGCGCCGGTCAACATCGCCTGGACCGATGCGATTTTATCGCCGGCGGCCTCGAATCCGGCCTTCTCACCCTTGTTGAACCCGCGAATGTACGCCTCGGTTTCGATGTCTTCGAGGGATTTTTCACCGTGCCCATGGGGTCGGGATCCGACGCGGGCCACGATGCCGCCGTCCGATACCGCAGCGGCGGCCGATCCGCTGTCGCGCACGAAGCGCGACCCGAACGGTTTCATCGCGGCGGATGGAATCACCCGGCGGTGATCGGTCGGATGCAGCGGTATTTCGGGAAAATAGTGCAGCTGAAACGTATTTTCCCGACCCGCGTGTTTTCCGTCAACCGTTTTACCCGACAAATTCTTCCCCTCTCCGGCCGCCAATGATCACTTCCCCCTTGGCTTCCATGTCCTGAACGATCAGGGTTATCTTCTGCTGGGCATCGGTGACGTCCTTCATCCGCACCGGCCCCAGGTTGTCCATTTCTTCCCGCAGCATATCTCCGGCCCGGCCCGACATGTTGCGGAAGACCTTTTCTTTGATGTCGTCCGAAGCCGCCTTGAGGGCTGTGGCCAATTCAACCGTCTCGACCCTGCGCAGCAGTTTCTGGAATCCACGATCATCGACCAGAACGAGGTCTTCGAACACGAACATCATCTGCTTGACCTGGTCGGCCAATTCAGGGTGGTTGCCCTCGATCTCGTTCATTATGTACTCGCTGGAATATTCATCGGTCTGGTTGAGAATTTCGGCCAGGCGCGCAACCCCGCCGGTCACCCGTGTCACCGACGTCCCCTTGGTTTTCAGGATTTCTTCGAAGACGCAGTTGATCTCCTCGACCATGCCCGAACTCACCCGGTCCAGGCAGGCAATCCGCACGGCGACCTCCGTTTTGACTTCATCGGGCATCCGCGACATGATGTCGCTGGCCGCCTCGGTATCCAGGTGCACGAGGACGATGGCGATGGTCTGGGGGTGCTCGTCTTTTATCAGATCATAGAGTTGCTCCGGCTCCAGAGATAAAATCGCCTTCAGACTCGATCCGTCGCCGGATGGGTCTTGACCCGCCCCCGCCTTACCGGCGGCAGGCGCCTGCTTGTTGAACCCCAGCCGGCCGGTGCGCAGCTTCTTCAACTTCTCTGAAAATTCCTTGGCCACGTTTTCGACCAGCAGAGGGGCCACCGGCCCCATTTGGTTCAGGTGATCGTGAACGGCTTTGCGCTCGCTGTCGGACAACCCTTTGATGATTTTTTGCGAGGCCTCTTTGCCGAGGGACTGGATGAGGATGGCGACTTTCAGTGAACCGGGCAGATTTCTCGGATCCATGCCTCTTGCTGACTCCGTGTTTGCTGTGTATGGGTTACCGGCCACCATCGGTATCTTCCTTTCGTGGCCCCTGAAAAAATGTCATGGCATTATCGGGGTGACCTGTGCTGAAAAAGGGTCATAAATGATGCAGGTCAGGTTTCTTTCAGCCAATCCCGCATCACGTCCGAGGAGATGTCACTGTCGGACGTCAACAGCCGGTTGAGTTCATCGCGATACGGCATGCTCCCCACCGCGCCACCGCCCATTTCGCGTTCGAGCTCGCCGACGGTTTTGGGCAGCTGCTGCAGGTATTGCACGTCACCCGAGGCGGCGGCGGTCAACCACTTGATTATCGGCCGAACGACGAAGAAAAACGAAAACAACAGGAAAATTCCCAGCACGCTGTATTTGATCGGCTCCATGAACGGTTTCAGCCGCTCGGCCCAGCCGACCGGCGTTTTATTTTCAGGGAGGGCGGGCGCCTTGTCGACCTGGAAAGGAATGTTGACCACCTCGACCACGTCTCCCCGCCGGTCATCGTAATTGATGGCGCTCTTGATGATTTTCTCGAGCTGGGACATTTCCTCTTCGGATCGGGCCTGGTAGACCGCCTCGGACTTGCCGTTCGGCGTTTTCTGATTCTGGTAAGTTCCATCCACCATGACGGCCACCGAGATCCGGTTGATGCGGGCCATGGGGTCGATCTTGCGGCTGGTGAGCTTGCCGATTTCGTAATTGACGGTACGGTCGTTTTTCTGGAATTCCGAAGTGCCTTCGTTGATCGAAGACGGCGTCTGGGCGATGTTCGACCGCACCCCTGGAATGCCGGCCGGGATCGAAGACGGCTGCCCTGATTTCTCCTGCAGAAACTGCTCGCTGCGCACCACCTGGTTCTCCGGGAAATACCGCTCTTCGGTCATCTCCTGCTGGGTAAAATCGAGCGAAGCCGACAGCCGGACGATGGCCTTGTCGCGGCCGAGGGCCTTTTCCAGCATCGATTTGATCCGCGTCTCGAGGTTGCGCTCCAGGTTGGCCTGGTATTCGAGCTGATCCGAGCTGAGCCGGGTCACCTCCGAGCGCTGAGACAATCCGGCCAGCATTTTGCCCGAAGTGTCCACGACGGTGACGCTCTCCGGCTTGAGCCGCGAAACGCTCGAGGAAACCAGGTGGACGATCCCCTGCACCTGCTCCTGGTTCAGCCATTGGCCCCGGCGCAGCTTGACCACCACCGAGGCGGTGGCCGGTTCTTCTTGATCGATGAAGAGCGATTTTTCGGGCATGACGATGTGAACCCGGGAACTCTCCACCTCCGCAATGCGGTTGATGGTGCGGGACAACTCGCCCTGCAGGGCGCGCTGGTAGTTCACGTTCTGGACGAATTCGGTCATCCCGAGCTTGGTGTTGTCGAAGACCTCGAATCCGATGCCGCCGCCCTGAGGCAGCCCCTGGGAGGCCAGCGCCATGCGGCATTCGTACACCTTGTCGTGCGGGACCTGGATGCCGGCGCCGTTTTCGGAGATCCGGTAGGGAATTTTCTGGGTTTTCAGGTAAGTGAGGATCTCTCCCGCATCCTCCGGCGCCAGGCTGTTGTAGAGGTTGCGGTATTCCTGCCGGCCCGACCAGGTCATCAACATGATGAATCCGGCGACAGTGGCGATGATCAATCCGGCCAGGACGACTTTCTTGGCCGGGCTCAGACTCGCCAGCAGGTTGCTGATTTGACCGCCAGCTGGGTTCAAGGGCATGTATCGCTCTCCTTGTTAAATTTGCATCCGCATGATTTCTTGATAGGCGGCAACGATCTTGTTCCGCACCTGCATCATCAACTGAAACGATATGCCGGCCTTTTCCATGGAAATCATGGTCTGGTGCAGGTCCCTCTTTTCGCCGGTCATCAGTGCTTCGATATCTCCGTCGGCTTCCTTCTGAAGCCGGTTAACGGAATCGAGAGCCTGCATCATGGTCTCGCCGAACGAGGGGCCTCCGCGTTCGGTGCGCTGCAGGGCGTTTTCTGCCGGCAAGGGGCGAATATACGGATTGATCCCTAAAGGTGTGGTTTTCATTGTCAGCGTCCCATCTCGTTCGATTGATTAAGCGATCCACGGCTACCGCCCGATCTCCAGAGCCTTCAGGGCCATGCTCTTGGCGGCCTTGATCGCCGTCACATTGGCTTCGTAGCTGCGGGTGGCCGAAATCATGTTGACCATCTCTTCCATCACGTTGATATTGGGCACCTGGACATACCCCTGGCCGTCGGCATCCGGGTGGTGCGGATCGTATTTCGTCTTGAACGGAACCGGATCCTCCACGATGCCGGCCACCTTGACCTCGGCCACCTGGCCGGTTCGGGCCATGGCCAGCGTCTTCCTGAAGGAGGATTCGGCCGGAACCGCCGTGAAGACCGCCTCTTTGCGTCTATAGGGTCCGCCTTCGGGCGTGCGCGTGGTGCTGATATTGGCCAGGTTGCTCGATATGAGGTTCATCCGCAGGCGCTGCGCGGACAGACCCGTGGAGCTGGTGTGCAGGGCATCAAAAAAATCCATGATTAACTCCCTCCTTTATCGCCTTGGATGACGGATTTCAGTGTCTGAAATTTTTTCTGGATGATCTGCGCGGCCGCATTGTACATGAGGCTGTTTTCGCCAAGGTCCGCCATTTCATTGTCCATGTCCACCGTGTTGCCGTCACCGCGCAGGGTGAACGATTTATCGTCGTCCACTTTAATGCTGTGCCGGAAATCCGGCCCCGATGGAACGGATATGTGGGCCGGCTGGGTGCGCCGCAGATTCATCCGCTGCGGGCGGGCGGCAAATTTTTCCATCGCCCGGTCCACCTCGAGGTGAAACGCCTTGTAATTGGGGGTGTCGGCATTGGAAATATTGGAAACGATGACCGAATGGTTCTTGGCGCGCACGTCCAGTGCCCGCCCCACAAGATCGATCGCGCCGCCGAACAGTTTTTTGGTCTCCATTTCTTGTCCTCCGTTGCTTGTCCCGTGAAAAAGAAAGCAACTTCCGTACCAGCCGTCTCGTCTTTGACCCATCCCCGAGTAAACCGGAACGATATGGATCAACCCGCCTCCCGGTACTCCTTCAATTTGTTCCGCAGGGTGCGGATGCTGATGCCCAACATGTCCGCCGCCTGGGCGCGATTCTCGCTGACCGACTCCAAGGTGGCCATGATCAGCTCCCGCTCCATTTCCCTGACAGTCATCCCGGAGGCGATCGCCGCTGCTCCCGGCATACCGGACAGAGCCTGATCCGTATCGAGGATCAGGTCCTGCGGACCGATTTCGCTGCCGCTGCAGATCAGAACCGCCCGCTCCATGGCGTTTTCCAACTCGCGGATGTTTCCCGGCCAACCGTGCCGCAACAGCTGCTCCTCCGCCGGCTTCGAGAGGGGCAGCAGGTCCTTGTGGTTCATCCGGCAGAATCGTTCACAAAAATGCCGGGCGAGGAGCAGGATGTCCTCCCGCCGTTCCCGCAGGGGCGGCACCCGCAGCGGAACCACATTGACCCTGTAAAACAGGTCCTTCCTGAATTTTCCGGCCGCGACCGATTGCTTGAGGTCGACGTTGCTGACCGCGATCACCCGGGCCTCCACCGCCACCGGCCGGTTGCCTCCGATCCGATCGATCTGCCGTTCCTGCAGAACACGCAACAGTTTGGCCTGCAGGGGCAGCGACATTTCACTGATTTCATCCAGAACGATGGTGCCGCGTCCGGCGGCTTCGAACTTGCCGATTTTTCTCTGGATCGCCCCGGTAAAGGCCCCTTTCTCGTGCCCGAAGAGCTCACTCTCGGCCAGGGTATCCGGCAGGGCGGCGCAGTTGACGGCCACATAGGGTTCATCCTTTCGGCCGCCGCGCTCGTGAATGAAGCGGGCCAGAAGCTCTTTGCCGGTGCCGCTCTCGCCCTGCACGAGAACGCCGGCCGTGCTGTATGCCACGCTTTCGGCCACCTTCAAAACATCCAGAAACGGCCGATCCTGGGTCACGATCCGGCGATCGGGCGCCGGCAGCCCGTCATCCGGCGAAACCGGGGTGCTTCGCCCGGCCGCAAGTCCCGCCCGGGACACCGCCGCCTGAAGGGTTTCGGTGGAGAACGGTTTGAGAAGATAGTCGCTGGCACCGAACTGCATGGCCTCCACCGCGTTCTGGACCGACCCGTAGCCGGTGATGACGATCACCGGCAGCTGGGGCGTCGACTGCTTGATCTCGTCGAGAAGCTGCAGCCCGGTGACCTTCGGCAGCCGGACATCGGTAATCACCAGGCTGAACCGGTTTTCCCTGATCCTGTCCAGGGCCTCCGAAGCATCGGCCGCACCGGTGACCTCGTAACCGTCACGATCGAGCGTGCGGGACAGCAGGGTCCGAACACCGGGATCATCGTCAACGACCAGGACTTTTTGTGTCTGCATCCAGTCAATCCATCCAGCGCGATCAGGGCGGAGTCCTTCCCCACCCCATGGCGAATTCAATTTCGGCCGCCCGGGTCGATTGTCTGCACCACAGGCTAAACCGCTACGGACACCCAATAATTACAATTTTCATGCCATTCGAACAGTTGTCGTCGCGCCTGCCGCGGGGATCGCTGGCATTGGAGACGACCGCTCTCGCAAGACGCCCGCCGCGCGCCCTTCTACCGGATAGACCGGCAGAATATGGAACGGATGACGACGTCGCCGCAGTCGGAAAATCCGATCGTTGGGGCGTCAAAAAACGGGTCGGCGCGCCGGAACGACGTCAATTTTGTCGGCAGCGCCGTCAGGTTGTTGACGCCGCGGGATGCTGATTCGGGACAGTTTGGATCTCAAGACGGCCGATCGATGCAAGTGTTTTCCACACTGCAGAATTACGGAACAGATGCCGCTGCCGTCAGGCAGTAAAAGGATTCGGGGGGATCCGGTCGAAAAAGGAAGGCCGCGGTTAAGAAACCGGATCGGGCTGGAGTTTGTGGCGCTTTATTTTTTCGACCAGGGTCGTGCGGTTGAGCTGCAGGAGCTTGGCGGCCTGGTTTTTGACCCAGTTGGTCTTTTCGAGAGTCTGGATGATCAGGGCCTTTTCGAAATCGGTGACAGCAGTGCCCAGAGAGATTCCCTCGTCGGTGATGTCGATCGAAGGGGTCGGACTGCTGGGGGCGGCGTTGATCATGTTGGGGGGCAGATCCCGGTTGGATATCTGTCCCTCGCCCTTGAGAACGACGATCCGCTCGATCAGGTTCTTCAATTCCCTGACGTTGCCGGGCCAGGGGTGATTCATCAGGAGGCGGCCGGCCTCGTCGGTCACCCCGACGACCTGGCGGTTGTTCCGGGCGTTGGACCGGTTTAGAAAATGGCTCACCAGCAGGGGGATGTCCGCCCTGCGATGCCGCAGCGCCGGCAGGTGCATGGGGATGACGAACAGCCGGTAGTACAGGTCCTCTCTGAAACGGCCCGCCTGAACCTCTTCTTCGAGGTCCCTGTGGGTGGCGGCGATGATGCGCACATCGACCTTGACGGTCCGGTTGCCGCCGACCGGTTCGAACTCGCCTTCTTCCAGAACTTTTAAAAGTTTTACTTGAAGTTCCGGACTCATATCGCCGATTTCATCCAAGAAAACGGTTCCGCCATGGGCCTGCTCGAATTTGCCGATCTTGTTCGCGGTGGCCCCCGTGAAAGCCCCTTTGACGTGCCCGAACAGTTCGCTTTCGAGAAGGTTTTCAGGGATGGCACCGCAGTTGATCGCCACGAACGCCTTGGCTCTGCGGCGGGAACAGTTGTGGAGGGCCTTGGCCACGATCCCCTTGCCGGTGCCGGTCTCGCCGGTGACCAGGATGGTGCTCTCCGAGTCCGCCACCTTGCGGATCAGGTCGAAAACCTCGCGCATGGCCGCGCTGCCGCCGATAATGTCCAGAAAACACTTGACCCCTTGGGCCTCTCCGGACCCCTGCAGTGTACAGGCAACGTCTTCGGGTTCAACTTCATGGGTGTCGACAACGGCGAGATTCAACAAGACAGCTTCCTCCAGAGGGTGACCTGATATCATTTGTAGTTCCTGAGTTTTCGGTCAGCTTAAACTCATGAACCTGCAATTCAACGAACCGTCTCAATTTTTCGCACCGATTATAATACATTGTATGTCATTCGTCTATATATTTTCGGTTTGAGTTTTGGACTTCCGCGTCAGCCAAAGTTTAGATGATATCAATTGCTATAATTACAACCGGTTATATAAAGACGTGGTTTCCCCCACCCCCTATAGGAGGCCAACAGACATATTGGGGACAGGCTGACGGTCTCCGCCAACGTCCTTTTCTTCGAAAATTCCCCTCAAGTTTGGCCCGCCGCGTCCGATAATGGTCTGTGAAGGCAGGATAACGGTCCGAACGGAGGCCTCAACCGAACCTGACCATTGATTGCCGAAAAAACAGCGCCGCAACGAGCGGCCGAACACAACGCCGGCAGGACGCCGGTGCAACCAACCCTAGGAAAGGAAAAAACAACATGGACATTACCTTAACCTCAGCGATGCGGTCGAACCTTTTTTCGTTGCAGCAGACCAGCAAAGCCATGGACCTGACCCAGAGCCGCCTGTCAACGGGAAAACGGGTTCAGACGGCCTTGGACGACCCCATCAACTTTTTTGCGGCTCAGAACCATCAGCAGCGAGCGAATGACCTGGCCTTCCGCAAGGATGACATGGGTGAGGCGAATCCAAACCATCAAGGCGGCAAACAACGGCATTGAAGGCGATTCTGGATCTCATTGCAGCGGCTAAAGCAACCGCTCAATCAGCACGTTCAGTTTCAATGCCTCTGATGCTCGAGCTGAACGAGAACAATTTATTGGGACAGTATAATGTCTTTTGAGACCAAATTGATTTTCTCGCAGCGGATTCGGGCTACAAAGGAGTCAATTTTCTGGCCGAAGGTGACATTGATCGTCAACTTCGACGAAGAAGGCTCCAGCAGCTATCACTTATCGGGTTTTGATGCTTCTGCAGCACTGGGCTGACCGGCGCCACCGATGGCACAGGCCTTGGCATCGTCGATGCGACCGATTGGTCAACCACTGATCTTATCAATGTGAGATTGGATTCGTTGGATTAGCGACGTCTACGTTGCGTACAACGGAATCAAAAGCAATGTCCAGCAACATGAGCGTTGTCACTATCGTCAGGATTTTACCGAGACAAATGATCAACACCTTGGAGGACGGAGCCGTCAACCTGACCATCGCCGACATGAACGAAGAAGGCGCCAACATGCTGATGCTGCAGACACGTCAGGCCCTGGGCACGACCTCTCTGAGTCTGGCCTCCCAGGCGGCGCAGTCGGTCCTGAGACTGTTCTAATTTAAGGAAAACAGTTTGAACATTCGGTACCAATCTAAACCGGGAGGGAGATCATTCTCCCGCCAGAATCCCCTTCATCGGCAACTACAACAATTCTAACCGATCCACCAACGCATACTCTCATGGCACTGAAAATCGCGCTAAAATCCGGTGAACGAATTCTAATCGGCGGAGCCGTCGTTAAGAACGGCAACCGCCAATCATCGGAGCTGATTGTCGAAAACAATGCTCCGGTTCTTGCGCGAAAAAGACATTCTCGGCGAAAAAGAGGCCGACACGCCCTGCTCCCGAGATCTATTTTGTCATCCAGCTCATGTACATCGACTCGGAAAACCTGACGATCCATCACGAGAGCTACTGGAAGCTGGTCCGGCCCCTTCGTGAAGAGCAATGCCCAGGACTCACAGGACTAATCGATCAAATCAATGAACACATTTTGAATGGCAAATACTACCGGCCCTTAAACTGGCCGCCGAACTTATGGCTTATGAAAAGGAGACAACCGGTCATGTACAGTGACCCCTTGAGTAGCTACGAATCTGTCAACAACATGACCATGTCGGGACGAGGAATAGAAGCTGTGGTACTCACGAAAGCGGCCCGTAAACTCAGAGATTGCCAGGAAAACTGGGCAATTGCGACCACAACCGCAAGCTTGAAGAAGCCCTCAAATACAACCAGCGGATCTGGAGCATCTTTCAGGCTGAATTGGCCAAGGATGACCATCCTCTGCCGAAGAAACTGCGCAGCGACATCCTGAGATTGAGTGCGTTTATCGACCGCCGAATTTTCGAAACCATGGCGTCTCCCTCGCCGGACAAACTCAATATAGTCATTCGCATCAACGAGAATCTCGCCGCAGGTTTGCGGGGCTCGCCTGCGGACGATCGAATAATTGGGTCATTAAATGCTCCATGGCGATACTAGCGCAATAGGAACCGACATTTTCTTCTCCACTGTAAAACAACCGGCGCAGTTGGAAAGTTTGAGCAACACGGCCCTTACCCAGTGGCATTGACCTTTCATGCGCAAAGATTTCAAAGGCGCAATTAGTGAATTTCAACGAGCCATTGGGTTGGCCCCTCAATCGACTTACTCCATCGATGCTGCCCACTACATGGCCGATGCCTACTGGCGCTCGATGACTCCAGAAATGCCATTCAAGGCTTTTCAAACTGCCATAAGGCTTAATCCCAACCGGGACGACACCCATCTAAAACTCGGTAATCTCTATTTTTCCGAAGAACGTATCTCAGAAGCCGCCGTTGCATACGAAAAGGCCGTCAACCTGTGGCCGAGCACGAAAACACGTTCGCCCTTGGTCAGGCATATATGAACATGGGGCGGCATACAGTGAAGCCGAAAACCAGTTCAACAAGGTGCTCCGAATGGAGCCTCGAAAACCGATGGCCACTACGGTCTGGGTTTGAATGCAAGTCGGCGGGGACGTTACGAGGACGCCATTGGGCATTTCAAATCCGCCATCCACCTGGACAAGAACTTCTATGCCGCATATGCCGAGATGGGCTATGCCTGGCCGACACGGGCCAAACCGAAAAGGCCACGGAAATCGTGAGCGACATGAACGACAAGGCGCCTGACTTGGCCGACGACGCTCACTAACTACATATACGAAGTCGATCCACCCAAAATCCTTTTTGCCTACACCACCACCAGTTCATTTCAATATTACATGCCCGCCAAAACTCCGGTCTCATCCCTGGACACCTATCTTCAAACCGCAAATAGCTCGAAAATCTTTACGATGACAATTCCAATTCGATAAGCAGATGGAAAGAGTCCGAGGTGGAAAACGTAACGAACTGGCAGATCGGGCGATCTATAGAACTTAAATTCCTGGTCAGGTATACAATTTTGGTCTGCAGGTGCCGGATACAGAGATCGACGCTGTTTCCCTATCCGGAAAACGTTATCTATGACTCCAGGGAGATGATTGCCACGGTCTATTTCAAAATTAAGCAGAACTGCTACTGCAAACGGCACCATCGACCCCTCCCGCATCGAATTCCAGTTTAAGGGTGAGGACACATTCGGCCGTAGAATGAATCCGTCTTACGATCAGTTTTCCGGCTTTTCAAAGGTATATTAGGAAATACCGAGGGACGGGAAATTACTTCCAGTAGTATATATCGTCTGGCTGAATGGGTTCATTTTTCAAAACGGAGTTTCTCTCTATTGGCAGATTTAAATTTTAAGCAGATTTTTTTAACCTTATACGGCCCTCAAGAAGTGAATAAATCTCTTGCAGGGCTTTGGCGATTGCGCCATTCCAATTTCCCTAGCTGCTCCTGTGGGCATAAAATAGCATTTTCGTACCATGAGTTCCAACGCCAGTCAAGTCTGGAACACATAGTACACATGTTGGCACTCCCAAAGCAGAGGAAAGATTAGGGACCGCGGTTTCTGTGGAAATAACCATGTCGAGGGTTTTTATAAAAACAGCCGTGTCATAAAAATCGTTTGCATTTTTAAGCGGTTGAGGCAATCCAAAATCATCAGCTTCGCCGCCCAAATGCCCTTTGTGCAGAGCGTACCATTCAACTCCAGCCACTCTGAACAACATTTCCAGCTCCTTCAAATGGGTGGAACGGACCGTATCATAACTATAGGAAGGGTTTCCGGCCCAATTTATTCCTATACGGAGATTTTTTTGCGTAGAATTGGAGCTATCAATATTGAACCATGGAATGTGCGGTATCTTACTAATGGCATCCACTTTAAGAAGGTATGGCAAACTCATGGCGGAGCACCAAAAGTCAAACTCTACTTCTGTGCCTTCAAGAATAAATTCCGCATCACAATTTATGCTTTCCAATAAACGCAGTAACGGTTTACTTGTTTGAATATAGACCTTTTTGAAAAACTTATCCAAAGTTGGATAAAAACGACTCATCAGAATAGTATCGCCGAATCCTTGTTCATTTATCACAAGTAGGGTTTTGCGAAGCTCAGGTTCACCTGACCACTCCTTTTTTCTGGAGATTCAGTCCGATTCCAAGTATATTTTTTCGGTATTCATATAAAGGCAGGCCTTCCTGCAGATTATCTTCGAGGAGGTATACATGCCCGAGATTAAACAGTGCGGGTATATAATCTCCGGCATTGAGGAAGGCTCTCTTTGGCATCCTCGAAACAACGTTCATTGCGCAGCGCTAAGTCCCAAGTTGTTCCAAGCAATGTTATTTTTAGGGGATATCTCAAGATGAGCTGAAGATATTTTTTTGCGAAATCGTAATCACCCGTGCGTATAAGAACGGTGGCCAGATTATTCATGGCTTCGAAGTAAGGCCGTTTTTTGTCTATAGCTTGGGAAAACGCCTGAATCGCCTCCTGGTATTTATTTTGACCCTTCAAAACCAATCCAAGAATGTTAAACGCCTCGGCACTGTTTTCATCAAGCCTCAGAGCCAAGCGGCATTCCCACTCCGCCCGGATTAAGTCACCGTCCCGTCGATAGGCTTCAGCCAAAGATACATGGTAATCTGATTTTAAGGGCGCCACATTTATGGCTTTTTTTCCCCAATCGATGGCTTTTTCAAAATTACCGAGACAAAGCTCATTTTTACTCATAAAATAGAAGCCATCCGGATGAGCCAGATTTTTTCCGTACGTTTTAAAAATCAAACGTCGTGCGGATAAATATTGCCCCTTACTGTGAAGGGCTATCGCTCGTTCAATTGCATTTTTCATGTTGTCGATCCTGCCATTCGACGACCTTCAGGTAACAGGCCAATCGGTTTTCTTCCATTCGTGATAGGAGAGGGTTATTGTGGTAAGGCCCGAGAATTTCAGCCAGGCGATCCTTAAACGGTGCCCGGCTGTCGAAAAGGACACCGAGGCCGAATATGACCGGTACATAAGCCCAGAGAAACTGGCCCGGCTTGTCATTGACAAAATCCTCGATGGCCGTCATGACGCCGTTCCTCGGGCCACCTTCCTTTAGGGCGCAGGCCCATTGACCTTCCCCTCTGAAACCGCCTTTGACCACATCATGACTGCCCAATGTCAATCCCTTGTCCCAAACATGAGGCTGCCTGTATGCCATTGGAATCACACTCGGCTTGTAGTAGAGATCCCGTCTGGCCCAAGGCCACCCGACATCGTGAAGAAAAACCAGCAACTGTCTGTTTTCATTGACGGTATTCTTCCAGCAATGCTGCAATTCATGATAGACCGTGTAGTAGTTGTGGTCGCCATCGATGAGGTAGGCGTCGGCGGCGCAGCTTGGCAACACGTTCAGACTGTAATCCTTGACCAGTTGAGCGTGGGGGAATCGATCGAACAGCTGTTCCGCCTCGGCCGATGGAGACGGATCGATGCTCACCAGTTCACCACCACATTGGCCGGTGTATTCGATCAACTTGGACGTCATAGACCCGTATTCCGCACCGATTTCAACCACCTTACGGGCGCCGGCGGCCTCTAGGCACGGGAAGATAATATCAGCAAACTCAGCCATGGAATGGAGCAGTAAATCAGTCATCAGTGTACTCCCGTGATGAGCGCAAAAAAGACGTCGACATGAACCTTGCCGGCGAAACGAACCAACTCCGGCGTCGGTACGACAAATAGCGCCGGGTCTTCATCGATGATAAACAAATTGCCGTACAGCTTCCGACAACCCATCTTTTCGATGTTGTCAGGCTCGAACTGTATGGTGCGTTTATCCCCTTCTTCCGGAAATAGGTGCAGGTTCACGCCACTGAATTGAACCACCTCACCGATGAGTCCGAAAGAGAGACCGAACATCCGGTTATCGGCATTGTCCATTTCCAGCGAAAACCGTTTCCAAACCCTGTTCCGGTTATTTAATCGGTAAGTGTCGACCCGGGCGTTCTTTTTGTTGAAACCGCCGCCGTCATCCCAATAGAAAATGATTTGCTGGGGCGGCAAACCACTGTCAAACGCATCAGGCGACACCGACCGCATGAAAACATTCGCCACCGCGGTACCCAAAGAATCCCCCATCGTTTTGGCCAAACCGCATGGCCAGTAAACATCCGCCGAGGATAGGCTCGCCAGTTGATGCACCGAAGCGTGGCGGAGTTCCTTCTCATCCAGGGTGCACCCCAGCAAAGGACGCGAATGGTTTGATCCAAAATTTTCGTCATGCTCCCAATTCCCGAACAAAGTCAACTCGATATCCAAGGGTTCGGTTACCAACCGGATGCAAATCCGTTGGTAAAAATTCCGGAGGGCTTCAACGGTATCGTTTCCGGTCAAGACTTTACGCTGTGACCACCTTCGGCAAAAGGTCAACATCCCTTTTTGAATTTGGCGGATCTGGTCGTTCTGGATTTCCGGGACATACACCTCGTCCAGGACGGGTTCGCCATTCTCATCATGTCCCAAGGTGGTCCCACACTCGGCCATCAGGCCTTGCTCTACGATTTCAGGCGAACGCATAAAGGTATGCGCCATGGACAGGGGTTGTCCGTTTTCGGCCAGCCACCCTTCGGCCGTGGCACCGGTAGCCTGGGTCTGATAGACGTCGCCGCCGGTAACCAGGTATAGACCTCTCGTTTTGGTACCCGGTTTTTCTCGGTTCAAAATGGTTTGAAGACAGGCTTGAATCGTCCCCTTATACCCCAGATCGACTATACCGACTTCCTGGAGGGACGACAGGTCCAAGAGCCGCTCCATATGGGTAATCAGGTGAGTCCGCGCCTCCTTGCTGGAACGAACCACCTTTTGTCTCAGATGTGGGTTATTTGAGATAGCGTGGATCCATTCCGCGGTTTCTTCCGGGGACAGCACCTTGTCGTCGACCCCTTCGATATCCTGGAAGGTCAACCCTAATTGATCCAGTATCCGGGACAGTTTCTGCGGAGACGGTCGGTAGACGAAAGCACTCAACTCGGCCTCGCTGGCATCATAAATGGCGGCTTTCAAGGCGGCAAAACGAGAAATATACAGTTTATGGAATTGAACTCCTGGCTCGCCATACAGATCCAACACTTTTTTCAGAATATCGCCCTCACGCATCAGGCAAAAGACATGCTTCAATTCCATAGCGCGGCACTTATTGATTATCCAGTCGGTAAATCCACCGATGATGGGGCCCAGCACGGAAGCCCCCCAGACTTCATAGTCGGTATGCGAGACATTGGCCGCCCAGCAACGCGTGAAGGTCAGACCCTGTTCGTCGGAGCGAATGAAACGGGCTCTCTCGGAAAGTATCTCCGGCAATTCACGCTCGAGAAGGCCCTCGAATTTCTCGGGAAGTTTTTTGAACCAGAAGCGTTCTATATTGAAAATTTCCGGACCGTCGATATCGGCGACCCTGTTATCCCCGACATGCAATATCCGTTCAGGGTGTATTCCGCTCGCATCCAACAAATACTGGTGAAGGCCATTGTATTTCGAAACGTTGTACTCGCAAGACAGAATGACATGGTCCACGTCGATACCCACGAGTTCGCCAATCTGATCCGCGGTGAAGTAGGTGTCAGAGACGAAGGCCGTCTTCAGGCCCTTTTCTCTGGCGTACGCGAGGAGATCCCGTATATCCGGATGCAGACAAACCACATCCCGTTCAATCGACAGCTCCGCATCGACAGCTTCATCAGGCGAAAAATTTCGAAAGTAGCCCACGGGAAACTCGTCATATATTTCCTTGAGCGTAACTTCAGTGCAATAATACTTCTTTGCCCTGGCGCGGTCCTCGGCATTGATTCTTTCTCTGACGAAACTCTCAGGCGAGGAGGAAGCGTGCAAACACTTCTTTTGCTGCAATTTTCCAGCCAGAAGAAAAAATACATCCGTTGGCCGTGCCACACACCGGTATACGGTCGTGTCAAATATATCAAGGCTCAACAAGTTGAATTCCTGCGAGTCGATATATTGGTATAGCCGTTGGATTCGTTGATCGATCATCCGGAGTTCCTGTGTCGGTGCATTTCGAGCATTCATTTTTACCTTAGAGTTAAACGTGATGTCGTTCTCATTGGATGTAACGGGAGAGATCGCCGGATATGACATAGGATTCTTTCAGCCTGGGGTCTTTCATACACTCCAAGAAAGTCTCATGATCGCGGTGTTCTACCATGAATACGGCCTTTTCTTTATATTCCTCATCCGAGAAGGTGCCCCAGTTTGTCAGTCGGCCGAAATAGACCGAATTGGCCCCGACCCGCTTGGCCAAATCTATCGCTTCACCCATTTCTCTGAAGTTTTCCTGCTGTACGGTGAAAACCAACTCAAAATTATCGATCTCTTTTCTGACTCTAAGATCGCCGATGAAAATCATGTTTTCCAACATTCGCTCCCATAGGCTGCCACGCCGCAGATTCTCGTGTGTCTGTTTCGAGGCGCCGTCGATGGAAATTTTGACCATTTGAACTTTGCCCTTCAGATTGGGATACTTGCGCCATTCTTTTTCGGTGAAAAGCATGCCGTTCGACATTATGCAGACCTTCAGATCGGGGCAGTTGGCATTGGAGATCCACTTTAACAATTTCCGGTATGTTTTGGAGGCGAAAGGGTCTCCCGCTCCTGTAATCAGGACCTTGTTCGCAGACCTCAACAAGGGGTAAATATTTCTCTCCTGCATTAAGTCGAACTGTTCTACCGTGGCCGTCGATGCCACGATGGGGTGCGTTCGACAACTCGGACAGCTCAAATTACACGTGCGATCGTAAGACAAATTCACGACTCCAGGTCCAACCTCCAATTCGGTTTTTTTATGGTTAATGATATCACTCCATCTTTTCGAAAGCCGGGCCTGCTCCCCAAACGTTTTGAGAGATTGGGATTGAATCGCCGGACAGCTGAACTTGGCGCAGTATCGGTATGATCCGTCGAAAATGCTTTCTCTCACCTTTTGGGAGCTTTTCGAATTCCACACATCATACCAATCGTTTTCTTTCATATCGCCGGAGCTGACCGAGAGATAGCTCGCACAACACAGGTAGGTCGAATTCTCGAGTACATCCAGTTGAATAAAAGGTTTCGGACAGAATTTATCCCTGAGGGTATATCGGTCACTTTCGGGGTGTACGATCGCATGCACCTGAAAGAGGGCACCCTGGACCAACGGGCTTTGACTATGGTTTGTCATCAAGGATTCCAGTTCTTTCCGGGCCTCCTTGGTGTACCCGCCAAAAGCCATGCAAATAGACCACAGGCACGCGATCGGCACAGTCAGTTGACTGGAGGTATTTTTGGCTCGGATTACGGTAAGTGCCTCGGTGATCGCCGGCAGATTGTCACCAAAATCTTTCACGGTATTCCAAACTTCAAGTTGATCAATATTGTCGAGAAGATTTAGCAAAAGGATTTCTATTATATCGTCGTAACAGACATGCTGCAGTCGCCGGTTTGGCTGACCAAGTCATTCCCTTGCATGGTTGGGCTTTCGCATTCTTAACGTATATTTTATCCGAAATTGGTTTATCCCTCGCATCCCCCTTCTCTTTAAATTGTTCAGCAAAGGTAGGATACTGTAATTACTTCAGTAAGGGCTCAGAATAATGTCATAATAAAAGAAAACTTTTTCCTCGTAGTATTTGAACTCTGTAAAGTTGCGAATTTTGTGCTGCTGTTTTGGCGGAACATACCTTTTTATTTCTCCACGTCGATGACATTGCTTGCACCCACGCACTGAATGAGTCTTTAAATTGTACCCTCCACTTGCGGTGCCGACTCGCTAAGGAAGGAACACGGCCATCACCTTTCGGGTCGGATTTTCGTTATGGGCCACAAGGTCATGATTTTCAGGTCAACCGTTAGAGCCTACCGATGCCCGGTCGTGCAGATTTTTTCATGACGAGGGGGCCGGCTGCCGGCCACTCGATCGTAAAAACCGCACCGTCACCGGGGGTGGAATCGACGCTGATGCGACCACCGATGGACTGCAGAATACCGTGGACGGCGGTGAGTCCCAGGCCCTTGCCTCCATTAGAGGCCTTGCCCTTGAAAAACGGATCGAAGATGTGCGCGGCGACCTCCGGGGTCATGCCCGCACCGGTATCCTTGAAGGTCAATCTGACACCGCCGGTTGACTCGCCCTTCGTTGGCTGCCGAAGATTTTCGGCCGCTATGAAGATCTCGCCGCCCTGGGGCATGGCCGCCACCGCATTCCGGTAAAGTTCCAGTAAAACCCTCCTCATCTGGTGTCTCGCAGCCCTGACAGCGTAAAGGTCCGGCGGGATGTCCAGGTGGCATCTTATGTTTCCACACCCCTGGAAACAGGTCTCCACAGCGATTTCGGCCATTGCCTTTTGATCGATCCGGTTGACGGCGGTCTTCGTGTCGGCGGTATACCCCGTCAAGCTCCGGAGCAGTTGGCGTCCGCTGGCGACGGCTTCCATCATCTTTTTCAAACGGACGTTTTCGACCACATCGGCGCTTTCGTCGGCAATGATGAAGGCTGTGTGCTTTTGGATTTCGTTCAGCAGCCGGTGCATTATGGCCGCCAGGCCCTTGGCCAACCGCTGCAATGCTTCTCGCGGCAATTCGGTCTGCGCAGATACGGCCTCGTCCCATTGGCAGAAGGCTTCCCGCATGGCAAAGGTGTCGGATATGGCCACGATCTCGTCCAGCAGGTGCGCCTGCAGCTTCAGATCGATGCGACACCCCTTCTCGATGACGATGCCGAGAAGATCGTTGGTCAGCATGGATTCGGCCATGACGAGCTTTTCGATCCTTTGGAACCGTCGCTTGTGGCGGTGCTCTCCTGATCTGGCGGTCAGGATCAGGGACACGTTGCACTGGAGCGACATGAAAAGGTTGTTGAAATGATGGGCAAAGCCTGAGATGAAGGTTTCCAGCGGATTGCGGTCCGCGGTCTTGTCCCTGTCATCCTGTTCGCCGTTTCGACGCAAAAGGGTCAACGTGCGGTCGGTTCGAGCCCTGGCCCGTTTAATCAGAGCGACGATATCTCCCGGGTGCGCCGTGGGAGTGTTCTGGTTCAATAGCGTGTAAAGTGAAATTGAATCGGTGTCCTCGGGTGGCTCACCGCCATCCTCTCTTTTTGATTGCATCTGATGGTCGAGAAGGCAGCCGTGCCGCGAGAAATGGGCCATTTGACCGCGCGCCTGTTCTTTGGTGCAGAAAAACCAGGCCAGATAATCACCCGATTGTGGATCCGTGTACATGTTCGATCTCCTGTCGGCACCCTGCCGCCCTGGATGGTTTGGCCGGTCACGCTTCGGATGCCCTGTTGTCGCCGGCCGCCAATTAAAAATGACAGCGGTTGAAGGCCAAGTTTGCATGAAATATGCCATTTATGAACTCTGAAGCCGGCCCGGCCCGCGACCGGCCTGAATTCGCGGGTTTGCGGCGTCTTGAACTCCTGCGAGGCCGCTGGTTTTCGATGGCCGCCAGGGCCGCGCGTCAACATTTTGACAATTTTCAACTGGTTACCGGTGGATAGAAACTGTCCGCTGCTGCCGGCAGGTTAGGCATTCGTGGGGCTGGCTATGGGAAAGCGGAATTTTTTGGGGACAAATACAAAATGGAACGGTTTCTGCATAAATAGTGCAAGCAGTGGTGCCGTATGGTTTAAAGAGACCTTTTTGAGTCGACCGATAGAGGGATATTTGCATGGACTTTGAAATCGCCGGGTCTGCGGATTCACGGGCATTATCAGGCGGGAAGGAGCGTGGCCTTCCCGCCGGGGAGTCTTTTCTGTCAACGACCGACACACCGGTCGATCTCCGGTCGATCCTTGACCTCTCCCGGGATGGCATCCTGATCGTCCAGGCCGGAACGGTCATTGACGTCAACCAGCGGATGGCCGATATGTGCGGCCGCCCGGCCGCCGATTGGCGGGGGCACCCGCTGTCGGCACTGCAGGATTCGATACCCGTTGATGTGAGCCGCCTGGCGGCCGCCGTGCAACCTGACCACGCGCCGGCTGTCAAAGACCGTCGGGTGGAGTTGACGCATCGCAACGGTCGAAAAGTGCCGGTTTCCATCAGCGGCGGTAAAATCGACCTGAACGGGGCACCGGCCGTCCTTTTTATGGTGACGAACCTGACCGGCACCCTGAAAACCGAGGATGAACTGCAGAAAACCCGTCACCTCGAGTCGATCGCCGCCTTGTCCGGCGGCATCGCCCACGACTACAACAACCTGTTGACGGTTATTATCGGCAACATCTCCCTGGTTCAGTCCTATCTCGATCCCGCGGACGTCATCCACCGCATGCTGGGCGAAGCCCACGAGGCGTCGATGGTGGCCAAGTCTTTGACCCAGAAGTTGATCACCTTCTCGAAGGGGGGCTCGCCTATCAAGGAAACCGCCGATATGGCGGAGCTTCTGCGGATTGTCACCGAGTTTTCGCTGAGCGGTTCCAACATCGAAAGCCGGTTTGACATCCCCGACGGCATGACGCTGGTCGACATCGATAAAACCCAGATCAGCCAGGCCGTGCATAACCTGGTCATGAATGCCCGTGAGTCCATGCCCAAGGGGGGCATCCTCACCCTCACGGCCGAAAATGTTCAAAATATTGACGGTGACGAGAGCCCGGCCGGTGGACCGTGGGTCAAGATTTCCATTAGGGACCAGGGTAACGGAATTCCCGCCGAGCATCTCGGAAAAATTTATGACCCCTACTTCTCGACCAAGGAGCGGGGAAATCAGAAGGGAACCGGATTGGGCCTGTCCATCTGCCACTCCATTGTCCAGAGGCATGAAGGGTTCATGAAGGTCGAATCTGTTGTCGGTCAGGGAACCGTGGCGCACATCTATCTGAAGGCATCCGAGCACCCCGGCCTCGTGCAGGCCCCGGCTTCGGACAGCCCTTGTATGACCTCCGCCGCACCGGGGACCGGCTCCGGTCGGATTCTGGTCATGGACGATGAGGAAATGATCACCAAGATGGCCGGACGGATACTGGCACGGCTCGGATACGAGACCGAGTTTGCGCGCAACGGTGAGGAGGCCGTCGACATCTATCGCAGAGCGATGCCGTCCGCCGCGCCGTTTGACGCCGTCATCCTCGACCTCACGGTCCGCGGCGGCATGGGGGGCGAGGAAGCCGTTCAGCACCTGCGCCGCATCGACCCGCATGTCAAAGCCATTGTCTCCAGCGGGTATTCCGACAGCCCGATCATGCACAACTTTACCGAATACGGTTTCTGCGGCGTGGTGGTGAAGCCTTACAGTCTGAACGAAATCGGCCGGGAATTGAACCGCACCCTATCCCTGTCGACTCCCGCTCGCCCCTGACCCTTCACCCACCGCTTCACGAAATGACGGCCGGGAATCTTCCCGGCCGGCGGTTGCAAATAGCCCTCATCTCCATTAAGATGCCTCCGCTGAACAAACCGGGCCGAACCTGGCGGCCATATCCTCCAGTCCCGGATGGGGACCGTGACTTTCCAAATCACTAAAATCAAAGGCTGGATTATCTTCGCCGTCGCGGGCGGGTGGCTCTGCGGATTGGCGGTCGGCGTTATTTTAGGGCTGACCCGCGACCTGCCCCAGATCCGTTCCCTGGAAGCCTTTACTCCCTCGGCGATCACGCGGATCTATTCTTCCGACAATCAGATCCTGGCCGAGCTTTACCGGGAAAAACGGGATCCCCTATCACTCGAGGCCATCCCCGACACCATAAAAAGCGCACTGATAGCCACCGAAGACCGTCAGTTCTACCGTCACAGCGGTGTCGACATCCGGGCCGTCGCCCGCGCCGTCATCAAGGACATCATGGCCGGTGAATTTGTCGAAGGCGCCAGCACCATCACACAGCAACTGGCCAAAACCCTTTTTCTGACGCCGCGCAAGACACTGGTCCGCAAAATCAAGGAGGCGGTTCTGGCCTTTCAGTTGGAACGCCGCTACACCAAAGACGAAATTCTCACCTTTTATCTAAATCAGGTCTATTTCGGCAGCGGGGCTTACGGGGTGGCTTCGGCCGCCGAGATCTTTTTCGGCAAAACGGCGGCTGAACTGACCCTGGCCGAATGCGCCCTGATTGCCGGCATGCCGAAATCGCCGTCCCGGTATTCGCCTCTCGTCAACCCCGAGCTGTCCCAGAAGCGTCGCAATATTGTGTTGAAACAAATGGCCGATACGGGGGTCATCACTCTGCCGGCCTACACGGCTGCCGTCAACGAACCGCTCAAGACGGCGGCCAAAACGACCGCATCGTGGAAAGCCCCCTATTTCGTGGAATACGTCCGCAAGCAGCTCGAAGACATCGTCGGTCCGGGACCGCTCTACAAGGAAGGGATGAGCGTTTTCACCAGCCTCTCCGTCCGGCACCAGATATCGGCCGAGAGGGCGCTGGTCGACGGCCTGGCGGCCTGCGCAGAGCGGATGGCCACCCAGGGCATCGAAAGCGATGATCTGCAGGGTTCTTTGCTGGCACTGCGAATCGATGACGGAAGCATTCTGGCCATGGTCGGCGGAAGACATTTCGGCGACAGCCCTTTCAATCGCGCCGTCGATGCCAGAAGGCAGCCCGGGTCCGCCTTCAAACCGATGGTCTATGCCGCGGCCATCGAAAAGGGGTTCCCACAGAGCCATTTGATTCTGGATGCGCCGGTGGCTTTCAAAGGCGCAAACAGGGATCAGGACTGGCAGCCGGAAAATTTTTCCCGGACCTATGCCGGAGAAATCACGCTTAGGTACGCCCTGGCGCATTCGAAGAACATCCCCGCCGTTCGCCTGATCGACATGCTGGGACCGTCGGCGGTCGTCAATTTCGCGCAATCGCTCGGGATCTCCAGCCCGCTGGCGCCCAACCTGACCTTGGCCCTCGGCTCATCCGGCATCGGCCTTCTCGAACTCACGCAGGCCTTTGCGGTATTTGCCAATCATGGCGAATGGGTCGAACCGTGGGGGATTCTGGAAGTCCAGGACTCAAAGGGGCGCACGATCTGGAGCGTCAAACCCGTCAGACGGGTGGTCATGTCGCGATCGGCGGCGGCCGTCATGACCGACATGCTGGCGGCAGTGGTGCAGGAGGGAACCGGCAGGCAGGCCGCCGTTCTGGAGCGCCCTCTGGCCGGGAAGACCGGCACGACGGACGATTATCGAGATGCCCTTTTCGTCGGTTTTTCGCCATCGGTTGCCGCCGGCGTCTGGGTCGGCAAGGATAGGCTTGGATCCCTCGGCGACCGTGAGACCGGCGCCCGGGCCGCGCTTCCCATATGGCTGGCGTATATGAAAGAGGCCCTGGCGGATCAGACGGTCGATTACTTCGACATTCCCGATGATGTCGTCCGCGTGGGCATCGATCCCCTCAGCGGAAAAAAGACAGCTCCCGGAACACCGGGGTCCGTTTTGGCCATGTTTAAAAAGGGAACGGAACCGGAGGAGACCCCCTAAAGGGCCATAGTCATGCGGGGCGGCCTTCCTGGCGTCGATTCATGGTCAAGTGGACACCGCAATTAAAACATCCGCCGGCTGCAGTTGGGATTTCTGGTGGCCGGATGGTCCCTGTCGACCGATCTTCTGCCGTGCATCGTTGCCTTTCAGCCCGATTGTCGCACCAGGACAAGGGCCGTCCCGAAGATCAGGATGCCGCCCAACAGGAACCGGGCAACGCCCATCCAGGTCATCAGCACCGAAGGTATCACCGCCGTGCGGGTTCTCGCAGTCTCGATAAAACAGGCTCCCAACAGTTCATCTACCGTGTTTTCTGACCCGCTGCTGTCGATACCGGAGGGTTCGGTTACCGCTGCTGAATCTGCCATTCCGATAGGATCGACGACGATGCCGTTGACCACTCCGTCCGCATCGCCGAATCCGCCGTCGGTGATTTCGACGACATACGCGTCATTTTCGATAGAGACCGGAAATTCGTACCACCCGTTGACCGGATCGTATTTATACCATTTGGCGCCCTGCCGGGGCAGTTCCGGCAGCAGCAACTCGATCTTGGCCGTGTCGCCGGGGTGCTTCAAGGCGACGCTGAACACGATCAATCCGTACTTGAGTTTAGGCCGGGGTTCATCAGGGATGCTCTCGGCGTCGGCACTCGAAAAACAGTTGATCCGGCTGACGCCTTCGACCCCGTTGATACCGATGAGAGATTGCCCGTCCGGGCTGGAAAGTACCCTCATCAACGGCTGCTCGTTGTCGTTCTGGCCGTTGTTATCGAGATCCGAATACAGGGGTTCGGATTCATCCGGAACACCGTTATAGTTGACGTCCGCATGCGCGTCGGCCGCAGTGGTGAAACGGGACGAAGCCGACCAACCGGACCACCTGGAATCATCGGCGCGCGCATCTTTGACCATGGCCCGCCAGAAATAGGTTCGGTTGGCGGCCAGTGCGCCCTGGGGGACGAGAAGACTGAGCAGATAGTTGTTTGTGGCTGCGGTATCGCTCATAATGTCGAGGACGAGATGACTGAATTCCGGGTCGGAAGCAACCTGCCACCGGGTGGCCCCATGGCTGTCGCCCTGATTGGGGTCGGTGAACCCGACGATTTCGAGCAGGGGCGTCATGGCGAGATCGACGGCATTGTCTTCCGGCAATAAAAGCTCCGGTACATCGGGCGTGACATTCGGCGCCAGGGGCGGAGAGATAACCGGTTCGAAAACGGCCGTGATCACATAATCTTCGAAAACGTTGTTGAACGTGTAAGTCGAAGCAGTTCCGATGGACCCGCCGTCCACCAGGACTTCGGCAATCTGGTAGCCGCTGTCGGGGGTTATGGTGAAAGTCAGGCTGCCGCCGCCGTTGACGACAGCCGCTCCGGCAGGAGAAATCTTTCCATTGGGGCCGGACGAGGCTGTGATCGTATAGGTCGGCACGCCCGGGACTGAAGGTGTATAGCTGATCGGCGGTAAGGAATAGGCACTTTCACCGCCGGCGTTGAAGGCCGTGGCGACAAAATAGTACGTCTGGCCGGCAGTCAATCCCGACACGGTGCAGGAGGTGCCAACCACCTCGCATCCCCTGTGCGGGAATGACTGCCCATCGGTGCCGTAATACACGCGGTAGCCGTCGACCTCCAACCCGGGTTCCCCGCTTTCGTCCCACGCCAAGGACACGTCTGCAGCACCGGCCTGACCGACAAATACCAAGGGGAGAACAAAAAGTGAAAATAAAACGATAACCCCGAAAAACTTCCGCGACCGGATCTGAGATCGAAAGGGTGACATCGGCATAGCTCCTCTGTTTCGGTGATTATTCCCGAAACAAAAGAGCAAATGCGATGCCATGGAAGAAACGACGGCGTTTTCGACCGCTCAAGTCTCGCCGGACGGAAACGGAGCCCTCGATCCTTGGCGCTGCATATTATTGTTTTTTATGGATTTTTTATGGTCAAAACCTCACATCACGCCTCACCAGCCCTCCTCCAAAACGGGCTCTGACGTCAGAAGATACCGGTGCCCAATTACCAACAACGCGGCCGTAAGGGTAATTCGGATTACTATTTCGATATTGGCAATATCGACTTGAAACCTTGGGGAAGTGGGGATACAGTGAGACAGCCTGGCTAAAAAACATGCGAACAGCGCCACCTCAATAGACCGATGGGCCCTTACAGGTCGACGATGCTGACCGATAGTCCGAAAGTAGCCAAGATGATCCGCAAAGCGACGATTCAGGATGTCAAAGCCATCCACAAACTTTTGCAGTACTACGGCGACAAGGGGACCTTGCTGGCACGCCCTTTGAGCCAGCTTTATGATCACGTAAGAGATTTTTTCGTTTACCAGGACCTCGGCGAAAACCGGGTGGTGGGATGCTGTGCCCTTCAATTCTGTTGGGAAGACCTGGCGGAAATCAGATCCCTGGCCGTTCATCCGGATTGCGGAGGCAGGGGAATCGGTCGAGCACTCACTACAGCTGTCGTGGCCGAGGCCGTGAACTTCAAAACCCGCAAACTGTTCACGCTCACCTATGAGCCGGACTTTTTCCTCAAATTCGGATTCCGAAAGATCGACAGGGCCGAGCTGCCGTTGAAGATCTGGTCAGACTGCATCATCTGCGTTAAATTCCCCGACTGCGACGAAACCGCCATGATGATGGACCTCGAGTAGACCCGAACCGCAAGCGAGGTTGCCACTCGTTCAGAGGAAAAGTCGGCTATCCGAAGGACAAAATCGGCAGCCCGAAATCAGGAATAAATCACGTTGATCGGCAGCGGTGGGTATTTCCACACCCCCGGGAGCGGCAGGATATGCTGGCTTCCGACCGACTGCCAGCCCAGGTCGAATTTGATATCCCTCAGTTTGCCATCTTCCGGCGGGCGGGAGTGGGTCGTGAAGTCGTAGGTCGCCTGAAAAATGCAGGCGCAGTCCTTGCCCTTGCCGTTGTTCACCACGGCATAGTTCTTCTTGAAAATCCGCATGCTGAGATTGTTATCCTGGGCGACCTGCCGGATCTCATTTTCACTGAATGTCATCAAAATCGCCTTGGAAACCCCCCTTTCGGAGATCCGGATCAAAGAGCGGCTTTCGCTGCTCCCGGCGTAGACCGTCGAAATGCAGGGAATCCTTTTCAGGTACTGGGCCGCCACAATAGCGGCTGTTCGCCTCCCGCCGGCCATGACCGGCAGACAGTAGTATTCGAAGAATTTTTTCTGAATATCTTCGGCGTACTTGTCTCCCTTTTCATAGATGTCCTTGGAAATATACCGCAGGTAGCGGGCCATGTCCTCAGCGGCGTCGGCAATCGGCCAATCGATCCTGACATGATAATGGGTCAGGCTGTAACGGTTTTTCGACTTCGTGGCCGGATTTCTCTGGATCAACAAAGCGTAATCGACGGGCAGCAAAATTTTCAGGAAATTATAGAAATGGACGGATTCGAGATTCTTGTGCTTGATGTCGATCCCGTCGATGAGCGGCAATTTCTTCGACTGCAGCAGGTTGGTCTTTGTGGTCCGATTGACATCGAAGAAACGGATGTACTTCTTATGGATTTCCGGCAGGGTGTCCTCGATGAATATCAGCAGAAACGTATTCTGGTTTTTGTATTCGACGTCCGGAATCCTGGCCCTGGGTTTGAGTTCCCGCTTCTCGACAAACGGGTATTCCGCTCCGTTCTGTATAAAGTTGAAGTAGGAGTCTATCAAGGCGTGCTTCAGGAGGAAATGATCGAGTTCGTCCCTCAACAGTTCGTAATAGGACCGTCTTAAACGATCCGCTTTGCTCAACTCTTCTCTGACGCGCCAAAAGGTCAAGGTTATCCTCTGTTTTCAGTCTACGGGTGAGCAAGGGCTGTTCGATGGATCGCAATACTCGAAAAGTATCTATAATTGTAGCATATTCTATTTGCAACCCAAAGAAAATTTTGGGCCGTTCGGTCCTTTTCCGACGCCGCCGTCTAGCGCTCGTCGTTTTGGTTGAACTTTTCAATCCAGCGATACAGCCCTTCTCGATAACGGTAAGCCAGAAAAACGATAACCAGCGAGGCACCGGCCATTGCGGCCAGCCAAGTGTAATTTTTTTCGAACAGAAAGGCGCCCTGCAGGCTGAGCATCAGTGTGCCGGGAAGGCGGCCGAAGACGGCCAGAAGCAGGAGCACTTTGATCGGCAGGTTGCTCAGCCCCAAGAACAGGCAGAGATAGTCCTTTGGGAAACCCGGCAGGACGAACAGGATAAATATGACGAAGACCCCCTGGTGCCTGAGAAAGGTGTCGAACCGCACCAGGTAACGAACCGGCACACGCCGCCGGATGAACCGTTTGCCGAGGTAGCGCCCGATCAGCAGATTGATCAGAGAGCCGAGGGACAACCCGATCGTGGAAAAAAGAAACCCCTTGCCGGCACCGAAAATATAGCCGCCGATAAAGCCGGTGGCTTCGCCGGGCACCGGGGCGAAAATGACCTGCAGCACCTGAAGGGCAATGAACACGAGCGGCGCAAATATGCCGCTGGAAGAGATCAAGGCCGAAACCTTCTCCCTGTCCGTCACCAGCCCGTAAAGCGCCTTAAGTTCATGCGCAATCGAATCCCGGAAAATGAGACCCAGAACCAGTACTCCGGCGGCAAGACAGACGACGGCTATCCAGTGGACCGGGCCGAAAAATTTTTTTTGAGGCCGGCCGTATTCCGATGAAGTCATGACGACCTATTGTCGTTGGCACACCCGTCATGCCGGCCCCTGTCGTCAGGCCATCTGCGGCTTCCGGCGGACAAAGCGGCATGTCGAACCTGGTGTTTTTTTGCTCGGATCGAGGGCGTCGGGTTTATGCCCTAGCCCCTTAGAGGACCCTGTCTGAGGCCACCCACCCGGCGGGCGGCGCGTCACCGTTCGGCAGCGGCATTCAAAGCGGCGACAGCCGGCAGGGTCTTACCCTCCAGCAGTTCTAGAAATGCCCCCCCGCCGGTCGAAATAAAGGAGATACTCTCCGTCTCCCCGGCCAGGTGCACTGCAGCGTCCGTATCTCCGCCGCCCACGATGGTCAGGGCATGGGCCGCTGCAATGCTGCCGGCCATGGCGGTGGTCCCACGGCCGAAGGCATCGATCTCGAATACGCCCATGGGCCCGTTCCAGATAATGGTTCGGGCGTCCTGCAAGGCCTCCCGGAAGAGCATAGCCGTGGCCGGGCCGATGTCCAGGGCCATCCATTCCGCCGGTATGTCTTGAACCGGTACGATTTTGGTCGTTGCCTGCGCGGTCAATTCAGAAGCGACGACGACGTCGACCGGCAGATAGAACCGAATCCCCTTTTCTTTGGCCGCCTTGAGAATGTCTCCGGCAGCGCCCACCAGATCGTTTTCAATCTTTGATTGGCCGACTGCCAAGCCCAGGCTTTTCAGGAAAGTATTCGCCATGGCCCCACCGACGATCACGATGTCGACATGCTGCAGCATGTTGTGGAGAGCGGCCAGCTTGGTCGACACCTTTGCGCCGCCGACAACTGCAGCGACGGGCCGACGGGGATTGGCAAAGGCTTTCTTGAAATAGGCCATTTCTTTTTCCAGCAGCAGGCCTGCGCCTGAAACCGGAGCAAATTCGGTGATGGCCACTACCGATGCGTTGGCACGATGTGAAACGGCGAACGCATCGTTGATGTAAACATCGCACACTGCGGCCAGAGATTTGGCGAAACCCGGATCGTTTTTCTCCTCTGCCGGGTGAAACCGGAGGTTTTCGAGCAGGACAACGCCGCCGGGTTGCAGGCCGTCGACGACCGCCCCCGTGGCTTCCCCGATGCAGTCAGGGGCCAATTTGACTTCCGTATCGAGCAGTTCTGCCAGGCGATCGGCCACCGGGGCCAGGCTGAACTCCGGCACGGGCTTTCCCTTGGGGCGACCGAGGTGGCTGGCGACAATCAGCCGGGCGCCTTGCTCGCGGGCATAGTTGATCGTCGGCAGTGCTCCCCTGATGCGGGAATCATCGGTTATGTTGCGGTGTTCATCCAAGGGCACGTTAAAATCGACCCGGATGAACACACGCTGGCCCTTGATGTCAATATCCCTAATCGTCCTCATGATTCCCCCTTCTCTTGTTCACGGTTTTCGCCGTCTGCTGTTTCCGACGGTGCAACTCTTTTTTGCGCGACCATCGTTCCAGAAATCCGACCATACCGGCGGCGTATGCCCGATCGAGTTTCTCCTCGCGCACCTGGATGCCGTCGCTTTGCCTGAGCGCCTCACGCAGACACTCGGTTTTGTAACGGCAAACCATGCAGGATTCGGGCGTATGCCGCAGGCCGTCGTCACCCAAGGGAAAAACGGTGTTCAATTTGCCGAAGCAATAAGGGTGTTCTTTTTCTCTGTTTTCTGGATCGGTATGCCACATTTTCTTCAGATACCTCGGCACCCCCGGACCGGGAATGGCGAAAATTCGAGCCGGATACACAGCGGACGGCCTTCCGACCGGCAAGGCCCCGGTGAGCGGTGAACATGCGTAACCCGTCGTTGTGGTCTCGCTCGTAAGCTGCGGAATTGTAAATTAATCCATGTCCGTTCCCAAGGCAAGGAAAAAGGGCCGCAAGATTTGAGGGGATAGGCAGGAAGATCGGTGTCGGGTCACACCAACCGCAGAGCGTCAATCGGGTCGAACATCCCACGGGTGATGTCACTTCTTCATTTCGAGACAGGGAATCTTTCGGTGCGATTCCCTAGCGATTCAATCGGTCGAATTCGTCGTTGAATCGGGCCACATACCCTTGATCGGCAAAACTGAAGTAACGGTTGTTTCCGATCACCAGGTGTTCGTGAACGGTGATGGCCATCACCCGGCAGGCAAACACCAACTGCCGGGTAACGGCGATGTCCTCAGGCGACGGTTGAGGATCCCCGGACGGATGGTTGTGGGCGAAGATCATGGCCGCCGCCTGATGGTTCAGGGCCGATCGAACGACTTCACGGGGGTAGACCGAGCTGCCTGTAAGGGTCCCCTTGAAGAGGGTTTCCGTGGTGATGACACGGTTCTTGGCATCGAGATAAATGGCTCTGAACTGCTCGCGCTGTTTGTCGCGCATGCTGTGATAGAGAAACTCGAAGAGATCGCGGGAATTGTTGAGCGGATTCTTGTTTTCGATCTTTCTGGACAGGTAGCGGTCGGCCACGGCCTTGATCAACCGGATGCCGATGAGGTTTCTGGGACCGACACCTTCGACTCGGCAGAGATCTTCGGGTGAGGCTTCGATCACACCCTGGAAGCTGCGGAACCGTTTCAGCGCCGCCTTGGCCGCATCCTTGCAGTCCCTGCGTGGCTGCCCCAGAGTCAGCAGGAGTTCGATCACCTCGTAGTCATGAAAACCCTTGAGGCCTGAATCCAGGAATTTATCCCTCAGTCTCTGACGGTGCCCGGCACCTTTGTGATCGCGGCTGCCAGTCAATGGATTCTCCCCGGCCGAGAAGGCGTCGATAAAGGGTCGTCGAGGGAACTCGCCGCCACCGTGGGCAGCGCCGGCGATGGGTTTCCCCGGCACCGGGTTCCGACCTGTGGCGGCAGGGAACCGGTCGGTCAACCGATTACCCGGCAAAACCGGTCATTCTTCATCCAATTCGTATTTCAGCTCCCGCGTCATCAGCCGTTGAAGGGCCTCCTGGGGTGCCAGTTCCTCGTAAAGGATATGATACATTTCCTCGCAGATGGGCATCTCCACGTCGATATGGCGGGACAGATTGTAAACCGATCGGGCCGTTTTCACTCCTTCGGCCACCATGCGCATCTCGGCCAGGATCTCTTTGAGCGTCATGCCCTGGCCTATTTTTTGACCCAGCGTGTGATTCCGGCTCAGTGTCCCCGTGCAGGTCAGGATCAGATCACCGATACCGGCCAGGCCGGTGAAGGTCCGCGGCTTGGCGCCCAGGGCGACCCCCAAGCGCCGTATTTCGGTCTGACCGCGGGTGATCAGCGCCGCGCGGGTGTTCAGCCCGAGCCCCAGCCCGTCGACAACGCCGGCAGCGATGGCGATGACGTTCTTCACCGCTCCACCCAACTCGACGCCCAAAACGTCATCGTTGGTGTAAACGCGAAAATAGGGCGTGGCGAATACCTTCTGTACGAAGACGGCGACCTCGAGGGATTGGGCCGCAACCGTCACGGCCGTTGGAACTCTTTGGGCCACCTCACGCGCAAAGCTGGGGCCGGAAAGAACAGAAAAATGGTTTTTAGGCGTTTCGGGCAGCGTCTGGCTCAACACCCCCGTCATCGTCAAGTGCGTCTGGTTTTCAATCCCCTTCGACGCGGTGACCACGATCGTGTCTTTGCCGATGGCACCCCGCATGCGCTCCGTCGTTTCGCGCATCACGTGCGAGGGAACAACGAGGAGCACGAGATCCTTTTCGGCCACTACGGATTCGATGCCGTGACTGGGTTCGATGGTGGGTGGCAGTGGTATCCCCGGCAGGAAGACTTTGTTTTCGCGGTGCTCTCTGATCTGGCCGAGGACCTCCTCTTCGAAAACCCACAGATCGACGGAGTAGCCTTTCGAGGCCAAAAGGTTGGCCAGGGCCGTCCCCCAGCTTCCGGCCCCCACAACCCCGATTTTCACCTTCTCAAAATCAAATTCTGCCTTCATCGTCCGGATCACTCTGTCCAAATGCGCTGTCCTCCCCGCAGCAAACAGCGGTAGTGAAATGAATCGTCAGATATCAAAACAAATCATACCCGATACGGTCGGGAAGCAATGAAACAGATGGGGGCCGGCAGCCCTCTTTCCAGCCGCCTGCCGCGGGTCATCAGTCGTCATGGATACGGGCGACAGCCACTACTTTCTCGTCATCATCGGTGTCAATCAGCGTAACCCCCTGGGTATTGCGGCTGATCACCGAAACCCCGGCCACGGGGATGCGGATGAGCTTGCCGCCGTCGGTCATGAGCATCACGTCATCGTCTTCCTCGACCAGCAGCAGGGCCACGACCTGGCCGTTTCTTTCGCTGGTCTTAATGGTAATGACTCCCTTACCGCCGCGCTTGTGGACCGGGTATTCATCGATGGAGGTCCGCTTGCCGTATCCGTTTTCGGTGGCGGTGAACAGCGTCTGCCCGTGACTGAGCACCGCCATTCCCACGATGGAATCGCTCTTGGCGATATTCATGCCCCGTACGCCCTGGGATACGCGCCCGGACGGGCGGACATCCGATTCGTGAAAGCGGATCGATTTGCCCGAGGCCGAGCCGAGAAACACGTTGTATGTGCCATCGGTCAGCCGGGCTTCGATCAATTCATCATCGGGGCGCAGATTGATGGCGATGATACCGCCGACCCTCGGCCGGCTGAATGCCATCAGATCCGTTTTCTTGACCAGCCCGTTACGGGTCGCCATCAGGATGTAGGCGCCGGGTTCGAAAGACGGCACAGCCAAAACGGTGGTCATCTTTTCGTCCGGCGCCAGATTCAACAAATTGACGACGGCCTTTCCGCGGCTTGTTCTTCCGGCCTGGGGGATGTCATAGACCTTGCACCAGTAAACCTTGCCCTGGTTGGTGAAAAACATGAACGTGTGGTGCGTGGAGGCCACAAAGAGGTGTTCGACAAAATCCTCCTCTTTGGTACCCATGGCAGTCTTGCCCTTGCCGCCGCGCCGCTGATTGCGATAGAGCGTGATCGGGTTGCGTTTGATATAACCGTCGTTGGAAATGGTCACGACCATATCCTCTTCGACGATCATGTCCTCTATATTGATCTCTCTCGTATCGTGAACGATTTCCGAGCGACGCTGGTCGGCAAATTCGGACTGGATTTCGGCGAGCTCCTGCTTGACGATGCTCAACACCTCCTGGTCGCTGCCGAGTATTTCCTTGAAACGGGCGATATCTTTGAGCACGTTTTCGTACTCTTCGATGATCTTTTCCCGTTCGAGTCCGGTCAAGCGTTGGAGCCGCATATCCAGAATGGCCTTGGCCTGCTCGATCGTGAGTGCGAAGGTCTCCATGAGCCGGTTGCGGGCCTCTTCCGGCGATCGAGAACTCCTGATCAGGGCGACCACCTCGTCCAGGTGGTCGAGGGCCACCTTCAAGCCTTCGAGAATGTGGGCGCGCTCCTCCGCTTTTCGCAAATCGTAACGCGTGCGCCGAATGATGATTTCTTTGCGGTGATAAATGAACTGTTCGAGAACGTTTTTCAGGGGTAGGAGCTCCGGGCGCCCCTGAACCACGGCCAGGAATATGACGCCGAAACTGCCCGCCAAGCGGGTGTGTTTGTAAAGCTGATTGATGACCACTCCGGCAATCTGGTCTTTTTTGAGCCCGATGGCGATGCGCATTCCGTCGCGGTCCGACTCGTCTCTGACGAATCGCACCCCTTCGATCTGTTTGTTTTTAACGAGATCGGCGATCTGTTCGATGAGCCGCGCCTTGTTGACCTGGTAGGGGAGTTCGTTGATGATCAGGGTTTCCACCTGGGTGCGCTGGTCTATTTCAACGATGACCCGCCCGCGCATCCGGATGATGCCCCGTCCCGTGCGGTAGGCGTCCTCGATGCCGGTTGTGCCGTAAATGATGCCGCCGGTGGGAAAATCAGGGCCGGGTATGAATTTCATCAAATCGTGCCATTCGAGTTGCGGATTGTCCACCAGGGCCTTTATCGCCTCACAAACCTCGTTTATATTGTGGGGCGGAATATTGGTGGCCATGCCGACCGCGATTCCCGAGGATCCGTTGACCAAGAGAGACGGCAGCTTGGTCGGCAACACCGACGGCTCGGTCAGCGACTCATCGTAATTCGCTACAAAATCGACCGTTTCCTTTTCGAGGTCGGCCAGCATTTCATGCGCCAGGCGCATCATCCTGATCTCGGTGTACCGCATGGCTGCCGCCGGGTCGCCGTCGATGGAACCGAAGTTGCCCTGACCGTCCACCATGGGGTAGCGGAGCGAAAAATCCTGCGCCATGCGTACGATGGTATCGTACACGGCGGTGTCGCCGTGGGGGTGGTATTTACCGATGACGTCACCGACGATGCGCGCTGATTTTTTGTACGGTTTGTTCCAGTCGTTCTTGAGTTCACGCATGGCGAAGAGCACGCGCCGGTGCACCGGTTTCAGACCATCTCGAACATCGGGCAACGCCCGGCCGATGATGACGCTCATGGCGTAATCGAGATACGATTTTCGCATCTCACTTTCTATGCTGACCATGGGCGTATTATCAGTTGGCATCATTGCTTCACCTTGCTTTATTATCGATTGCCAAGTCAATGAACCACAAAAAAACCCACGGCATCCCGGATGCGATGGACATCAGGGATAGCCGTGGCTGTTCTTGGCGTTAACGTCTAACGGTAGAAGGAAAAATACAAGCGTCTATCTGGCGATAAACGCGCCGGCTCCGAGCAGAAGGATGGCCTGGTAGATAAATATCGCCGCGAGGTCGTGGAAGATGGCATAGACGATCCCGCCGCCGATGATCACCGGTACTCCGAAGAAAATCAAAATGCCCAGTTTCCTTGGAATGTTCATGATTTCCTGTCTCCTCTCCTAACCGTAGTGATGGGTCCACTGGGTCGCACTCAAGCCGTCATTTTTAACCGTGGCTTATAACAGTAAGCCCCCCGGTGTGTAAAGAGCAAAATGACGGCGACGGAGGGTGAGACCGCCGGTTTGCCGCTCATGGCCGGCCCGCCTTCTTCAACCGTTCGGCACCCGGACTCAGCGTTCGATGATCATCGCCATGCCCATTCCGCCGCCGATGCACATACTGATCATTCCCGTGCTGTACCCTTTCCGTTTCATTTGATGCATCGCCGTCACCACCTGACGGGTGCCGGTGCAGCCAATGGGATGGCCGAGCGAGATGCCGCTGCCGAGTTCGTTGGGGCGGTCGTTTTCGATACCCAGCTCCCGCATGCAACCGATGGCCTGGGACGCGAAAGCCTCGTTCAACTCGATCAAATCGATGTCACTCAATGTCAGACCGGTGTCCCTCAGCACCTTGCGGATCGCCGGTACCGGTCCCAAGCCCATATAAGCCGGATCGAGCCCTCCCGCGGCAAATCCTTTGATCCGCGCCAAAGGTTCGAGACCGAGTTCCTTGGCCTTGTCGGCACTCATGAGCAATACAGCAGCCGCCGCATCGTTGATGCCGGAAGCATTTCCCGCCGTGACGGTTCCGTCCTTTTTGAAGACCGGCCGCAGTTTGCCCATTTTATCGATATCGGTATCCATAGGGCGTTCGTCGACCTCGAAAACCACATCGCCTTTGCGCGATTTGATCACCACCGGAACGATTTCATCACCGAACAATCCGTCTTTTGCCGCTTGCCGTGCACGGGTATGACTCAACACCCCTAGTTCATCCTGCTCTCGGCGACCGATTCCGTAAAGCTCGGCAATATTTTCCGCCGTCGTCCCCATGTGGTATCCATAAAAAATTTCATACAGGCCGTCGAATACCATTAAATCATGCACTTCTCCGGCGCCGCTGAGCTCCATGCGATACCCCCAGCGACCTTTGGGCAGGGACAACGGAACCTGACTCATATTCTCCTGGCCTCCGGCGATGATGACTTCGGCCTGTCCGGCCAGGATCGCGGCGGCCCCCAACGCGATCGTTTTGAGGCCGGACCCGCAAACCTTGTTGATCGAAAAAGCCGGAGTCTCCTTGGGAAGGCCCGCCCGGATCATGGACTGCCGGGCGGGATTCTGTCCCTGACCGGCCTGAAGCACGTTACCCATGATCACCTCATCGATGGCGACGGGTGCGGCCGAATCTTGCCAGTCCTGATATCGCGCCTCAAGTTCCGTCACACCCCTGCCCTTTAGTTTGTCGGGAGCGTCGGCCGCCATTTGCGGACTCACTACCGGCCGCAGCCCGATCTTCTGAAGAACGTTTTTTATCACGAGTGCCCCCAGGTCGACCACGGGCACCGACTGCAGCGCTCCCCCGAAATTGCCGATCGCCGTCCGCGAACCACTGACGATAACTGCCTCTCGCATCGCAGAATCCTCCCCGAGTTGATTTTGATTAAAATGTTGATTATTTTGGATAATCATATACTGATGACAGAGGTTGTCTCTATCATACCAACCGGTGACGGTCAATGGTGATACGATGTGCCTGATTCTTTTTTCGTATGCAAAACAACCCGGCTACCGCCTGATCCTGCTGGCCAACCGGGATGAATTCTTCGATCGCGCGACCCTGCCCCTGGCCGCCTGGGAGGACGCCCCGGGCATATACGGCGGACGCGACGTGAAAGGCAACGGCACGTGGCTCGGAATATCACGCGGCGGGCGGATGGCCGCCCTGACCAATTACCGTGACCCTGCCGCTCAAAAATCCCAGGCCCCGTCCCGGGGGTTGTTGGTCAGCCGTTTCCTCGAAACCACCGATCGCCCCGGCACCTACCTGGAAGAAGTCGGCCGTGTCGGTCACCGGTACAACGGATTCAATCTGTTGGTGGGTGATCTTGGGGAGCTCTGGTATCACTCCAACCGGGGCGGCAACGCCGAATGCCTCCAGCCGGGGGTCTACGGGTTGAGCAACCACCTGATCAATACCGGATGGCCCAAGGTCGATAAAGGCAAAAGACGCTTGGAGACCGTCCTCAACCGAAAGCCCCCCTGGCACGCCGAGGATCTGTTCGGCATCCTCTCCGATCGTGCAGCTGCACCGGATCACGAACTTCCGGACACCGGAGTCGGCCTCGAATGGGAAAGGCTGCTGTCGCCTCTGTTCATCACCAGCGCCGCCTACGGAACCCGATCGTCTTCGGTCATATTGGTTTCCGATACCGGTGAAGTCACTTTTGAGGAACGTTCCTTCGATCCGCCTGGACCGGAGGAGGATCGCGGAGTCAGTCGGACAGTGCGGTTCAGAATCGATCCGCACTGGAAATGAACCCCGCTGGCCACCGATTGAGCGTTTGGAAGGCCAGCCCGCCGTCACATCGCCATAACCCCCGATGCCTTAAATCGAAAAACACCCCTTACCCGCACAGGCGGGAGCTCTGAAACGAGGACGGTGGTATCTGAAGTGGCAAACTCGACGTTGATGGGTTGTTTTCAAACCGGGTGCTGTGCATTCCGCCAACGGCGCGATTACAACCGCAACGATTGGCGCCCTGGCGCGCGTTTGTTCTTCCGGCCTATGGCCGGAAATCCAAGCCACCCGCTTTGCGGGTGGTCGTTGACACCCCAGGGGGGATTTCCCCCAGCACTACGCCTTGCCCGAACCGGTGGTCTTCTTTCGGCGCCAACGGTCGAGACGATCGGCGATGATCTTTTCATAGCCCCTGTCGGTGGGATGGTAATACCGCCGTCCCTTGAGGGCATCCGGCAGGTAGTCCTGCGCCACTTGCGCGTCCGTGTAGTCGTGAGCGTACTTGTACCCCTTGGAATAGCCGAGTTGTTTCATCAATTGCGTGGGGGCATTGCGGATATGCAATGGAACCGGTTGAGAGCCGGTCGAATGGATGTCGGACACCACTGCTTTGTGGGCCGCATACAGGCTGTTGCTTTTGGGGGCTGTCGCCAGGTACACCGCCGCCTGGACCAGGGCCAGATCCCCCTCGGGCCGCCCGATGAATCTAAAGGCTTCCATGGCATCGAGGGCGATTCCGAGGGCTCGCGGATCGGCGTTGCCGATATCTTCCGAGGCGAACCGCACCATTCGGCGGGCTATGTAGAGCGGATCTTCACCGGCCTCGAGCATTCTGGCAAGCCAGTACAAGGCCGCATCGGGATCGCTGCCGCGCAGGCTCTTGTGGAGAGCGGAAATCAGGTTGAAGTGCTCCTCACCCGACTTGTCGTATACCAAAGCTTTCTTCTGCAGCGCCCGTTCGACATCCGGCAAGGTGATCGGGGCGGTGGAGCCGCCGCCTCCGGTCATAAGGGCCGCAACGACGTCGAGGCCGTTGAGCGCCGCCCGTGCGTCACCGTCGGCGACCTGAATCAGATGGGCCAATGCCTCTGGAGCCAGCTCGATTCCGAGGGCGCCAATCCCCCTCTCCGCGTCCTGCAGCGCCCGCTCCAAGAGGCTGCCGATTTCTGCGGCAGAAAGCCTGTTCAGTGTCAACACACGGCAGCGGGACAGCAGCGGTGCGATCACCTCGAAGGACGGATTCTCAGTGGTCGCGCCGATGAGGGTGATCAATCCGCTTTCCACCTGGTGCAGAAACGCATCCTGCTGGGCCTTGTTGAAGCGGTGGATCTCATCCACGAAGAGAATGGTCTTCCGGCGGTGCAGTGCGAGCTGCTGACGGGCATCGCCGATGACCGAACGAATGTCCTTGACCCCGGACAGTACCGCTGAAAACTGCGTAAAATGGGATTTTGTCTCTCCGGCGACGATGCGGGCCAGGGTCGTCTTGCCGCAGCCGGGCGGCCCCCAGAGGATCATTGAAAATATATGATCCTGCTCGATGGCCCGGCGGATCACCTCTCCGCCGCCGACAAGATGCATCTGCCCGACGAACTCGGACAGGCTGCGCGGGCGCATCCGTTCGGCCAAGGGACGGGTCGGATCGAAGTCCTTGCGGGCATGGTATTCGAAAAGGTCGGCCATGTCGTATCGATTGAATTCAGGTTTCGGATCGGGAGTGCTCGGGGACGCCACTCGCCCATCCATCATCTTTTCTGTTTTTGACCCGCCATCTTGCGCCGCTCCCTTTTGCGGAAAAACAGGCGGATCGGCGTCTTGTCCAGCTCCAGATCCCTCCGCAGACAGTTCACCAGGTAGCGCTGATAGGAGAAGTGAACGGCCTCCGGGTAGTTGACGAAGCAGACAAATGAAGGCGGTTTGGTCGAGATCTGGGTGGAGTAGAAGAATTTGATGCGTCGCCCGCGGTGCAGTGACGGTGTATTGCGGTCGACCGCCTCCTCGAGGGCCTTGTTCAACCGGCCGGTGCCGACCCGGGTGCCATACTGAAGATAGACGGCATCCACCAATCTGAAAATCTTGGTGACGCGCTGCCCGGTCAATGCGGAGACGGTGAGAATGGGGGCATAGGTGAGGAACTTGGCCTTTTCCCTGAGCTCCTGGGTGTATTGCCTGACGGTGTTGTGATCTTTTTCGATCAGATCCCACTTGTTCAACAGAAACACGCATCCGCAACCGCGCTCATGGGCGTAGCCGGCAATCGTTACATCCTGATCGGTGATGCCGTCATGGGCATCGATTGCCACCAGGGCCACATCGCAGCGGTCCAGGCTGCGAAGGGCTTTGATGACCGAGAACTTTTCGATCTTCTGGGACACTTTCCCCTTCCGCCGGATGCCGGCGGTATCGATAAGACGGTAGGGACGATCATCGATCCGGCACAACGTATCCACGGCGTCCCTGGTGGTGCCCGGAACACTGCTGACCAGCAGGCGATCTTCCCCCAGGATGGTGTTGATGAGGGAAGACTTGCCCACGTTTGGCCGTCCGATGACCGCGACCCGAATGGTTTCCTTGCCGTCATCCGCGTCCGGCGGCGGCGTAAAGACGGGCAAAGCCTGCACCAGATCGTCGAGAAGATCGGTCAGCCCGTAGCGATGTTCCGCTGACAAGGGATAGAGCCTGGCCACACCGAGGCTGTAAAAGTCCGCCAAACGGTCTTCCTGCTCCGGGCCGTCGATCTTGTTGACGGTGAAGAAAATCGGTTTGGCCGCCGGCCTCAACAGTCCGGCGATCTCCTGGTCGAAGGGCGACAGACCTTCCCGGCCGTCCATAATGAAAATGACGGCATCCGCCTCGTCGATGGCCAGTTGCACCTGGGATGCGATGCGTAGCGAAAATTCATCCGTTCCGGCGATGCCCCCGGTATCCACCAGGTTGAATTCGGCTTCGTCCCAACGGGCGGTGCCGAAGTGTCGATCCCGGGTCACGCCGGGGGCATTGTCGACCAGGGCGTCCCTGGTCCGCGTTACCCGGTTGAAAAAGGTGGACTTACCCACATTGGGGCGTCCCACGATGACGACAATCGGTTTCATCAATGCAATATCTGGCTCAGAAAGAGTTTGGTGCGCTCGTGCTGCGGATTGTCGAAAAATTCATCGGGGGTGTTCGCCTCTACGATCTGGCCGTAATCCATGAACAGCACCCGGTGGGCCACACTCTTGGCAAAACCCATCTCATGGGTGACCACGATCATGGTCATCCCCTCCTGGGCCAGTTCGATCATGACATCCAATACCTCCTTGATCATTTCAGGATCGAGGGCCGAAGTCGGCTCATCGAACAGCATCACCTTCGGGGCCATGCACAGGCTGCGGGCAATGGCCACCCGCTGCTGCTGCCCGCCGGAAAGCTGGCCGGGATACTTTTGAGCCTGCTCGGCAATATGGACTTTTTCAAGGTAATGCATGGCCGCCTCTTCGGCCTCACGGCGCGGTACTTTGCGCACCCAGATCGGTCCCAGCGATAGATTTTCAAGAATCGTCAAATGGGGAAACAGATTGAAGTGCTGGAAAACCATTCCGACTTCGGCGCGGATCTTTTCAATATTTTTTATATTGTTGGTCAATTCGATTCCATCGACGATTATCTGCCCCTTCTGGTGCTCCTCGAGGCGGTTGATGCATCGAATCAGGGTCGATTTACCCGATCCGGACGGCCCGCAGATAACGATGCGCTCTTTGCGGGCAACTTTCAGATTGATATCCTTGAGCACGTGAAATTCGTCAAACCATTTGTGCATGCCAACAATCTCGATAATGGTGTCGTCGGCTTGCAGATGATCGTCTTGGGCCGGCATCGTGTCATTCATGACCATAATCCCTATAAATTATAAAAATTTTTTCCGCACCTTTAATCCTTCGCCTACTGCCCTTTATCGAGTTCGCGTTCCAGCTTACGGCTGAAGTTGGACATGTAGAAACAGCACACGAAATAGATTATGGCGATAAAAATATACGCTTCGGCCGAAAAGCCCATCCACCGGGGATCGCCAAGAATGGACTGGGTGGTTTTCAGCAGATCGTAGAGAGCGATAATCACCACCAGTGAGGTGTCTTTGAAAGCCGAAATGAGAATACTTACCGAGGGCGGAATGACGATCTTGAGCGCCTGGGGTAAAATGATTAAACGCATGGTCTGGTAATAATTCAACCCCAAAGCTTCGGCAGCTTCGTACTGTCCAGCGGACATGCCCTGTAAACCGCCGCGCACCACCTCGGCGATATAGGCGGCGGTGAACAAAATGATGGCGACCTGGGCCCGTAAAATATTGTTTACCGTCACACCTTCCGGTAAAAACAAGGGAAAGACGACCGACGACATGAACAGGAGGCTGATCAGAGGAACGCCTCGAATCAGCTCGATATAAATAACGCAGAGGCTTTTGATGGCCGGCAGCTTCGACTGGCGCCCTAAAGCCAGGAGGACACCGAGGGGATACGCAGCGGTCAGGCCGAATACCGAGAGCAAAAGGGTCAGCGGCAGCCCGCCCCACTTTGTGCTCTCCACCGTGGATAATCCCAGGATTCCGCCGCGCATGAGCACCCCCATGCAGACCAGGCCGGCGATCCAGATATAAAGCAAGGACTTCTTCCAGTTGCGGCGATACTGGCTGAAAATCAGCAGACCCACCAGGATGACGACGGCGGTCGCCGGCCGCCATTGAATGTCGTAAGGATAAAAGCCGAACAGGATAAAGCGGATATTGGCCGGTATAATCGACCAGCAGGCCCCATCGACGGCCTGGCATTCTCTTCCCGTCGACATCCATAGGCTGTCGATGAAAGCCCAACGGATAAAAGGCGGTATCGTCTGCCAGAGAAGATAGAGAATGACAAGTGTCAGCAGTGAATTGTACCAGGTGCTGAACAGGTTTGTCCGCAGCCAGCCGACGATTCCGACTCTCGTCCGCGGCGGTTTGACTGTTTCAACCTGCGATATGTCCTGGCGCGTTGTCGTCATTAGCTGATGTCGCCTATCGCTCGACAAGTTTCATTTTCTTGTTGTACCAGTTCATGAAGGCCGAGGTCGTTAAGCTGAAAATAAGATATATCATCATTATCATGGCAACCCCCTCGATGGCCTGGCCGGTCTGGTTGATGGTGGTACCTGAAACGGAAACGAAATCGGGATAGCCGATGGCGACGGCCAGGGAGCTGTTCTTTGTCAGATTCAGCATTTGGCTGGTTAGCGGCGGGATGATGACCCGCAGCGCCTGGGGCAATATGACCAGGTTCAAAACCTGTCCGGGTCTCAGGCCGATCGACACCGCGGCTTCTGTCTGGCCCCTGCTAACGGATTGAATACCGGCGCGCACGACCTCGGCCACAAAGGCGGCTGTATAAAGGACGAGTCCCAACAGTAAAGCCGTGAATTCGGGGCTGACGGTGAGGCCGCCTTGGTAATTGAACCCCTTTAACACCGGCACATCCATCGCCGTCGGGGCACCGGCGAGCCACCATGTGATCAGCGGCAGTCCGATCATTATCCCGAGGGAGACCCGAATGACCGGAAACGCCTGGCCGGTTTCATCCTGACGTTTGCGGGCCCAGCGCCGCAACAAATAGATACCGCTGCATCCGATCAAAAATGCGACCGCCATGTATTTATAGGCCGGATCCGCCTCGGGTATACCGAAAATCAAACCCCGGTTGCACAAAAAAACACCATTGAAAAGTTCAAGGGCCTGTCGTGGCTGCGGCAGAATTTCATAGAAAAAAGCATACCAGAAGAACAACTGCAGCAGAACGGGGATATCCTGAAAGACCTCGATGTAAATGGCGGCGATCTTCGATAAGAGCCAGTTTGTCGAAAGCCGCGCAATACCGAGGAATGTGCCGAGGATAATAGTGAGAACGATGCCGATGAAGGCCACCAGAAGGGTGTTGAGCGCACCGACCAGCAACGCCTTAAAATAAGTGTCGGCCGCTGAATAAGGAATGAGGGATTCCCCGATTTCAAAGGACGCCTGTTTTTCTAAAAAACCGAACCCTGTGGCAATGGACTGTTTCTCCAGGTTCACCAGGGTGTTCGTCATCAAATAATACCCCAGCAGGCCCACCATCAACGAAACGCCGATCTGATAGAAGACACCGCGAACCTTGGGGTCATACCAGAAGGTGGTTTTGGATGGCGTCTTTTTGCTGCTGCGGTGATTTTTGGTTGGGGACATCAGCTTTTGAAATCAAAATCGGTTAGGGCTTCTTCAGCACATTGCAAAATCGTCCGGGACGCGATTCCCAGCCGGAAGCACACGGCAGGGTAAGGCTGGCGCCATCGTACTTCTGCACAAAGGATATTTCACCCTTTGCAGATAAACGCAAGCACAACAAATGACCCAAGCCGTTAAGCCGGCGAATGTGAAAGTGGCGGCCTAACGGCTTGTTTAGAGAACTTTGCATTGATGAGCGGTTCAATCGATTACTTGAACGGTGGGGTGTACATCAGACCACCGTTCGTCCACAACGCATTCAGCCCGCGTTCGAGCTTGAGGGGGGTGTTGACACCGACATTGCGTTCGAAGACCTCTCCGTAGTTTCCGACCATCTTGACGATGTTATAGGCCCACTTCTCGTCCAATCCCAGGGCCTCGCCGTTTCCCGGATTCACTCCGAGAAATCGCTGTACCTGAGGATCGCCGCTCTTGAGCATATCGTCCACATTCTTGGAGGTAATGCCGAGAAACTCGGCTTCGATCATCGCCATCGTCGAAAAGTTGACGATGTCGAACCACTGGTCGTCACCATGGCGAACGGCCGGAGCCAATGGTTCTCGGGAAATGATTGTGGGCAGAATGACATAGTCATCCGGGTTGGGAGCCACCGAGCGGGTGCTGGCCAACTGGGACGCATCGGATGTCAAGCAGTCACACCGGCCCGCAAAAAACGCCTTGGCCAACTCCGGGGTGCTTTCGATGACGACCGGCTTCATCGTCATTTTGTTGGCCCTAAAAAAATCGGCAACATTGAGCTCTGTCGTGGTTCCAGGTAAAACACAAACCGTCGCACCATCCAGTTCCTTGGCATCTTTAACACCGAGTTTTTTCGGCACGAGAAAGCCCTGACCGTCGTAATAATTCACATGTGCGAAGTTTAAACCCAGGGAGGATTCGCGGCTAAGCGTCTGGGTCGCGTTGCGGGTCAGTACGTCGATTTCCCCGGACTGCAGCGCCGTGAACCTTGTTTTGGCCGTGAGGGGGATGAACTTGATCTTGTTCGGATCACCGAAAACTGCCACCGAAATCGCCCGGGCGGTATCGACATCCAGCCCGCGCCAGACACCCTTCTCATCGGGTTTCGAAAAGCCGAACAAGCCTTCATTGACGCCCACCGCAATAAACCCCTTGGCTTTGACGTCCGCAAGGGTGCCGGCAAAGACGACACTCCCGGACAGGAGAACCCCAATTATTGCCATCACTACGATCAGTTTGAATCCCTTCATCTGCTCTCCTCCTTTTAGTTTAGGTTGATTCCATTATCAGCGATAATTACAACAAACCATTACCACTGCCCGGACACTCCGCAGCCGACAGAATGTCCGCACGAATAAAGCAAAGACCTTGGCATTACTCTAAACTTACCTTATATTTTGTAACTACACGAATCCGACGAAGCAGGTCAATATAAAACTTTTCTGCGCTTTTTAAATGAAAGCCGGACGGTTTGACAATTCTCCGGCCGTTCATTTATTCGTCAAAAGATTGGGGGGGAGTGGAAGTGGAAGAGATCAAAAATTGTATCGATACATCTTTGCCTTCATGCGCTGCCGAAATTTACCGTTGAGGCTGCGGCGCAGGTTTTCCTGCAGTTTTTGGGATTGAGTATGGACGAGGGTATATCCGAAATGACAATTTTTACTGAATAAATCGGTCCCATTGCGAAAATTCGATCGGAGCTTGTAGCCGTTGGCGGTCATCTTCCGCAGAATATTTACTTCCTTGCCGATCACTTTATTTTTTTTCTGTTTGACTGCATCGAGAAATGCCTGACGATCGGAACGGCAGTCGGCGTAGGAAACCACTTTCCCCATGTGCTTAAGCAGGTGCCCGTCGCTGCCACCTGTAATGGCTTTGTTGAGATTGAATCCCAACAGGGCGCATTTGAGATTTTGTTTTTTCAGGTTGCCGGAATTGATCACTTCAACCCCATCAACCAAGTGAAATAATTTTTGCTGTCGCTCCTGGGAAAAATATGGATTGCAAATCCCGGTGTATACAGCACAATTGGGATGGGGAAAGATGATGACCGTGCGATACTTTCTGGCCCGCGCAATAATCTCTTCCATCTTAAGGGAGGTTGAACTCATGATGTCACTGCCCATGAAGGGCTTTATATCCTCGCTATAGAAGCGCTGCAGGCTCTCGATCTGATAAAAATACACAAGGATGTGGGCCCCTTCTTCGGAAGTGACTTCGATGCCGGGAATGCTCAGTACATCTTTGCAGGTATCGATCCTGACCGCCCCCTCGATGGCGTTATGGTCGGTGATGGCAACACCGATATTCAGGTCTCGGGCATAGCGGATAATTTCTGCGACTGAATTTGAGCCATCGGAGTAGCGGCTGTGAAAATGCAAGTCTACAACCGTGTAATTCTTTGTCATTTCAACAAGATCCGGTTTTTCGAACCGAATTCTCTGGGTATTGTCGCTCTCAACGCCGTTTATCAAGATCAGGTCCCTTCAATGTGAGTCAAGTAGTGATAATAATTCGATATCGCGGCACCGGCCATGGGTCGGCCGCCTATTTTATAAATAGCTGATATTCTATTATAAAATTAATCACCTTGTCAATCTGTTTTCCCCTGCCCTCGCCCGCCAAGTCTAGAAAACCATCCAGAAATGCCTAAATATCATCGAACAACAGGGCGTTGAAAGAAATCTTTATTTTCAACCCAAACGATGGCTGCCTATATATCGAATCGAACCGAAACTGGACGTTTCTCGGCCGCCGGCCATTTTTTTGTATTTTTCGTGGTATTTACCGACGGCTTTCTTGACGAGATCGACGGTTATTGTTATCAGTAACCACTCATATCGACGAAGACTTATAAGATCACCGGTAAGCGTTTACAGGGCACCGCTCTGCTTTGTTGTCGGACACTTGAAGTACAAAAGTACGTCTGCTTGCCCGACGCCTTGCATTCGCGCACCCTGTAAACGTTTACAATTCTGCGGTCTTAAGCACATTTTGGACGTTGTTAGCCCGTAAGCCGATACGATCACCGACACCGGTAAATGACTATGGCAGCTAAAAATAAACCGGCCAACCCGGGAGGAAAATCCACCACCGACACCGCTCCCAAAACCATTACCTATCGAATGACGCGTCAACGCGAAGTAATCCTCGAGGAAATTCGACGGGCCAAAGTGCACCCGAGTGCCGACGAAGTCTATGAAATGGTTCGCAAGCGGCTGCCACGAATCAGTCTCGGAACGGTCTATCGCAACCTGGAAATTCTATCGGAGCTGGGGGAAATTCAGAAACTTGAACTCGGAGGGGATATCAAACGCTTTGACTGGGATCCCAAAAAACATTACCACGTCCGCTGCCTGCAATGCGGACGGGTGGATAACGCCCCGATCGCCCCGTTGCGGGAAATCGAGGATGAACTTTACGGGACAACCGTTTATACCATCATTGGCCATCGCCTGGAGTTCGAAGGCCTCTGCCCCCGATGCACGCGCGAGGCGGAAATTTCAGGAACGGATCCTTTTAAATCGATTTGATCCAGCGAGTCAATGGGTCCATCCCGCCGCCGTCGCACCTGACCGGTTTTATTATAATAACTATAAATTTCTTCGTGTTAAAAACGATTTGTGAACGGTTCGGTTTAGCATATGCATCTTTGCCGAAATCCTCAATTGCCCCTTGACGGCACCAGCCCACCCCAAACCCGTCAAGATTTCATGGGCGGTTCCCGGTAAAAATCACTGACTGAAAACCGTGGATCGCCCTCCCGAGACCGGTTCCTATCGATCCACCCCTGTACCTTGCGGGCGCCGTATGCCGCCTTCCAGGCACGCACTATCTCCGAAACAGGCACATCGGCGTATGTTCCGTGATCGGCCAGATATTCGATATAGCGTTTGTTATCGCGATTATAGGACTGATAGATGGCATCCGAATGCCCATCGAAATCGATCGGGTCCACGCGGTGCAAATCACAGAGTTCGGCATTGAAAGCCGGGGTGGCTTTCACCCAGCGGCGGTTCAGCCAGAATTCCACATAGCCATGGTAGACGAAACGATCCGAACCGATGTAGGCGATCAGCTTTTCGGATGCCAGGTGGTTGCAAACCGTTGCGAATCCAAGGCGGCAGGGGATTTTTCGCGCCCGGGCAGCGGCACAGAGCAGCGCGGCTTTGCCGACGCAGTATCCCCGGCGCCATTTTAATATATTGCTGGCACGGTAGTGGGAGGGTCGATGAAAAGGGACGTAGGGATCGTAGCGGATACCGTCCCGGACTGCATAATAGAGCCGCACAGCGGTCTTGACCGGATCATTTTCGGCTTTTCCCGCAATACGGTCCGCAAAATGGATGACCTCTGGGTGGTCGCAGTCCAGAATGGCCGTCGGTCTGAGGTATTTTTCAGGCGGTGGCTTCAAGCTTCGCGCATGACGTGAGGGTCTTAGGTCCGGATGAAGTGATGATCGATGATATTTTTCGTGTCAGGGCTTGGCCAAACGTTTTTGAGTCCGGTCCATGATCTTTACAAGTTGGCTGATCTTCGGCTCCGTTTCCTGACGAGTGAGCCGTTCCAAAATTTCTGGCGCCAGGTGGTCCTGGAGATACCGCTGGACGTCGAAGGTTTCCCACCAACAATCGATTATCTTCCGGCAGGGATGCCGTTGTGGCTCACAGGTTTTACAATAGAAAAAATCGACCGGGCCCCCGAGCCGGGGGCACCGTCGCACGAGCTGTTTTGCTGCGTTTCCCATCATCGGTCCGGCTGTGTCTTGATATCAGCGGTTTTTGATATGTTGCGGTTTCGGATAATTGGCCAGGATGCTGGTATACTTGTCCTGTTCTTCCTGAGTTAAGGTATAATCCTGAAGTTCACCGGAAAAGTATTTGTCGTAGGAGCCCAGGTCGATCAGTCCGTGACCGCTCCAGTTGAATAGGATCACTTTCTCTTTGCCTTCTTCTTTGGCTTTCTTGGCTTCATCGACCACGCTCGCCAGGGCGTGGTTGGTCTCCGGCGCGGGGATGATCCCCTCCGTGCGGGCCAGCAGGACACCGGCCTCGAAAGCGGCCAGCTGCTCGACAGCTTTGGGCTCCAGAATACCCTCATCTACCAACTGGCTGACCGTGGGGGCCATTCCATGGTATCGCAACCCCCCGGCATGAATCGGGGCCGGCACGAAAGTGTGGCCCAGGCTGTGCATGGGCAGAAGCGGCGTGTATCCGGCAGTGTCTCCGTGATCGTAGGCAAAGGGCGCCCGGGTCAGCGTCGGACACGCAGCCGGTTCGACCGGATAAATGGCCACATCCTTGCCATTGATCTTATCATGCACAAAAGGATAGGCGATTCCGGCAAAATTGCTGCCGCCGCCGGCGCAGCCGATAACGATATCGGGATATTCGCCTATCTTTTCAAGCTGCTTCTTGGCCTCCAAACCGATAACGGTCTGGTGCAGCATTACGTGATTTAAAACGCTTCCTAATGAGTACCGCGTCTCGCCGGACGTATCGCTGACAGCGGCCTCAACCGCCTCACTAATGGCGATACCAAGACTTCCCGGCGTATCCGGATCACACTCGAGCCATTCTCGACCGGCTTTGGTGGCGGTGCTGGGACTGGCAACACATTCCGCGCCCCAGGCCATCATCATTGATTTGCGGTAGGGCTTCTGGTCAAAACTGATGCGAACCATGAAAACCTTGCAGGACAGGCCGAACTGCGCGCAGGCGAATGCCAAGGCGCTGCCCCACTGGCCGGCTCCGGTTTCGGTGGTCAAGCGTTTGATACCGGCGACTTTGTTGTAGTAAGCCTGCGGCACGGCCGTATTCGGCTTGTGGCTGCCGGGAGGGCTCACGCCTTCGTATTTGAAGTATATCCGGGCCGGCGTTTCAAGGGCCTTTTCCAGGGCAAAGGCCCGAACGAGGGGCGACGGCCGCCAGATGCGGTAAACGCTGAGGACTTCTTCAGGAATATCGATCCAGCGCTGATCGCTGACCTCCTGCTCGATAAGGTTCATTGGAAATACCGGGGCCAGCTGATCCGGGCTTACCGGGTTGCCGTCCGGTCCCAGGGGCGGGTTCATCTTGATGTCCGCCAGTATGTTGTACCACTGCCTCGGCATCTCGTCTTCGGTCAGCAGAACCTTTTTGGTCTCCATTTCACCCTCCTTTTTCGCGTTCTGGATCAATAGTAACGTCTTCGGATGGACCGCCGTTCATGTAGTCATAGGCCATGCCGGTTGGAATTCCCCGGCTTTGTCGATGTTTCCCGCTTGTAGGGTGGATGGTCAAATTAGTCAAGGGAATTATCGCCCGGATGCCGGCGGCCCGCCGTTGTCCATACAGAACCGCGCCTTCTCATGGCATGGGCCGGTCAACTCTTCGCTATGCTGCGGAGTATGCAGCTCTCGCATCCGCGATCGATGTCGTCCAAAGCGTAATCGAGGACCGCTTCGAGCAGTGCGGATTTGTTTTCTATCGCCTGCCCTTTCAGTTTCAATTCGTAGAAACTGCGGTTGAAACGATCCAACACCCGGGTCGACAGGTAAAACCCCACTTTGCGCTTTTGGGGACCGGGGATTTTGCCAGCCGAACCGGCACCCGGCTTCCGAACCGCACCGGTCGCAGCGCTGACCGGGTCGAAAGGGCTATCCTCAAAAAAGTCAGCGGATTTCTTCTTCCTTTTGGCCATCGTTTTGTACCCTTAGTAAAAGTTTGTCGTAATCCGAAGCACTTCCGGCGCTGTTGCGGTATTCGAAAATCGTCTTGCCCTTCATGGCTGATTCCGGCAGTCTCACATTGTAGCGGATCGGGTGGCAGATCTGCTTGTGGAACAAGCGCTTGAGCTGACGCAGAATGTCGAAGCTATGGCGGGTCCGCTGGTCGAACATGGTCGGCAGAACGTACCTCAATTGGAGTTCCAGGTTCAATCGCTGGGCTGACATCAGATACCCGAAAAAGGTTTTTAGCCCCTCCATGGCGGGCCCTTGAAGCGCGACGGGACAGAGGACTTCCGATACGGCCATAAGGATATTGACACTCAAGACATCCCACCCGGGAGAACAGTCGAAGATGAGATAGTCGAGGGTACCGTCTTTGGGCACCATGGCGTTAGCCAGAACAATCTGCCGCACCGATCGCGGTTGTTCCCCGAGCCAGTGTTTCAACTCCACCAACTTGATACCGCCGCCGAGCAACCAGAGATTGTCGCGGCAAGGGTAAAGGGTTTCTTTTTTCGAGACGGCCTGCCCGCTTTCGTCGCGGCCCGTGACGAATTCATATAGCCCCACGGAAGGATTGACCCCCAAAAACTTCGCGGCCTGCCCTTGGGTGTCACCGTCCACCAACAGGACTTTGAAACCCTGGCGCGCGAGCCCGAAAGCCAGATTGACGGCGGTGGTGGTTTTCCCGACACCGCCTTTGGCCATGGCCACTGCAATTTTTCTCATCTGTGATCCTTATGTATGCGTATGGGTCTGTATTTCTGACATTCTTCCATTACAACATTCTTCTGTGACGAGCAACCCCTAAAATGCCCCCCGGCAGCAGGGCCCATTTTATTTTCTACCGGGACGACACCTGTCTGCGGACTTCATATAACCGTCGGTCGATTCTTGACATTTTTACCGGAACGACGCATGTTAACGTAAAATTTTACTTCTCCACTGCTGAATCAATACCGTCAAAGGAGACTTTCCATGCTGACACTCGAAGAACTCAAACACAATCGAGACTTGGTGGACCAGATCAACTGGGACATGACGCCCGAAGAAGCCATCCGCCTCTATCTCGAATGGGGCAACAATTGGGCCCGCGGCGACGGATATGTGATCCGCTCCAGAAATGACTTCACTCACTATTTCGTTGTCAACTGCTGGTCGAAACCCTTTTACATTTATCTTATCCGCCGCAACTCAGACGAAGCCGAAGAACTGGCCAAGTTTGAGGTTCCAAACCGTTACCATCAGCCCGTGTGTGAATTGAAAGGCGTGTATGCCCTCGAGGGCGAGCTGAAAAAATGGCTCAGGAAAGAATTGGCGGTAGAATAAGCCCGTCTCCAACCGATTCCCGCCGGGCCGCACCCTGCGCCGGGATCATGCATTTTCCGGGAAGGTACCATGCACAACATCCTGACCATAGGCGGCGGCAGCGGCCAGTACGCCCTGCTGGCCGGATTGCGGGAACTCGATTCGGTAGACATCACTGCCGTCGTTTCGATGGTCGACAGCGGCGGCAGCACCGGCCGCTTGCGCGATGAACTGGGAATCCTGCCGCCGGGGGACGTCCTCAAGTGCATCCTGGCCCTCTCGCCCCACCGCGATATTGCCCGAGCGATCTTTCTCAAACGCTTCACCGGCGACCGCCGTCTCAAAGGGCACAACGCCGGAAACATGCTCATCACCATGCTGTCGCGGTACACTGGAAGCTTCCCCTCGGGAATTCAGGCCCTGGCGGAAATTCTGGATGTGCGCGGACGCATCCTTCCCGTGACGATCGACAAAGCCACCCTGGTGGCCGAACTGACCGACGGCACAAGGATTTACGGTGAGACGGCCATCGACATGCCCCGCGGCACCCAGCGCGAAAAAATCCGCGACGTCTTTCTCGTCCCCCATCACCACGACCGCATCTCGGTTTACCCCCCGGTTCTCAAAGCCATACACAGCGCCGATACCATTATCATCGGCCCCGGCGATCTTTTCACCAGCATTTTGCCGAGTCTGATCGTGCCGGGAGTCAAGGAGGGGTTGTTGAAGACCAAGGCGAAAGTTCTCTACATCCTCAACATCATGACAAAATTCGGCGAAACCCACCAATTTGCCGGTCGCGACTTCGTCAAGACCCTCGAGGCTTCGATCGAAAGGCGGCTCGATGGCGTAATTTACAACAACCGCAAACCGAACGCCGAATTGATCGAGCGCTACCGCAAACAGAAGGCAGAGTTCGTCAGCATGGACAATCAAGACGGTTGGTGGCACGACAGGGTCGTCCATGCCCACGATCTGCTGGAAAACACGGCCGGCATCGTGCGTCACGATTCGAAGAAACTGGCCTGCCTGATCCAACAGATTGTCAAAGAGCCGGTCAGGACCCCATCCCGAAGCGGAGCCACTTAAACGCGTTTTGAACATCGGTAGAAATGTTTTTCCCCACACGCCCCATGAATATGTTTTCCGGTTTGAGACATATGTTCGGCTCGTTTGTCTGGTACTCGATGAAACCGCAGGGTTCAAAGAGCCGGATCAACATCTGGCGGTACTGCTGGGCCGTTTTCCGTGCCCCGTCCAGGTCCCAAGTCCACGAATAACCCACCATGTAGACTATCTTGTCTTCAACCATGGGCGGTCCCACCAGCAATTCGAGAATACTCTTCGCTACGCCTTTCGATCGCCAGGTCGCGCTGACTTCGATGGCCTTGACTTCCATCATGACCCGGGGTTCGAGTTGAGACCAGCGCTCCTCTGGTTCCGGATACGTCAGCACACCGAATCCGACGATGAGTCGGTCCTCCGCCAAGGCCAGGGTAACGTTGGCGTCCGGCTGGTCGGCGTTGTCTTCGAGAGTGACCCGGTGGGTGTAAAGGGATCGGTAGCGGGCGTGGGAACCGAACTGGGGGCTGAATTCATAGCGCCGGATCTCATCGGCAGTGCAACAGGACCTGATCCTCACCTGTCCCACCGGCAGGGTCCGTTGGTTAATGTTCTCTGGCAGGGTCTCGGTTGTCTTCATTGATATAAGTCCGAAACCGGCGCTAAAAATCACTCCAGTTGCGGTGCAGCCGCTTGATCATTATCTGCAAATCGTAGCGTGTGCCCCGCGGGCTTTTGACATACTCCGGCACCACTGCGACTTTGAAAAAATCGAGTTTACGGGCCGACTCAATGGCCGAATCTTCCACCCCGACGACAAAATCCGCCCGAATGTCATCCAACCCGTTGTCCATGCCCAGTTGGATCAGGTCCAGCAGCATCCAGGTTCCCAAGCGCTTGTGTCGCATAGACGGCAGCACGGCGATACGGAGCCTTCCCACATGACGGGTTGAACCGAATCCGCGCATCAACAGGCTGGCATGGGCCATAATTTGACCATTTACGGTCGCCACCGTCGAAATGACGTTGCCCTTGCCAATGGCAGCGATCATTTTGGCAACGACCTCCGGATTGGCCACATCGTGACGCATGTACCAGCGATCTTTTTCCGGTATCCGAGCATAAAAACCGGTCAGCCTTTCTCCGTCTTCAGTCGTCAGCGGCCGGATGACGGCTTCGGTTTTGTCTTTGAGCACCACTTCTTTGGGATAACGCAAGGGAACGCCTCCTCCATGGAAATAAGTATCGGGTCACCCGGCAGCCCCATAAAACCGAACCCCACACGGGCGTGCGTCTTCGCTGCCGAGGGGCGGCGCGGCTGTCCGTGCCGGCACAATGAGCCGCCTCATCTCGCCCGGAATCCTGATAGTCCGATATCATCCCAACCGTCGGGGCGACCGGAAGGGGATGGCCCCCTCTACCAAGGCTGCCGGTCGATTGTCAATACCGTCAAGCCGTGTTGAGCCGCTAGACCCTCAAATGCCTAATGACTGACGCCATGTGCGCTTGCCGACTCCGGAAGTAAAATACAATTGGCGCCGCAACAAGGGTCTTCGCTCCTGCCCATAGGGTTTACCGAAACCTCCCGTTTTACGGGTTGCGTATTCCCTTCAGAAAGGTTCGTCCGGGCAAAAACCACAGCGGATCATATCCCCGGTCGGGACCTTGTTTATGGGGGCAGCCGGAACCATCAGGACCGGCCGGCCTCGGTGGCGTCCAAAGACGCTGGCCGAACGATTTTTTTCTTGACTTCGCCCATTTGTAGCTAATATATAGCTATAATATAACAACAGATTATGAATTGAACGACATTCAGAAATTCAAGAAGGAGACGAAGCATGGCCGATCTGAAATGGCTACCACGAGAGTCCGGCATCAAAGACCACTATCTCTGGGGAGATGAACATTTTTCCGATCAGGCGCCCGGGGTCATTTTTGAAAAAAAACCGATTCGCGACCCGCGGGGCAACCCGGTCGACGATCTCTTCTCCGCCTGGATCACGCTCAACAACCCCCGCCAGTACAATTCGTACACCACCGAGATGGTCAAAGGCGTCATCGCCGGCTTCCAGAGAGCCTCGGCGGACAATTCGGTGGTCGCTGCCGTCTTTACCGGTACGGGTGACAAGGCCTTCTGCACCGGAGGCAACACCAAGGAATACGCCGAATACTACGCCGGACGACCCAACGAGTACGGTGCCTACATGGACCTTTTCAACGCCATGGTCGACAGCATCCTGACCTGTAAGAAGCCGACCGTCTGCCGGGTCAACGGCATGCGGGTGGCCGGGGGCCAGGAAATCGGCATGGCCTGCGACACAACGATTTCCAGCGACCTGGCCATCTTCGGTCAAGCCGGCCCGCGCCACGGATCGGCACCCGACGGCGGTAGTTCGGATTTCCTGCCCTGGATGCTGCCGATGGAACTGGCCATGTGGAACTGCGTCTCCTGCGAGATGTGGAGTGCGTATAAGATGCAGCGGCTCGGCCTGATCTCCAAATGCCTGCCGGTCATCAAGCAGGAAGGCGCCTGGCTTCGCAATCCAGCCGTGTTCACCGACTCCTATGTGGAAGACGGAGAAATCGTCTACGGCGAGTTCAAGTCCGGGGATGAGGCTGCAAAGGCCCGCGAGATCGTCAAAAACGCCCAGACCGATTTCGGGGGACTCGATGCAGCGGTCGACAAAATCCTTTGGACCTACACTAACCTCTTCCCCGGCTGCCTGATCAAAAGCGTCGAGGGGATCCGACTGAAAAAGAAGTTCTTCTGGGATCAGGCCAAGGTAATCAACCGCCACTGGCTGGCAGCCAATATGAACACCGAGGCCTATCTTGGATTCAACGCGTTCAACACCAAAAAAATCACCGGCAAGGACACCATCGATTTCATCGAGTACAGGCGGCGCATGGCCAGAAGTGATGCCTTTGACGTGGAATTCATGGCCGCTGTGCTCGGCAAACCGCAAGCTTAAACTAAGGAGACCGTATGCTTCTCGAGGGAAAGAATGCGATCGTGACCGGAGGTTCCCAAGGCATCGGGGCGGCCATTGCCCTTGAATTTGCCCGTGAAGGGGCCAACGTATGCCTGACCTACCGCAAGCACGAAGAGGACGCTCTGAAATACGCCGAAGATATCCGGGCGCTGGGGTGCAAAGCCCTGACCGTCAAGTGCGACACCTCGTCTTTTGAAGAGGCTGCCGCAACGGTTCGTTCCGCCATCGATGCCTTCGGCAGCCTCCACATCCTGGTCAACAATGCCGGGATGAACTGGGATGGTGTCTCTTGGAAGATGTCCGAAGAACAATGGGACCGGGTTCTCGATGTTAACCTAAAGGGTTACTTTAACTTTGTCCGCCACACCGCACCTCATTTCAAAGAGCAAAAGTACGGCAAGGTCGTCAATATCACCTCCATCAACGGCCTGCGCGGCAAATTCGGCCAGATGAACTATTCGGCCTCCAAAGCCGGTATTATCGGATTGACGAAGGCCTTGGCCAAGGAGTTGGGCGCTTTCGGTGTCAACGTGAACGCCGTGGCACCGGGACTGATCGAAACTCCCATGCTTAGAGATTCGGAGGCCCGGAACAAAATCGTCGACCTGGCCATGGCCGAAATTGTCCTCAAGCGGGTCGGGCAGCCGGAGGACCTGGCCCATGTCGTCGCCTTTCTCGCATCCGACAAGGCCCGCCATGTCACCGGTGAGGTGATCAAGGTCGACGGCGGTCAATACATTTGAGGCCTGAAACCGTTTGCACTGTCTTGTTGGATCTTCAATAACAAAGGACGCATCAATATGGAAAAGGCAGCAATTATCGGTGTCGGACAGAGCACTTTCGTGCGGCAGTATCCAGGATCGATCAGGGAGCTGGTGTTTGAGGGCTTCAAGGAAGCCATACGCGATGCCGGGGTCACGACCGCCGACATCGATGCATCGGTGGTCTGCTCGGCCCCGGAGTATGACAAGCAACGGTCACCGGCCGGCGTACTGGCTGAATATCTCGGTCTCAACCCGCAGCCGACCTTTTACGTGGAGAGCCTCTGCTCATCGAGCAGCACCGGGCTGCGCCTGGCCGATTCCCTCGTCAGATCGGGACTCCACGATGTGGTGGCCGTAATCGGTTTTCAAAAGATGTCGGAGATCTCCTCCGCCGAAACACAAGAACGCATGGGCCGGGGTGCGGACATTCAGTGGGAAAGCCCCTTCGGCACCATGATGCCGGCCTACTACGCCATGTATGCCCGCGCCCACATGGATTCCTTCGGAACGACCCTAGAGGATTTGGCGCTGATTCGCGAGAAAGCCGCCACTTACGGTCAACTCAACGACCGGGCGGTTTACCGCAAACCGGTAACCGCCGACATGCTGGCCGATCCGGCCAACCGCATGTCCGGCCCGGTGGCCAGCCCGTTGCGCGTCGGGGACTGTTGCGCCAATGCCGACGGCAGCTCCTGCATTATCGTCGCCAGCGAAGAAAAGGTTAAGGCATTCTGCAAGAAACCGGTCTGGATACTGGGAACCGGCGCGGCGACGGCCAGCGTCAACATGGCCGGGCGTGACCTGTTCACCGGTCTATCTGTGGCCAAACAAGCGGCCGAGCAGGCGTACGCAATGGCCGGGATCGGGCCCCGTCAGGTCGATGTCGCCGAAGTTCACGACTGTTTCACGATCGCGGAATTGATGGCCTATGAAAACCTGGGTTTCGCGGCGCCCGGCGAGGGAAAGGACCTGATCCGCGGTAAAGAGACTCACCGGGAAGGGAGCATACCGGTCAACGTCGACGGGGGTCTGCTTTCCAAGGGACACCCGATCGGCGCCACCGGCGGGTCCCAGATTCGAACCATTGTCCTGCAACTCAGAGGCGAGGCCGGCGACATCCAGGTCAAGGATCCGGCTATCGGACTGGTACACAACATCGGTGGTGTGGGACTTTACGGCAACGTGACCATTCTCGGGAGGGCGTCATGAGCAAAGTGAAAGAGGTCGACGACCGCTTTAAGAAATTCGGCACGGTCAGCTTCACGGGCATCAGCCGGGTCAACGACTTTATCGGTCACCTGGAAAACGGCAAGGTAACCGGCACCCGCTGCACGGACTGCGGCCAAGCATTCTTCCCGCCTCGGGCCGACTGTTACCGGTGCCTGACGGACAATATGGAATGGTTCGAAATCAACGGCAAGGGCCGTCTGGTCACATACAGCCGCCTGGAGTTCGCCCCGGCAGGATTCAAGGACGATGTGCCGTATGCCATCGCCCTGCTCGACTACGGGGATTTCAAGATCTTCGGCCGGTTGGATGCCGCTCTGCCCGAAAACGAGATTAAATTGGGCATGGAGATGGTCACGGCCGTCAGCGCCCTGCCCAACGGTCAACTGAATTACGTATTCAAGAAAGCGTAAAACGGGCAGGGGCAAACACGGCGGCGAACGACGGATAACGCGGATCTTGCCGCCGCAGGTTTCGCTCCCGCCGGAGACCCAACCCCAAATTAAGGATGTCCATCAATGACGGCTTATGAATACCTGAAAGTAAAGAAATCGGACGGCATCGCCCGCATCACTTTTGCCCGGCCCAAACACAATGTCCTCAACATCGACATGATGGCCGAATTGAACACCGAACTCGATATGCTGCGGACCGACGGGACCCTCAAGTGCATTGTGATCCTCGGCGAGGGCCCCAGCTGGTGCGCCGGCGTCGAGGTCGGCGACCACAAACCGGAAATGGCCCCCGATATGATCGCGGCGTTCAACGGCATATTCGAACGCATCGACAAAATCGACGTACCCGTCATTGCCGGCGTCCACGGCGCCTGCCTGGGAGGGGGTATGGAAGTAGCCATCGCTTGTGACATCATCGTCGCGGCAGCCGCGGCCACTTTCGGGCAACCGGAAATCAAGCTCGGATTCTTTCCCCCCTATGCAGCGGTTCGACTCCCGCTGCTCGTCGGTCCGGCCAAAGCCATCGAAGTCTGCACGACCGGAAAGCGCTACAGCGCCGAAGAGGCCCGTCAAATGGGGTTCGTGGCCTATGTGGCTGAAGACGACAAGTTCAAGGAAACCGTCGATCAGCTGATTGGTGAAATCCGAACTTCGAGTCCCCTGATCATCCGTCTCAACAAACGCGCTGTAAAAAATCACCTCGGACTCGGATTCACCGAAGCCCTGGACGGTGTCAGCGACATGTTCCTCAACGAGTTGATGCAAACCGAGGATACCCTCGAAGGCATCCGCAGTTTCGAAGAAAAACGGCGTCCGGAGTGGAGAAACAAGTAATCGACGGAAGGCCCGTCACGGAAACCAGATCGACAGGTACGCAGTGAAACGCTGGGATTTGCAGCACGATCAGCTGCGCAACACAGGTCAGAGGAGGCCCAATGCCACAGATCAGCAAGGTCGGCGTAATCGGCGCCGGTAACATGGGCAGCGGCATCGCCCAAAAATTCGCCCAGGAAGGCATCGCGGTTGTCATGGTGGACATGAAAGAGGAGTTTGTCCAACGCGGCATGAGCACCATCAAAAAGATGCTTCAGGAAGGTGTGGAAAGGAAAATCTTTACGGCCGGCCAAGTCGAAAACGTTCTGTCGCGGGTCACGGCAACCACCGACTACGCGGCTGTGGCGGATGCCGACCTTGTCATCGAGGCCGTATTCGAAGACAAGCGCGTCAAGTCCGAACTGTTCAAAAAGCTCGACGACGTGTGTGACGAAAAGACGATCCTGGCGACCAACACATCGAGTTTCTACGTCCGGGACTTCGCCGGCCAGACGCGCCGGCCCGATCGCTTCATCGGGCTCCATTATTTCTACCATCCAGCCAAAAACCGCCTTTTGGAGGTCATCCCGGACGAGAAAACAAGCCCGGAGACCCTTGAAAAGGCCCTTTTGGCGGCCAAGCTCCACGGCAAGACCGCCATCGTCGTCAAGGACGCTCCCGGTTTTGCCGTCAACCGTTTCTTCGTCCCCTTCCTAAATGAAGCCGCCCGCATGCTCGAAGAGGGCCTGGCCGATATTCCGACCATCGAGGAGGCCGCCAAAAGAGCCTTCAAGATCGGCATGGGGCCCTTCATGCTGATGAACGTCACCGGAATTCCGATCGCCGTACACGCGGCCACCACCCTCGGCGATGAACTCGGCCCGTTCTACGCCCCCTGCGCGAGGCTGAAAGCCCAAATGGAAAAAGGGGCCAACTGGACTCTCGACGGTGAGGCCGATGAGACGAAAATTCTACCGCTGGTCGAAAGATTCTACGGCGTATGCCTGGGAGTGGCCGCCGCCCTCGTGGATGAAGGCGTGGCCTCCATCGAAGATACCGATCGCGGCGCGAAAATCGGGCTGCGCTGGATCATGGGGCCGTTTGAGATCATGAACAAGATCGGCATCGACGCCACGCACGCAGCCGTCGACGGCATTGTCCGCAAATACCCGGATTTCAGCATGCCGGAAATCCTGACCCGCCAGAAGGCCGCCGGCAAACCCTTCGCCTTCCGCTATGTCGACCTGGCCGTCAAGAAGGACATCGCCACCATTACCCTCAACCGCCCTGAAGCCATGAACTCGCTCAACGAGGCGGTGGTGACCCAACTGGCGGAAAGATTTGCCGAAGCCGAATCGAATTCCGCTGTCAAGGCGATCGTCTTCCAGGGTGCCGGCAAAGCCTTTGTCGCCGGGGCCGACATCCGTTATTTCGTCAACAATATCAAGGCCGGCAAAATCCCCACGATTGTCGAATTCACCCGCAAAGGCCACGAGCTGCTGCTGAAGATTGAAAACGCCGCCAAACTGACCATCGCCGTACTGGACGGCCTTTCCCTCGGCGGCGGCAGTGAGTTAGCCTTGGCTTGCCAGGCGATCGTGGCCACCCCGTCGGGATCGATGGGCTTTCCTGAAACCGGTATCGGCATCTACCCCGGCCTGGGAGGCATGCTGCGCCTGGCCCGCCACGTGGGGCCGGAATTGACCAAATACTACGTCTTCACCGGCATGCCGATCAGCGCCGAAGACGCCTATGCGCTGGGGATCGTCAACCGCCTGGTGGCACCGGCCGAAATCGATGCGGCCATCAAGGACTTGATCGCGCAAGGTCGGCCGGATAAGTACCGCCGGCGGGACATTCCCGCCAAATTCAAAGACCCGGCCGCACTGGGCTCTGCAGAAAATGTGTCGCGGCTCCTGACCGGCAGGCCGCCTGTGGGAGTCGATGAGGCCCTGTCGGCCAAGACTGCCAAGGTAATCGGGTATAAAGCGCCGCTGGCCCTGAAAATGGCCAACGCCATCATCGATCGACAGATCGATCAATCGATGGCCGATGCCGTCGAGATCGAATTGGAGCGCCTGCCAGAGATATTCGGCACGGCCGACGCCCTCGAAGGATTATCGTCGGTGGGGCGCCGGCGGCCTGAATTCAAAGGCGCCTGATTTTACACCGCGCGAAAAGCCGAACGGCCGCACGAACGCTGAAAGTCGACGTCAGACGATGGCGCCCGGCGGCTGACCATTCACCGTGCCGCTCGTATCGACTTCACTGGGCCGCGGCTTCGCTTGAATCCATTCACACAAGGAGATGGACGTATGGCAATGACATCTTGGCAAATGGTTGCCCCGCAAAAACCGTTGGAGAGCGTCGAAAGCCCCTTGCCCCAACCCGGCGACGGCGAGGTTCTGCTGCGCGTGGTCGGCTGCGGCGTGTGCCACACCGATCTCGGCTTCTACTACGACGGAGTGCGCACCAAATCGCCGCTGCCGCTGACTCTGGGACATGAAATCAGCGGAATTGTCCAAGTATGCGGTCCGGGTACCGAAAGGTATGCAAAGCAAGCGGTCGTGGTCCCGGCGGTGATGCCCTGCGGCACATGCGATGTCTGCCGGCGCGGCCTGGGCAATATCTGCGCCGTTCAGAAAATGCCGGGAAACGATATCCAGGGCGGCTTTGCTTCCCACATCGTTGTACCGGCGGCTCAACTGTGCGAGGTTCCGACCGATGAAAAAGGAAATCCCGCCGGTGGCTCCGGCGTCTCCTTGGCCGAATTGTCGGTCATCGCCGATGCGGTCACCACACCCTATCAAGCCGTCGTGGACTCGGGCCTCAACGATGCCGATACCGCCATTTTCATCGGTGTCGGCGGTGTCGGCGGTTTTGGAGCCCAGATCGCCAAAAGTTTCGGCGCCGCCGTCGTGGCGATCGATATCGACTCCGAAAAACTCGCCGCGATCGCCCCTTACGTCGATGTCACTTTAAACGCGAAGGAACTGTCCTTCAAGGAACTGCGCCAGGCGGTCTCGGGCTTCGTAAAGGAGAAAGGCCGGCGGCGCACCGAATGGAAGATCTTCGAAACTTCCGGTACGGCCGCCGGACAAAAAACGGCTTTCGGCCTTCTCACTTTCGGCGCTTCACTGGCGGTGGTCGGCTTCACCATGGCCACGGTCGATATCCGGTTGTCGAACCTGATGGCATTCCACGCCACCGCCCGAGGCAATTGGGGCTGTCAGCCAAAGTATTACAAGCCGGTCCTCGATCTGGTCCTAGAGGGCAAGGTGAAGATCGGTCCCTTCGTCGAAACGTTCCCCTTGGCCGAAATCAACGAGGTCTTCGAGGGCGTTCACAGCCGCCGGATTAAGGAGCGGCCGATACTGATCCCTTAAACCATTGTCTTCATAAAGGTACCCGCCATGCACAAATTGCTAACAGATACACCCGGTGAAAAAATGCTCCTGCTCGGCAACGAAGCCATTGCCCGCGGCGCCATCGAAGCCGGAGTGGCCTTTGCCAGCACCTATCCCGGAACGCCCTCTTCGGAACTCTCGCTCAATTTTTTCCAGATGTCCCGGGAGTGCGACCTTTACTTCGAATATAGCACCAACGAAAAGGTGGCGATGGAAGTATCGGCGGCAGCGGCCAACGCCGGCGTCCGCTCGATGTGCGTCATGAAACACGTCGGCCTGAACGTCGCCGCCGACGCCCTCATGACCCTGGCCTACGTGGGCGTAAAAGGCGGCATGGTGATTCTGTCGGCAGACGACCCCTTCATGTTTTCCAGCCAAAACGAGCAGGACAATCGCTATTACGCGAAGCTCTCGGGCCTGCCCATGCTCGAGCCCTCGTCGGTGAGCGAGGCCAAGGAGATGGTGGCCCATGCCTTCGACCTCTCGGAAAAACTTCAAGAACCGGTGCTGCTGCGGACCACGACCCGCATCAACCACTCCAGCGGTATCGTCGAATTCGGTCAAATAAGGCAACGGGTCGTCAAGGGCGATTTCGTCAAGGACCCCATGAATCTGGTAACGGTCCCGGCCGTTTCCCGCAACCTGCATGTCAAGTTACTCAAGAATTACGACGCGGCCAGCGATTTGGCCGAAAACTCCGCCTTCAATTTTATCGAAGGCAGCGGAAAATGGGGCATCGTTTGCAGTGGTGTCAGCTACAATTACGTCAGCGATGCGGTAAATGATTTGAAGATAGCCGAACAGGTGCGAATTCTGCGCATCGGTTTTTCACACCCCCTGCCCCCCGGTCTCATCAAGGAATTCCTGGAGTCCTGCGAAAAGGTGCTGGTGGTCGAGGAGGGCGAACCCTATCTTGAAGAGTCGATAAAAGCCATGGCCCAGGAATCCGGCCTGACCCTGAGCATCCGGGGGAAAGCCCCCGAACTGTTCTCCCGGCTCTACGAGTACAATCCGGCTCTGGTCAAAACACACATTGCCGCCTACTTCGGCGTGGCCTACGATGCCAAGAAAGTTCCCGACCTCACCGATGTACCGGTCATTCCCCAAAGGCCCCCGACTCTATGCGCCGGATGTTCGCACCGCGCCACATTCTACGAAGTCCGCAAAGCCGCCGAAGGGATGGAGACCATCTATCCCACCGATATCGGCTGCTACACGCTCGGACTGCTGCCCCCGCTGTCATCGGCCGATTTCCTGATCTGCATGGGCTCATCGGTGGGCACCTCGGGCGGATTCTCCCGGGTGACCGACAAGAAAGTGATCGCCTTTATCGGCGACTCCACGTTTTTCCATTCCGGAATACCCGGTCTGGTCAACGCCGTTTTCAACAACCACAATTTCACTCTGGTCATTCTCGACAACGGCACCACGGCCATGACCGGGCACCAGCCGCATCCGGGAGTTGACATGCAGCAAATCGGTATGGACGGTTTCGGCAGGGTCTCCATCGAAGCCGTCGTTCGGGCCATCGGCGTGCCGCATGTGACCGTCGTCAAGCCTTACAAGGTCAAGAAGAGCATCGAGGCCATTCGTCAGGCGATCGAATTCAAAGGCGTATCGGTGATTATATCGGAAGAGGTGTGCGCCCTGTATGCCAAGGGGCTCAAGCTGCCCCAGCGGAAACCTTTCGAAGTGACCGACAAATGCCAGAATCATCGGGATTGTATGAGCTATCTCGCCTGTCCGGCGTTCTACGTTTGGAACGAGCGAATAAAAATCGACCCGAACCTGTGCACGGGATGTGCCGTCTGCGCCCAGATCTGTCCCGAAAATGCCATCTTACCCCGTAAGGAAAAGAAAACCGTTGCATAGGTTTCGACACCGAATTTCAATTTGATAACGAGGAATAGGCGTTATGGATACCAAACGACTGATCATTGTCGCCGTTGGCGGCCAAGGCAACCTGCTGGCGTCAAGCGTACTGGGAGAAGCAGCGCTCATGGCCGACGTCCCGCTGCAGATGAGCGAAATTCACGGTATGGCCCAGAGGGGCGGTGTGGTGGAGTCGGCCCTCATCTTCGGTGATGCCGTCAGCCCCATCATCTCCGACGGCGAAGCCGATATTCTGATGGGTTTCGAACCGGCAGAAACCTTACGGGCTCTTGCCAAATGCAACGAAGGGACCGTGGTGATCACCAACCTGGCCCCACTGATGCCGTTCACCGTGAATATCGGTATGGGCGTCTATCCCGAGTTGAATCAGCTTCAGGCTCTGATCCGTTCAAAGACAGCCAAACTGATCGCTTTCAACGCAGCCAAGCTGGCCCAGGATGCCGGAAATCCGCTGTCGGTCAATATGGTGCTTCTGGGTGCCTTGATTCATACCGATGTTTTACCGTTGTCGTCCGATCAGGTCAAGGAAGCCATGCGGCGCAAGACAAAGCCGGCCTTTCTGGATGCCAATCTGAAGGCCTTCGATCTCGGATTCAGTGCGGCTTCCGCGGCTGTTTGATCGGGCCTCCGGCCGGGAGGCCCCTCGGGAAATATGCCGGCCGCACTCAAACCCCGTTGATTTTGTTTTCGACCACTTATCATGCTTGATGCCGCTGCCTTAAGGTGCATGGAATCCGGCAGCCGCCTGAAGAAGGAGGATGCAATGCCCTGGAACGATGAATTCGAATGTATGCCGGTGGAAGATCTCCAGAAATTTCAACTGGAAAAACTCAAGCAAACCGTGGCCTGGGTGGCCGACCGGGTCCCCTTTTACCGCAAGGCATTCGCTGAAGCGGGTATCACGGCTGAGAGTATCACCGGTCTCGAGGACATCGCCAAACTGCCGATGACGCAGAAAACCGATCTGCGGGACAACTATCCCTTCGGCCTCTGTGCCGTACCCCTCACTGAGGTCGTGCGGGTGCATGCATCCTCAGGTACCACCGGAAAACCGATCACCGGCCCGTACACTGCCGAGGACCTGGATCAGTGGGTGGAGTGCATGGCTAGAAACCTCTGGGCGGCCGGCATCAGAAAAGAAGACATCGTCCAAAACGCCTATGGACACGGCTTGTTTACCGGTGGCCTGGGTTTTCACCAGGGTGCCTCCCGCATCGGCTCCACGGTCATTCCGACCAGTGCCGGTTTGACCGAGCGTCAGATCACCATCATGAAGGACTTCGGGTCAACCGTCCTTTTCTGCACGCCCTCTTATGCTCTGACCATCGCCGAGCGGGCCAATGAGCTGAAGGTCGACCTCCGAAAACTGTCTTTGCGGATCGGCGTTTTCGGTGCCGAGCCATGGACGATCCAAATGCGTCAGGAAATCGAAGACCGCACGGGTATGAAGGCCCACGAAGCTTACGGCCTCACCGAGCTGTGCGGCCCCGGTGTGGCTTTCGACTGCGAAGCCCAAGACGGTCTGCACATCAACGAAGATCATTTTTTGGCCGAAGTCGTCGACCCGCAAACCTTCGAGCCGCTGCCTTTGGGAGAAAAGGGGGAACTCATCTTTACCTCCCTGCAGCGTCGCGCCATGCCGATGATCCGATATCGGACCAAGGATATCACCCGCTTGTGGCGCGAAAAATGTGCCTGTGGAAGAAGCTTCGTCAAAATGGAAAAAGTATCCGGCCGAACCGATGACATGTTGATCATCAGCGGTGTGAACGTCTTCCCCTCCCAGGTCGAGGCTCTGCTGCTCGAAATCGAAGAGGTCGAACCCCAGTATCGACTGCTCGTGCGCAAGAAAGGTTACCTCGATCAGCTGGTGGTCCAGGTCGAAGGCCGCAACGAAGTCTACCAAAGCGGTCCGGAGAGACGTCACGAAGTCGAAGGCAAAATCGCGGCACATATCAAGGGAATGATGGGTATCAGCGTCGAAATCGAACTCGTGGAGCCGAAAACCATTGCCCGCAGCGAAGGCAAAGCGCTGCGGGTCATCGACGAAAGGCCCAAACAGTTGCGGTGATGCACCCGCCGCGGGAAGTTAAAACGAATTTTTTGCGGTCTGCTTGACAATAATCGAGCCGAAGCAGGCGGGCACCCGATTTATGCGAGGTCGAGGCACTCTGCTCCACCTGAAAGCGATGTTGCAACAGCGACGCCGCAGTCCGGAACACCACCCGAATACCGCCTACACGAGAAGGGGGAGGACACATGGTTGAACACGCCGAATTTCACCCAAAAAAGTTCGCCGTGATAGGAGCCGGGCCCGTCGGTTGCATCGTAGCAGCCTTTCTGGCCAGCAAGGGAAACACTGTCACTCTGTGCGACGTGATCCCTGATCTGCTCCAGCCGGCACTCGATCCGGGGATCATCATCGAAGGCGCGGAAAGTCTCCGTCAACCCGTCGCCAAAATTACCACCAACATCGACGAGCTCGGCGATGACCCACCGGATGTCATCTTCATCACGGTCAAAGCCAACGCCAATGCCCTGATCGCATCTGCCGTCGAAGGCTTCCATCGGGCCAACCAATATGTCGTCAGCTGGCAGAACGGCATCGACACCGAACGGGTTTTCGCCGACGCCCTGGGCGACGAACCGGTGATGCGGGCGGTGGTCAATTACGGCTGCGGTTTGGCCGGACCGGCGCACGTCCGCATGCCGTTTCACCATCCACCGCATTACCTCCAGGAATTGGATCCCGCGTCGGGCCCGGCCGCTAAAGGTATCGCCGCCGCGCTGACCGGGTGCGGCCTGCTTACCGAACACACCAACCAGATTATTTCGATGGTCTGGCGCAAGGCCATCCTGAACGCCTGCATGAATCCGGTCTGCGCCGCAACCGGCATGACCATGGCACAAGCCATGAACGACCCCATCGTGTTTCAGATTGTCGACTCCCTCATCAAGGAGTGCGTGAAGGTCGCCCGGGCCAACGAAATCGAGCTGGGCTGGAACTTCTATCCCCACGCCATCGAATACATGAGCAACGCCGGTGACCACAAGCCCTCGATGCTCATGGACATCGAGGCCCGCCGCCGGACGGAAGTCGATTTCATCAACGGCAAATTCGTCGATTATGGAAAACAGGCCGGTGTGGAAACACCGTTCAACATCACCTTGAAAGCGTTGGTGAAGGGGCTCGAATCCCGATTCTGATGCGGAATATGGCCATGACTTCACGAGAGCTGTTCGTCGGCACGGATGTGGGATCTTCGCACACGAAAGTGGCTGTTATAGATTCGGCTAAAAACCTTCTCGGGTATGCCGTCAGAAAGTCTGGCACGGATTTCACCGCGACCGCCCTTACCTGCTTGGATATCGCCCTGGACAGGGCCAACGTCCCTCGCGAGGCGGTAATAAGATCGGTGTCCACCGGCTACGGACGCAACAACGTCTCCTACGCCGACGACACCCGTACCGAAATTGGTTGCCATGCCAAAGGGTGCTACCTCTATTACCCCCAATCGATCACCCTCATCGACATCGGCGGCCAGGACAACAAGGTCGTCAAGCTCGATGCGCAAGGACGCCGAATCAGCTTCAAGATGAACCGCAAGTGCGCCGCCGGCACCGGTGCGTTTCTGGAGGAAATGGCGACACGGTTGGATATTCCCATCGCAGAGATGGACGGGCTGGCGCGGCAGTCTCAGAACATGGTAAAACTCGGCAGTTTCTGTACCGTCTTCTCCGCTACTGAAGTTCTCGAAAACATCCGCCGCGGCAAACAGGTGACCGATATCGTCAAAGGCGTCTTCTTCTCGGTCATCAAGCGGGTTTTGGAGATGGATTCTCTATCCGAAAACGTCGTCATGACCGGTGGGGTGGTGGAGCACAACCCGTACCTGGTCACAATGGCCACGGAAATTGTCGGCCGGACCATTCTGGTGCCCGACCACCCGCAGTTGACCGGGGCGATCGGAGCGGCGCTGTATGCGATGGAATAATCCGTTGTGCCGGTTGAACCCGTTGAGTCGGTTTTGCCGAGCTTGGGAACAGACGGGTGGGCTGACTGTATAGTGGCTTCGCGAAATGCCGCCGATTTTCCTTGAACTTGCGGACAACGGCACATTTCCGAACCGAAAACTGATCGGTGCCCTTAAAAAAATCGTATATGAGGCACAGGACTAACCGACCAAGCGATTTAACTGACCAAACCGACACAATCGGCCAACCGATAAGGAAAGGAATACGAAATGGCTGAAGAGAAAAAAGTGTTGCGCAAACCGATCAAGGCCACCAAAGAAATGGGCCGCCTTATGTCCGAATATTTCTACGAGTTAAATGACGCCGCAAAGAGCCGCGACCGGAAGATCGCCTGGTGCACAAGCGTGGGACCGGCCGAAATCCTGCGCGCCATGGGATTTCTGGTCCACTTTCCGGAAAACCACGGCGCGATGCTCGGTGCCTCCCGCATGGCAACGGACATGATTCCCGTTGCCAACGCCATGGGATACTCGCCTGATATCTGCTCCTACCTGACGGCCGATGTGGGCGCCTATCTCAAGGGGGTCACCCCGCTCGCCAAAGCCTATCCGGGAATCGAGGCGGTCCCCCGGCCGGATGTACTGGTTTACAACACCAACCAGTGCCGCGACGTTCAGGACTGGTTCGCCTGGTATGCCAGAGAATTCAACGTTCCGTTGCTCGGCATCCACACCCACCGCGGCGTCGGGGACGTATTGGAAAAGCATGTCGAATCGATCGCCAAACAGATGGAAGCGCTGGTCGCCCCCCTGGAAGAAATTTCAGGCAACAAACTCGACCCTGAAGAGCTGAAACGGGTTTTGACCCTTTCCCGACAGTGCTCGGATCTGTGGAAGGAGGTCCTCGACACTGCCGCCACCCTCCCCTCTCCCCTGACGTTCTACGACGGCACCATTCACATGGGGCCGGCGGTGGTGCTGCGGGGTACCCAGGCGGCAGTGGATTACTACAAGCTGCTGTTGGGCGAACTGAAAGAACGCATTGCCAACGGTGATGCCGCCGTGGAAGGTGAGCGCTTCCGGATTTACTGGGAAGGCATGCCGGTTTGGGGTCGCCTCAGCACCCATTCGAAGATGTTTGCCGAGCTGCAGACATGCGTTCTGGCCTCCACTTACTGCAACAGCTGGGTTTTCAGCGCCTTCGATCCGGATGACCCCTTCCGGAGTATGGCCCGCGCCTACACGGAGCTGTTTATCGTCCGCTCCGATGCGGCCAAGGAAACTTACATCAAAAATATGCTCGAATTCTTCAAGGTGGACGGTATCGTCTACCACGATGCCAAGACATGCCCCAACAATTCCAATTGCCGCTACGGCATGCCCCAGCGGATGGAAGAAATCACCGGAATTCCGAGCCTGATCATTAACGGTGATCTCAACGACATGCGGCTGGTATCGGACGAGCAAACCCAAACCAATGTCGAGGCCTTTATCGAGCAGCTCGAAGAAAGAAAGGCTTGAGGCCATCCGCGATACCCACCATGGTATTGCGCGGTGTCCGTCAAAAACAAAAACACCAACGGCTAGGAGAGAAGAAAATGTTGGATGCGTTATTCAGGCCCAATAAAGTCGCCGTTATCGGCGCCTCGAGCAAAGAGCTCTCCATCGGCAATCGCGTGATCAAAAACCTGATCGACTTCGGTTTTAAAGGTGACATCTTTCCCATCAATCCGAAAGCGGAGGAGATCCGGGGGCTCAAGGCCTATAAGTCGATCTCGGATTGCCCTGACGGCATCGACGTCGTCCATATGGTCATACCGGCCAAATTTGTGCCCCAGGCTGTCGAGGACTGCGGTAAAAAGGGCGTCAAACACATCATCATCAACTCCGGCGGTTTTTCGGAAACCGGTGCCGAAGGCGCAGCGATCGAAAAGGATTTTCTCGCCCGGGCGGCCGAGTACGGCATCCGCATATTCGGCCCGAATTGCCAGGGAGTCATCAACTCGGACCCCGGTATCAGGGCCTACTGTAATTTCACCTTCACCAAACCGGAGCCGGGATTCATCTCCATCGTCGCCCTCAGCGGAGGGGTCGCCGAGGTCATCCACCAGGGTTTTGCCTCAATGGGCGTCGGTACGAGGATTTACGCTTCCAACGGCAATGCCTGCGATGTCACGATCCCCGAGATTATCGACTACCTCGGCCAGGACAGCGGAACGCGCGTCATCGTTACCTATGTCGAAGGCCTCAGGGACCCGGCGAATTTCATGCAAACGGTCCGAAAGGTCGCCGCCTCGAAACCGATCCTGGCCATGAAAGCCGGGCGGACCAGGGAGGGAGCCAAAGCGGCCGCATCGCATACCGGTGGACTGGCAAAAGAGGACCTGGCCACCGATCTGATCTTCAAAAAGGCCGGCGTGGTCACATTCATGGACGAAGGAGAACTGATCCAGGCCGCTGCCGCCTTTGCCACTCAACCGATTCCAAAGGGCAATCGCATCGGCATCATCACCAACACGGGTGGTCCGGCGGTGATCGCCACCGACATCCTCGTGGGCGCCGGTTGCCAGCTGCCGCCCCTGTCCGAGAAAACCGAGTCCATACTAAAGAAGACCCTCTACCCCGAGGCCTCGGTCAAAAACCCGATCGATGTGTTGGCCACCGGAACGGCGGCGCACTACCGGGCATGCATGGACGCCATGATGGCGGACGATGCCTTCGACGGTGTGTTCATCAACTTCGTTACGCCTTTTTTCGTCGACAATGAAAGCATTGCCGAGGAAATCGTTGCCGTGAGCCGGCAAGGCCTGAAACCGATCGTCTGCAATTTAATGACCGACCGCCGCCAGTGGTCCGGGGTCGTAAAGATCCTACAGGACGGCGGCGTCCCCTGTTTCAGCCTGCCCGGAGAGGCGGCCCGGGCCATGGCGGCCCTGGTCCGTTACCACACCATCCGCAGCCGGAATGTGGGGGAAGTGCCCTCCTTTAAAAATATCGACAAAAGCAAAGGGGACGCCATTCTGGCCGATGCAGGAAAGGCCGGCCGGAAAATTCTTTCGGCAGCAGAAGTGTACGGAATTCTGGAAGCCTACGGCATCCCGGTGGCCGACTGGCGGATGGCCGCAAACGCCGCCGAAGCCGCCGAAGCCGCCGAGACGATCGGTTTTCCGGTGGTGGTCAAGGCCGATGCCGCTGACATCGTTCACAAGAGCGATCAGGGTGCTGTCGCCGTCAATCTCGCTGACGCTCAAGCGGTGCGCGCGGTGGTGGAGCAGATGCAGACGAAACTGGCCATCGATGACCTGCGGTTTCTCGTTCAAAAGTACCTGCCCGGCGGCCAGGAGGTGATCATGGGCGCCAAGGCGGAACCCGGCTTGGGCCACTTGGTCATGTTCGGTCTGGGGGGAATCTACGTCGAGGTCCTCAGAGACGTGGTGTTCAGCCTGACGCCCGTGACCGATGCCGAAGCTGAAGACATGATCTCGACCATCAAAGGGGCACCCTTGCTGGAGGGTGTCAGGGGGAAAAAAGGGGTCGACCGCGAACGATTGGCGAACATCATCCTGCGGCTCAGCCGCCTGGTGTCCGATCTGCCGGCCATCAGCGAGATGGACCTGAACCCTGTCATGGCCTTTGAAAACAGCGCGGTGGTGGTCGATGCCCGAATGAGCTTGTAGGCGGGAAACGCCGATCTCGATAAAGGGTATGCATAGGCCATGGAGGATCCGGGGCGGCCCCGCACCAGTCGAACCCCATCGTTTTCGACTTTTAATCTCGAGCTTTGAGCTTTCAGCTATTTCCGGAGGTGAACATGCCAGCCTGCTGGATGAACTTGGGACAGAATCTCAAGGTCAACGCCAAGAAATTCCCTGAAACAGTATGCCTGAAAGACCACCGGCGAAGCTTCACCTATCCCGAAACCAACCGGCGGGTCAACAAACTGGCCCACAGCCTGCTCGGCCTCGGGCTTTCCAAAGGCGACAAGGTGGCGGTGCTGCTGGAAAACAGTATCGAAATCATCGAAATGTATCTGGCGACGGCTAAAACCGGTCTGGTCATCGTGCCGATCAATTTTCGCCTGGTCAGCGCCGATGTGGCCTTCATCCTCGACAATTCCGATGCCAAGGCGCTCGTCGTTCACGATCAATTCACGGGCACGGTTTCTCCGATCCGGTCCGGCCTGGTAAACATTCCTTCGCAAAACCTCATCGTCGTCGGCGCGGCCGAAAACGGGTACCGGCCGTACGAAGATGTCATCGCCGAGGCGCCGGACAGCGAACCCCCGACGACGGTCGACCCCGAAGACGACTGGATCCTGATTTATACCTCAGGGACCACCGGCAGACCCAAAGGGGTGGTGCGCACCCACGCCTCCCATGTGGCCTTTTACCTGATAAACGCGGTGGATTTCGGCTTCAACGAACACGACGTCTGCCTGAACGTGATGCCGCTGTGCCACATCAACTCGACGTTCTTCACCTTTACCTTCACCTACATCGGCGCCTCGGTTTACATCCATCCGGCCCAATCCTTCAGAGCGGAGGAAATCCTGCAGATCGTCGCCCAGGAGAAGATCACCTTTATCTCCCTCATTCCGACGCATTACAATCTGATCCTGAATGTGGCGGATGACGCCCGCCGGCACGATGTGCGCTCGGTCCGCAAACTCCTCTGCTCTTCAGCGCCGGTGCGAAAGACGATGAAGCTGGCCATCATGGATTTTTTCCCGGGAGTCGAACTCTACGAGGGCTATGGCTCGACCGAGGCCGGCATCGTCACGGTGCTCAAGCCGGAGTACCAGATGACGAAACTGGGGTCTATCGGTTTCGAGAGCCTGGGGACCGATTTCATCAAACTCCTCGACGAAGACGGTCAAGAATTGGGGGCCGGGCAGGTCGGCGAACTCTATTCCCGGGGGCCGATGCTTTTCAAGGAATACTACAAGCTGCCGGAGAAAACCGCGGATTCGTTTCGCAACGGCTGGTTCTCTGCCGGCGACTTGGCCCGGCGCGACGAGGACGGTTTTTTTGAAATTGTCGACCGTAAAGACAATATGATCATCACCGGCGGCGAACACGTCTATCCCAGCGAGGTGGAGGAGATCGTCGGCAGCCACGAGTGCGTATTCGACTGCGCCTGCATCGGCGTGTCGGATGAAAAATGGGGTGAAAAAGTGGTGGCGGTGGTGGTCGCCAAACCCGGCTTTAACGAACAGGACATCAACGACGAGGTGATCAAGGATTGCTGCCGGGACAAATTGGCCGGATTCAAACGCCCGAAGGAAGTCGTGTTCATCCAGCCGGACGACATGCCGCGGACCCCGACCGGCAAGATCCTGCATCGCAAGCTCAGGGAGAAGCTCAACCGGAGCGGCAGGAAAGAAGACGTGCAGAAAGAATGACCTTAAGATTGGTTTAGGATCACTGTATACTATTCACCATTTTTCGTGGAGGACTTGATCGATGCTGAAGAAAGCCTTTATTCCGTATGGCGGCTATTACAGTTCGCCGTTTGTCCGCTGGCAAGGAACGCTGGCCAATGAAAACGCGATCACCCTGGGCGCAGAAACATCACAGCGCTGGATAGCGTCCAAAGGGTGGGATCCAAAGATGTTCGACTACTTGATACTGGGGATCACGGTCGGCCAGCCGAAGATGTTTTACGGCGGCCCGTGGGCGTCGGCATTGATCGGCGCCGTCGATACGCCCGGCCTGTTGATCAGTCAGGCGTGCTCCACATCGACTACCGGAATTTTTCAAGCGGCCGTGGGCATCGAAACCGGTCTTTACGACATTTGTTACACCCTGGCCGTTGACCGCTGCTCCAACGGCCCCCACACCATCTGGCCCCATCCCGCTGGCCCCGGCGGTCAAGTGATTTCCGAGAACTGGGTTATGGACCACTTCGGATTTGATCCTTGGGGGCGTACGTCGATGATCCAAACGGCCGAAAACGTCGCCAAGGAGGCCGCCATCTCCCGGGCGCAGTGTGACGCCGTCGCCCTGCGCCGATACGAACAATACAAAGATGCGCTGGCAGACGACCGGGCCTTCCAGAAAAGATACATGTTCCCGATTGAAGTCAAGCTGTCTCGCAAGAAGACGGTGACCGTCGATGCCGACGAAGGCATCATGGAAACGACGGCCGAGGGTTTGGCCGCCCTGCGGCCGGTTCTGCCGGACGGCACCATCACTTTCGGCTCCCAGACCCATCCGGCCGACGGCAACTGTTCGGTGGTGGTAACCACCCAAGAAAAAGCACAGGAGCTGAGCACCGACAAGAAAGTGGATATCCAGGTGGTCTCCTATGGCTACCATCGCACCAAGAAAGCCCACATGGCCATGGCAGTGGTTCCGGCCGCCGAAATGGCGCTGGACAAAGCCGGCATCGGTGTCGCCGACGCCAAAGTCATCAAAACCCATAATCCATTCGCCGCCAATGACGTTTACATGGCCGACCAGATGGGTATCGACGTCGACGGATTCAACAATTTCGGCAGCTCGCTGATTTTCGGTCATCCCCAGGCGCCGACTGCCGCCCGGCTGATCATCGAGGGCATCGAAGAAACGGTCATGAAGGGTGGCGGCTACATGCTCTTCACCGGGTGCGCAGCCGGAGACACGGGCGGGGCGCTGGTATTGAAGATCGGATAATTCGAAACGGTTGCAACAAAGTGGGTCGAGCGCGGCGGGCTAGCGGCGTATTAAGGGGATTTTTCCTCTCCTGGCCCACCGCCGACGCCGGTTCGCCGGCGCACCCGCGGCCCGGCGCCGCCGGCCGTGCGCCAGTCCCGGGGATGGCGGACCGTGTGGAGCAGGTGGAGTTTGTTTTGTCTTTTCAAGCGGTAGTAAATCAATGCCCAGGCGCAGGGGACATCGGCGTAGATCTCGCAGCTTCCGTTCTGTGAACCGCCGCACGGACCATTAAAAAGGCTCTTGGCGCAGCGTGCCACCGGACAGATGCCGCCGGTGTACGAGAGGACGCAGTCACCACAACCCTGGCACACCTCACGCCACTCACCGGCCTCGTTCGAAGCCCCGAAGAAAGTGGTGTTCAACGCCGGTATCACCGGCAAGGGATCATACACATCACCGAGGGTTTGCACGCCACAGCCGCAAGCCAGGGACAATATGGCTTCCGTTCCGACCGGAAGTTTCTGATACGCATCGACCAAATCCCGCTCGCATTGCCGGAGAATCGTATCGGTTTCGAAAACCGGCGCCGCCCCGCCGAAAAGAGGGCTGCGGGTCAACTCGAACGCCAGCCGGCGGGCTTCGCGGTCACCCCCGGAAAGGCAGACCGTCACGCAGCTGCCGCACCCGAGAATCAGGACTTTCCGATAGCCTGCCAGGCTGGCCGTGATCTCTTTTAGCGACTTGATATCTCCAACGATCATGTCAATCCCCTTCGGCCGCCGGGCGAGCCGGATGAAAATGAGCCCTGGCCAGGTCGACCAGCTCCCGCCTGTGTTCCGGGCAGTAGGGGGCGACTTCACCACGGCCCCGTTCGGCGACGGTTTGGCTGAAATTTGCGGTATAGAGCGGTTCTCCGCACACTTGGCAGCGGACGAGATCGAGGGTGGCGACATCCTCCCAGGGGCCTTTCAGAAATGAGTCAAACTCTACGGCCTCCTGGGGGCAAACGCGCCAGCACTGTCCGCAACGGGCGCACCGGGCCATGTTGTGCTGCAGGGTCCTTCTTCGGCCACGGTCTTCATGGCTCAGGGCCGAGGCCGGACAGTTCTGGACGCAGGCCAGGCAACCGTTACACTTATCGTTCACTCGAAAAGACGACATAGATTCTCTCCGCTGTCACGCTGTTATCGAATCTTTCTTCCTGGTGCCGCCCGCAGAGCTGACTCTCTGAGTCGCGGATTGGTCATGCGGTATTCTTCACGAAAATCCAGGGCGCCTGGGAAACAAAAATCAACGCAAAGCGGCTGACCGCCACACAGGTCGCACTTGAACACCTGCCCCCGTTCCTCATCGAAACCGATCGCCCCGAAAGGGCACGCGGCGGCGCACATCCGGCAGCTGATGCACCGGTCATAATCAACCATGACCCGTTCCAGTTCACTGTCGCGGTAGACGGCCTCCCTGGGGCAAACGGCCATGCAGGGGGCGTCCGTGCAGTGTTGGCAGACAACGGGCAGATACGTTTCCTTCCCTTGCAGCCGAACAACTCGGATACGGGCGCTGGCCGTATGGCGCGCCCCCGAAGTCACCATGGAACAGACCAGTCGACAGAGGTTGCAGCCGTTGCAATTCTTCGGTTCCGTTACCAGCACACGTGTTGGCATGTGTCGATCTCCCCTCGGCGGAATGCGGCTTCATTCCATTTTGTGTGACTTCTTGAACGCGGCCGGCCCTATGCTGCCGATGTGGCGACTGATGGCCTCGGCCGCCGCTTTGGTCCGACCGATGAGTTGGGTCATTTTGTCATCGCTCATGCTCGGCCGGAAACCGACCACCCAGATGGCCGATGACGGCTGGTCGTCGCTCTCGATCGGCGCCGCCACGGCCCGGACCCCGGAGATATACTCCTCGTCGTCTGTGGCGAACCCATTTTCACGCACCCGCCGCAGCTCTTGAAGGAAACGCGCCGGTTCGACGATTGAGCGCTCAGTGAAGCGGGGCAACCCCTTTTCTCGAACGATCCGACATACCTTTTCTTCGGTCATCGCCGCCATAAAAACCTTGCCGGTCGCACCGGCCAGGATCGGAATAGTCGTCCCCACCGGCGAGGTAATTTTCAAATCCTGGTTGGATTCGACGATATCCAGGATCGTGACGCGATCGATGTTTTGGACACCCAGAAAAACGGACTCCCGGGTCTGGTTCATCAGGTCTTCCAGGTACGGCCGAGCCGCGTCTTTCAAGTCGATCCTTGCGTAAGCCGAGCGACCCAGTTCGAACAGGGTCACCCCCAGGGTGAAGGCCTTTGTCCGGGGATCGCGCAATACGGCCCCCACTTCTTCCAAGGCTGCAGCGATCCCGTATACGGTGCTCTTGCCGTATCCCGATTCTCTCGCCAGCTGGCTGAGCTTAATTCCGTCGGGTTTCCGGGCAATGAGGCGCAGGATCTGAAAGGCCTTGCCGACAATCGGCGCCTTGTATTTTTCAGTCATTGTTCACTATGCTGAACCTTTTTAGGTATGATGGTATACCTCTCCAATATTCTTTGTCAACCATTAACTCTCATTAAATAAAGTTTATTTACGACATCGCCACATTAAAGCTTGACATGCGCCTCCATTCTGGTAAGGTACACAAATTAATATGTTCATTATAGTGAACTATTTTTAATCCGTTCAACCGCCGAAAAGGAGATTGCCATGGCCATCGAACGAGAGCGACAATCTACTGCCGAAAGCCTCCGGCAAACCCGGACCTACGGCAAATTCCGGTGTCACAACCCCAGTTGCATGGGCCGACTTCAGCCCGAAGCCGGCGAAGCAAAGGTCAAATGCCCGGAGTGCAGCCTGGAGTTTCGCGTTCACTGGATTCGACCCGATTTTCCGCGTATCCGTGGACCGGTCTGGGAAGTTAACCGTAAGCTGGCTCAAGAGGCGTTGCAGAAAAAGAAGGGAGGCCCCAATGCCGCTGAATAGGAAAATCGCCCTTATCAATCTCACCACCGGCGAGATCGACATCAAGCCGATCCCTATGGAAGTTCGGAAAAAATTTCTCGGCGGAAGGGGTCTGGACGCTTACCTGCTCTACAATCATACCCAGCAGGGTTGCGATCCGATCGGTCCCGACAACGCTCTGATCATCAGCGGTGGCATCCTGACCGCAACCTGTGCATCGGCCACCGCCCGCACCCATATCATGGCCAAATCACCGCTTACCGGTCTGCTCGGAAGCGCCAATATGGGCGGTTTTTTCGCCCCAGAACTGGCTTGGGCCGGATTTCACCACCTGGTGATCACGGGCAAGTCCGAAAAACCGGTCTACCTTTTCATCCACAACGGGCGGGTCGAAATCCGTGATGCCGGCCACATGTGGGGCAAGACGACAACCGACACCCAATGGGCCATTCGCGAGGAACTGGGTGATGAAGAAATAAAGAGTTGTGTCATCGGTCCGGCGGGCGAAAATCTCGTTCGCTATGCCAACGTCATGACCGGCATCAAGAACGCCGCCGGTCGAACGGGCATGGGCTGCGTCATGGGATCAAAAAACCTCAAGGCCGTCGCCGCCCGGGGTACCTTGGACATCAAGATCGCCCGTCCCGCCGAGGCGCTCGAGTACAATAAACGTTTCATCGATCAGATCACCAGCGCCAAGGTCAATCAAACCCAGGGCACCCTCGGCACGCCCTTCATTTGGGGTGCCACCAATTCCTGGGGTGGACTGCGCACCCGCAATTTCCAGTACAATCAGTGCGAGTACGCCGACGATATCGAACCCGAACGCATCGACGAAATCGCCGAGGAGACCATTGGCCCGCACCACATGACCGGCTGCTTCGCCTGTCAGGTTCACTGCCGGGCTCAGTACAAAATCCCGACCGGGCCCTATGCCGGAAAATACGACGAGGGCCCCGAATACACCAGCCAGGGGGCATTCGGCTCCCTGCCCGATTGCACCAGCGCCGAAACGGTCCTCACCGGCAACCACCTGGTGAATCAATACGGTGTCGACAATCTGGAAATCGGCAGCATGATCGCCTGGGCCATGGAACTCTACGAAAAAGGCATCATCACCGACAAGCAGACCGGCGGGCTGGACCTGAGATTCGGCAACGACGAAGCGCTGCTGGAAATGGTCCACAGGATCTGCATGCGTGACGGCTGGCTGGGGGACACCCTCGCCGACGGCGGCATCCCTGCGGCGGAAAAGATCGGGAACAACGCTTTCGATTATCTCATCCAGGTCAAGGGCATGAACAATCTGCACTCGGACGAGCGGGCCACCCCGGCCCTGGCTCTCAATATCGCCACCGCTTCCAGGGGCTCTGATCACCTGCGCAGCCGTCCGGCCATAGACCTCTATCACCTGCCCGAACCGGTTCTGCGCAAGATTTACGGCAACCCGGTTCCCTACGACGGACCTCTGAGTTCCGAACACACGTCCTATGACGGCAAGGCCTGGCAGGTCTTCTGGCAGGAGAATTGCTACATGGCCGTTGACTGCCTTGGAATATGCAAATATCACACGGTATTTCTGGGGGCGACCCTGCCGAACTTCGAAGACTGGCCCAAGGTGATTTATTACAACACCGGACTGGAGCTGACGCCTACCGATATCTGGAATATCGCCGAAAGGTGTAACATGATCGAACGGTTGTTCAACCTCCGCGAAGGGCTCTCCCGGACCGATCTCAAAAAAGGGGACATGCTCAACCACCGGTATTTCGATGAACCCTGCCGGCGCGGTGCCCCAGACGTCATCGGACGCGTCATCGACCGGGAGAAATTCAACCGGATGGTCGATGAATTTTACGCCCACAAGGGTCTCGATGAACACGGCGTCCCGAAGCCGGAGACTCTCGACCGCCTTGGCCTGAAAAACGAACCGTCCCACCTGCTCTAGCCTTGCGGGTCGACTTGCGAAAGGAAAACGAAATGGAAAAGGTTCTGATGATCGACCATGAAAAGTGCACCGGATGCCGACTGTGCGAACTGGTGTGTGCGGTGAAACATGACGGTGTTTCCAATCCGGTCCGCAGCCGGATTAGAGTGGTCAAATGGGAAGCCGACGGAGTTTACATCCCCATGTCATGCCAGCAGTGCCAGGATGCCCCCTGCCAAATCGGCTGTCCGGTAGGGGCCATATCCCGCGACGCGGAGCAGGGGCGAGTCGTCGTCGACTACTCCGCGTGCATCGGCTGCCGCACATGCGTGACGGTGTGTCCTTTTGGTGCCATGAATTTTAATACCGTCGATCGCAAGGTCATCAAATGTGACCTCTGCGACGGCGACCCCCAGTGCGTCAGGTTCTGTGAGGTCAAGGCCGTCAATTTCGTAGACGCCGGCGATATCAGTCTCTTGAAAAAAAGAGAAGCCGCACAGCGGTTGTATTCCGCTGAGAATCGATCGGCTGCTGTGAGGTCCGAACTTTGAACCACAATCCTTGAGTTCTGCGTATGTTTTGCCGTACAAAACGCGCGCGCCCCTTTCAGATTTCCTCTTGCCTAAATCGAATGCCCTCCCGTTTTGCGGGAGGGCATTCGATTTTCATGCTGTATGAATCTCGACCGGCCCCCGGCCACTCCAATTCCGCACTCCAAAATAAAAGATTTGCCGCTTGACCCTCACTGACAATCAATCTTGTCGTCAATTGTAACGGGACAGAGGCCGTCACCGTCATCCTATCCATCTGGCCCGAAGATTCAACCGTCAGTTACCACTAATTTTGTTAATTGTGTTGACCGCCGGAGCCTTTTTTATGTATAATACATTTGCAATACATTGCATATCATATTGAGGTCGCATGGACGTCGCATTCAAATTCGAAGGTTACCGTGTTCTTCTGGTCCACAACCAGGATGATCTGTGGGATGATGTTCAACTCAAGCTTCTGGATACGGATTGTACCCTCTTTGCGGTCAATTCGGCTAAGGACGCCCTGAGCATGATCGCATTGATGACCTTCGACATCATCATCTGCGATGCCGAACTTTCCGACTCCAGCGGCCTGACCATGCTCCAAGCGACCAATGCCGCCAACCGAAACGCGCTCAAGATCATGCACCACAGGGAGGCCAACGACGACATTCACTGGCACATCATCCTGGAGGGGTCCGATGCGATTGACCAGAGGTACCTCGAGATTTACGGAATGCTGTCAATCCTCTCCCACCATCCCGACGCCAGTCTCGAAAGTACAGGACGAACCATCGGCAGAGTGTTTGAAGATCTGAGAATCGAAAACCCCATGTCCCTGAACTAGGCGGTGGACTGGTAAAATGTGTCACCCGCAGCTCTTTCTTGTTGCCCTGCAGGCGGTGCCGACAAAGAAAGGGCACCGTTTCGCCAGTCCAACCCCCATCATTTGTCGGTCTTGATGGTTGATTTGATGTCGAAGAGAAAATCGTCGTACTTCTTAACGCCCGGACTCAGTCTCAGGGCCTCTTTGGCATCGAACATGGCCCGCTCCATATCCCCCAACTGAAACCACGTCTGCCCCCTGCCGAAATAGGCCGAAGCGAATTCGGGATCGATTTCGATGGCCATGGTAAAATCGCTTATGGCTTTATCGTAGGCCTGCATATTGTAATGATCCCAGGCCCGGTTGTTGTAGATAAACTTCGCGTATGCATGCCTCGGTTTCAAGTTAATGGCTCTCGAATAATCATGAATCGAGTCCTCGTACTGCTTGTTGAGAAGATAGGCGTATCCCCTTGCCTCTAAAATGATAAACTTTGACTCGCTCTCGCCGGCCGGCGTCAGTTCCAGCGCTCTGGTGTAATCGTAGATCGCCTTTTCATATTCCCTGTTTTTGAAATAGGCCCTGCCCCGGTCGAAATATATTTTGTGGTTTTCGGGGCTGTTCGGTTCGATTTCCAGGGCCTTGCTGTAGTTGTCGATCGAACGATCGTATTCCATCCGCTCGTAAAACATCTGCCCCTGTTCATAATAGTCTTTCGCCAGCTTGTTGTAACTGCTGGCACAGGCGATTAGGGCCATCGCCTGTAGCCCGACGATGGTCATTTTCAGAACCATTTGGCAGCGACACTTTTTTTTCATGATCAGACCCTTCCTTCACGAAATCAGTGATTACGAAACGAGAGCATTCTGAAACAACACCGCAAATCCCAGAAATGCCAGGAACCCCATGACATCGGTGACAGTCGTTAAAATGATGCTCGAGCTCTGGGCGGGGTCTATGCCGATTTTTTTCATCAAGATCGGAATCGATGCCCCCGAAAGGCCCGCGAAAATCAAATTGAACAGCATACCGAGGCCGATGACCAGTCCGAGGTATGGATTTCCGTTCCAGAACCAGGCGACAATCGCCGTGACAAATCCAACCACTGCACCGTTTATGGCGCCCAGCTGGCCTTCCTTGATGATCAGTCTGAGCACCTTGCCTTTGGGAATCTCGCGCATGACGATGCCCCGCATAACCACGGCCAGTGACTGGGCTCCGGCATTTCCGCCCTGGCCGGCAACAACAGGTAGAAAAATCGCCAGAATGGTCAGCTTGGCGATAATGCCCTCGAACAGTGCCACGACCCCCGCGGCAAGAAACGCCGTGGCCAGGTTGACGTGCAGCCAAGGCAGGCGTTTTCCGAGGGAATAGAGAATCGTGGAAGAGACACGCTCGTCGCTGCCGGCACCGAACATGGTCTGGATGTCCTTGGTCACATCCTCCTGAACGCCCTGTATGATGCGTTCGGCTTTGATGATCCCGAGCATACGCTTCTCGCTGTCAATTATCGGGGCCGCAAAATACCGTCGTTTCGACAATTCATTGGCGGCCTCCTGGATGTCGATGAAACAGTGGAGAGCAAAGACTTCCGTACGTGCAATCGCTCCCAGCGGCATGTCCGGCGGAGCGACCATCAGATCACGCATGTTCAGCACCCCGACAAGCCGCTGGTCGTTATCCACCACGTAAGCGTATGATAGCGGAAACCGCTTCTTGGCTAAGATCCGAATCTTTTCGATCGCCTCTTCGGCAGCAACCTCCTGGTGAAAAGCCAAAAAGTCGGTGGTCATGATGCGCCCGACACTCCCCTCCGGGTACTCCAGCAGCTCTGTTATCTGCCCTTTGAGCTTGTCCGAAATATAACCGGTCAGGCGCTCTCTGGCATGGGGGGTAAGCTGCATCAGGAGGGAAGCGGCGAATTGCGGCTCCAGCCTGGAAGTGATTTCCCGCAGAAAGGCGTCCTCGGAGTTCTGCAGTAATTCAGCCACAAAACCGATCTGTAGGTGTTTGATCGCAACGGCTGCCAAGGGTGGCGGCAGGGCGTTGAATACCTCTACGGCTTCTTTTTCCGGCAAGTCCTCCAAGCTGCTAGTGGCGGCAACGATGTCGTGTTCGAAAAACTTCTGAATCAGCGGCAGAAAAGCATTCATTGGGTCATCCCGCAATTCCTGGTCGTCGATTTGAGAGGATTCGGCTTTCGCTTTGGCGTAAGAGCAGTCCCGAATGAATCGATTACGTCAGGTCGAGGTTCTCGTCGTGGAATTCGGCGGCTTCGAAAATCCTCCGGTAATTCAATTTGCCGAACCAGTTCATGTACTCCTCGGCCGGTCTCGTTCGCTCCTCCAGGATATTCCACACATTCCGGGGCATGTCCCAGTCACCGGCCCGAAGATTCGCTTCCAGCTGGTCCAGGCTCTTGACCCCGATCACAACCGCGCTCACAAATTTACGACCGAGCGGCCAGCCGATGGCCAGGTCGGTCATGGATATGCCTGTTTCCTTAGACACCTTTTCCAAGATCGCCGCCGTTTTGAAACCGTTCGGCGTCCAGAACCGGGGGCCGTCGATCTGGGTCCGGAAGGAATGCCGGGTCCCTGCAGCCGGCTCCGTCATACCACCGTATTTCCCGGTCAAGAGCCCTCCACCAAGGGGGCTGTAGGCGGTGAGGCCAATGCCGCTGTCGATGGCCGCGGGGATGACCTCACGTTCGAGTTCCCGGTGTATCAGGCTGTAGATGAACTGGCCCGCTACGAGACGCTCCAGGCCATGCCGCGCAGAAATCCCGGCCGCCTTGGCCATCTGCCAGCCGAACATGTTGCTGCATCCCAAATAGCGAGCCTTTCCCTGCCGCACCAGATCGTCCATGGCGCGCAGGGTTTCCTCATAGGGTGTCACCGGATCCGGGCCGTGGATATAGTACAGATCGAGGTGGTCGGTCTGCAGGCGCTTCAAGCTGGCCTCGCAGCTGGCCATGATATGTTTGCGCGATACGCCGAACTGATTCGGTTTCTGGCCCATGGGAAAGTAGCACTTCGACGCGATGACAATCTCGTCCCGGTTCACCTGTTTCACGAAGGATCCGACCATCTCTTCGGACCGCCCACCGGCGTAAACATCCGCACAATCGATAAAATTGCCGCCGGCGTCGATATAGGCCTTCATGACGGCATGGGATGCCGCTTCGTCGCAACCCCAGTTTTCCGTCCCGAAGGTCATGGTGCCCAACGATATTCTGGACACCAGCAAGCCTGACGAACCCAAATATCTGTACTTCATGTTCGATCTCCTTTGTTTTTTACTACACACCGTCCTTTATACGGCTTGTCCGGCGGCAATTCAACCATCCCTCCGTCCGGCCGCAGATTTCCGCGCTGCCGGTTTACCCGCCGGACGGAAGTTCACCAGCACCATTCCCGACCCGACCATGCATAGGGCAATCAGCAGCCGGACCGTAATAACCTCGCCGAGCATGAGGACCCCGCTTACTGCCACACCAAAAACCGGCACGAAGAAGGTGAAAGCGTGCAGGAGGCTGACCGGATAGCGATGGACCATCTCGAACCAGACAATGAAGGTGATGGAGGCGACGATGACGCACTGGTAGAACAGGGAAATGCCGGTCAGCAGGGAAAACCCTGAAAAGACCGGATCTTCGGTGGCGGCGCTGAGGCCGAAAAGAAGCGGTGTCGAAAAGATCAGCTGATAGAGGACCATCTGCAACGGGAGGGCCTTGCCAACCATGAAGCGCTTGACATAGATGGTGGTCATCGCCCATAAGATGCCCCCTCCCAGGGCCATCAGGTCACCCCGCAGCATGACGGCTGTCACCGACTTCGTGTTTTTCAGGAGCAGGATGCCCACGCCGGCAAATGCCATGACGAGCCCCGTCACCTTCCACGGATTGAGCCGGTCGTCCTTGAGAAGAAAATGAGCGCCCAGTGCAACGAAAAGAGGCGCCGTGTAGACCAAAACATACGTGCGGGAAGCCAGTGTATTCTGAAGTCCGAGGTAGATGAGGGCAAACTCAGCTCCGAACAGCATTCCGGCCACCGCCCCGTGAGCCACCATATCGGCCCTCGGAAACAGAGCCAGACCGCGGAACCTCATCCAGAGAAATATTATGAATCCGGCGACAAGGGAGCGCAGCCCGGCCATGAACAGGGGCGCCACCTCCCTGGAAGCGAATTTGATGAAGGCCATGTTGGCTCCCCAGGTCATGGCAACGGCCACCAGGACGATCACCGGCTGCCAATGGAGTTGGGCACGATACATAGTCGTTATCTCAAAAGGCGCCCGAGGTGCATCAGCCCCCCGCCAGCATCAGAGTCACATGAATCTGGTCGCCGTCCTTGGTCGGTTTGGCCAATTCATCGGGAAATGCGCTCGCCATGTTTAAATATATTTCGATGGTCCGCTGAAGCTTCCCGCCGGCATCGAACACCTGCGGCCTCAGCTCCGGATAACGCCCCAGTAAGTTCTCGAGGCACTCGCCCACCGTGCGCCCCGTGGTCTCGATCGAGGCCTGTCCGTCCACGAAAGGGCGATGGGTCTTGTGAAGATGTATGGTGACACTCACTGGCGACTCCTTGTCTGAACAAGCTCGATGGCTGCAAATCGTGGGGTACGGAGTTGAATCTCCATGTTTCAATATCCTGCTTGAACCCGTAAAGCAAGTTGTAACCCGTCCCCCGTGTACCCCAAACCCGGCCGCACCGTCGGCCGTGGGCAGGCCTTGATTCCGCCCATAAGCCTATAAATGGATAAAATCAAATGGCCATCGACCGCGGCCGACAGATGATGACCACCCTGACCGGCCAAGCCCACGGGACGGCCTGGAGATCGCCGGGCCCCCTGATGGCGCGGCCGCAACGGCTATGTGAGATACCACGCTGTTGCATCATTATTCTCTTGACAACCCCGAGTGAGTCCTATAGCTACAATTTAGCTGTAAAGGCATCATTTAATGAATCGTATTCAATTTTCCAACCTGCCTGACACCAGGCCCACCCGAGGAGACCCGACATGAGAAGACTCATCACCTGTTTTCTGGCTATCGTCCTATTCGGATTCCAGTCGCCCGAGGCCGATATCTTCGCCGCGGAACCGATCGTCATCGCCGTACCGACATCTCTGGGTTTCCTTGAAGGCAAGGAATCCCACAAAGCCGTCCAGATGGCCGTCAGCGAGATCAATGCCAAGGGCGGTGTCAAGGTAGGGAATGAAATGCGCCCCCTGCAGGTCGCCGCCATCGACATTCGGGACGCCGCCCCCGGGGTGCCGGTGCCGGAAGCCCTGCTCGGTATCGAAAAAATCATTCTCGAAAAGAAACCGGCCGCCATCGTGATCGGTCCTTTCCGTTCCGAAGCGTTGATGGCGGGTATGGACATTATCGCCAAGTACAAGGTCCCCATGCTCGGCACCATTGCCATGAGCCCGGGCTCGGAGAAAAAGCTCAAAGAAGATCCGGGCAAGTACAAATACATTTTCAGGACCTGCCTGAATGCCGTCCATCTGGTCAAATACCTGGCCGGCACCATGGGACTGATCCACAAGGAATTCGGGTTCAACAAAGTCTATGTGCTGCATCAGGATGTGGCCTGGGCCCGGGCGACTGCAGGCTTCGTAAAAAAAATGTACTTTGACGAGGCCGGCTGGACAGTTGTGGGAGAAGAGGCCTACCCCACCGGCACATCCGATTTTTCCTCCGCACTGATGAAAGCCCGCGCCAGTGGCGCCCAGGTGATCATGCCGATTTTCGACATGCCGCAGAGTGGCATCCTGGTCAAGCAGTGGAAGGCAATGGAAGTCCCCGCCATTATGGCCGGGTTCATCTCGCCGTTAGCCGGATCTGACGCCTGGAAGACCTTCGACAAGAAAATCGGCGGCGCCATGAACAGCATCTTCGAACTCGGCAGCGCCATCTCCAGCGACAAGGTGCCCGCTTCGGTTAAATTCGACGATGCCTATGAAAAGACCTACCAAAAACCGCTGCAGGCCGGTCACGGTCCCGCACCGTCATACGAGTCTGTCTACATTCTGGCAGAAGCCATCGAACGTGCTGGCAGCATCGATCCCGATGCCCTCGTGGCCGCTATTGAAAAAACGGACCGCATCGGCGTCATGGGCCGTATCCGCTATGATGAAGGGCATCAAGCCGTGTACGGTTTTGACCCTGCAGAAACGGCTGTGGCCGCCGTTTTTCAGTGGACCGACAGCGGGCAACGCGTCATCGTGTTTCCGGAATCCATCGCCGAAGGCAAAATATCGCTACCTGCCGGACTCAAATCGTTGAAATGACACCCGTAGCCCTGTCATTTGCGGTTCGCACACCCGGCCGGGAATGAGGCTTGCCAATGTGGGTAGCACACTCTTGAACGCTACCACGGACAATCCGCACGAAAACGATCGCGACCTGAACGCATACACTTACGACGACTGCTGCACTCATGTTCCTGGGTACCGTTGTTTACGCTATCATCAATTCCGTCATCCTGGCATTGATGGCCATCGGGTTTAACCTGACCTTTGGCATCAGCGGAGTAGCCAACTTCGCCTACGGCGCACTGTATATCTTTTCAGCCTACACCACCTGGATGGGACTCAATCTGGTGGGGCTGCCCTACCCCATTGCCGCCGTGTTCTCCGTCCTGTTGACCATGCTGGTCGGAGCGGCCATGTACCGGTTTGTCCTGCTGCGCGTTCGGGGCCAGGCCCTATCGGAAGTCATTGCCACATTTGGCATCGGACTGGCGATATTGGAAATCTTCCGTTACCTCGGTTTTGTCGGATTCGAATATACCCTTCCGGTCTTCATAGACGACAGCATCATCATTGCCGGTGTCTACATCGATATGCAACGCCTGTTGATCGTCATCATCGGCACGGCAGTGATTTTATTGCTCTGGTGGTTTACGCATCACACCCGGCTGGGGCTGGCGTTTCGCGGGATTGCGCAGGACGAGCGTACCGCCCTGACGCTCGGTATCGATTCCGACCGAATTGCCCTGCTGAGCGTCGCCATGGGCGCCGGGATGGCGGCGTTTGCCGCAACGATAATCATCCCACTCGGCAGCATTGCGCCCGCTGAAGGCTACGACGTGCTGATCAAAGCCCTGGCCGTGTGTATCATCGGCGGGTTGGGCAGTACGGGGGGGGTTCTGGCAGCCAGTTTTCTGATCGGTTTTGCCGAACGGTTCACCGACACTTATGTGAGTTCCCATTGGACGATGATCGTCAGCCTGGCCGCCATACTGGTCGTTCTCGCCGTCAAACCGTCCGGACTTTTCGGTGAACAAAAGGAACTGGAAGAGAGGATTTAGGAGCGTGCCCAAACGCAAGGAACGCATTGACCGTGGAATCAACGTCAGATCGGGCGACGTGTTCGCCTTGTGCGGCTGGCGCGAAATGCTCTATCTGGCCGGCCCGCGGGTTCTTCCGATCTTGATTTGCCTCTTACTGCCGCTGGTGCTGGGTACCTACTGGCAGAAAGTCCTGCTCTCGGTGGCCGTTTTCGCTCTGCTGGCCATCAGTTGGGACATTCTGGCCCAGACAGGTATGATATCCTTGGGGCAAGCGCTCTTCTTCGGCATGGGCGCCTACATCACGGGCATCCTCAACCACTATTGGGGGCTGCCGCCGGTTGTGACCATACCGATAGCTGCGGTGTGCGGCGGCCTGATTTGCACGGCGCTGCTGCTGCCGGTTCTACGCCTCAGGGGAATCTATTTTTCCATGGTGACGCTGATCCTGCCGTTGATGCTGGTGCGATTGATTGAGGCCACGCGCATTTTCGGCGGAACCGAAGGGCTGACCGGAATGACACCAATTCCATCCAAATGGCTGGAACTGTATGTGGTCACCGGTACCATGCTGGCGGCCCTGTTCGGGTTCCGTCGCATGCTGAGCTCCGATTATGGACTGGTCCTGAAGGGTATCCGCGACAACGACCGCTCGGTCCTCAATGCCGGCATCAACATCTACTGGTACAAAACCCAAGCGCTGCTGATCGCCAGTGGCATCGGTGCCTTCGCCGGTGCATTTTTGACCCATGTATACATGTTTGTGGGTATGCCCGTGTTCGCACTCGATTACTCGATTTTACCGATAGCCGCCGCTGTGGTCGGCGGCCCTGGATCTCTGGCCGGCGCCACTCTGGGCGCATTCATTCTCGTGCCGCTCTCGGAGCTCCTGCGGGGAGCCGGCGGGCTGCGGATCGTGTTCTACGGCGTGTTCCTGGTGGTCTTCATCGTAGCGCTGCCCGAAGGAATTTTTCACTTCCTCCAACGCAAGTATCACCAGGTCGAGCGCTGGGTGGAGGTGGATCAATGACAACCCCGCCTCTACTCGACGTTACCGGTCTGCACAAGAATTTCGGGGGCGTGCAGGCCATCACCGATTTGACTTTCGATCTCGCCCCGGGCGAACTCCTGGGAATTATCGGTCCTAACGGTTCGGGAAAAACAACGGCCGTCAACCTGATCACCGGTTTCGTCAAACCCTCCAGTGGTACGGTGCTCTTCAAGGGGCGGGACATCACCGGACAACCGGCCTACAAAACCGTCCGGTTCGGCATCGCCCGGACGTTTCAGATGGTCAAGCCCTTCTATCAACTTCCGGCATACAAAAATATGATCATACCCTTGTATTCGCCCCGGGTTAAAAAACTGGTCGGGGGTAAATATGGCGACAGGGATGCGGTTGCGCTCGACTTATTGGAAGAGGTCGGATTTGAGCGTGACGCCCGCGTGGCCTACAAGATCGCCAGCGCGCTGCCCCAGGGATATCTGAAACGTCTGGAATTGGCCAAGGCCATCGCACTGCAGCCCGATCTGGTGATTCTGGATGAGCTTTTCTCGGGCCTGAGCCTGGCCGAGGTCGCCAGCATCCTGCCCATTATCGAAAAATTACGTACAGAGGGCAAAACGATCATCATGATCGAGCACCGCCTGAAAGAGCTTTTCCGAATAGCCGATCGCGTGATCGTTCTCAATTTCGGGCAGAAAATCGCCGACGGCAGCGCAGTGGACGTTATGGACAGTGCGGCGGTGAAAAACGCTTATTTGGGAAGCGAGTGAAGTTTTTGGTGTTTGGTTTTTTGTGTTTCGTGTTTGGTGCCAAAAGATCGCGCTAGAAAAATAGAGGGTTTGAGGAAAATCCGCAACATACATATTCGCTGCCTCTTTGTGGTGAAACCATGGCTCTGACTCAAATTACTACCAATAGAAAATTATGCTTCAAGTAAACAACCTCATGGTGTTCTTCGAAAACGCCTTGGCGCTCAACGATTTTTCGATGACGGTCAGCCGGGGAGAAATCGTGGGAGTGATCGGTTCGAACAGCGCCGGGAAAACCACCTTGATGAATGCCCTTTCGGGCCTGATCATAGACATGCGCATCAAGGAGCAGCGCAAGGGTGGCGAGCGGATAACGGTCTACGGAGATATACTGTTCGAAGGCGAAGACATCACACATCTCAAACCGAGCGAGCGCGTAAAGAAAGGGATTGTCCTGTCCCGCGAACGCCATCCGGTGTTTCCGGAAAGCAGTGTTCTGGAAAACCTGAAGATCGCCGGGTACCTGCGGGCGAAACTGGAAACGAAATCGGCCATTGATCGCGTCTTCGACCTGTTTCCGGTTCTATTGAATCTGAAGTCCCGCAAAGCCGGATTTCTCAGCGGTGGCGAGCAGCAAATGCTGGCTATCGGCATGACCCTTGTGGTCGGCCCTAAGCTGCTCTTGCTGGATGAACCCCTGCTGGGCTTGAGCCCGATGATTCAGCACTCAGTGGTCGATGCCATCGTCTCGCTGCGCGACACCGCGGGTATCACCGTCGTTCTGAGCGAACAGTTCGCCCGCCCGGTGCTGCCGGTCATCGACCGGGGCTATGTCATCGAGAACGGTATGCTGACCTTGACAGACTCCGGCCAGGAGTTGATGGCCAACCCGGAAGTCAAATCGGCCTATTTCGGCGTATAAAACCACCGGCCGGCTGTTTCCGGACAGCCCGCCTCCGGCGGTCCTGTATGATCCTTGCCGATTGCAGGGGTAACCCGTCATATGCAAACATCGAAATCAGACCCCATTTATCAGTCGTTCCGATCGACCGCCGATGAGCGTGGATCGCATACGGCCGTGATTTACCTCGGCAGCCGATTCTCCTACCGCTGGCTGGCGGAAAAGGCGGAACGGCTGGCGGCCGCATTGGTTGATCTGAATGCTGGCAACGGCCGGAAAGTCATGCTCTACATTCCCAACAGCATCCAATGGATAGTGGCCTGGCTGGGAATCATGAAAGCCGGCGGAGTCAGCGTTCCCATCACACCGATCTACACCCCCCACGACCTGAAATATATCGCCACAGACTGCGCTGCCGAAACCATCATATGCGCCGACACAAACTATGGCTACGTGCGCAAGGTGTTCGACGACACCCCCCTGCAGCGTGCGGTCATCGTCAAGATGGCCGATCTTCTCCCCTGGTGGAAACGCGGATTCGGTTACCTTTTCGACGTCGTGCCCCGTGGAGCCGTCAACTATGCTCCGGATGTCTATTCATTCCGCAACCTGATCCGGTCGTATCAACCCCGGACCGACGACGAGCAGCCGGCAACCGCCGACGGCAGTCACCCGGCAGAAATCCTCTATACCGGCGGCACCACCAAATTCCCCAAGGGCGTACCCATTTCCCACGCCCTGTTTCTCGCATCCGCGCTGGAACAGATCCAGGTCAGCACTCCGCTCTTCTCGGCACAGGACAATGTAATCATGGGCAATGCCCCTCTTTTTCACATCCTGGGCCAAACCTGCAGCCTGGCCACCCTCCTGGTGGGCGGGACACTGCTGGTGCAGCCCCGGATCAACCTGGATGCCACCTTCGATGCCATCCAGCGTTTCAGAGCCCGAACCATGATCGGCGTTCCGACCCTCTATCGTATGATTCTGGAACACGAGCGTCTCGAACAATACGACTTGAGTTCGGTCGACTACTGGTACAGTGCCGGAGACGTGCTGCCGGTGGAAGTCGGTAACCGCTGGAAGGACATATTCGGCAAACCGATCTATCAGGGATACGGCGCCACCGAAACCTGCGGCGGCGTTTCCATGTGCCCCACCGACGGCGAAAGCCCGCCCCGCAGCGTCGGCCGCATCGTGCCCAGCAAGGCAGTGCGAATCGTCGATCCGGTTTCCCTCGAACCGGTCGAAACCGGTGAACCGGGCGAACTACTCGTATCCTCACCCCACATGGTCAGCGCCTATTTGAACAAACCAGAGGAAACCCGCTCATCTTTCATCGAAAAGGATGATCGACTCTGGTACCGCACAGCCGACATCATGCGCATGGACAATGAAGGCCATCTCTATTTTGTCGACCGGACCATCGACACCATCAAGCACAAGGGTTACCGCGTATCGGCGTCCGAGATCGAGTCGGTCATTCAGGAACACCCGGCCGTTATCAGCGCCTGCGTAGTGGGCCTTCCGGATGAGAAAGTCGGGCAAAGGATCAAGGCCTTTGTGGTATTGAAAAGCGATATCAAGGGCATCACCGGCTATGACCTGATCAAATGGTGCCGTAACATGCTGCCTTCCTACAAAATCCCCCAATATATCGAGTTCCGCGACATGCTTCCCAAATCGAAAGTCGGCAAACTCCTGCGGCGGGAAATCCGCGATGAAGAGCGGCGACGAAAAGAAGCCTGATGAGTCAACGACCGCACGCCAGGCGGGTGGCTTGGATTTTTGGCCCTTGGCTGGAAAAGCAAAAGCACCCGAGTGGGTCAATCGTTGCGGTTGTCAGCGGGTGCATGGCACCCGGATTGAAAACAGCCAATAAAAAACTGGAGATGGGCAGGAGGAATACACAATGGACTTCAGTCTGACGAAAGAGCAGCAGGACATCGTCAAAGCCGCCCGCAAATTCGCCCTGGGGGAGTTTACCGAGCGGGCGGTGGAATTCGACCGCAACGAGACCTTCGACTATGCCATATGGAAGAAGGCCTGCGATCTCGGTTTCGTGGGCGTTTTCATCGACGAGAAATACGGTGGCGCAGGCTACGGCTTTTTCGAGCACTGCCTTTTGAACGAGGAGTTCTGGGCCGTCGATCCCGGTATCGGCAGTGCCGTTCTGTCAACGACCTTCGGCTCCGAGCTGCTCTCGATGTACGGCACCGAAAGCCAGAAAGAAGCAGTCCTGCCTCGGTTGGTATCCGGCGATGCAATAATGGGCACGGCGATCACCGAACCCGATGCCGGGTGCGACGTCACGGGCGCCGTCACCTCCGCCGCGAGATCCGGCGACAGTTGGATCATCAACGGCTCTAAAATGTTTGCCACCAACGGCACCGTCGCCGACTACATGCTGCTGTTCTGCCAAACCGACCCGACCAACGAATCTCCGCATCGGCGCCACAGCTTTATCCTCGTACCGACCGACACATCGGGATTCAGAGCGGTCAAGATCAAGGGCAAATTGGGCATCCGCGCCTCGGATACCGCCGAACTGATTTTAACGGACGTGCACGTGCCGTTGGCCAATCTCGTGGGCCAGGAAAGCGAGGGATTCTACCAGTTGATGGCCTTCTTCAACCACACCCGCCTGCATGTCTGTGCCCAGGCGGTGGGCTTGGCGCGGGGGGCGTTGGAGGAGGCCGTGAGGCACACCAAGGGCCGTCACCAATTCGGCAAGCCGCTGGCCGCATTTCAGGTAACGCAGTTCAAGCTGGCCGAAATGGCCACCCGGATCCGTGCCGCACGCAATCTCTATTACGAAGCCGCCTGGTCGGCCGACCGCGGAAGACTCGATCATTCCCTTGTGGCCATGGCCAAGTGGTTTTCAGGCAAGGTGGCCGTGGACTGCGCCGACGAGGCCCTTCAGCTCCATGGCGGATACGGATATGTCGATGAATACAAAGTCCAGCGGCTATACCGCGACGCCAAAATCCTCGAAATTTATGAAGGAACCAAGGAGATCGAGAAAACGATTGTGGCCCGGTCTCTGCTGAAATAGCAAGGCGTGTCCAATTCCAAGGGCGTCTCCCCTCATGCGCGCGCGACGCAAGGAACAGGGGGGTGAGGGCTCGATCAGGCGAGTTTGAATGTTGACACCACCCTTTGGTGCCAACCGCCGCTTAATTCTTTCTGACCAGAGGAATCCAGCGTTGAATCATCGCGTCCAAGCGACCGTCTTTTTTGATCTCTGACAGAAAGCTATTTGTCTTTGCCCTCAATTCCACGTCTTCCCGTCGGATACCCCAGGCAAGGAATTCCTCGGTCAGCACGCTGTAAACCGGGGTCACCCCCTTCGATTCGTATTTGGAGGCCAGATAGAGGATGATCGGGCCATCGTGAACCAGGACATCGATTTTTTTGTTGATCAGAGCCTTGACGCCGTCTTCGGAATCGGAGAAGCCGCTTTTTGACGTGTCGGGGAATAATTGCTTGACAAAATGTTCGCCGGTGGTGCTCCTGACGTAACCGATCCGTCCGTCCTTCCGCATGGTGATAAACTTCAACGCATCCACACTGCGGATCATCGGCATTTGCCCGCTGACGAAATAGGGTTCAGAAAAACTGATCCGCATCCTCCGCCCGTCGGTGATCGTCATGCCGGACATGATGATATCGATGCGGTTGTCCAATAGTGCGGGTATCTGGTCCTTCCATTCCAACTCAACGAACACTGGCTTTCGGCCTATATAGGCCGCCAGTTCACCGGCAAAATCCGCCTCGAGTCCGACAATCTGTTGGTTGTGCTTGAATATCAGCGGGGGCGCTTTCACGGAAACACCGATCCTTAAAATCGTCTCGTCCGGCGCAACAATCGACAAAGGCTTTTGCAGTTGCCCCGGTCCGGCACATCCGATGGTCAGCGTCGCGGCGACCCAAAATAGTACCTTAAAGCACCTGCGATAGAAAGCCATAGGCCCTCCTGGATCCAATTTTTACCTGGCCGAAGCCATGGTTCACAAAATTTCGTGAATTGTCTGTAGGCCTGAGACAGGGTTGCACCAGAACAAGCGCGTCCCGAATTTTTCGAGGTGACAGTCCCTGCGCTCTCCCCCCTGGTGTTATGCCAGATTCTCATAGCAGAAACGGCCCGATTTGTTCAATCCTTACCCTGCATGCAAAGAAATTGTGCGCGGCCTGAAACCGCCAAATCAGGCACTCGAAAATCCAACCGCCTGGTTAAGGAATTAAAAGCGGGTCTCTCTTGTCGTCGGCGGCCCTATCTTGGGGGGACGATTCCTGAACTTTCCACCCACCGCCCAGGGCCTTGTAAAGTCTTACCAGATTCGCCGTCACTTCCCCCTCGCTGAGAGCGAGTTCGTCCTGAAGAGAGAGAAGGGATCGCTGAGCAATCAAAACATTGTTGAAATCAACCAATCCGGCAGCGTACTGGTCTTGGGCGAGCAATACCGTCCGTTGGGCAGCGGCGGCGGCCGCTTTCAAGAATTCCCGGCGAAGTTGTTCCTGGGCATAAGCCACCAAGGCATTTTCCACTTCTTCCAAAGCCAGCAATATTTTGGATTGGTATTCATTCATTGCCTGTTCCTGCAGAGCCGTCTGGAATTCAATGCGTTGGCGTGTCGCTCCCGCATTGAACACATTCCAGATCACACCGGGACCGAACAACCACGCTCGGCTGTCGGTATTGAACAGGTCCCCGGCCGAAAGAGATTCCAGCCCGATGGTTCCCGTCAGAAAGAACCGAGGGTAAAGATCGGCCGTGGCGACCCCTATCCGTGCAGTCTGGCCTGCCGCTATACGTTCAAGCCGTCGAATGTCGGGTCGGTTCAATAGGGTATCCGCCGGCACGCCCACGGCCACCGAAAGCGGCGGCACGGGAATCGGACAGGGTGAGACCAGCTCCTGGTTGACCGCACCAGGTTGTTCACCTAACAATACCGATAGGCGGTTGTTGGCAGCCGAAAGTCCGGTCCTCAGATTCGGAATTTGAGAACGGGTGGCTTCAAGATTGGTTAATGCCTGTTGCACCGCTAGCTCGTCACTGAGGCCGGCCTCGAAACGGGATCTGGTGTACGCGAAGGTATCCTGTTGAGCCGCGATATTGGCCTCGGCCACGGCGAACCGGGCTTGATATGTCCGCAGGTCCAAGTAATTGAGGGCGACTTCGGCCAGCAGGCTCACCAGGACATCGTTGAGGTTTTCCCGACTGGCTTCCAGATCCGCTTGGGCTGCCTCCACCGATCGGCGGACACCACCGAACACGTCCAATTCCCAGCCGGCATCAAAGCCTACCGTATAGAGTTCGCTGTCGGTGCCGTCGCCGCTGTTGCTACTGCTGCGGCTCTTGGTGGCCGATCCGGTTGCATCGATGATGGGGAACAATCTGGCCCGATTGATGCCCCTGAGGGCGCGCGCTTCTCGAACACGTGCCCGGGCGTTCTTCAACTCGAGGTTTCCCTGCACGGCGCGCTCCATCAAACGGGAGAGGTACGGATCCTGGAGTGTCGCCCACCACTCGGCCAAGGTGAGAGGATCAGGAGTAACATTGGTCAATCCATCCTCAAGCTCGTAATACCAAGCAGAGGAGATGTTGGGTTCGGGTTTGACATAATCGGGCCCTACGGCCGGGCATCCGCAAATCATTAGAGCCGTGAATGTCGCACCGAGGTTAAACAAGAAGCTCTGTACGATCCTGCCGGCCGGCGGCCATTTACTCAACCATTTTACGTGTTCGAGTGTATTCATTTCACTTTTTTCGGATCAGCGGGTCAGAACCCGTTAAGTCTTTCTCTCTCGAGCGCGCTCTTGGGCCCGCCTCCGTCTCCTCCGATCGTAGACTTTTTCCCTTGACGTCTGAAAGGCGGCATAGAGTGACGGAATCAGAAAGATACCGACCAGGGTTGCCGCCAGCATACCGCTGAACACCGTGGTGCCGATGGCCTGTCGGCTGTTGGCGCCCGCACCGGTGGCGATCACCAGTGGGAGCACGCCCAGGATAAAAGAAAAAGCGGTCATGAGAACAGCTCTGAAACGGATTCGTGCACCGGCCAGTGCAGCCTCGATTATCGAAAGCCCCTCTTCGCGCTGTGTTTTGGCAAACTCAACGATCAGAATGGCATTTTTACTCGCCAGGCCGACAAGCAGAACCAAACCGATCTGGGCGTAGATGCTGAGGTCCAAGCCGCCGATCCACAGGCCTGTCAAGGCTCCTGCGGTCGCAACCGATATAGAGATGATGACCGGCAGCGGAATGGTCCAACTCTCGTATTGACCCACCAGGAAAAGGTAGGCAAACAGCAGGGCCAAGGCCAGCAGAACAGGGGCCTGCCCGCTGCTCTGCTGTTCCTGGAATGAAAGCCCCGACCATTCATATCCATAGCCATCGGGTAGGGTTTGGTCCGCAATGCTTTTCAGCTTCGCCATGGCCTCGCCTGAACTGAAACCGCTGCTGGCCTCTCCGTTCACCTGCGCGGCGGCGAACTGATTGTAGCGGGTCACCAATTGAGGCGCCAGAACCGTCGAAATTGTGGCCAGACTGCTCAGAGGCACCATCTTGCCCTCGTCACTGCGCACGTGCAGCCGTCCGATATCTTCTACTGCATTGCGGTACGGCGCGTCGGCTTGGACTTTCACCTGGAAGACCCGGCTGTACAGATTGAAGTCATTGACGAAACGTGAGCCGAGCTGGGCCTGGAGTGTCGAAAATACGCGGCTGACCGGAACCTTGAGGGATTCGGCCTTGGTCCGATCGAGATTGAGGAACAGTTGCGGAACGTCGGCAGAATAGGTGCTGAACACCGCCCGCAGGGTCGGGTCCCGGTTGGCGGCCACAACAAGAGCGCGTGTCACGGCGGAAAGGTCTTGGGGTTTTTGGTTTCCCAAAGCCTGCAACCGGAAATCGAAACCGCCCGTGTTTCCCAGACCTCGAATAGCCGGCGGGCTGAAAGCGAAGATGTTGGCAGCCGGAATCGCGGCCAGCTCGCGGCGGACACGGGTCAGGAGGCCGTCGAGCTGCAAATCGGGAGTTTTGCGCTCATCCCAGGGATCGAGAACCACAACACCCAAGCCGACGTTTTCGCTCGCCCCGCTGATGATACTGAAACCGCTGACGGCAATAACATCCGCGACGCCGGGGATATTTTTGAGATGTTTGGAAACCTTCTGCAAAACCGTGTTGGTGCGCGCCAAGGCCGCGGCTTCGGGAAGCTGGACGTTGACGAAGAAGACGCCCTGGTCCTCGCCGGGAAGGAAACTGGTAGGGCGATTGGTGAACAGGAAATAGGCAGCCCCGAATATCAATATGAAAAGCACCAGAACGACCGTCATCCGCCGGAGCAACCAGGCCGAGACACTGACATAGACGTTGCGCGAGCCATTCAGCGCCCGTCTGAACCAGGCCAGCGGTCCACGCCGAACAGTCACCGGCGGACGCAGAAGGGTCGCACACAAGGCCGGACTCAGAGTCAATGAGTTGAGTGCGGACAGCACGACAGCCGTGGACAGTGTCACGGCGAACTGTTTATAGAGCTCGCCGGTAATGCCGGGCAGAAAACCAACCGGAACGAAAACGGCCAACAGGACCAGAGTCGTGGAGATGATCGGGCCGATGACCTGGCCCATCGCCTTGGTTGCCGCAGCCTTGGGGTCGAGGTCCTCCTCTTCCATAATGCGCTGAACATTTTCCACAACAACGATGGCGTCATCCACCACTAGACCGATTGCCAGTATCAGGGCGAACAGGGTGATGGTGTTGGCACTGAAGCCCAGAGACAGGAGCACTGCGAAAGTTCCGATCAGCGACACCGGAATCGTTAGTGTCGGAATCAGTGTCGCGCGCCAGTCCTGCAAAAAAAGATAGGTAACCCCCACGACCAGGCAAAAAGTGATAAAGAGCGTCAACACGATTTCCTTTATCGCCGACCGGACAAACCTGGTCGTGTCGTAAACCATCCGATATTGTATCCCCTCGGGAAATCGCAACGACAGCCGTTTGACTTCGGCCGCTACCGCTTGAACGGTTTCCAGTGCGTTGGCGCCCGAGGTTCTGTAAATGGCCATGTTGACCGCCGGGGAACCGTTCAGCGTCGACCTTGAGGAGTAGGATTGGGCGCCCAACTCGACCCGGGCGATGTCCCGCACCCGCACCATTCCGCCTTCGGGGTTGGTGCGGATGATGATGTTTTTGAAGTCTTCGGTTTCATTGAGACGCCCCTTGGCGCGCAGGGTAAACTGAATCTGTTGCTTGTCGCTGCCGGGTGCCGTGCCAACGGACCCGGCGGCTGCTTGGGCGTTCTGTTCCCGAATGGCGGTGACTACGTCATCCGCGGTCAGGCCGAGGGCGGTCAAACGTTCGGGATCCATCCAAATCCGCATGCTGTAATCCAGGGCTCCGAAAATATAGGCCTCACTGACGCCTTTGATGCGCGTTACCGCATCCTTGACATTGATGCTGATGTAATTGCTGAGAAAGAGCGCGTCACGGGCGCCTTCGGGAGCGAAGAAACTAACGACCGTCAGGAAGTCGGATGATCGTGTTCGTACCGAAACCCCCTGTTCGACGACTTCGGTGGGAAGCTTGGGCGCGGCCTGCTGAACGCGGTTTTGAACATTGACCTGGGCGATGTTGGGATCGGTGCCGACTTCGAAGGTGACACTTAAATTGTAGGTGCCGTTGTCGGAGCACGTGGAAGACATGTAGAGCATGTTTTCCACGCCGTTGACCTCGGCCTCAATCGGGGCGGCCACGCTGCTGGCGACGACCTCGGCGTTAGCGCCGGGATAGGTAGTGCTGACGCGGATTTCAGGCGGTGAAATCTGTGGGTACTGGGCGATCGGTATATTCAACAACGCGAGTACGCCGGCCAAGGCAATGATGATCGACACGACCATCGCCAGTCGTGGTCTCTCGATGAAGATACGCGAAAACATGAATTACTCCTTGCTCTGCCCGCTGGTGGCCACGGTTTCCACGACCTGTCCCGGGCTGACTTTCTGGACACCCTGAACGATGATCATTTCACCCTGCCTGAGCCCGGACTCCACCGCCCAGCCGGTGCCGATGACCGGTCCTGTTATGATGCGTCGCTGTTGGACTCTGTTTTCAGCGTCGACCACGAACACATAACGACCCTCCCGATCCTCCTGCACCGAAGATTGCGGCACCACGGGAAGACGCTTGCCCTCGCTGCATCTGATGAGCACGTTGACGTACTGCCCTGGGAGGAGAATACCGTCCGGATTGTCGAATACCGCCCGAACGGCAATCGTCCCGGTGCTGGAATCCACCTGGTTGTCGATAAAATCCAATCGGCCCGCAGAGGGGTAAATTTGCCCTCCAGGCAACTGGATATGAGGTACGTATCGGGTTTCGAAGTTCCCGCTGCACCCCTCTTCCGGGGACGTATTTGATTTCACCAGGTCGTTCTCGTTGATCGAATAGACCACCCGGATCGGGTCGAGTTGGACGATACGGCTAAGGGCCCCCGACTCAGGGCCCACCAAATTACCTCTTGTGTACGCCGTGCGGCCGATGCGCCCACTGATGGGAGCCTCGATGGTCGTGTAACCCAGATCGAGTTCGGCCTGTTCCAAGCTGGCCTTGGCTTGCTGAAGCAAGGCCTTGGCTTTGAGTTCCGTGCTGACGGCCGCCTCCAGGTCGGTCGCCGACACACCTCCGCTACGTACCGACTGGAGCCGCTGCAAATACTGCCGGGCCTTAATGAGAGAAGACTCGGCGTCGGCGACCTTGGCTGCGGCTTCGTTGACCCTGGCTTTGTAGGGAGCCTGTTCGATAAGGTAAAGGAGATCTCCGTCTTGTACGTTAGCGCCTTCCTGAAATTTTACGTGTTCGATGAACCCCTCCACCCGCGCGCGCAGATCGACGGCTTGAATGGCCTCCACCCGGCCGACATAATCCTCCGGCGGGTTGACTTCCTGTACGGCAACCGCCTCAACGCTGACCACCGGTGGCCGTCCGCCGCCTTTGGTTGGTGCGGCCGCCGCACGGCCGCCGGATGCCAGAAACGCGAGGGTGCTCAGCAAAATAATCAATGGGGTCAATGCAACCATGCGGTACGGTTTTTGCGGCGGTCGGAGCGGACCAGGAACGGGCGATAGGACTTGCTGTTGCATTTTTTCTTCCTCAAGGGGCGGGTTGGAGAAACCAAATGGCGCAGAATAGCAAAATGAATCGACAATTCAAATTTAAATTTAAAAAAAGAGCTACGGTTATTTAACGCGCCCTTCACGCCAGGCCTTGATCAAGTCGTCGTAGTTGACCGTCTCACCTTTCGGTTTCTCGTCGACCTTTGCCTTGGGCGATCCGGGCTGGTTCAGCCAGTAGGATTCTTCCTTTTCGGGGTTCAGCTTCGGACCGCACTCACCCTGGACACCGGAGCGGGCGATACGTTCCATGACACGATCCTGCTCACGGGCCAGATTGTCCATCGCCGTGTCCACAGTGACCTCACCGGAAACCGCTTCACCGATATTCTGCCACCACAATTGGGCCAATTTCGGATAGTCGGGCACGTTGGTGCCGGTCGGTGTCCAGGCGACGCGCGCCGGGCTACGGTAAAATTCTACCAGACCGCCGAGCTTGGGTGCGCGCTCGGTGAAGGATTTGTCACGAATATCGCTGTCGCGGACGGGTGTCAGGCCCACGTGGGCCTTCTTCAGGGAGGTCGTCTTTGCCACGCAGAACTGTGCAAAGAGCCATGCTGCCTTGCGGCGATCCACCGGCGTACTCTTCATCAGCGTCCAGGAACCGCAATCCTGGTATCCCAACTTCATCCCTTCTTCCCAGTAGGGTCCGTGGGGCGAGGGGGCCATGCGCCATTTCGGCGTGCCGTCGGCATTGACTGTCGGTCCAGGCTCGACCATGGTGGCGGTGAAGGCCGTGTACCAGAATATCTGCTGCGCCACGTTGCCCTTGGCCAGAAAAGGCAGGTACTGATAAAAGTCCATCCCGAGAGCACCCGGCGGAGCGCACTTGGCCTCGGGAAAATATATTGATTATTTTATCTTTCATACCGATTCCTTAGCATTGCGATTGGGTTTTCGCAAGTGAAAATGACAGGATAACTATACCCTGTAAGATCAAATATGTTCCGTCTTTGCTCCAACTAAGGGAATAGCCATTGAAAACCGAGGTGCTCATCATCGGCGCCGGCGTCACCGGTTCCGGCCTGGCTCGCGACTTATCCCTGCGGGGCATTCAATGTCTACTAGTGGAAAGAAGAGATTTTAACGCCGGTGCTTCCGGAGGCAACCACGGACTGCTGCACAGTGGCGCCCGTTATGTCGTATCGGACCCTCCGGCAGCGAGGGAATGCCGCAAAGAAGGCGAACTGCTGAAACGGTTGGCACCCCACTGCATCGAGGATAGCGGCGGTTTGTTCGTTGCAGTTGAAGGTGATGATGAGAACTACGCGGCCGATTTCCCGCACATGTGCGCCAAATGCGGCATCCGGACCGAGGCCGTCGACATCCGGGATGCATTGGCGCTGGAACCGACCTTATCTCCCAAACTCATCGCGGCATACAAAGTCGCCGATGCCGCCATCGACCCCTTCAAACTCTCCATCGAAAACATCGCCCATGCTCAGCAGCACGACTGCACATTCCTGCCTCACGCCCTGGCCGTCAGGTTCAATATCCGCAAACGAAAAATCCAAACCGTCCAATTGGTTGACACCTTATCCGGCCGCGAATTTATAATTACTGCCGATCAGGTCGTGAACACCTCCGGAGCCTGGGCCGGTAAAGTTGCCGGCCTGGCCGGCATCCACCTGGAAATGATATACTCCAAAGGCAGTTTGCTGGTCACCCAGAGCCGGATTGCCTCGCGGGTTATCAACCGTCTGCGCCAGCCGGCGGATGGTGATATTTTGGTCCCCGGAGGAACAGTCTCGGTTTTGGGCACCACTTCCGTCCGTATTGATTCCATCGATCATTTTCGACCCACAATCGCAGAAGTGGATCAAATCATTTCCGAGGGCGCTGTAATGATCCCTGTATTGGACAAGACCCGCTTTATCCGGGCGTACGCAGGCATAAGACCGCTGGTCAACATTCAGAGGTCGAACAATGACCGCAGCGTCAGCCGCGGATATGCCCTGATTGATCACGCCAACGAAGGTGTCGAAAACTTTATCACGATAACGGGGGGAAAGCTGACCACGTTTCGGTTGATGGCGGAAAAAACAGCCGATCTCATCTGCGAACGTCTGGATGTGTCCCGCCCTTGTCTTACCAATACGGATCCCCTTCCGGAAACGGCGGCGGGAAGGTGGACAACTCCGGGCCTGGCGCCGCGTGTTTGGTTCAAAAACCGTGATCCTGAAGACATCATTCTCTGCGAATGTGAAATGATAACCCAAGGTGTGGTCGACAGCATCATAGAATCCATCCGCGAGCAACATGGGCATCCGTCCCTAAAAGCGATCGGATTGCGCAGCCGCCTGGGTAAGGGGCCTTGCCAGGGCGCCTTCTGCAGCACCCGCGTAACGGCGTACCTTTATGATCAAGGCCTGCTCCAGGCAACAGAGGGTATTGCCGAGTTAAAAACCTTTCTCGAGGCCCGCTGGCGAGGGCAAAAACCGTTGATGTGGGGAACGCCGCTCATCCAAGCCGAACTACAGGAGGCCATGCAATGCGGATTTTTGGGCCTGGAGCTCGACCCGGAAGTTTAACGTATCGCTCGTTCGCGTTCTCAGTTCGCCATGGGTAGCAAACCAATGTCGCAACCGGAGACAATCCACTGTCAGCTGCTTGTAATCGGTGCAGGCATGGCCGGCATGGCTGCAGCCCTCTTTGCCGCCAATCGCAACATATCTACCGTTCAGGTGGGGATACCCGGTGAAATTCTGTATGCCAGCGGCCTGATCGATCTGCTTGGCGTGCACCCGATCGAAAAACGCCGCCTGTGGCGCAATCCCTGGTCGGCCATTGCCGCTCTTGGCGATGCCAGCCCACACCATCCCTACGCACGAATTTCCGAAAAGGTTATCCAGAGTGCCGTCGATGAATGCCTGTCCGCCTTGAAAGCCGCCGGCCTACCCTACCGCCATTATAAGAACCGCAACGCCGATGTCATTACCCCGGCCGGCAGCATCAAACGAACCTATGCCGTCCCCGATAGCATGTGGAACGGTGTTATCGCCTGGCGCCGCAAACCCCCCTGTCTCATGCTCGACTTCGACGGGTTGAAAGGATTCAGTGTCCGGCAGATCCAATCGGTTCTACGGGACAAATGGCCGGATTTACGTACCGCACGCATCGCTTTTCCTGACCAACCCGCCGAGATTTACCCGGAGCGGTTGGCCCAGGCACTGGAACTGCCGGCGACCCGCGATCGGTTGGCCGCCACCGTGGCGCCCCTGCTCAAAAACGCAAAAGCATTGGGATTTCCGGCGATATTGGGTATCTACCAAACAACGGCGGTAATGGCGGATTTGCAGAAGAAAATCGGAATCCCGCTATTCGAAGTTCCCACCCTTCCGCCGGCCATTGCCGGATTGCGCCTGAAAAATGCTTTCGAACAGATTCTTCCGGCTCTCGGTGTCCGGACCTTGTATCAAAAAATGCTGACCACGGGCGAAAGTAAATAAAAATGGACATTTTACTTTTAACCTCGCAGACAACCCAAAAGGGTTGGTCATTAAATCCCAAGCGGCCATCCTTGCCACCGGCCGGTTTATCGGGAAGGGACTGGCGGCGGATCGCAAATATATTCGCGAAACCGTTTTCGATCTACCGGTATCCCAACCGGCAGACCGGACGGGATGGCACCGGGACAGGCTTTTGGATCCCGCAGGTCACGCTGCGAACACGGCCGGATTGGAAGTCGATGACAATTTTCAACCGTTGACCTCCTCCGGTCGACCGGCCTATAAAAATCTCTATGCCGCAGGATCCATTCTGGCGCACTCCGATTGGATCCGAATGAAATGCGGTTCGGGAGTGGCCATTGCATCCGCTCACGCCGCAGTCAATTCTTACTTGCAATATCGATGACCCGGCCGGCACGATTTATCGGCCACCGGGATCAACAGAAGAAAAGGAGGCAAGCCATGGTCCAATACATCGGCTCTCTGGACTTGGGAACCACGAGCAACCGGTTCATCATCTTCGATCATGCCGGACGGATCGCCGGGCAGGACCAGATGGAGCACGAACAGATCTTTCCCCGACCGGGCTGGGTGGAGCATGACCCCATGGAAATCTGGCGCAACACCCAGATCGTCATCCATGGGGCGCTGAACAAAGCCGGCTTAAGCGGCAACGCACTGGCCGCCATCGGCATCACCAACCAACGCGAGACGACCGTGCTGTGGGACAAGTTGACCGGGCGCCCCTTTTACAATGCCGTCGTCTGGCAATGCACCCGAACCGACAGCCTCTGCCGGGAGTTGTCCGCCGAAGGGGGCCAGGATCGTTTCCGGGATAAAACCGGACTTCCCATCGCCACCTATTTCTCGGGACCTAAGATCCGTTGGATATTGGACAACGTCCCTGCAGCCAAGCCAGCCGCCGAAAAAGGAGAAGCATTGTTCGGCACCGTCGAATCCTGGATCATCTGGTGGTTGACCGGCGGCCCGAACGGCGGGGCCCATGTGACCGATGTCACCAACGCCAGCCGAACCCTGTTGATGAACCTGCAGACCCTGCAGTGGGACGAGGACATTCTGGATATTTTAGGTATCCCGCGGCAGATCCTTCCACGCATCGTCCCCTCCAGCGACAGGGACACATGGGGTCATACGCTGAAAGATGGCGTCTTTAATTCAACGATCCCGGTTTGCGGCGCCCTGGGCGACCAACAGGCCGCCCTCGTCGGTCAGGCCTGTTTCGATATCGGCGAGGCCAAAAACACCTATGGGACGGGATGCTTTCTGCTGCTCAATACCGGCGACACCCCGATCCCCTCACGCCACGGGCTTCTGACGACCGTCGGTTATCAGGTCAAGGGGGAAAAACCCGTCTACTGCCTGGAAGGCTCCATTGCCATTGCCGGTGCCCTGGTTCAATGGCTGAGGGACAACCTCGGTCTGATCACCACAGCCCCTGAGATCGAGGATCTGGCCCGAACGGTCGAAGACAACGGGGGAGCCTACATCGTGCCGGCTTTTTCAGGACTGTTCGCCCCTTATTGGCGCTCGGATGCCCGTGGTGTCATCGCCGGTCTCACCCGCTTTGTCAATAAGGGCCATATCGCCCGCGCGGTGCTCGAGGCCAGCGCATACCAAACGTTTGAAATCGTTGAAGCCATGAACAGCGATTCCGGGGTGGCGCTGAAAAAACTCAAAGTCGATGGTGGGATGGTGGCCAATGAACTTCTGATGCAGTTTCAGGCGGATATATTGAACGTACCGGTGATCAGGCCCGCCATAACCGAGACCACCGCCCTGGGCGCCGCTTACGCCGCCGGCCTGGCCGTTGGTTACTGGTCGAACACGGGGGATCTCAGGCAGAACTGGCGCATGAACAAGACCTGGGAGCCGAAAATGGATACCGCCGAACGTGAAGCCGGCATCGGTCACTGGAAGAAGGCGGTATCCAGAACCTTTGCTTGGGTGCAATGATGGTTTTCGAATTCAGCACGGCCGGTCGAATCATCTTCGGCCCCGGATCACTGGATCAGGCTGATAGGCTCACCGCTGCATTAGGCGATCGGTTGTTGGTGGTGACCGGCCGCTCTTCCGAGCGGGCCGTACCGCTTTTTAACGCACTGAAAAAGAACAATTCGCGCTACAGCCTTTTCAGCGTAACCGGGGAACCGACCGTTGCGGAAATCGAGCAAGGCCTGTCTTCGGCCCGCGAGTGCAGAGCCAATGTGGTGATCGGGTACGGCGGCGGCAGCGCACTCGATACCGCCAAGGCCATCGCAGCCCTGATGCACAACCCTGGAGAGGTGATCGACTACCTGGAAGTCATCGGCAACAGGCGGCCGCTGCGGCAGGACCCGATTCCCGTGATCGCCATTCCGACCACCGCCGGCACCGGAGCCGAGGTGACCTGCAATGCCGTACTGAAGTCAAACGCGCACGAAGTGAAGGTCAGCCTGCGCAGTCCATCGATGTACCCACGTTATGCAGTCGTCGATCCGGAGCTGACCCTTTCACTCCCCCCGGCCGTCACGGCCACAACCGGAATGGACGCCCTGACACAACTCATCGAAGCGTATGTGTCCAAGCGATCGAATCCGATGACCGAAAGCGTGTGCCGGGAAGGGATTATGCGGTCGGCCCGTTCCCTCAGACCCGCATACCACAATCCCGAAGACTTGAACGCCCGCACCGATTTATCCCTGGCCAGTCTTTTCAGTGGATTGGCTTTGGCCAATTCGGGCCTCGGGGCCGTTCATGGTATTGCGGCACCGCTGGGTGGTATGTGCCCTGCGCCCCACGGTGCTGTATGTGCTAAGTTGCTGCCCCATGTCATTGCAGCCAATGTGAAAGCATTGCAGGAACAAAATCCTCAATCAACAGCACTGGCGAAGCTCAAGGATGTGGCGCGCTGGCTTACCGGTTCACCTTCAGCCACAGTGCCCGAACTCGTTCAGTGGCTGCATGAATTGAGTCGAGAATTAAACATCCCTTCTCTGTCCACTTACGGTCTCGGGCATCACCACCTGCCGGAATTGATTACCCGATCCCAAAAAGCCAGCAGCATGAAGACAAACCCGGTGATTCTCTCGACAACAGAACTCCAAGACATCTTGCATAAGGCCATTGACTGAAATGGATTTTTTTCCCTTTTAGGCGGTAAGGCCACGACCATGCGCGCCATGGCTTCGAAAGCCGTCGATCTGGTTTGCAACAAAACCGGGCGCCCCATTGCCTGCGGAACGCAAGATTACAAATTAATCAATTATCGCCGATTTTTCAAAAATTGATCGGGCAACAGAATAGGCGTAAGGCATGATCTTACACTTTGCCGACAAGCGGTTTCAAAACCTTTACACGATTCGATTTCTGACATCGATCTGCTTATATTTTTTGCTTGTCGTATTCAGCGCCCAGGTGATAGATGCAGAAGAAATACAGAACACGGATCATTCCCGATGGCTCCATGGATTTCGAATCGGCATTCTGGTCCATGACGTCCCCTTATGGAGCCGCACTCGTTCGGAGGGGGGATTTGATCTGAATGCCGAAGTGATTTTTAATTTTCCTGACATTTCGTTGTTCACCGGAAAGATTTACTCTAACGTGGGCTTCAGCTTGAACAACCAGGGGGATACGAATACTCTCTATTCCGGCCTGCTGTGGGAGTACGCTCGCTTTTCCGGATTGTTTTTTAATTTCGGCCTCGGTTTGGCCGTGCATGATGGCGAATTGCAACCCGGTTATGATGACAAAAAAGCCCTGGGTTCCCGTGTTCTTTTCCGCATACCGGTTGAACTCGGTTTGATATTTGCAAAACACCACGGCGTTTCGGTTCTTTTCGTCCATGTCTCGAACGCCTACTTGGCCGAGCCCAACGAGGGCCTCGATACCATCGGGCTCCGCTACTCCTACAGGTTTTAAACCATATATTACAGGCATTTTGTTCAACGAGATCGCGAAGAGGAAATTATCGCTCTTCAGGATAACCGCCTTCCTGAAGGGAAGGCGAAAAATTCCGTTGCGCTCAAATCCAGCAAAATTCAACGTAATGCCTGAATATAAACTGTTCTGCAGATATTTTTAATTTTATAGAAAACGTCCTCCTTCTCTGAGCGTAAAATCTATGGCAGGGAGGACATTGTCGTTATCCCGCATACGCCAGAGGTATCAAAAGAGAACGATTAACAGCCGTACTCACCGATAGAGGAGATATATACCATGCATGTGACGATAGTCGGCGGCGGATGGGCTGGCTGTGCCGCCGCTTTGGCCGCTAAGGCAAAGGGCGCCCATGTCGCTCTCATCGAACGGACCGATATGCTGCTCGGGACAGGTCTCGTCGGGGGCATCATGCGCAATAACGGCCGGTATACTGCCACTGAAGAGCTGATCGCCATGGGTGGCGGCACCCTGTTCAAGGCCATTGACGGTAACCTACTCCATAAAGGTGTCGAATTTCCGGGCCATTTCCACGCATCCCTGTACAATGTCGGCACAATGGAACCGGTGATTCGGCGGCTGCTTGCCGGACACGGCATCGATATGCATTTCAGTACCAGAATAACCGGGGTGACAGTCAAAGGCGGCAGGATCGTAACGGTTAATGGTAAGAAAGCGGGTGAGCCCTTTGAATCGAACGGCGACGTATTTGTTGAAACAACCGGCACCGCCGGCCCCCCGGCAAACTGCAGCAAATACGGCAACGGCTGTGCGATGTGCGTGCTGCGATGCCACAGCTTCGGCGGCAGGGTAAGCCTAGCCGCCAAGGCCGGTGTCGCCGAAATGTCCGGGACCAAAGGATCCCAGATAGGTGCGATCAGCGGGTCGTGCAAGTTGCATAAAGAATCTCTTTCGTCGGAGCTTCTCGACCAATTGAATAAAAGGGGGGTGGCCGTCGTTCCCATCCCGAAATCGAAACAACTGGGCGGCAAACTGTCCATGAAAGCCTGTCAGCAATACGCCATTCCTGATTTCGAGCAAAACATCATCCTTCTGGATACCGGACACGCCAAACTGATGAGTCCGTTTTTTCCGCTGGCTCTCTTGCGGGAGATACCCGGCTTCGAAAATGCCCGCTACGAAGATCCCTACTCCGGCGGAATAGGCAACTCCGTGCGCTACATCGGCATGTCGCCCCGTGATGACACGCTGAAGGTAGATGGCATCGACAACCTGTTTTGTGCGGGAGAAAAAGCGGGCCTGCTGGTCGGCCACACCGAGGCGATTTGCACGGGCACCCTTGCCGGATACAATGCGGTGCGCTATATCAAAAAGGAAACGCCACTGGTACTCCCCGAGACCCTCGCCATCGGTGACGCCATTCGGCATGTGCGTGTGCAAATGCGGGAGTATGGCGAACTTGCGAAGAAATTCACCTTTTCCGGTTCGGTCCTTTTTGATCGTATGCAAGAAAGAAATCTTTACACCACAGATATCGACAAGATATCGCACAGAGTCGACCAGGCCGGTCTTATGAACGTTTTTACCGCCGAATATTGATTGATGTCCAATCACCATCGAGGAGGAAAGTATGAGAACATCGGACAAATTTATCGTCTTTGGGATGATCTGTTCACTATTATTATTCATTATTTCACCGGTTGCCGCACAGGCCCAAGGGGTTACCATCGCCCTCGGTTCCGAACCGACGACCCTGGACCCTCAGTTGCGGGAGGATGGCGGAGAACGGGCCGTAAATGACAATATTTACGACACCCTCATGGTGAGAACTCCCGACGGAGAACTGAAACCGGGCTTGGCGGCCTCGGAGCCGACCCTGCTCAGCCCGGACAGCTGGCAGGTCAAACTCCGTCCAGGCGTGACTTTCCACAACGGCGAACCGTTCAATGCCGACGCGGCCGTTTACAGCATAAAGCGAATTATCGACCCGAATTTCAATTCCGAACAGATCTCTTTTTTTAACACCATCAAGGATGCCGTCAAAATCGATGATCTAACGGTCAAGATTGTGACCGACGGACCTGACCCGATCCTCCTGTCGCGACTCTACTGGTTGAAAATGGTTCCTCCAGCATACTCGAGGGACGCCAAGTTTGCCGAAGCGCCGATCGGAACCGGCCCCTATAAATTTGTGAACTGGAAACGGGGCCAAACCATAGCCCTGATGCGCAATAACGATTATTGGGGCACCAAACCATCCATTGAAAGTGTCACCTACCGTTTTGTAGAGGAACCCGGTACGCGTTTGGCCGGTTTGATGGCCGGAGAGTTCGACGTGATAACCAATCTCTTACCGGAATTCACCCAACAGGTTCCCCAAGCGATCAATATTCTGGGTTTGGAACATCCCATTGTCATCCTGAATGCGGATGGCGGCCCGACAAAGGATGTTCGTGTCCGCCAAGCGCTGAACTATGCCGTCGACAAACAGGCGCTGGCAGAAGGCCTCTTCGAAGGCTATGCTCAGGTTGCCCAAGGTCAACTGCTGAGCCCGTCCTTTTTTGGCTATAACAAAGACGTCTCCGCCTATCCGTATGATCCGGAGAAAGCCCAGGCACTGTTGAAGGAGGCGGGCGCCGACGGGGTGACCGTAGAGCTCATTGGAACCTCGGGTCGCTGGCTCAAAGATCGTGAATTGGTCGAGGCCGTGGCAGCATACTGGGATGCCGTCGGCGTCAAAACCAAAGTGCGAATTTTTGAATTCAACGAGTACTTGAACCGTCTCTTCGATCGTAAGTCCAGGGGTGACGGCATTTTTGTCGTCAGTTCCAATGAATTGCTCGATGCCGACAAAAGTTTTTCGGCCTACTACAAGGCTGGTGGTATCGGCTCTTCCAACACGGATCAGGAACTGGCGGCTATGATCGACAAAGCCAGAACCGAAACCGATGCAACCAAACGCCAATCCCTCTATGATAAAGCCGTGAAAAGAGCCTATGATCAGGCGTATTTCCTGTGGCTGCTCAACATCGAGGACATCTACGGCTTGAGCAAACGACTGGATTGGAATGGCCGCGTCGATGCCAAGATTTTGGTCAGTGAAATGTCGCTCAAACAGAAATAATCGACCGGTATGGGACGCTATATCCTCAGAAGAATAGGGCATGGCGCCATCGTTATCCTGGGCGTCACCGTGATTGTGTTTCTGGTCACCCGTCTGGTGGGAGATCCGGTAAAGGTGATGTTGCCCCTTGAGGCGACGATCGAGCAGCGCGCCGCTTTTGAAAAACAGCTGGGACTGGATCGGCCCATACCGGTCCAGTTCGCTGAGTTTTTGGCTGATCTTGCCCATCTCAATTTCGGAGACTCCCTCTGGCAGCACCGCCCGGCGATGGAGATTGTTTTCGAAAAACTGCCGTTGACGCTTGCACTGGCTTTCCTTGGTATCGGTCTGGCAATGGTCCTTTCGCTTCCGCTGGGCATCATCGCGGCCCTGCGGCCGGGTGGAATCACGGATCGCATCACCGTTTTCTTGAGCCTGATCGGGTTGTCGGTGCCTCAATTCTGGCTCGGGCTTTTACTGATTGTCGTATTTGCCGTCCAGTTGCACTGGCTGCCAACCTCCGGTATCGCCACGCCGGCCCATGTCATTATGCCAGCAGTCACCCTGGCGCTGCCTGCACTGGCCAGGCTGGTGATGATCGTCAGATCCGCCATGATAGACGAGTTGAACGAGCAGTATGTTAAAACGAGCACCGCCAAAGGCATGCCTTTCATGCGCGTGGTGGGTATACACGCTCTCCGCAATGCCGGCTTGCCGGTGGTGACCCTCTGCGGTTGGGAACTGATCCGCGCCATTGCCGGTTACTCGGTGGTGGTGGAAACCGTATTCGCCTGGCCGGGATTGGGATTGACGGCCATTCAAGCCATTGAGCGGGAGGATCTGATTCTCCTGCAAGCCATCGTTTTTACAGTGGCCATCACCGTTGTCTTGATAAATATCCTGATGGACGTGGCCTACACGCTCATTGATCCGCGTTTGAAACTATCCTGAGAATGACGAATTTAAGCAGCAGCGCTGAGCAGATGCTCGCCGGCCGTGGCCTTGAACGGTTGGACTCGCTACGTGAATTGGGTCTGGAGCTGTGGCGGGATAAAGCCGGTTTCATCGGCGTGGTCCTCATGGCCGTCCTGATCTCCATGGCTTTCAGTGCCCCGTTGATCGCCCCTCACGACCCGGCTGTGCAGGATTTGCGATCGCGGTTGAAACCGCCTGTTTGGAGCGAAAATGGAACGTGGCAACACATCCTCGGAACCGATCACCTCGGGCGTGATGTTCTGTCCCGAGTGATCTATGGATCCAGGGTATCTTTGCTGGTCGGAACATTGGTCGTGCTTCTGGCCGGATCATTCGGCATCGTGATGGGGCTTCTGGCCGGGTACCGGGGCGGACGAACCGACAGTTTTATCATGCGCTGGATCGATACCCAGGTGGCGTTTCCCGGCCTTTTACTGGCCCTGATCATCCTGGCCGTTATCGGACCGAGTATGACCACTGTGATCATTGTCTTGGCTCTCAACGGTTGGATGGTCTATGGCCGCATGACCCGCAGTGCCGTACTTTCGGTGCGACAGACACCCTATGTTGAGGCAGCCGAGGTGTTGGGTTGCACCTCGATACGCGTGATCTTTCGGCACATTCTGCCCAATTTGACCTCACCGCTGATCACCCTTGGGATTTTGGAATTTGCCAGAATCGTATTGGCCGAAGCGGCCCTTTCCTTTCTCGGCCTGGGAATCCAGCCGCCGGCGACGTCCTGGGGTTTGGATGTCGCCACCGGAAAGGATTACATGTTTCGCGCCTGGTGGCTCGTTACCATGCCGGGTATCGCCATCTCCATCACCGTTCTGGCCATCAACCTGGTTGCCAGTTGGATGCGGTTGATTTCTGATCCCAAGGAACGCGAGAAACAATTTGCCATCAAAACCGCTGCCATCCAACGACGCAAAGACAAGAAAGCCGACCCCATCACGTGAAAAATCAATGACCACAATTCAAAACCATCCTTTGTTGGAAATCGAAGGTCTCGACGTTCGATTTACGACCCGCAGCGGGATCGTTCGCGGTGCGCGCGGTGTCGATCTCCATGTTGGTCCCGGTGAAACCCTTGGCCTTGTGGGAGAATCGGGTTCCGGTAAGAGCGTTACTGTTCAAGCCGTGATGGGACTGATTACCACGCCCGGCGAAATCATTGCCGGTGACATTCGCTGGAAAGGCCGCTCGCTCATCGGTCCCGGTGGAAAAGGGTACCTCAAACAGGTCCGCGGGAAAGAGATCTCCATGATCTTTCAAGACCCCATGACCTCGCTGAATCCTTTGTTTACCATTGAAAGCCAGATTTGCGAGGTGCTTCGGCATCACCTGGGAATGCCCAGGCACCGGGCCCGCGAGCGTGCTGTGGAATTGCTGGATCTGGTCAACATTCCCGCTCCGGCCAAGCGTGTAAAGCAATATCCCAGCGAATTTTCAGGCGGTATGCGCCAGCGGGCGATGATCGCCATGGCCCTCGCCTGTGAGCCGGAACTGCTCATTGCCGATGAACCAACGACAGCCCTGGATGTCACCATTCAGGCCCAGATTCTGGAACTGATCGCCGATCTGCAAAACCGGCTCGGTCTCTCGGTGATTATGATCACCCACGATCTTGGCGTCATTGCTCAACTATCGGATCGCGTAGCGGTAATGTACGCCGGCAAAATCGTCGAGGTCGGCGATGTGGAAGATATTTTCAACAATCCCATCCATCCCTATACCAAGGGGCTTTTAAGGGCCACTCCCCGATCGGACGAAGTGATCGAACGCATGATTGCCATCGAAGGGGTGCCGCCGGATTTAATTTCGCTTCCCAAGGGGTGCGCATTTTCACCGCGGTGCCGTCAGGCACGGGAGTGTTGCCAAAATCAACCGTCAAAACAAATGATCGATGACAACCGCCAGGTATCCTGCTGGTGCACGGCGGAATGGACCGAGTGATGGGCAAGCAGAGGAATGTCGGCAGCGTATGGGCCTAATCGATGCCGTGGAAAATAAACCGCTGGTTGAAGCGGAGGGAATCACCGTTCACTTTGACGGCGGTAGGAGCGGATTCTGGGGGCAGAAGCGCATGGTGGTGCATGCCGTTGAGAAGGTTTCCTTGGAAGTCTTTCCCGGTGAAACGTTGGGATTGGTCGGGGAATCAGGATCCGGCAAAAGCACCACCGGAAGAGCGATCTTGCGACGGGTGCCGACGGTTTCAGGCACCATTCGTTTCAAAGGGCAGGATATTACCCATTTCAAGGAAGACCATTTGCGCCCTTTGCGGCGTAACATGCAGCTGGTGTTTCAGGATCCCTACGCCAGTCTCAACCCCAGAATGCGAATTGTCGACATCATCGCCGAACCGTTGATCGTCCACGGAATCGAAAGGAACGTTCGCAAGGCGGCCGACCGGGTTGCAGAGCTTTTGGAACTCGTTGGATTGCCGCCGGATGCCGGCGGACGTTATCCGCACGCTTTCAGCGGCGGTCAACGCCAGCGAATCGGTATTGCAAGAGCCCTGGCTCTCAGCCCGGAATTCATCGTCGCAGATGAACCGGTTTCGGCCCTGGACGTGTCAATCCGCGCCCAGATCGTCAACCTGATGCAAGACCTGCAGGGTCAATTTTCCATCGCATACCTCTTTATTGCCCACGATCTGGCCGTGGTCCGGCATATTTCCGACCGCATTGCCATCATGTATGCCGGTCGAATTGTAGAGGTTGCCGCATCCGATCTGATTTACAGCAACCCCATCCATCCATACACGGAAGCGCTGCTTTCGGCTGTCCCGGTTCCCGATCCGCGCATACAGAGGCGGCGTAAAAGAATCGTTTACACCGGCGAGCCGCCTAACCCTTTGGAACCGCCTTCAGGCTGCCGCTTCAAATCCCGCTGCCCACTTGTGAGCGATCAATGCCGGCGCAAAGAACCTCCACTCGCGATGAGGGGCGAACCCCACTGGGCCGCCTGCTGGAATCGTTAGGATCGTATGATGGCGGAGACCCGCCGGGGTGTGCCCGGGACGATCGTATTCATATTTTTCATCTTCTTTCTCAACATGCTCTCTCGGCTTGGCCTGGCGCCGCTTCTGCCCGGAATAGGCAACGAGCTCAACTTGAGTCACGCAGCAGCCGGCTCTCTCTTTCTCTTCGTCTCCGTGGGGTACGGCAGCGGCCTTTTCGGATCTACCTTCATCTCGGCTCGTATTTGCCATCAGCACCTTATCGTCCTGTCTTCCATCGCCGTTGGAACGAGCCTTCTGGTGTTGTCGTTCACCAGCAACCTGTGGTCGCTGAGAGCAACACTGGTCGTATTGGGAATCGCCGGCGGGCTTTATCTGCCATCAGGCGTGGCCACCCTGACATCCCTGGTCGACCGCCAGCATTGGGGCAAATTGCTATCCTTCCATCAGTTGGCCCCCAATCTCGCCTATCTATGCTCTCCGTTATTGGCGGAAATTTTTTTGCGTCAATATTCCTGGCGCTTCACCTTGGGGGTATACGGTGTCGCCGCCATACTGGCTGGAATACTCTTCCACTTGCTGAGTAAAACCGAAAGGACCCGCGGCGAGGAGCCAAGTCTGGCCAACATTGGCCGTTTGTTGGCCAATCCGGCTATTTGGATCATGATCCTGCTTTTCAGCCTGGCTATCGGCGTTAATCAGGGGCTGTTCAACATCATGGCCCTCTATCTTATAGCCGAGCGGCACCTGGATTCCACCCAAGCCAACCATCTGATGTCGGTTTCAAGGGTCGTGGCCTTTGCGATGCCCCTGCTGACCGGTTGGCTCTCCGATAAATATGGTTTAAAGAAAACCCTGTTCGCAAGCGTAGCCGCCAGCGCTGTCGCCACCTTTTCCATCGCAACCCTGCCCGTGAGTTGGCTGGGGGTAAGTCTGGTTTTGCAAGCCACGGCCAGCGTTTGTTTCTTCCCGCTGGGATTTACCGTATTGTCGAGCATCACCGCAGACAACAATCGCAACATGGCCGTGGCGTTGACTGTTCCTTTCAGCTACCTTTTCGGTGCGGGAATGGTTCCGGCCCTGATCGGCTATGCCGGAGATATGGGCAGCTTCAACTGGGGCATCGCCGCCCTGGGTGCGGCCACCCTGCTCGGTTTGCTGTTGCTGCGGTATGTTCGGCCGAATCCGTAACATTTGAGACAATATGTTAATAATTTCAAAAAACTATATTGTGTCACGCTGGCGCATGATTATTTTCTGCGCAGGCCGGTATTCGAGACGGCCATTGGCGCAATAAACAAACCAACTGGTTATATATGGAGAGGATCATCATGAGCGAATCTTCTAAAAATTTCGCCAGAGACTGTTACCAGGATTGCGAGTCCGCCTACAGGGACTGCATGAGCAGCAAGGAGCACGACAGCGTGTGCAAAATGAAACATGCGCAGTGCTCCTGCGGCTGTGTAATGGATTAGGGCGCCGGCCCTTCTACCGGATGAAAAACCACCGCAAGGTCGTAGCGGGGTTTTGTCAGTCGACGAAACCCCGTCACTCATTTGTTACCCCACTGAAACGATTTCCTTCAAGAATCAATCCCGGCCATGCACAGGTACTTTATTTCCAAATACTCATCGATACCGTATTTCGATCCTTCCCGTCCGATGCCAGATTGCTTCATGCCGCCGAAAGGGGCCACTTCGGTGGAAATGATGCCGGTATTGATGCCCACGATGCCATACTCCAATCCCTCTGAAACACGCCAGATGCGGCCGATGTCCCGACTGTAGAAATAGGCGGCTAACCCGTAAACCGTATCGTTGGCCAGCCGGATAGCCTCGGCCTCACTCTCGAAGCGGATGATCGGGGCCACCGGCCCGAACGTTTCCTCACGGGCGATGCGCATTTCGGCTGTGACAGCGGCTAACACGGTGGGTTCGAAAAAGGTGCCGCCCCTGGAATGACGCCGACCGCCGGTCAACAGTCTCGCGCCTCGGGATACGGCATCACCGATGTGCGCTTCCACTTTCTCGACCGCGGCCATGTCTATGAGCGGTCCCTGCTGGGAGCTGGGCTCGAAACCATCGGCGACCTCGAGAGCCTTGACCTTCTCCACGAGTTTGCGGGCAAATTCGTCGTGCACATGTTCTTGGACCAGCATGCGATTGGCACAAACGCATGTCTGGCCGCTGTTGCGGTATTTGGATGCTACCGCGCCCTCAACGGCGGCATCCATATCGGCGTCGTCGAACACGATAAACGGAGCGTGCCCGCCCAATTCCAGCGAAACCTTTTTCATGGAGTCGGCGCTGCGGCGCATGAGTTGCTTTCCGACTTCGGTCGATCCGGTAAACGATATTTTCCTTACGGCGCCATGGGCAAGAAGGGCCTCCCCCACCACGGCCGCCTCTCCGGTCACCACGTTGAACACCCCCGCCGGCAACCCGGCGCGCTTGGCAAGTTCGGCCAAGGACAGGGCGGTAAAGGGCGTCTGGCTCGCGGGCTTGACGACGATGGGGCAGCCGGCGGCCAGCGCCGCTCCCGCCTTGCGGGTGATCATGGCCGCCGGAAAATTCCAGGGGGTAATGGCCGCGCACACCCCCACCGGCTCTTTGAGCACCACGATCCGCGCTCCGGGCTGATGGGTCGGAATGATGTCACCGTATATCCGTTTGCCTTCTTCGGCATACCACTCGATGAATGCCGCTGCATAGCCGACCTCTCCCCTGGCTTCTGTCAGGGGTTTTCCCTGTTCGGCTGTCATGATGCGCGCCACATCTTCCCTGTTTTCCAAAATCAGCCGGAACCAGCGTTGCAACGCCGCTGCGCGCTCCTTGGCCGTTTGCCTGCGCCACTCTGCAAAGGCCCTCTCGGCGGCATCGACCGCTCTGTCGATCTCGTCCGCACCTAGCGAAGGGACCGTGCCCAGTCGGCCGCCGTCTGAGGGGTTGATCACCGGTATCTTGTCGCCGGCGGCTGAATCGACCCAGAGGTTGTCGATGAAAGCCTGCTGTTTGAACAAGGTGTCGTCTTTTAACGGGATCATCTAGTTTTCTCCATCCATTTGGTAAGTAGATATTTTCGTCGCACGAGAAACCGATCCACTGTTTTGAATCGTGGCGGGTGTCGTTTCGCATACTCGGTATATAAAAGATCTTAAACACCATCGAATGGCTGTGCAACGGTTTAAAACCGACTAATCGGTTTCGTTGACGGCAGCAACGGATTTATCGGCTCTCAACGGCGACATGCACCATCCTCTGGTGTCTCAACCGCGCGGAAGCTAACAGGAAGTTCGCCCCAAAGAATGATTTTTGTAAATTGCGTCGATCAACCGATCGTGGTATGCATCACCGAATTTGACCGTTCCGTCCTTGAGGTGAGTCAGCACTTGCGCTTGAATTATTGGTAAATCTGGGCGCTTGATGCCGCTCGTTTGATCGCCCCAATAGAGGGCTTAACTTCGCCTGTCCCCCTTCGCTCATGGTAAGCGCCACCAAAGATGACCAGTGGCCAATCGTTGGAATTCTTCGGTGTCATCGACATGGAAAGATAGAATATGGCTAAAATTCATCCAACGGCCATTGTGCATCCAACGGCCGCGATCGCCGAAGGCGTTGATATCGGTGCGTATGCAATCATCGAGGACGACGTGATCATCGGTCCCGGGTCGGTTATTCGCCCACACGCCGTCGTTCGCAAATATACAACAATGGGGGCCAATAACTTTGTGGACTCCCATGCCGTCCTCGGTGGTGATCCACAGGATATCAAATATGATCCGCGTACCGTTTCCTATTTGGAAATTGGTGACCGGAATATCTTTAGAGAAGGAGCGACGGTCTCCCGCGCCACCGGAAGTGGTCAGAAAACGATCGTCGGCAATAACACACTATGGATGGCCAACTCTCACGCCGGACATAACTCGATTATTCACGACAACGTAACCCTGGTGAACGGCGCCCTGGTTGCCGGTCATTGCACAATCGGCAGAGGGGCCATATTGCCGGCGAACGGTGCCGTGCACCAATTTTGCTGGGTCGGTGAAAATGCCATGTTTCAGGGCGGGGCCTTTGCCAGCATGCATGTGCCGCCGTATGTGGTCTGCTCGGGAGTGAATAATGTGATTTCGATCAATGTGGTCGGCTTACAACGACGACCGGATATCACCCCGCAAGATCGTCGGGAAATCAAAGAGGCGTTTAACATGACGTACCAGTCTGGCCTCAAATTGAGCCAAGTATGGGAACATATGAACCAAAATTCCGACTGGGGTGCTGCGGCCCGCGCATATCGGGATTTTATCGGTCAAGTTCTCGCTGCCAGGCCGCCTTATAACCGGGGCCTGTGTACACACTTGTCCCGCAGCGAGCAGCGGCGTAAAAACATGGAAACTTAAAAAGGTTGATTTCATTCGGCAATAAATATAGATCCATATCAGGTGGCCGGCCGGCAGTTGTAAAACCATCCAACGATGTGTAGGAATGAGGTTGCGGTTACTCTCAGGTGATGAGCTGATCATCGCAGATAGTGTTGAAGCGCCAGATTATTCTGAAAGGACTAAATCGATGGTTCCCAGGGAGGAAATTGAATTCGGTCAGGAGTTTGCGGACAGATTCTTCAGCAAGTGGCCTGTGTGCCAACCATTTGATCACAGATGCAAACACGCCTTCACGATGTATGGTCATTTTGACGGAAGCGGCCAGAAAAGGATTTACTGCAAGAAATCCGATAAAGGCAAAGGGTCTTATACCATAAGTTCGCTGAACCTTTGCCCTATCGGTAAATGGGAATAAACTGCCGGGCCGACCTTGGAGGACTCAAAGGCCCGCCGTTTTCTTAAGAGGACATGGCCCTTGGTGCCTTCATGCCATGCCCCAGCGGCAGTTCATGAACAGTCTTCAGCCTATGCAATTAAAAGCCGTACCGGCCTCACTATATGTGCCTTCTCCTGACCCGAATTTCCGTCAACGGTCTCATCATGTTACGCCTCGATCCGTCCGGTGAATGCCTACCGCCGACCACATCCAGCAGACGAAAGTGATCCATGCCCTCCGGATTCTTCCTCCAATTCATAAAAGCCATAGGCGTCGCCCTGATCAGGGCCTGCCGTGATTTGGCCCCGATCGTTATCGTGATCGTCCTGTTTCAAATCCTGGTTCTGCGCCAACCGTTCCCGGAACTGGTGTCGGTTCTGGCCGGGTTGGTATTGGTCATAATCGGCTTGGCGCTTTTCGTCGTCGGCTTGGATATGGGCCTTTTCCCCCTCGGCGAAACTCTGGCGGAGGAGTTCGCACGCAAAGGCAGCCTCTTCTGGCTGTTGCTGTTTTCATTTGCCCTGGGATTCGGCACCACCGTCGCCGAGCCGGCCCTGATCGCGGTAACCCGCGAAGGAGCCAAGGCGGCGGCTGAGGCCGGTCTTATCGACAACACTACCGCCGTGATTCTACGCTACGCCCTTCATGTCCGGTTAACGGTGGCGCTATCGGTCGGCATCGCCATCGTCCTCGGGGTGTTGAGAATCCTTCGCGGGTGGTCGCTGCCGATACTCATCGTGGGCGGCTACCTTCTGGTGATGCTGATGACGCTGTTTGCACCGGAGGAGATCGTGGGGCTGGCCTACGATTTGGGCGGCGTGACAACCTCGACCGTCACCGTGCCGCTGGTCACAGCGCTGGGCGTCGGTCTGGCCCGCACCATTCGCGGAAGGGACCCTTTGACCGACGGATTCGGACTGATCGCCCTGGCATCGCTGACCCCGATGATATTTGTCATGGTTTACGGCCTGTTGGCCCATTAGGAGACAAATGGAACTTCTCTTTGATCCGATCATGTTGTTGCTGGCCACGGCCAAGGACGTGCTGCCGGTCGTCGGTCTGCTTGTGGTGTTCCAAATGGTGGTCTTGAAAAGGCCCCTTCCAAGACCGGGTAGAATTATCTTCGGGTTCGGCCTGGTGCTCGTCGGAATGGCCTGTTTTCTGGGGGGGTTGGACCTGGCCCTCTTTCCAGTCGGCCGGACCATGGCCCTGCAACTGGCCGAAAGCGCCAAAGCTGACAACGGCCAGATCTGGACGGCTTATGGATGGATATACCTGTTCGCTTTTTTGGTCGGGTTTTCCACGACCATCGCCGAGCCGTCGCTCATCGCCGTCGCCAACAAGGCGGAGGAGGCTTCGCGCAGGGCCATATCTTCCATGGGGCTGCGCATCGCGGTGGCCATAGGCGTCGCGGTCGGAATTACGCTCGGCACATTCCGCATTGTTACCGGCACTCCCCTTTATATCTATATTCTGATCGGGTATATCATCGTCGCCGTCCAGACCTTTCTCGCGCCGCGGATGATCATCCCCCTGGCTTATGATTCAGGCGGAGTGACCACCTCGACGGTTACCGTGCCCCTTGTAGCGGCGCTCGGCCTGGGTTTGGCGTCAAACGTCCCCGGCCGCAGTCCGGTACTGGACGGATTCGGGCTCATTGCCTTTGCGAGCTTATTCCCGATCATCAGTGTCCTGGGATACGCCCAGCTGGCGCAGTGGCGGGTGCGGCGGCGACAACTGAGAAAATGAGATGCGACACCCTATGGCAATTTAAGTGTATACTTGCCGCGATTCGGTTAAAGGAGGAAAAAATAAAATGGCCTATAAATGCATCATTGCAATGGTGAAGCCGAACCTCACCGACCAGGTCGTCGATTCGGCCAAAAAGGCCGGGGCGACCGGGGCGACCATCGTGCCGGCGTCGGGAACGGGTGCCGGCGAGGCGAAAACGTTCTTCGGGCTCAGTCTGGACATCCGCACGGAACTGATTCTTTTCCTGGCCGAAGATGCCATTGTCGAGCCAATCCTTTCCGCCATCGAGGCCGCCGGACGATTCAGCGAACCTGGAACAGGTATTGCCATGGTCCTGCCGGTAGACCGGACAGCCGGTATGCAAAGTCAGATCTCACGTAAAAAACCGTAAGCGGCCTGGCTGATAGGAACCGCCATGTCATTTGATTTTGATTTTTGGAAAATAACACTTTCCCCAGCGTCAAACCGTGATGTGGACGATATAAAAGAGATTCAAATCAACGCTCGGTACCGGCACGGGGAACCACGCTTCGTTCAGCCGGTCAAAATAAAATCGTATGAGGTGGATTAAATTGTATGCCGAATTGATATGCTCACGAGCCATCCAGTAATCGTACTCCAAACCATGCTTCGTAGCATTTCGCCGCGGCCCGAAATATCGGCCCATCCGCCAGAGTAACCCCGGATCGCAAGGCAAGACAATGGTCACGATCCCTCCCGGAGAGACCACTCGGGCCCATTCAGCCAACACCATATGTGGATCGCTCAGATGTTCCAGAACATGAATGGCAATCAGGCGATCGAACCTGCCGTCTTCAAACGACAGCTTGGCCGCGTTCTCCTGTTTGAAAGACACTCGATTTGTGAACCGCCCCGCATATTGGCTCTTTGCCCTTTCTAGCATGTCATAGCGCAGATCGGTGATGACGTACTCGTCGAAAGCGTGGCGCACACACTCCAAGTGGGCCCCGGTCCCGGCACCGACCTCCAATACCCGGCGTAAATGCTGCTTGCTTTCGAACTTTTTCTCGGCCAGCACATGGCTGTGGTGCAGTAATCGGCTCGACAGCGAAGATCCATAGTTCAGCGTGTTGTAGAGACTCACCCATTTTGATTCGTATTCTTCATAGCTGGGGTGAGGCTTCATGCGCTTTCGGGACTCGGCCTTAGCCACTGTTCCACTCCGTTCCGCAGTGCCGCAGCAGGCCAAACGCCCGCGGCCGCCTCCCCGGTAGAAGCCAATTGCGGCCCCGGCCTTATCCGGGAAAGCACGTTGTCATACCCATGCTCAGGTGGGCTTCACCCTGGCAATCGATTTCGTTGTGGTCGCCGCTGCCCGGGGCACCGTAGATCGTATTCTGGAAAATTTGACAGCCGAATGAGGGGCGCGATAAGAGCAGTTTTGTCGGATCATCAAATTGAAATCGTCTTCCCTTAAATGGATTAGCGGGGCAGGAAGCGCGCCCTGCCACAGAATGACGAGCGGGTCCTTGAAATCCACCGGGGTGGTCGGAACGGAACGATACCCTTCCTGGCCGCTGGCCCGCTAACGGCTTTTTATGGCCGTCAATTGGTGCTCAACCATTTCATCAAGCCCTTCAGGGGATTGGCAGCCGTCTGAATAAAACACCCACCGCCGCCGCCACCGCCATTCGTTGGGGGGGGGGTAATAACCTGGGCGACGTTGGTGATCGTCACGTTGACGAAAGCCTCGCCTGTCAGGTTATCTTCGTCTGTAACCGTCAGTTTAAAGTCTGAGCACCTCTCCACTGTTTGCGACGGTTGGGGCAACGAAACTCGTTGTCAGACTGCCGGGGGTTGAGAGCGAAACCAGGGGAGTCCCCGACACTTGCGTCCATAAGGTGTCAATGATGGCGCCACCATCAGGGTCGCTCGCGGAACCATTCAGGGTAACGGTATCTCCGGCCACCGCGCTCTGATCCGGTCCGGCGTCGGCCACCGGGGCGGACAGGGTGTTGTTCACGTCGACGAAAACGGAATCCTGATGTTCGAACCCGTCGTTGTCGGTTACAGTCAGCCGGAATGTCAGCCGTTCAGCGGCACCCGGCCCGATTTCAGGGGCCGTAAAAGTGGGTTTCACTGCCGCAGTGCTGGAGAGGGTGACGGGTGTCCCCGACAGCTGTAACCACAGGTACGTCAGGGTGCCATCGGGATCGGAAGACAGAGATCCGTCAAGCGTGACGGTCGTGTTTTCGTCGACGGTCTGATCGATGCCGGCATCGGCTTGCGGCAAAACGGCGGTCAGCAATGTATCGAACCACTTGTCGGCAATAAGTCCAAATCCGTTGTCGTCTGGATGCAGATCATCGGCCATATCCCCGCCAACGGCCGACAACCGATAGTCGATCCCGGCGCTGTTCTCCATGTCTACAACAATGATGCGATCCCCTCCACTGATGCGCGTTTGGGCCATGGCCGCAACATTGTTGTTGAACTGCGTCGTCGTCGAACTCTCAAGGCATGGTGTTGGATCGGTACGGCAGCTCCGGTTGATGATCCTCGCCAAAATGACGATGACAGATCGCCCGTTTATCGATGACTCCCATGTGTCGATGTTGTCTAAAATGTTTTCGACATCGGCTGAACTCTCACCGCCGGGATCCTCCATGCCGTTGGTGCCAATGTGAAGCAAAATGATGTCCGCCGGATTCTGGTTCAACCAGTTAATGACATCAGTCGCAACCTGATCGTCTCGAATGCCACCCTCCCCCTGATGGTTGCGGTCGAAATCGGTGGGAATGCCGGCGGGGGGTCGGTTCCCTACGAAATTCACGTTATAGCCGGAGTTTACCAACTCCAAGTAGAGCGCGCGGCGATAGGCCCTGTTTGTGGTTGAGAATGTACCGATTCCCTCAGTGATCGAGTCTCCCAGCGGCATGATGCGAATCGGGGCGGCCATGACGTTTGCCGCCATAAGTACCGCCGTCAGTATAATCAGTGATTTGATAACCTTCATAATTGTCTGTCTCTTTAAAGTTTACAATTCAACCAAAAAAATTTCGCACATTTTAATCATTTAGCAACAAACTATCAATGGTAATTTTATTTTTGTCGGGCCTTAACCCAACCTCGCTTCTGCCTATCTTATCGAATCGGCTCCTCGCTGTAGGTCCTCGGCACAGCGAAAAACGTTTTGAACAACTGTATCAAGGTTGACCATACGATAAGGCAGATGCTGCATAATGCTTGGCTTTTCATGCCAATGTATGGTGATTTCACGCCAACTTTAATGAAATTCGGCCCATCGATCCTGACTCGCATCCATCACATCGGCCTAATTAGTGTCCATCCATAAATGGCCTTTTTTCCACTGGCCGGCGTTCTCCGCAGGTTTCCGGCTGCGGCGTACATAAAGTACGCCTCGCCGCAAACCCTTGTGCGGCCTTGCCCAGCGAAAAAAATTCTCATTTATAAATTGGACACACCATTGTGCCATCCACTATTCATGGATGGGCACTAATTGACGGCAAACATACCACCAATCGGACGGGGCGACGGCCGATCTATCCTGTTTCAGGGGTCCGGAAAACAGATTCCGGTACTGAAAACCGTCGAAATTCCGCCAACAAAGGCCCTCCTTTCCTATGGACGGTTTATTCATTTTAAAATATGATCACAAAGATAGTGTTGGTACAAAAGCAATTTATATACCAGAATTTTTTAACCGTAAATTACTGTAATATCAATTCAATAATCCATAATTCATACCTCACCTAAACGTTTTATGTCATACTTTTCATGTTTTTGAGTCATTTTTTATCCTCTTGCCTATATCGGTATAAAAGGGACACCAACGGAGAATGGACGCCATTCCATCCAAAAATGCCTGGTCCGAAACATTATTGAATTCCGTTATCCTTGCACTGGGAGCGTGGACACTCTTTACCCAGGTTTTTACCTTTTCGGGACTCAGTTTTGACCTGTTCGTTTCATGGGCCCCTGCTCTCCTGCTTATACTTCCCTGCTTGATTTGGGCATTGGCACTCAAACAGCCAGAACGGGAGGGGGCGGTCAAGGGTGAGGTTCATCCGTATAATCACAAAAATTGCAAGGCCCCTTGGGTACCGGTATTTTGTTTAGGGGCAGCTGTTTTTTCAAAGCAGCTCTGGCTGGTCGCCGGGCTGGCATTGGTTTACCTGGGCTGGATCTCCAACTGGGACCGATCTTTCTTTGTGCGCGGGACAGGCAAAAGGGCGTCCGTCGACCCGCGCTTTGATTCTGTTGTTCTGCTGACGGTTATGGCCATGACGGCAGGCGTAACGCTGATGGTCAATCGTCCCGATTTGGACGACGCTTATTTTCTGAACGAGGCCATTGCCACATTGAGGCATTCGGACCTTCCGCTTCTGAGTTTCGACGGGATGCATGGCGACCCCCAAATTCCGATCCAGCAACCCGACCATAGGCCGCAAACCTACATGCTACTTATTTCCTTGTTGTCCACATGGACGGGACTCTCCCCGCGAACACTTTATTATGTGCTGCTGCCCCCATTTTGGGGGGCCCTGGTGCCTCTCTCTTACTTTGTGGTCATCAAGCGATTCTGTATCCGATCGGCATGGCTGGCACTGCCCATCGCCCTGCTGGTACTGTGCGCATGGGGGGAGAGCCACCTGGCGTTTGGCAACTTTGCGTTCGTGCGTCTGTTTCAGGCCAAAGCCGTCTTCGTTGCCCTTCTATGCCCATTGCTGGTCCATTATACACTGGCATTCATGGAAAAACCGTTTTGGAAAACGTGGTGCCGGCTCCTGTTGGTGCAAATCGCTTCGGTGGGTATGTCGACCACGGCGGCTGTCGTCGCCCCCTTGGCGGTCCTTATGGCCTTGTTCGCGTCTGCCGGCGTGTCCAAAAAGCGGTTGATTCCGGCTCTGGCGGGAACCGCTACCTTTCTGTATTGCGGCCTGATTTTGCTTTGGGTCTTGAGCGATCGCCATGCCAATCCCGGCGTGGCAGACCAGGCTGAGCTCTTGAACGTTTACTATGTTATCGGCAGCGGCGCCAGGGGGACCATTGCGCTGCTGCTGTTCTTGCTCCTGCCGCTGATCATGCTGCGCCAAAACCATCCCTACCGGTTCTGGATGTGGCGCTACGTCTTTGTAGCGGTCGTCCTTCTCTTCAATGGCTTGACCACCGATTGGGCCGGCCGACTCGTTTCCGGTGTGTTCTCCTGGCGCCTGTTCTGGGCTGTGCCCCTCCCTCTTTTTATTGGCGCTGGATTCGGTCTGGCCGCGGAAACAATCTATCTGCATCCGGATAGCCGTGCAAAAATAAAAACATTCTGGATCACTGCCCTTGCATCGGTTCTGGCGGTTTTTCTCTTTGCCGGGCGTTGGAGTCTTTCACCCTCGAACCAGGTATTTTTTGATGGGCCTGGTCCTAAGGTGAATCCATACATCAAAGAGGTTGCAGAAATTGTGCTGCAACAGACCACCCTCAATGATCTGGTTTTGGCTCCGGAAGTTGTCGCTTCTGTTTTGACCGGTTATGAAAATTATCCCCGGCTGCTTTACGTGAGGCCGCATTATTTACACCACCTCCAGTGGCACTTTGGTGAAGCGGAAGTAAAGAAGAGGCTCGGGCTCGGCCAAATGGCTGATGCCGGTTGCGCAAGTCCCGAGGATGTCGACTGGCTGGTTCAGGAGCTGAAGGACAGAGAATTGAAGGCGGTGGTGCTCTTTAACAACTCGGCTGCCGAGGACTGCCAGGACATATCTTCCTGGCTCGAATCAAACGGATACACACGCTCGGAAACCGTTTTCTATGCGATCTGGATTAGGCGTCCGTGAGCACCTAAGCGGATGACCCCTTTTTTTCCGCCGCATCCGTGGCATCGTTCAGGGGACCTTGCCATTGGGAATCGATGCGTTTTCCATCGTTTTCACCAACGGCAGTTTCGGATGAACCGCCTCTCTGGGGACCATCGCCATATCGTAGGCCAGGAAATTCAACAAGAACTGAATGCCCAAAATTATCGGCAGGGCCGCCAGCATGACCGTGCCGGCGGTGGCGGCCCGTTCGGTTATGATCGACATCGCCCAGTGATAGGCGCCGAAGCCGAGACCGGTCATCAGAAACAGAATCCCCAGGATTAGGCTGATGGATGCGAGGGAGAAATTGCGTAAAAAATAGTTATAGAAAATCCGTTTACCGCAGTTGATGGCATGGTAAATCGGAAAACGGATAAAAGCCTGCACAACGCTGAGATTGCTTTCTTCGTCGCCATAAATGGCCGGCAACGGCAATTCGGCCACACGGGCGCGGATAATGCTCAGCCTGAAGAGAACATCTTGCTCGAAAAAAAACCGGTTGTGGACTTTGTCAAATGGGATCTGGACTGCCACCCGTGCCTCGATGGCCGTGTAACCGTTTGTTGGATCGAAGAGGTCCCAATACCCGGAAGACAGCTTGCTGAAAAACGACAGGCCGGCGTTGCCGATTTTTCTGATGAAAGGCATGGCGGTCAGGGACGTCAGGCTGAAAAAGCGGTTTCCTTTGACATAGTCCGCCTCGCCACGGATTATCGGGGTGATGAGATCGGCTATGTGGTGCGGTGCCATCTGGCCGTCGCCGTCTAATTTTACGATGATGTCCGCGCCGGCCTCCATGGCCGCCGTGTAGCCGGCTTTGGTCGCTCCGCCGACGCCGAGGTTGTGCGGCAAGCGGATGACCGCCACCCGAGGTTCACGAGAGAAAACGTCTTGAACAAGGCTGCCGCTGTTTTCCGGGCAGGCGTCGTCGACACAAAAAATCATCGAAACGATATTTTCTTGCAGGACCTGCCGGACAACGGCAACAATCGTGCGCGACACCCGAAAACACGGAATGACCACGGCGACAATCGTTTTGACGGGACGATCCTTTTCATTTGGTGAAACCGGCAGCGGTTTAGATTCCATACTGGCCTGACCCAAAAATATAGCCTGGGGTTAGACAAAGATGCGGCGTTCCTAACCTCTTGAAATGTCGATGTTCCCCCCTAAACAATCCCGAAACACTCGGCAACCCGTCGAATCGACGGGTCGGGCGACGCGCCCCTAAAAGCAAGTGCCCTCTAACGTATCTATTCAACCTTGATTCGGTTGTCTACAGAAGATCCAGCGGCCGACAAACGACCGATCAATCAAACAATAAAGGGGAGCATTGGCTCCCCTTTATTGTTTGTCATGCTTTACGGACGGTGAAACAGACGCTCAAGGAATGTATGTCCAGTCGGCAAAATTGAGCGTGTAATAGGCCTCGTCCATACTGTTGACGCCGGCCAGATCGTCTACGCCGTCCGCATCGAAGTCACCGGCCGTGATCGTGTCGAGTGAACCCGGATTCACCGTCGGTATCCCGGTCCAGTTGGCCAGGTCGGTCGTGTAAAAGGCCTTGAAACTCACTCCGGCGGGGTTGATGCCGGCAATATCGTCAACAACACCGTCGCCGTCGAAATCGCCGGCCACGATCGAGGTGATCAAACCCGGAACCGGCGTCCAGGTGGCCAAATTGGTCGTGTAGAAGATCTTGGAAATCACGCCGTCGGGATTGATGCCGGCAATATCGTCGTTGCCGTCGTCGTTGAAATCGCCGGTCGTGATCGAGGTGATCAACCCCGGTATCCCGGTCCAAGTCGGTACGGGAACATCTAAGTTGGTCGTGTAAAAGACCTTGAAACTCACCCCGGCGGGATTGATGCCGGCGATATCGTCATTACCGTCGCCGTTAAAATCACCGGCCACGATCGAGGTGATCAAACCCGGTATCCCGGTCCAGGTGGCCAGGTCGGTCGTGTAGAAAACCTTGAAACTCACCCCGGCGGGATTGATGCCGGCGATATCGTCATTACCGTCGCCGTTAAAATCACCGGCCACGATCGAGGTGATCAACCCCGGAATCGGCGGTCCAGGTGGGTACGTCGGCATCTAAGTTCGTGGTGTAGAAGACCTTGGAAATGGCCCCGGCGGGATTGATACCCGCGATATCGTCGTCGCCGTCACCGTCGAAGTCGCCGGCCACGATGCTCTGCACCACGCCGGGGATTTTCACCCACGCGCCCAAAGAGGTTGAATAATAGACCTCCCCGGACGGGCTCACGCCGGCCAGGTCTTGGCGGCCGTCGCCGTTGAAATCGCCGCTCACCACCGATGTCAAAGCGGTGTCGCCACAGAGATTGACCTTGTTGTTGAAATTATCCACGATTTCAGATGGCGGCAACGCCGCAGACGTAAACGGCCACCTCGTCGATGGCGCCGTTGAAGTTGTAGAAAGGGGATACGTCAAATAACCGATGGTGAATGGGCCATCCGTCGAACGCACTAATCGGTCGTGAAGTCGAACCCTGGCCGGACCGTCTTCTAAGACGCCATCCACATAGATTTTGATTCGTATTATCGTCATTGTTCCTGACAAAGACGATATAATGCCAGTCGCCGTCGGTCAGGTAGGTAGTCCCATTGATGTCGGTATCGTCTTCACCGCTTTGGGATCTTAAAAATGCAGCCGCAACGGTATCGCCCGAGACCTCCATAATTCCCACCCAATAATGTCGCGCCGGTAGTGCTATCTCACGGCCGAGCATCACTTCGACCTCACCAGTACCCAGACCGGCATCGATCTTCATCCATACGGCAAGAGTGAAACTGTCCTCGGAACCAAAATCATAGACTGGTGTTCGCGGCCGCATCGACTCCGGTTCGAACTTCCATCAAACAACTGCGCCCCGTAAACGATGCCGTCGGTCGGTACCGGATCGTTGGGGCCGACGCTGACGCCCGTGCTGACATTCAGCGCATCGGCATAGAGTCCCGGAATTGTTTCATTGAGTGGCCAATAAGAGATGAGGTCCGCGGGGCAATCCGCACTGGCGGTGACCCCTGAGAAAAAAAACAGCCCGCTGACAATCAAGAACACGATAAGATGGTTCCTCTTGCTCTTCATTCTGCGCCTCCTGTTGTTGTGGATTGGCAATGTTACGTGGATGCGGTTCGAGATGAGATCACCGCGTTAGATGGTACTTTGCGCCAGAGACACCTCCTCTGACCTTAGTTGGTATTTTATATTATATATTTAGGGTATCCCGGCTGGATTCGAGCCCGCCAGATGTCACAACCTGCCCCTTGTCCGAATTCTGACGAAATCATTAGAAAACAGGTATATTGATTTTTCCGCACCTGTCACCGGCATCTATTTATTGGTTATTGGCTTATTGGTACGCCCGGCAGGATTCGAACCTGCGGCCTACGGATTCGAAGTCCGGCGCTCTATCCAGCTGAGCTACGGGCGCAAAAAAAGCCTTCATCGTTTCAACGGGGTTATCGATCATCTTTTGTGCAGGCTTAGGGTCCAGATCTTAGCAGAAAAAAACACTTCCGTAAATCTGTTATTCAATCTGTCGCCTTTTCAGTGAGTGAACGAAAATGAATGTTTCATGGAGGCTTTTTGGGCATGGTGTTTTGGGGTGAGTGATGGGACTTGAACCCACGACCACCAGGGCCACAACCTGGCGCTCTACCACCTGAGCTACACCCACCATATTGTAACCATGTCAAACTATCAGATCTCCCCTACCATTGCAAGTGGAAAGTCAAAAGAGTATTGACGATAGAGTAACGGGTGGCTATAGATGAAGCTTTACACTCTCAAACATCTGAAAGGATACGGATGTGGTCGGTTTTCAACGATTCGTCATCAGGGCGATACTCGGGCTCGTTTTTGCCGTTCTGGCCACCCGGATGTGGTACGGTCAGGTGTCGCTGCCCAAAATCATCGGTTTGGCGGGCATTCTGGTTGGGCTGGCCTATTTCGCGGAATACCTGCGCAACCGCAAAAAGCGTTGAGCCTGATTTTCGCCGAATGGATGCCGGAGCGGCCGGGTTAACCTGTTGGTGGCTAATGAAAAATGGCAACAATAGAAGAAACACCAGGGCAAAACGAAACCGGACGTAAGGATTCGAACAGAATCAGGAGCGTGTGCATTGAAACAGATCATCCTCGGCACGGCCGGACATATCGATCACGGTAAGACCTCGCTGATCAAAGCCGTCACCGGTACCGATACCGACCGCTTGAAAGAAGAAAAAGAACGCGGGATCACCATCGAGCTGGGATTCGCCGCCCTGGACCTGCCCGGCGGCCAGCATGTGGGCATCGTTGACGTACCGGGTCACGAGAAATTCGTCAAAAACATGGTCGCCGGCGCTACCGGCATCGACATCGTGGCCATGGTGATCGCCGCCGATGAAGGCGTCATGCCCCAGACCCGCGAGCATATGGAAATCTGTACGCTTCTGGGCATCAAACACGGCTTCGTGGTGCTGACCAAAACCGACCTCGTGGACGAGGAGTGGCTGGAATTGGCCATGGAAGATGTGCGGGATTTTACCTCCGGAACTTTCCTGGATGGATCACCCATCGTTCCCGTTTCAGCGGTCAAGGGACGGGGGCTTCAGGATTTCGTCCGCACCCTGGAGGACATATGCGACGAGATTCCGGAGCGCGGTAAATCGAGCCTGTTCCGCCTGCCGGTGGACCGGGTATTCACCATGAAGGGATTCGGAACGGTGATCACCGGTTCTCTGGTTTCCGGCCGGGTGCAGACCGGCGACACGATCATGATCTATCCCTCGCTGATCACTTCCAAGGTTCGCGGCATTCAAGTTCACAGCCGGAGCGTTGAAACCGCCGAAGCCGGCCAGCGCACGGCCATCAATTTCCAGGGATTGGAGAAAGAATCGATCAACCGGGGTGAGGTTCTGGCTTTCCCCGGAACGCTCAAACCGAGCTACATGGTCGACGTGCAGCTGCAGTACCTGTCGAGCAACAAAAAGCCGGCAAAAAACCGCACCCGGATCCGTTTTCACACCGGCACCAGTGAGATATTGGGCAACCTGGTCCTTTTGGATCGCGAAGAGTTGAAGCCCGGCGAGCAGACCGCCGTTCAACTGCGCCTCGATGTGCCGGTCTCTCTGGTGAAGGACGACCGTTTCGTTATCCGAAGCTACTCCCCGGTCCGCACCATCGGCGGCGGTCTGATTCTCAACCCGATACCGCTCAAACACAAACGCTTCAAACCGGAAACCGTGCAGGCTCTGCTGGATATTCCAGACAAGGCGCCGGAAGATCTGGCCGCTTACACTATCGAGCAGTCCGGCCACATCGGCGCCTCCTTCTCCGATGCGATCCTGATGACCAACCTGGCGGAGAAAACACTGGACCAGATGCTGCAGGGGCTGCTTTCAAAGAAAAACGTTCTGCTCGTTGACCGGGACAACCGTATATACATCCACAACAACAGTTTCCAGGACCTTCGCCTCAGCGTGAAAGCCCATCTGGAAGACTATCACAAGAATTATCCGCTGAAGGCAGGCATGCCGAAAGAGGAGCTGAAGACCAAACTGCCGAAGCGCATGAACCCCAAGCTGTTCAATCTGCTGATGAACCAGATGCTCAAGGAGGAAGAAATCACCGTTGCGGAAGACACCGTCCACCTATCATCACACAAGGTTGCGCTCGAGGCCGACCAGGAAGGCATTCGCGACAAGATCCTCAAAACCTATGGAGAAACCAAACTCCAACCGCCGTACTTCAAAGAAATCAGCAAAGAACTGAATACCGACGCCCGACAGGCCAAGGATGTTCTTTTGCTGCTAGTGGAAGATGGCCGCCTGGTCAAGGTAAAAGAAGATCTTTACTTCGACGCGGACACCCTCAAAAGCCTCAGGCAGCAACTGGTCGATTTTCTACTGGTCCATGGTGAAATATCGACGCCACAGTTCAAGGACATGACCGGCGCCTCCCGCAAGTATGTCATTCCCCTGATCGAATACTTCGATTCTCAGAACGTCACCATCCGCATCGGTGACATCCGCAAGCTTCGTAAAGCCGGTTAAAACTCGTCGACGAAAGACGAGGCGATGGTGTCGAGCAAAAGCATGCCTCGGGGGGTTAAGCGGCAGCGCCAACCGGATGTCTCCAACAGGCCCTGATCGGCAAAAACCGTGAGCGGCCTGTTGAACAGTGACTCGAATTTGACTTTGAAGCGGCTTTCAAAGCCGGCGACATCAATCCCGTCGATCAGCCGCAGGCCGAGATAGACGGCCTCGATCATTAATTGATCGCGGGTCAGGCTCTCCCGGCCCGCGACGGGTCGCCGCCCCTGTTCCACATCTGCCAAATAGGCCGCCAGATCCGCTTTGTTCCAGAGACGCTCGGGTGGAAGGAAGGAATGAGATGAAGGCCCCAGTCCCAAGTAGGGTGCAAAAGACCAGTATTTGCCGTTGTGGCGCGACCGGTGGGCGGCGGAGCGTGCAAAATTGGACGTTTCGTACTGTTCGTACCCCTTTTGTGCCAGGACCTCTACGGTCGTCAGATAAAGTTGCGCGACCTGCTCGTCAGTAGCCGGTATGACTGTTCCTCGCGACAACTCGCCAGTCAGAGGCGTCCCTTTCTCGTAAGTGAGGGTATAGCAGGACAAGTGCTCCGGCCGATGGGCGGCGGCCCTGTCGAGGTCCTGCCGCCATGTGGCCTCCGTTTGGCCCGGGATGCCGTAAATCAGATCGATGCCGATGTTTTCGAAGCCGGCTGTTTGGGCCCACTCCAAGGTCTTTACAGCGTCCGCGGCCGAATGAATTCGCCCCAGGAATGCAAGGTTTTGATTCTGAAAGCTCTGTACGCCGATATTGATCCGATTGACGCCTGCCGTTCGGTAGCGGCGCAGGCTGTCGCGATCGGCCGTCGCGGGGTTGACCTCGACCGTGACCTCTGCTCCCGGCAGGACCGTAAAGGCACTGAACGCTGAAGCAACGATGCGGCCGAGGGCATCGGTCTCCAGCACAGACGGAGTGCCGCCGCCCAGATAGAGGGTGTCGAACCGCATACCGGCGTAAGCGGTAGCGGCCCATTTCAATTCATCGAGCAGGGCCGCCACGTACCGGGACCGCAACGACATATCGGTAACCGAGAAAAAGTCACAGTAAAAGCATTTTTTGATGCAAAAGGGGACATGAATGTATAGGCCCCCGATCTCGGCATTCGCGTTCGATCTGTCAGCAGGCGATGTCATGCGGCGACCGGCTATTTCTGTTTGTCCCACCCGCCTATCATGTGCAGATGCAGGTGAAATATGCGTTGCCCGCCGCCCCATTCCACATTGTAAACCAGTTTGTATCCGCTGGCGTCGATCCGGTGTTGTTTGGCCATATGACGTCCGGCCATGATCATATTGGAGATGATGTCGCCGTCTTGATCGGTCAAATCGTTGATGCTGCGGATGTGGCGACGCGGAACGATCAAGTCATGAACCGGAGCATGAGGGTTGATGTCTTTGAACACGACCAGGCGGTCGTCTTCGAACAAGAACCGGGTGTCGGTTTTGCCCGCAGTGATATTGCAAAAAATGCACTCATCCTCCATGTGTCTTTTCCCCCCTCATAGTTAACCTGTCAATTTTTTCGAAGGCGCCCGGCGCCAGACGCTCAACGCACATGGTCTTCATGTCCATCCGGATAGGGTCAAACAGGACTTACCCTTCAACGAACAGTTGATGGCACGATCGAGTCAGGGTTCCAGAAAACCGCGATTTCATTCAAGCATGATGATTAATTCAACGCGTTGCGTGGTGGTGCCCTCACCGACACGGCCCAACCGGTTCCGCTGATCGACGCCGAAACGGCGGAACGGAACCAATCGTAAACGAAAACTTCTTAGCGCCTGCCGCGTAGCCTTGTCAAGCAGTGGAAAGGGCGTTGGCTTGCCGTTCATCGGCGGTCTTCAGTTCAGTGAATCGGCGGGATGAGGGTGTGGATACAGCCACCGGCCTTTCAGGGTCGGACCGGCCAGTGCCGAGCGCAGTTCTTTGAGAAACTGCGTTCGGGAGATCTCCCTGGCACCGAACCGCATCAGGTGGGCCGTGGTCATCTGGCAGTCGATAAAATCGAAAGACAAGGCCTTTAGGTAGCGCACCAAAGCGGTCAGGGCAACATTGGAGGCATTGCTGGTGCGTGAAAACATCGATTCCCCGAAGAAGCAGCGCCCTATCGACAATCCGTAAAGGCCGCCGGCCAAACGCCCGTCCATCCACGTTTCCACCGAGTGCGCATATCCTGCCGAATGCAGCCGGCAGTAAGCCTCTTCCATGTCACCTACGATCCAGGTCCCCTCACCGTTTTGGGTGCGAACCTCTGCGCAGGCGGCGATCACATCCTTGAAGGCGTGGTCCATCGTGATGGTGAACCGGTTTTTCTTCAGGACCCTGCTGAGTGTCCGTGACACATGCAGTTCGTTGGGGTACAGGACGAGACGCGGGTCCGGAGACCACCAGAGAATCGGTTCATCACCGGAATACCAGGGAAATATGCCCATGCGATAGGCCGTCAGCAGTCGCTCCTGGCTGAGATCTCCGCCGACGGCCAACAGGCCTTCCGGGGTTGCGAGGTGAGCGGGGGGAAAAGCGATGTTTTCGGAAAGGAGAAATACGGGCATAGCGGTCAATGCGTGTTACGGGGCTTTGAATGGGCGCTTGCGATCGGAAGCACCTCTATCGTGGCAACCGGCAGATCGAAACGTTCCCGCAATATCCCAAAACCCCGGAAGCCGGCATCGCTCAACGGATCAGACGAAAACCAGTTTGTCTTCCTCGAGACCGACCGTGATGGATCCGCCGCGGCTCAAACGGCCGAAAAGAATTTCATCCGACAGTCCATCCTTGATTTCAGACTGGATCAAGCGCCCGAGGGGTCGGGCGCCGTAAGTGGGGTCATATCCCTTTTCCGCCAACCATGTCCGCACATCGGACGTAATGGTCAGAACCACCTTCCTGGCAGCCAGCTGCTCGTTGAGCTCCTGGATGAATTTGTCCACGATCAATTTCATGATTTCGACCGTCAGTGCGTGAAAGGAGATGGTGGCATCCAGTCGGTTCCTGAATTCGGGGCTGAACAGCCCCTCGATCGCCTTCTGGCCTTTGTGTTCGGCATCCTTGACACCGTCACCGAAACCGATGGAACGGCCGGTCATTTCACGCGAACCAGCGTTGGAAGTCATAATGATGATCACGTTGCGGAAATCGGCCTTTTTGCCGTTGTTGTCGGTCAATGTGGCATGGTCCATGACCTGCAGGAGGATGTTGAACAGGTCTGGATGGGCTTTTTCGATCTCATCCAAAAGGAGGATGCTGTATGGGTGCTTGCGAATCCCATCGGTCAGCAAACCGCCCTGATCGAAGCCGATGTATCCCGGCGGGGCGCCGATCAGGCGGGCCACGGTGTGCTTTTCCATGTATTCGCTCATGTCGAATCGCAGGAATTCGACACCGAGTATGCGCGCCAACTGGCGGGATACCTCCGTTTTGCCGACACCGGTGGGTCCGGTAAACAGGAAGGAGCCAACGGGTTTCCCAGGTGTTCCCAACCCCGCCCGTGACCGCTTGATGGCCGTCACCAGCGATTGGATGGCCTCGTCCTGACCGAAGACGACCGATTTCAATTCGTCGTCAAGGTTTTCAAGTTTGTTGCGGTCCGATGTCGACACACTGCGGGTGGGAATCCGGGCCATTTTGGCGATGATCTTTTCAATGTCCGCCGGGTTGATGTACTTTCGTCGCGAAGAACCGGCGAGTCGTATATAAGCCCCGGCCTCGTCGATGACATCGATGGCCTTGTCCGGCAGGTAGCGGTCATTGAGGAACTTTGCGCTCAACTCTGCAGCCGACTTGATGGCCTGGTCGGTGTAGACGATGCCATGGTGGTCTTCATAGCGGGACTTGAGCCCCTTGAGGATCTGAATGGTTTCCTTGACCGGCGGCTCGCTGATCTCGATTTTTTCGAAGCGGCGCGACAGGGCGCGGTCTTTTTCGAAATGGTTTTTGTACTCTTCGTAAGTGGTCGAACCGATGCAGCGTATATCCCCGGTGGCCAGCACAGGCTTTAGAATGTTGGATGCGTCCATTGAGCCGCTGCTTGTAGCACCGGCACCGACGATCGTATGGATCTCGTCGATGAAGAGGATCGCTTTGGGCAGCCGCTGAAGCGCCTGAATGACCCCTTTGAGTCTCTGCTCGAAATCTCCGCGGAATTTGGTGCCGGCCAACATGCCGCCGAGATCCAACGAGTAGATGCGCACATCACTGAGAATATCGGGCACGGATCCATCGTTGATTTTCTGGGCCAAGCCTTCAGCCATGGCCGTTTTGCCCACTCCCGGATCACCCACAAAAACAGGGTTGTTCTTTCTCCTCCGGCAGAGGACCTGCATGGTTCTTTCCATTTCGAGCTCACGACCGATGAGCGGGTCCAATTTACCGTCTGCGGCCATCTTGACCAGATCCACTGTAAACATTTCCAGCGGATCCCCCTTCTTTTTCTTGTCCCTGCGTTCGGTTTTGGAGAATCCGCCGGACTCCTCTTCTTCATACGGGGTCTTCGGCACTTCATGCGAGATGTAATTCAACACATCCAGGCGAGTGACCCCCTCTCCCTGCAGAATGAAAGCCGCATGCGAATCTTTCTCCAGGAAGATTGACGCGAGAATATCGCTGACCTCGACCTCCTGCTTTTCGGCAGAGCGGACATGGTTCACTGCGCGCTGTATGACCCTCTGAAATGCGATGGTCTGCTGCAACACATACTCGGTCCCTTCGGCAACCCGCTCCAACTTTTCGTTGAAAAATTCCTCCAGCGACCGGTTCATGTTCTCCACGTTGCCGCCGCAACTTTCTATGATTTCTATACCGACACTATCGTACAAAATAGCGAAAAGGATGTGTTCGACACAAACGTACTCATGGCGCCGCTTTTTTGCTTCACGCACAGCTAGGCCCAAGGTGACGCTCAGTTCTTTGCTTATCATGACTTACTCTTTCTCCATGGTACATTTGAGCGGAAAACCGTTCTCTCTTGCCAGAGAGTGAACAGTGTCCACTTTTGTTTCAGCAATTTCAAAGGTAAATATACCGCATAGACCAGCACCCGCCTGATGAACATTGAGCATGATTCGGGTGGCCTCGTCGACCGATTTGCGGAACACGATTTTGAGGATTTCGATCACGAATTCCATGGTCGTGTAATCATCGTTGAGAAGCAGCACCCGATAAAGAGACGGCTCGGTCACATCGGTTTCCGATGACATCTCTCCCTCTATTTCGGGAAGATACTCGCTCATTCAATTTTCCAGAATACGCATTGGTCAAATTTAGCAGGTGTGTGGCTTCGCATGGCAGCGGTTGCCAGGTAAACCAGAGCGCACCGGCCTTTTGGGCAGTAAAACAGATGGCGTCGATCCGCTGACCCGCCTTGACTCATGCCCCGCTGTCAGGCTTCCCAAGCGAAGATGGGTTCAATATAAGCACTTGGATCGAATCTTGTAAAGGTCAGCCGCCAAATTCGATCGGGCGGCAGATTCGGGACAGCACGGCACGGGTATAACCATATGATATCACGCCCGATGGGGAGCGTCCACTGGGAAATCCATTTGCCAGTGCCCCTATCGACCGCAGCATTTTTTGAATTTCTTTCCACTGCCGCACGGACAAGGCGCATTGCGTCCAACCTTGTCGGCGGCCCTCTGGACCGGCTTTTTTTTCGCCGGCTCCCCCGAGCCGGAATAGGTCAGCTGTTGCTCGCGGGGTTTTTGGATTTCCCTTATTTCCTGTGGCTCGGCGAGCTGGACCCTGAAAAGTATTCCGAGGGTTTCTTCCTTGATCCGGGCGATCATGTCCTGAAACATATCGAATCCCTCTTTCTTGTAAACCAAGAGCGGATTCTGTTGGGCATATCCCCGCAACCCAATGCCCTCTTTGAGATGATCCATGGAGAGCAGGTGATCTTTCCAAAGGTTGTCTACCGTCTGGAGCATGACGATGCGTTCGAGCTGGCGAAAATCCGCCCCACCGATTGCCCGTTCTCTTTCTTCGTAAATTGCAACGGCCTCGTCCGTTATGAGCTGGGCCAGGCCCTCGCTATTGAGTCCGTCGAGGGTGTCGGCATCCATGGGCGGCAACCGCAGGTTGAACTGTTTGAAGACGGACTCGTTCAGGCCTTTGATATCCCATTCCTCGGCCGGAATCCGTTCGTCGGCGAATACTTCGGCGATCTCCTCGGCTTTTTCCTCGATGATATCGAGTATCGAGTCTTTGAGGTCTTTGCCGAAGAGGGCTTCCCGGCGCTGGCGGTAAATGACCTCGCGTTGCTGGTTCATGACGTCATCATATTCCAGCAGCTGCTTGCGGATCTCAAAGTTGCGGCCCTCCACTTTCGACTGGGCGTTTTCGATCGCCCGGCTGATCAGATTGTGTTCGATCGGCTCGCCCTCCTCCATCCCGAGCCTGTCCATGATCCCGGTGATACGATCTCCACCGAAAATTCGTAACAGGTCATCCTCCAGCGCGAGATAAAAGCGCGATGAGCCCGGATCGCCCTGTCGTCCGGAACGCCCCCTGAGCTGATTGTCGATCCGCCGGCTTTCGTGCCTTTCCGTACCGATGATGTGCAGGCCACCGAGATCCGTGACCCCCTCCCCGAGAACGATGTCCGTGCCACGCCCGGCCATGTTGGTGGAAATGGTTACAGCGCCTTTCTGACCGGCCATGGTGATGATTTCAGCTTCCTTCTCGTGGTTCTTGGCGTTGAGAACCTCGTGTTTGATCCCTCTTTTTTTCAATTGAGTGCTGACCTGCTCCGATACGTCTATGGAAACGGTGCCAACCAGAACGGGCTGGCCCTTCTTGTTGAGCGCATCGATCTCATCGATCACGGCATTGAATTTCTCCCGGCGGGTCTTGTATATGAGGTCTGGGTTGTCTTTGCGGACCATCGGTTTGTCAGTCGGCACCACCACTACATCGAGGTCGTAGATTTTCTTGAATTCAGCCGCTTCCGTATCGGCTGTACCGGTCATACCGGCCAGCTTGTCATACATCCGGAAGTAGTTCTGGAACGTAATCGTGGCGAGGGTCTGGTTTTCGTTTTCTATCTTGACGCCCTCCTTAGCTTCCAGTGCCTGATGCAATCCCTCGCTGTATCTTCGCCCCGGCATCAGGCGGCCGGTGAATTCATCGACGATGATGACCTCGCCATTTTTGACGATGTAGTCGACATCGCGCTTGAAAAGCGTGTTGGCCTTGAGCCCTTGGTTGATATGGTGCAGCAACTCGATGTTCTTGGGGTCGTAGAGATTGCTGACCTGCATCAGCTTTTCGGCCCTTGCTACGCCGTCCTCCGTCAGCGTCACCGCACGGGCTTTTTCGTCGATGGTATAGTCCTTTTCCTTGGTGAGGCTGGGGATGATGTTGTTGACCCGGTAATAGAGATCGGTCGATTTTTCCGCCGGTCCTGAAATGATCAACGGCGTGCGGGCCTCGTCGATCAGGATGCTGTCAACCTCGTCGACGATGGCAAAGTGGAGATCTTTCTGCACCAGTGTCGCTCGGTCGAACTTCATATTGTCCCGAAGATAGTCGAAACCGAATTCGTTATTGGTCCCGTAAGTGATGTCGGCTTCATACGCCCTTTTACGTTCGCCATCATCTAACCCGTGGACGATTGTACCGACGGTCAGGCCCAAAAAGGTGAATATGTGCCCCATCCACTCGGTGTCGCGCCGGGCCAGGTAGTCGTTGACGGTGATAATGTGCACCCCTTTGCCGGTCAATGCGTTAAGATAGGCCGGTAAGGTGGCAACAAGGGTTTTCCCTTCACCGGTCTTCATTTCAGATATCTTTCCCTGATGCAGCACCATGCCACCGATCAACTGCACGTCGAAATGGCGCATATCGAGAACCCGGCGTGAGGCTTCTCGGACAGCGGCAAACGCCTCGGGCAGCAAATCGTCGAAGGTTTCACCATTATTAAGGCGATCCTTGAACTTCTGGGTCTGCTCCCTTAATTGAGCGTCACTAAGGGATCTGAAATCAGATTCCAAGGCATTAATCTGATCAACAGCGGGCTGCAGTTTTTTCAATTCCCGCTCGTTCTTACTGCCGAAAACTTTGGTAAGGATACTGCCAAACATGATGGGCAACGGCCTCCTTGGTGATGGATACGTTAAAAGGATGATTATAACACATGGGCCAAAGGGCTCAACATGTAAATTCAACTGGAATAGGTGAAACGGTGAAACAGGGGAAAGGCACTTTGGCGATTCACGCCGTGCGGCGTCGATCATCGAGGTGTAAAAAAAGGTCGACGATGGCAGGTCCTGCAGAGCGGGTATGTCTAAACCGGGGAGGTCAAAGAAAATAACCTCTTCACTCAAAACAACGTGAAGGGGTCAAAAAGGCACGCCGAGAAAGTTAATTCAGAATATATTTCTCCGGATTGACCGGAATTCCATTCAAATGAATTTCATAATGTACGTGGGGTCCGGTGCTTCTGCCGGTGTTGCCCATCGTGGCGATCTTTTCTCCGCGTTTAACGGCTTTGCCCCGTTTGGCTGCCAATTTGTCCAAATGACCATATCGGGTAACCATTCCGTGGCCATGATCGATAACGACCGTATTGCCGAGCAGGCCCTTGCCTCCAGCGAAAGAAACCACCCCGTCGGCGGTGGCAACGATGGGGGTCCCTTTTCGATTGGCGATATCGAATCCCTTGTGAAACTCGCGCCGGCCGGTAAACGGGGATATGCGGTAACCGAAATTCGACGTCGTCCACCCCTGGCAGGGTCGGATGGCGGGTGTCGATGCCAACAGGCTCTGTTGGTCCTGAAGGTGTTTGAAAAGGGTTTCAAAGCCCTGGTCCTGGTTGATGGAGGCCAGGTGAAGCTGATCCACCTGCTCGTGCATTTCGCGCAGCAGGCTGTTGTGCTTCTGATTCAAAGGAATCTGGGTATCCAGATCCTCAGGGATCGATCCGCCGACTCCAAACAAGTTGTTCTGATCGTCGGTGTTTTCGATGTTGGCGATGATCCTGATTTTTTTCTCGAAATTGTTCAGATCGACCAGTTTGTTTTTAAGCTCGGAAATCTCCGAGGCAAAATCTTGAATCTGCTGCCGTTGGCGAATGATTTCATCGTGTTGACTGGAAAGCTGGACGGCGTTGTCCATTGACTGAACAGAGGAAATTTTCAAATTATAATAATCATAGCTCACGGCAGCGACGGCTGCCAGGCAGAAAACCACAAAACCCTTTAGAAATGCCTTTGAAATGGTAACCTGCTTGACCGACGCACCGGAGTTACTCAGGATAACCAGTGAGATTTTTTTTCGCATGGCGACTTAATCCTAATATACCATTTGTTGCAGTCGATTATGGCGGTGTTTGCGAATTATTATGCCCACTCATGTATCACATTCGCTTTTTCAGCCTGAACAATTCAAATGGTGACCATCTAAATAGTATCTCGTTCGCTGCCATTTATTATCGGCGCAGGCTCCAGTTTCCTTGAGAGCTCTCTCTCTCCCAAAAAAAAACCCTCGGGTGAATCACCCAAAGGCGGAATACGTTGACTTCGGCAACCTGGCAGTCGTGGCCTTGCGGCGGTAGACCCATGGTTTTGCGTCGTCGCCTTTCGGTGACTTTGCCCTTTTCGATATTTAGTCTTGCAAAGATCGTATCGCAAACCCCGATCAAGAGTCAAGAAAAATATCGAAACATGACCTGTGAAGCCTTGATTAATCAGAACAATCGCGGCAGCAGCGCTGATGTGCCCCATGAACAAACGGTTGGGACGGTATGACCTCCACATTTCCTTAAATATAATAGTAATATTAAATAATTGCAAACGTGACGGTATGAAGAGCGCTGCCGAAGCTCCCCATACCGTCATTATCGTGATCAGTCGATACCCAGCTTGAATTTAAGGGATTTCAGAGTGTTTTTCATGAGCATCGTAATCGTCATCGGCCCAACACCACCGGGCACGGGGGTAATGGAGCCCGCAATCTCTTTGGCCGCATCGAAATCGACGTCACCTTTCAGAATCGCTATCTTTTTGCCGGTTTTTTCGCTGATTTTCTCGCCCACGCGATTGACCCCCACATCGATAACGCAGCTTCCCGGCTTGATCCACTCCGGTTTGACCAGATCCGGAACACCGGCCGCCACAATCAGAATATCCGCCCGCTTGCAGTGAGCGGCCAGGTCTTTGGTGCGGGTGTGGACGATCGTGACGGTCGAATTGGCCCCCGGTCCTTTTTGCAACATCATGTTCGCAATCGGTTTCCCAACGATATTGGACCGACCAACCACCACGACTTCGGCTCCGCTGGTTTCAACTCCAGCCCGCACGATCATTTCTTGAATGCCGGCTGGTGTGCACGGAGGAAATTTGACTTCATTGCCGCCGATCATCAGCCTCCCCACGTTGACCGGATGGAAGCCGTCCACGTCCTTGTCAGGATCGATGGCGTTGAGGACTTTCTTTTCGTCGACTTGTTTGGGAAGCGGCAGTTGGACGAGAATGCCATTGATGGAATCGTCCTTGTTGTATTTGTCGATCAGCGCCAGCAAGTCCGCCTCGGAAATGTCTACCGGTTGGGTATCCTGAATTTCTTTGAAGCCGACGCGGTGAGCCGTCTTTATCTTCAGGGTCACGTAAGAGATGGAAGCTGGATTTTCCCCCACAAGTATGGTCACAAGCCCGGGTACCACACCGTGTTTTTCTTTGATTTTCGCTACCTCAGCGGTAATCTCCTCCAGGATCTCCTCGCGGATTTCCGTGCCCAAAATAAGCTTTGCAGACATTTCCAACCTCCTTTTTTTAAGTGAATTGCGGGTATGGGATAAGATGGGTCGAATAGATTTTCGCCCTGTCCTAAATCAATAACCAGCGGTTGTCAAGAATCTCCTGCCGGTGTCGTCCCGGTGATTCCTCGGCCTTGCAGCCCCTGGGTTCAATGCAGTGCGCCCGGCACCGACCCCGCGCGGACAAACCAGGACACCGCTCTCCTTCATAGGGGATGGGGGACGCCCAGCAAACCGGTTGTCTCATCCATTCCGAGCATGATATTCATATTCTGAACCGCCTGGCCGGCAGCGCCTTTGACCAGGTTGTCGATAACCGAAAGTAAAATCATTCGGTTGCACCGCTTGTCGAAGGCCAATCCGATATCGCAAAAGTTCGTTCCCCTCACATGGAGCGTATCCGGCGGTTGGCCGTCGGCACATAGCCTCACGAACCTTCGTCCGGCATAAGACGTCGCCAGACAGGCACGAACATCTTCAAGGTCGACCCCGGCGGCCGGTGTGGCGTAAATGGTGGTTTCCATCCCCCGGGACATGGGCAGCAGATGCGGAACAAACGTAAGCGCGACTTCTCTTCCGGCCTGGTGGCCGAGCACTTCCTCCATCTCGGGATTGTGACGATGAGCGGCAATCTTGTAGGCTTTGAACGACTCTGCTACTGCGCAATAGAGGGTTGTCAGTGACGGCGACCTTCCGGCACCACTGACCCCGGATTTGGAATCCGCAATAAGCGTCTGGAGCTCCACCAAGCCGTCCTTCACCAACGGTACGAGCGGTAAAAGAACACTGGTGGGGTAACAGCCCGGATTGCCGATGAGAGTGGCATGGCGGATATCTTCGGTGTAAATTTCTGACAAACCATATACCGACCGGGCCAAAAGACCCTTGGCTGTATGCGGTTGATAATGCCGCTCGTAGCGCTCGGGGTCGTGAAATCGGAAATCAGCCGACAGATCGATGACTTTCAATCCGTTTTCGATCAGCCCGGGCATGATTTCCATCGGCAGTTTGTGAGGCAAGGCGGTAAAGACGATATCCGCATTCTCGCTGACCGTATCGATATCGAAGGCCTCACATTTCCGGTTCACGACACCGGACAGGGCCGGATAAATTCGGTCAAAAGCCTCGCCGACGTAGTTGCGGGATGTAAGAACGGTTATCGTGACATGTGGGTGTCCGGAAAGAAGGCGCACCAGTTCCGCACCGGCATATCCGGTGGCACCCACTACGGCCACTCTGATCATTTTATTCCCTCTTCTCTGAATACGGGCTCAAGGTGGTTCGAATCATGCACCCATGTCACGGGGTCGGCAAGAGCCGCACATGTCGCAACTTATATTTGCGGCTGATCCGAAAACCGCTGCCGGTATGGTCGCAAGCTGGGTTATCTTGCAGCATGCCATTTCCCATACCGTTTGAAGCCATGAAAGCGGCTCGATACACGATTCAGGTGGGCTGATTAACAGGCCGCCGCCCAGTCTGAAATCCGCCGTTTGAAGCTGGACAGTTCCTAACAGAGATGGCTTCCGATTGCAAGATAGTAACAGGGCTTGCCGGAGGGTTTCAGCCTGGCAAACGCATCGATAAACCAGCCGAAACAACAACAAAATCAATACCCAGACCAGAGATGCAGGAGTGAATCGTTGACCGTTTCTCGACCCATTCAAATAATCAACGTCACTGGCACCGGTTATTTCATGAACAGTCAAACGATGTGGTTTTTTATATTAATTCCAGATAGTTGACTATTATCGTCATCCTTCGAAAAATCTAGATTCACCGCCTTGACAGCGATCAAACCGTGATTACAATTTTAGTGTTAGATTCTTTGTAACACACCAGAATATATACAAATTATAGAACAGGAGGCGATGGGATGGCGATCAGACCAATGAACGACAGGGTCTTGGTGTTGAGGGTGGAGAGCGAAAAAAAAACGGTCGGCGGTATTTTCATACCTGATACGGCCAAAGAGAAACCCCAGGAAGGCAAGGTAGTCGCTGCTGGACCGGGCAAGGTCGGAGACGATGGCAAGCGGACCGTTCCGGACGTCAAGGTCGGTGACCGGATACTGTTTTCGAAATACGCCGGCACGGAAATCAAGATTGACGGCATTGAGCACGTTTTCATGCGAGAAGAAGATATTCTGGGAATTTTGGAATAATGCCATCCGGTGTGAGTAATCATCTCGCATCAATGAAGGAGGAAAAGTACGATGCCTGTAAAAATGATTGCCTTTGGAACTTCGGCAAGGAACCGCATGCTTAAAGGGGTTAACACTCTTGCGGACGCTGTCAAAATCACCCTGGGCCCCAAGGGGCGCAATGTGGTTCTCGAAAAATCATTCGGTTCGCCCACGGTCACAAAAGACGGCGTCACCGTGGCCAAAGAAATCGAACTTAAAGACAAATTCGAAAACATGGGCGCCCAGATGGTCAAGGAAGTGGCCAGCAAAACCAGTGATGTGGCCGGTGACGGCACCACCACGGCGACAGTCCTGGCCCAGGCCATCTACAACGGAGGGCAGAAGCTGGTGGCCGCCGGTGCCAACCCAATGGCCCTAAAACGAGGAATAGACAAAGGCGTTATTGCCGTGGTCGAAGCCCTCAAAAAACAATCGAAGCCGACCAAAGACAAAAAGGAAATTACCCAGATTGGAACCATCTCTTCCAACAACGATCCAATGATCGGCAAGCTGATATCAGAGGCCATGGAGAAGGTCGGTAAAGAAGGGGTCATCACAGTCGAAGAAGCCAAAGGTATGGAAACCACCCTGGAGGTGGTCGAAGGGATGCAGTTCGATCGCGGATACATTTCACCCTATTTTGTCACCGAACCTGAGAAAATGACCACCACCCTGTCAGATGCCTATATTTTGCTGAACGAAAAGAAAATCAGCAACATGAAAGACATGATCCCCTTGCTCGAGTCCGTCGCCCGGGAAGGAAAACCGCTGCTCATCATCGGCGAAGACGTCGACGGTGAGGCCTTGGCCACCTTGATCGTCAACAAACTGCGGGGTACGCTCAAAATAGCCGCGGTCAAGGCCCCCGGATTCGGTGACCGCCGCAAGGCCATGTTGGAGGACATCGCCGTCCTGACGGGCGGTCAGGTCGTATCCGAAGATGTGGGAATCAAACTCGAAAATATCACCACCGCCGAGTTGGGACGCTGCAAAACTGTCAAAATCGACAAGGACAACACCACGATTGTCGACGGCGCCGGAAGCCGGGGCGCTATCGAAGGCCGCATCAAACAGATCAGGGCCCAGATCGAAGAGACCACTTCCGATTACGACCGCGAAAAACTCCAGGAAAGATTGGCAAAACTGGTCGGAGGCGTCGCCGTGCTCCACATCGGCGCGGCCACCGAAACGGAGATGAAAGAGAAGAAGGCCCGCGTGGAGGACGCCCTGAATGCCACCCGCGCCGCAGTCGAGGAAGGCATCGTGCCCGGAGGCGGCGTGGCGCTCGTGCGCTGCATCAACGCCGTCGACACCGTGAAGTCGACGGGTGACGAAAAACTGGGAATCGACATCATAAAACGGGCCTTGGAAGAGCCGCTGCGGCAAATCGCGAAAAACGCCGGGGTGGAGTCTTCAGTGGTGTTGAACAAGGTGGTTGCCGGTAAGGACGACTTCGGATACAACGCCGAAACAGGTGAATTCGAAAACCTGCTTGCCGCCGGGGTGATCGATCCCACCAAAGTCGTCCGGTTTGCTGTCCAGAATGCCGCTTCGGTGGCCGGGTTGATGATCACCACCGAAGCCATGATCACGGAAAAACCCGAGAAGAAAAAAGGAGCGGCCGCACCCGCCATGGATGACGACATGTACTAAAACTTTGCCCCGGCAACCGCATTCATGCTATATAAATAAGCTGTTTGCCGGGCGCATGGCTATAAACACGGCGCGCCCTGGCGGCGCGCCGTGTTTATTCAACCCTTCCGGAATATGTCAGATGCCGATTTACGAGTACGAGCACACCGAGTCGCCCTGTAACAGCGGTCGGGTCTTCGAAGTGAAGCAATCCCTCGACGAGTGTCCGCTGTCGGTATGTCCCCGCTGCCAGGGGCCGGTGCGGAAAATCATGTCTCTGAATTTCGTCAACACGCCGAAATCCAACGCGGATTTGCGTGACAGAGGATTTACCAAACTCGTCAAACGTGACGACGGTGTATACGAAAATGTGACCCGCCGACACGGAGACAGCCGCTACATGCTCCGAAATCGCCCGGAAACCATACCGGACATCTCAAAGACCATCTCTGATTAAAAAAGCCCGCCGATGAACTGCCGACGGGCTTTCATTCACGATTTCCTTGACGGTGGGAACGGAGAAAACGCGGTATACCCCCATGAGGTGGCAAGAAGCCTTAACCCCCCAGGTAGGCTTTTTTCACTTCCGGATTCTCGAGCAACTCGTCTGATGGCCCTTCCAGCACTAAATTGCCGCTTTCCAATACGTAGCCGCGCTGGGCAAACTTAAGGGCCATGCGGGCGTTCTGCTCCACCAGAAGGATGGTGGTTCCTTCCTGATTGATTTCCTTGAGTGCCTGGAAAACATTCAGCATTAATAGCGGCGCCAATCCCATGGACGGCTCGTCGAGCAGCATGATCTTGCGGCCGCTCATGAAGGCCCGGCCAATGGCCAGCATCTGCTGCTCCCCTCCGCTGAGGGTGCCCGATTTTTGCACCTTGCGCTCTTCCAGACGGGGAAAGATGGCGAATACCCTGGCCTGATCTTTGGCGATAGCGTCGGTGTCTTTACGGGCAAAGGTCGCCAACTGCAGGTTTTCGAGTACCGTAAGATTCCCGAACAACCGCCGGCCTTCGGGAACATGCGATATGCCCAGTTCGCTGACCACCTTGTCAGCCGGATATTTGCGCAAATCCACATCCCGGAAGGTCATCCGTGTGCCCTTTGATACCGGCACGAGGCGAGAAATGGCCTTGAGGGTCGTGCTTTTCCCGGCCCCGTTGGCGCCGATGATGGTGACGATCTCCCCCTCTTCGATCTTAAAATCGATTCCGTGCAGGGCCTTGATATTCCCGTAGGACACCTGGAGATTTTCCACCGATAGAAGCATCAGTCTATGGCCTCCTTGCCGAGATAGGCATCGATTACTTTCGGATCGTTCTGGATCTCTTCCGGCGATCCCTCGGCAATCACTTCGCCGAACACCAATGTCTGAATTTTTTCACACAGTTCCATAACCATCCTCAACCGGTGCTCGATTAGAAAGATGGCCACCCCGGATTCCTTGTGTATCCGCCGAATGATCTTCATCATTTCCTGCAGTTCTTCGGGATTCATACCCGCCGTCGGCTCGTCCAGGAAGAGCATTTTCGGCTCGGTGGCCAGGGCCCGGGCCATCTCGACTCTCCGCTGATCCCCATAGGGAAGATTGAGCACGTTTTGATGGGCCAGGTCCTTGATCCCGACAAGCTCCAACAGCCAGTAGGCCTTCTCTTCGGCCGCGGCTTCCTGGCGTCTTCGTTTGGCAGTTCCGAAGAAAGCCCCGACCAGCCCGTAGGTCATCCTGGAATACTGGGCCATGATCACATGTTCGAGCACGCTCATGTGCCGCCACAGCAACAAATTCTGGAAGGTCCTTCCCAGACCTACGGCCGCTATTTGATAAGGCTGGAGTCCGACCAGGTTTTGCCCTTCCAGGCGAACGGTTCCCTCCGTGGGTTGGTATATGCCGGTAATCAGGTTGAATATGGTGGTTTTCCCGGCGCCGTTGGGTCCGATCAGCCCCCTGATCTGACCGGGTTCGATCTGCAGGTCGTAATTGTGAACGGCTCGCAACCCGCCGAAGTAATGCGTCATCTTTTCAACTTGCAGCAGCGGCATGTCACACCTCGTCTTCCGGATTCCGCTTCGGACGGATCAGTTTCAAAACATCGAACTCCTTGAAGGCGATCAAACCGGTGGGGCGGTAGATCATCACCAGAATCAGCAGCAAAGGAATGACAATCCACTTGAAGAGCTCCAGCGGTCGCAGCACCTCGCTGAGCATGCTCAAACTCACGGCCCCCATGATCGACCCGTATACCGAGTTGAGCCCTCCGAAATAAACCATGGCCAGAACCTCGGCCAGTTTTTGGATGCCGAATGATCCGGGATTCACGTACCGCAGAACATGAGCGAACAGTCCCCCGGCCACCCCGGCCCAGAAAGCCGAGAACATGAAGGCAGTCATTTTCGTTTGGCGGGTGTTGATGGTCATGGCATTGGCAGCGGTCTCTTCATCCCGCACGGCGTTGAGGGCTTTGCCCAAGATGGATCGCACGAAGTTGTTGATGATCCATATGCAGGCCACCATCCAGACGAATACCGTCGGAAGATTGGCCCAGTTCGGCTGACTGCTGAGCCCCCGCGGTCCGCCGACGAATTCCAAATTTTCGATCAGGCTTTTGACGATGAACATAAACGCCAGGCTGATGATGGCCAGGTAGTCGCCCCGGGTTCTGAAGGAAGGAATCGCCACCAGAAGCGCACCGAGCGATGCCACGCAACCGCCCAGGATCAGCCCCAGCGGAAAGACCAGCGGCCCCAGGAAGGACGGCAGCAGCGCCTGACCGAACTGGCTGTCGTTGACGAACAGGGAAACCGTAAATACCGAAGACGTGTAGGCCCCCAGTGCCATGAATCCGGGGTGGGAGCAGGAGAATTCTCCCATATAACCGTTGATCACGTTCAAGCTGACCGTCACCATGATGGCGATCAGGGTAAACTTCAGGGTGATGTCTCGGTAATCACTGACTTCCGCCCAAATGTGCAGCACCGCGTATAGCAGGAGCAGGTGAACGAGAACCGACGCTTGAACGGAGATGTTCATCAGTTTTTCGGCTAACCAGTTGGCCGGTGCAAGGCACATACGCGCCATGATAACAACCGGCAGGGCGTAGATCAGAAGGACGTAAACAACGGTGCTGGGAATGAGGGCCGGGGTTTTCAAGATGATGGTAAACCCAAATAGCGCCGGTATTTTGGGCAACCCGATGGAAAGAGCCAATGGTCTGCCCACGACCTGTTCGATTATTACGGCTACCAGTGCACCAAACAGCCAGCCCAGAACCGGCACTCGAGAAAAAACGGACCGGAGCCTGCCCATCCATCCTCTTTCAGACGCGGTGAAATCGCTCCTCGTTGCTTCCATGACACTCCTTTTCTAAAAACACGATGGCACGACTGGGTGCCGATCACGCCGGCTAAAGCCTCAGTTTGGCGCTATAGGGTTCACCGAAGAAGCCGTATGGCCTGAAAACCAGAATGAGCAGTACAATCGAATAGGCGATAAGATCCCGTAAGGTCGACGGGAAAATCATGGCCACGAAGATTTCGATGAAACCGAGCAGAAATCCGGCCAGCGTCGCGCCCATTATCGAGCCCCGCCCTCCCAGAATGGCGGCGACGAAAGCTTTCCATCCGAATACGATTCCCATGTAGGGGTCGAGCACCGGATAGGCAACGCCGAAAAGAATGCCGGCCAAAGCGGCCAAGGACGATCCGATGGCAAAGGTCATGGCGGCGATCCGGTTTATCGAGACCCCCATCAGCGGCACGACCACGTAATCGAAGGCCATGGCACGCATCGCCATCCCCCAGCGGGTCCGGGTGATGAACAGGTGCAGAGCCAGCATGAAAGACAGGGATACGGCAACGATCATGATTTTTTTGTTGGTGATGAAAACGCCGCCGATGTTGAAGGTCACGGTGTCGATCAGCGAAGGGAAGCTCACCCGCTGGGTACCCATTCCCCAGAGGATGATAGTCTCGAGTATAATGCCGATCATCAAACCGGTGATGGCCGCCGAAGCCCGCGGGGCGTCCCGCAGCGGACGGTATCCCACCCTTTCGACGAACATGCCTAAAAAGGACGTCAAAAACATGGACAGCAGAATGGTCAGCACCAGCGTCAACCATCCCGGGAGGGCAACGGTCCACTGGGAGGCGATGACGAGCAGACCGGTCGCCACACCGAAGCCGATATAGGCCCCGGTCATGAAGATGTCGCCATGGGCAAAGTTGAAAAGCATCAAAATGCTGTACACCATGGAGTAGCCCAAGGCGATCAGGGCGTAGAAGCTGCCCCATTGCAGGGCGTTAATCAGGTTTTGAAGAAAAAAGGCCATCGAGCTTGCTCCTTATGGTCAGTCACTCAAGGCGGATACTCGCGCTCAACTCCAAACTCATCGGGCAACAGCGGCTCCGGTACGCGGGTGGGCCCGCGGCGGTGGGCCCTTGGCAGAAAATACGGCCATCGACGGTGGCAATCACTATCTGAACGGAGAACCCCTTATCGGAAATTCATCCGCTGCGGACAACGCTTGCCCGATGTCCCCCTTTTCATCGGTTCCCTGACCCTGAAGACAGAAATCATTCCCTGCCGCTCAAAAAGGCGGGCGCAGGGGAGAAGCCCTGGCCCGCCGATGTTTCCAATGCGATATGGCTCGATTGGTTGACTTGAAAGTTGACGTGAATCGGTAAGAAAACGGGTCGACGACGATGGGGTCGACGACCCGGGGTTGCAGATCCTACGGACAAACCGACTTGTAGAATTCGAATTCGCCCTTGTCGCTGATCTTGACGATCACGGCACACTTGACCGGGTCACCGCTGCCGCCGAAAGTCATCTTCCCGGTAATGCCCTCATATTCCTTGATGTTGGCCATGGCGTCGCGGACGCACTGGCGATCCTTCTTCAGGTCGCCGGTGATGGCGCCGCAATCCTGGATGGCTTTCTGGACGAGTCCGATGGCATCCCATGTCAGAGCGCCGACATCATCGGGGATATAGCCGTATTTTTTCTCGTAGCGATCGATGAATTCCTTGGTTTTGCCGGTGGCGCCGGCCGCGGCATAGTGGGTACTGAAAAACAACCCGTAACAGTCGGGGCCGCAGAGTTGGACGGTCTCGGCCGAACCCCAGCTGTCACTGCCGAAGATCGGGTTGTTGAATCCCAACTGATGGGCCTGCTGGACAATCAGCGCCACTTCGTTGTAGTACTGGGGAGTGAACAGGAATTCCGCTCCGGAATTGATGATATTGGTCAGCTGCGAACTGAAATCCGCATCCTTGGTGGTGAAACTTTCGAAGGCCACCACGGAACCCTCGCCATTGATGGACTCCCAGGCTTTTTTAAAGTCTTCCGCCAGGCCCTTGGGATAGTCGCTGGCCACATCGTAAAGGACCGCAGCCTTGGTAAACCCAAATTCGTCCTTGACGAAATTGGCGACAACCGGTGCCTGGAAAGGATCGAGAAAGCAGGCGCGGAAGACGAATGGCCGATCCGCTGTGGTCTTGGGATTGGTCGACCAAGGGGTGATCATGGGCGTGCTGTAATTGTTGGCCACCTCTCCGGCCGGTACGGCCTGCTTGGAAGATTGCGGACCGACGATCATCAGAACCTCGTCTTCAGTGATCAACTTGGTGTTGACTTTGACGGCGGTTTCGGCTTTCGATTCGTTGTCTTCGATCACCAGGGCTACCTGATATTTCTTCCCTCCGATGTCGAGGCCACCTGCGGCATTGACATCCGCCAGCCACATCTGGGCCGCATACTTGGTGCCTTCTCCGACTTTGGGGATGTCTCCGGTAATGGGCGCATTGATGCCGATTTTAATGGCTTTGGGTGCTTGGGGCCCGCAGGCCATGAGGGTCAAACCAATGACCAGGCCAAGGGCAATACTGGTAACGATCACTCTTTTTTTCATCTCTTCCTCCTTTTGGACGGCCGTGTGGGGATGGTGATATGAGGTGAACTTCTCGATCTAACTCGGGATTAAATTCGGTCTGTTAGCATACGGATTTTACTTAATCAACCAATAAAATGATTTAATTGGAAATGCAACAACCCGCGTCGACCCGCCTGTCAGCCTCAACGACCGTTCGGATCTTCCCAGGCACATCCGGTGCTGTCCTTCTCCAGGAACAGTGGAAAAATATTTTGAAGTATTATTAAAATATCAAACATAATATTGACATTTCCATCAATTAGGCATACTGAAATTGATATACCACCGCAAAATCTACACCTCAACCCTGGATGGCCGCCATGAAAATTGATGACGTCACCATCGAGATCATCAAATCCCTGCGGGACGGTCGCAGATCCATCCGCAAAATTGCAGACACGTTGGGTTTGTCTGAAAATACCGTCCGGTCGCGGGTTAATTCTCTTGTCAATGAGGGTATCCTGGACATCTGTGGCCTCGTTGACCCGGAAGCCCTCGCCGGTCATCGGGTGGTGTTTATCGGTGTCAAACTGGCGTCCCTCAACCTGGTCGAGAAAGGAAAAGAATTCAGCCGGCTCAAGGGGGTTGTTTCGGTCAGCGTGGTCACCGGAAGATTCGATCTGATGGTGGTGGTACTTCTCAAAGAAGGCTTTGATCTTCTCGAGTTCTACACGCAGGAAGTCTACCGGTTGAAAGACGTCCGGTCGGTCGAAACCTTCGTCGTTTACAAGGGCTATAACCTCAAAGTGCCTTATATCCTTTAATTACTGAGGAGCACACGATGACTGCAGATGCAAAAAAGACCCTGCTTCACGCCTGGCACGTTCAAAATGGTGCCCATATGGCTCAGTTCGGTCGATACGATATGCCCCTGTGGTATCCCAGCGGCGCCAAGAAAGAGCACCTGGCGGTCCTGACCGATGCCGGCCTGTTCGATACGAGCCACATGAGCGTCGTCGCGGTCAAGGGGGCCGGAGCTCGGGACCTAATGCAGGTCTGTTTTTCAAAAAACCTGGCCGCATGCGTCGGCAAGGATCAAAACCCTCTGTCCTCCGGCAAGAGCGTTTACGGCGTCTTCTTAAACCAAGCCGGTGAAGTCATTGACGATGCGATTGTTTTCGAAATTTACGACTCGCTCTTCATGGTGGTGGTCAACGCCGGTATGGGCGCCGTTGTCAATGAGCATCTGCAGAGTCAGGTGGGCAATCGCAAGGCAGCGGTTGTCGACCTGACCGATAAGGTCGGTAAACTCGACGTCCAGGGCCCTCAGTCCGCCCGCATCATCAGCCGCATTATCGCCAATCCGAAAAAGGTGTTCGACCGATTGCCCTATTTTTCATTCAAGGGGCATTACAATGCCGCTCTCCCCGTCTCGGATGAGGTCACGCTCGCAGACGGCACGCCGATTCTGATGTCACGGACCGGTTATACCGGTGAGTTCGGATTCGAGCTCTTCATTGCGCCGGAAAAGTTTGTCGAGCTATGGAATCTCCTCCTCGATGCCGGCCGGCCGTTCGGAATGCTCCCCTGCGGCCTGGCGGCGCGAGATTCGCTAAGGGCGGGCGCCGTATTGCCTTTATCCCATCAGGATATTGGCGGCTGGCCGTTCAAGAACAACCCCTGGTCTTTTGCCCTCCCCTATACGGCCGACGGCAGCGGTTTCACAAAAGATTTTATCGGTGCCGGAGCTGTTCTTCGAAGTCCCTCTAACACGCATACCTATCCTTTCGCCGGTTACGATCTGCGCAAGGTTTCCACCGGCGACCCCGCAAGGGTATGTATCGACGGAGGACCGGAAATCGGCCGCGTGCTGACCTGCGCCACCGACATGGCCGTCGGCCGCCTGGACGATAAAATCATCAGCATCGCCAGCCCGGGCAGGCCGGAGGGATACAACCCCAAGGGGCTCTGCTGCGGTTTCGTAAAGGTCGACAGACGACTGGACATAGGCGACACCGTCATCCTCAGGGACAACCGCCGTTCGGTGAAAGTGGAAATCGTGACGGATATCCGCCCGGACCGCACTGCACGCAAAATGTTGGCGCAGTTTCTTTAGAATCTTCCCATCGGCATTCCGGTTCCAAGCGCCACGGGATGAAACCTTGCCGGACGGACGATCACCGGTGGAAAAATGACCCGAAGCCATTGACGGGCGGCTCGCAGAACATCCGAAAAATCGGTCCTCGTTCGGCAGACTATGGAAACCAAGCCGAAGGCGGCCGCTCAAACACACCCTAACCGATGCAAAGGAGGACGGCCATGAAGGAGATCAGCCAACTCAACCTGCCAGAAGACTTGCGTTATGCCGAAGACCACGAATGGGCCAATAAAAATGGAGACAACATCCGGGTCGGGATCGACGACTATGCTCAAGATCAATTGGGCGACATCGTCTTCGTTGAATTGCCGCAGACAGGCGCCAAACTGGTCAAGGGCGACGTATTCGGCACCGTGGAATCGGTCAAAGCCGTGTCGGAACTTTTCATGCCTGTCGGCGGCGAAGTCATCGCGGTGAACAAAAACCTCGAGGAGTCTCCCGAACTGGTCAACACGAGTCCTTACACCGACGGCTGGATGATCGAGGTCAAGCCGGCGGATGCGGCGGAGCTGGAATCACTGATGACCAAGGCGGCCTATCTCGAGATGCTGAAAGGACTGTGACCATGCGCTATCTCCCGCATACCAAAGAAGACATCGATGCCATGCTGGCGGCGATCGGCGTTGGAGGCCTCGACGATCTCTTTGCCACGATCCCCGAGGACTGCTGCTGTCGCCTCGACCATGGACCTGCCGGATGCCATGACCGAATGGGAACTCAACGACCACATGGACGATCTGGCCCGACGCATGGCCGTGGCACCGGAATACAAGGTCTACCTGGGCGCCGGAAGCTACGACCACTTCGTACCGGCGGCCGCCCGTTATGTCCTGAGTCGCGGTGAATTCGTCACATCCTACACTCCCTACCAGCCTGAGATCAGCCAGGGCACACTGCAGGCGATCTATGAATATCAGACGCTCGCCAGTCGCTTGATGGGAACCGAAGTGGCCACGGCCTCCCATTACGACGGCTCGACGGCGCTGGCCGAAGCCCTTTTGATGGCCATCCGCATTACCGGCAAAAAGCGGGTGGCCATTTCAGCCACCGTCCATCCTTTGCACCGACGGGTGGTCAGGACGTATTTCGACCCGCCCGGGTATGACCTTGTCGAACTGCCGTATTCGGCGGATGGCCGAACCAACTATGATGGCATCGACACACTCGACGATCTTGCCGCCGTGGCGGTTCAATCGCCCAACTTCTTCGGCTGTATCGAAGATCTTAAATCCGCTGTCGACATCGCTCACGGTAGAAAGGCTCTTCTCGTCGCCTCCTTTACCGAACCTTTGGCCTTTGGTCTGCTGAAAAGTCCCGGCAGCCTCGACGCTGATGTCGTTTGCGGCGAAGGACAGAGCCTGGGGCTGCCCCGCAGTTTCGGAGGGCCGGGTCTAGGGATGCTCGGCAGCCGGATGAAATTCGTGCGCAACCTGCCGGGAAGATTGGTGGGTCGAACCAAGGACATAGACGGTCGTGATGGTTTCGTACTGACCCTTTCCACAAGGGAGCAGCACATCCGCAGAGAGAAAGCGACCTCAAACATTTGTACCAACAACAGCCTCTGTGCCACGACGGCAGCCGTATACATGGCCTCGCTGGGCGGCACCGGATTTCGTGAATTGTCGCAACTCAATCGTGACAAGGCCGAATATCTGAAAGGCCAGCTGACGGCAGCCGGTTACAATACGCCATTTTCAGCGCCGACGTTCAATGAATTTGTCATCCGATTTCCGGATCGTTTCGACGATATCTACCACCGGCTGCTCAACAGAAAAATTATCGCCGGTTTGCCACTGGCCAAATACTACCCGGAGCTCTCCGATTGCACCCTTTTGTGCGCGACGGAAACGGCAAGCCGGGAAGACTTGGACGATTTGGTCAAGGAGGTGCAGTCATGACGGAGACTCTCGGAACAACAGGATTGATCCTGAATGAGCCCTTGCTTTGGAATAAAGGCCGTAAAGGACGCCGGGGTTTTTCCATGCCGCGGCGTGACGTTGAGGTCGCTGATTTGGACACGGAGCTGATTGGTTCGGGTCCGGATTTTCCCGATTTGAGCGAAGTCGATCTCGTGCGTCACTACACCCGGCTGTCGACCTGGAATTTCGGGGTGGACACCGGCATGTACCCGCTCGGTTCGTGCACCATGAAATACAATCCGAAGACCAATGAACGCCAGTGCCAGCTGACGGGGTTTGCATCGGCCCATCCGCTTCTCCCGCCGCAGCTTGCCCAGGGGGCCCTATCGTTGCTGTATGATCTGGAGCAGTATCTGGCCGAGGTTACCGGAATGGATGCCGTGTCCTTGCAGCCGGCAGCCGGTGCCCATGGTGAATTGGCTGGTATGTTGCTGATCTTCGCCTACCACCGCAGCAAGGGGGCCCAACGTTCCAGGATCATCATCCCGGATACGGCCCACGGTACCAACCCGGCCAGTGCGACCCTGTGCGGCTATCGGTCCGTTCCGGTCAAATCAGGCCCTGACGGGGTCCTCGAGGCTAAAGCTGTCGCTGACGTTATGGACGAGGAAACGGCCGGCATCATGGTGACCAATCCCAATACCCTCGGTCTGTTCGAACACAATATCAGGGAAATTTCCGATATTGTGCACTCCAAGGGCGGATTGGTCTACTGCGACGGGGCCAACATGAACGCCGTGATGGGTATCGTTGACATGAAAATGATCGGTATCGACGTCCTGCACCTCAACCTGCACAAAACGTTCTCCACACCGCACGGCGGCGGCGGTCCCGGTTCCGGTCCGGTTTGCGTTCACAAGAAGTTGGAGCCGTTCTTGCCGGTCCCCCGGGTTTTGAAAGTCGGAGACGCCTACGAGCTTTCCGAGGAATTCCCGGCGTCGATCGGGAAACTGGATACTTTCCATGGTCATTTTGGAGTGATGGTCAGGGCTTACAGTTATATATTAAGCATGGGTCCGGACGGCCTGAAAAGGGCCAGCCAGTTGGCCGTGCTGAATGCCAACTACATCAAGGAGCATCTCAAAGGGACCTATCACCTTCCCCATGACAAGCCGTGCATGCACGAGTGTGTCTTCAGCGACCGGAACCAGGCGACTCACAAGGTCGCCACCCTGGATATTGCCAAGCGACTGATGGATTATGGATTTCATCCACCCACGGTTTACTTCCCTCTGGTCATACCGGGTGCGATCATGGTCGAGCCCACCGAAACCGAATCGAAAGAAGACATTGACCGCTTTATCGACGCCATGAAGCAGATCGATCGCGAGGCGAGAGAGACCCCCGAACTGCTTCACGAGGCACCGCATCATAGCAAGGTTCGGCGCCTCGACGAGGTTACCGCCGCCCGCAAGCCCTGCCTGGCCGGATAGGGAAAAACATTAACCTTATGTGAGCGTTCGACCGGATCCGGAGAGTTCGGCCGGCGCTACAAATAACGCCCGAACAGATTGAATCCATGAATCCTTTACCCCCATCCGTCCCGCTCAGCGAACGGTATCCGGCGTGCGCTCATTGGCGCGTTGTCGAACCGGGCCGCATGGCCTATACCGATGCTTTGGCGCTACAACACCGGCTTGTTCGTGCCCGGCATGCGAAAGTGCTGGCCAGCGATCTACTGATTCTTCTTGAGCATCCGCCGGTTTTTACTCTCGGCCGCCGGGGCGGTCGAGAGAACCTGCGGGTTTCCAGCACTTTTCTCGGCCAATCCGGCATACCGATCATCCAGGCGGAAAGAGGCGGCAACATCACCTTTCACGGGCCGGGTCAGTTGGTGGCCTACCTCATCATGGACTTGGAGGCCTCTAAAATGTCGGTTGAGGATCTCGTCGGGCGACTGGAAAAAACAATGATACGCACGGCCCGCAGTTGGGGCATCGAAGCCGGCCTGAATCCGAGCAACCGCGGAATCTGGGTCGGCAACAGTAAGTTGGGCAGCATCGGGATCGCCATCCGTAAAGGGGTCACTTACCATGGACTGGCTCTCAACGTGGACTTGTCTCTCGAACCGTTCGGATGGATCAACCCCTGCGGGCTGCAGAATGTCGGTGTGACATCGATGCTGCAGGCATCCGAAAACCCCTCCCTCACCATGAGGGCCGTTCAGCCGATATTCAAACACCATTTCGAATCCGTCTTTGCCACCGGCTTGAATCCGATGACGATGGCTGAATTGGAAAGCGCGCTGCAGATGCCGCCAGACGACTTTTCCGCCAGCGGGAAACGGGCGCCCGGATTTTTCGAGGAGGAGAAAACGCAAGGCCGTTCGAGGTGAAGATTAAAACCAAAAAACCGCCCTGGCTGATACGTCGACTGCCCAGCGGCTCCGACTACGAAACCGTCCGGACACTCATGAATCGGGGCCGCCTGCACACTGTCTGCCAGGAAGCCAAGTGCCCGAACATCTGGGAGTGTTTCTCGAATAAAACGGCCACATTCCTGATTTTAGGAGACCGCTGCACCCGCAATTGCCGATTCTGCGCAGTCGAAAGCCCCCCGGCCGGCTTGCCGGATCAGGAAGAGCCGACCCGGGTTGCCGACGCCGTCAGGGATCTGTCTCTCGCCTACGTCGTCATCACGTCGGTAACGCGCGACGATCTGCCTGACGGCGGGGCGGCACACTTCGCGAGGACGATCCGGGCAATCCGCCGGTCAACGCCCGATGCCGTCATCGAAGTGCTGATACCGGATTTCCAGGGCAGCAGTACCGCCCTGCGCAGCGTTCTCGAAGCCGGGCCAAATGTATTGAACCACAACTTGGAAACAGTTCCGCGCCTCTATCCCACCGTCCGCCCGGGAGCGGACTACCAGCGGTCTCTGCTATTGCTGAAGCAGGTCAAAGACATTCGCGTGTCGACTCCGACCAAGTCCGGCCTGATGCTGGGCTTAGGGGAAACCGAGTCCGAAATCAAGCAAACCCTGACCGACCTGCTGGCTGTCGGCTGCCGGATGTTGACCCTGGGGCAGTACTTGCAGCCGTCGAAAAACCATCTCGAGGTCTTTCGATTCGTTCAACCCGCAGAATTCGACCAGTGGAAACGCACAGCCCACGCAATGGGTTTCTCCGAGGTGGCCAGCGGACCTTTCGTCAGAAGCTCGTATCACGCCCAAGAGCTCTTCAACGCATCTGGAAGAGACTGAGCGCATGCCCTACTTCTCTACCGAAGACGGTTGCCGCCTATACTATGAAGCCGTCGGCATAAATACCGCCAAACCCGTCGTCACCTTCCTCAACGGGACAACCCAAACCACAGTGCACTGGACCGGTCAGGTCCGCTGCCTAAGGGAACGCTACGGCATTCTATTATACGATGCCCGCGCACAGGGACGCAGCGATCTGGGCCGGAAACCGCTCGGCATCCACATCCATGCGGCAGACCTCGCCGCGTTACTGCAGTATTTGGGCCTGCCGAAAACCCATCTGGTGGGAATGAGTCACGGAGCCCGGGTGGCCCTTGAGCTGGCGGTGCGTTACCCCCACCATGTCGCCCGGCTGGTGCTGTGCAGCGCGACCGCGATTCCAAGCCGCCGCACCCGGTCTCTCCTGAGGCAATGGCGAGATATTCTGGCGACCAGCGGCATGGAAGCCGCGGCTTGGGCCATGTTGCCGTCGGTTATGGGTGAGGCCTACCTGACAGAAAACCTGAATATGCTGCCGAAGATCGTCAGGGCGATGGCGTCACGCAACCGACCGGAATCTCTGCTTGCCCATTTCGATGCCATGTCGGGTTATCCCCCCCTGTCATGTTCAGTCGCACTGGCCGGTCTGCCGGTGCTTGTCGTTTCCGGTGAGCAGGATCCCTTGGTTTCCCGTAGAGACGCTCGCAACCTTGCCGATCGATTCGATGGAAAGCATGTATCGATACCCGATACGGGCCACACGATTCAAATCGAGGCACCGGAAAGACTCAACCGGGAACTGGAAGTATTCTTGGGGCTGGAAGATGACGGGAAGACCGGCTGATCGCCTTTGGATCACCGGATTGCCGCGGGTAGAAGACCGTCACCCATTAACCAAAGGTCTGCCCGGGTGTCGATGCCGCACTACTTTTGGGTGTCCTCTTCGTTTGTATCACGAATCACTGCGGCCACTCTTTCCGGATAGTCTGGCGGGAATGTCCAGTAGCGCGTCCCGGCCGCGGTGTGGTTACCCTGAAGCCCTCGTTTGGCGGATCCCAGTTGCAGCAGGAACATCATCCTGGGTAACATGATTCTGATCAGACTCGCTATTTATCATCACTTTTTCTTTTATTTATTCGGAGTCCGCCACACGCCTGCCTCAGCCCTTGCAACGGTTACTCGGCCAATAGGCCGTCAGCATTGTAGGCGCCAAAGAGAAAGCTCCGGCGTTTTGACGCGGCGGAGCCTTCTCTTTGGCTCGAATTCTCTCAAGTCAATCCATGGCCGGAGTTCCAGGCGTATCCGCAGCCCAATGTCTGCGATTCACCGCGCCGTTTCCGTTGCCATGTTCACCAAGGCGTACGTATATAAAACCCGCCTAGAAGTCCAGATTGGCCGGTTCGTAGTATTCGCGGGAATGTTTGCAGGACGGGCATTTCGCGGGCGGTTCGACACCATCGACCGTATAGCCGCAAATGCTGCATTTCCATTTGATGGGTTGCTCGCGCTTAAAGACAGTGCCAGACTCGACCATCTGAAGCAATTTTTTGTACCTTGCTCTGTGGTGCGCCTCGATTTTGGCAATCTGCTTGAAGGCCATGGCCGCTTCCATTTCGCCCTCTTCTTCGGCATCTTTGACAAATCCGGGGTACATGCTCTTGACCTCATAGTCTTCCCCACCATAGGCTTCCTTGAGATTGGCCACCGTGTCCCCAATGCCGTTCAGCATTTTGAGGTGGTCCTTGGCATGCTGTTTTTCATTCTCAGCCGTTTCTTCAAATATTTTGGCAATGTAATGATAACCCTCTTTGCGGGCAACCTTGGCGAAAAACGTATACTTGTTTCTTGCCTGTGACTCACCCGCGAAAGCAGCCTTCAAATTTTCGGTTGTCTTACTCATTCTTGCTCCTTTCTGTGGTTTGTGTTGTTCGATAGGTTATAACCGTCTCAGATGGTTTCACTTGCGGCACCCCTTGCAGATCCCCTTGAGGACCACCCGTTTATGCATGACTTTAAACAGCTCTTGAATGTCATTCGGGACGTCCAAATGGTCGTAGTCGGCGTTGACGAAATCCTTGATCCGGCCGCATCGTGCACAATGCATATGGTGATGGACGTCAGGATTTGTATCAAATCTTTTGGCCCCTCCGAAAATCTCGACGACTTCCAGTAGGCCAATGTCTGTAAATGTCAAAAGGGTACGGTTGACCGTGTCGAAGGAAATGTTCGGGTAGGATTTTTTTACCGCCTGATAAATGGTGTCGGCAGTGGGATGCTCATCAAAGGCCAATAGTTGCTGATAGATAGCGACTCTCTGTGGCGTGATCTTGAGTTGGTGGCTTTGACAGGTCTGAATGAATTCGTCGACTTTTGCTTTTTTTGCCTCATGTTGCATAAATATCCTAAATAATAATAATACCAATTTGTCAAGAAAATTACACTCCCCGGCCTGACCATAGCGGCGGAAAGCCATGGCCGTTATTCCGGACTCCTATTCAAAGTGCCGCCCGTTACGGTCCAGTTTTCTTTATATCGGCCACCAGTTCTTTGATGATCGACAGCACGTTTCGGCCTCTCTGGCGGGCGATGCGGTGGGCGTCGTCCACGAGAACCTTGGCCTTCTGTTCCAGATCGCCCTGTGAAGGAAGATCGATTTCCCGTCGCTGATAATGCCAGGCGAGCAGCCGCATGGCCAGACTTTCTTCCTGTTGTCTGAAAAACCCCACGCCCGCATCCCTCCCTTTATGATATGCGTTTAATGAATGGTCGGGGTGTTTTTGGTTAACCTTCCAGCGGAAAGGGCCCCAGATGAAAACTTCCCGGAGTGTCAGGCATATGATCCGAAAACCAAACGGCCCCCCTGCTGCATTCCCGCCGTCGCCGTATCAACGGCTCGTTGCCAAGCCTCCGTTCACGCGTTTTTGTGCGCGGTACGCTGCCAACCCTTCCTTTTCATAACCATTAAAATCGATTCACTGTTTTCGACGACAGATATTCAATATCACTTCTTCTATCACCAACTGTTTATTGTCGCCGCCGAACTTGATACGCCTGTCGGCATTTGACAGGTATTCGTAGGCCTGCAGAAGATCTTCTTTCGAATAATTCTCTGCATTGATAAAGAGCTGATACACAGGGTACGGATTGTTAGGATGCCGGGCGATCATGACGTCAGTTTTAGGCATAGGGGTTCGCCCACGCTTGCGCATCTTTTCCGGCGGGCCGTCTCCATCGACAGGATCGTCAGGATCATCCTGCCATTGTTGAAGTGTTTCGAGCAGCTCCGAGTCGAATTTCTGTATGGCCGGCAGGACCCTGGTCCTGAAAGTATTGTAGGCGCAGCCAGGGATCCAGGCCTTTCCAGCCGGACCGGCGACGAACGCCTTGACCACCAGAAGTTTTCTGACCTGGTTCAACAAGGCGGTCAGCAGCTGTTCGGGCCGCAGGGTATCCGGCCCATCGGATATCAGCGTATTGAGGTAAAACAAGGCATCATCGACGTTCCTGGCCGCAAAAGCCCCTGTCAATGCATATACCGGGTCTCTTTTCGTCCGCTTTAGCGCCTTGAAAATATCCTGCCGCGATATAATATCCCGTTCACCGACGTAGCTGATCAGTTTTTCAAGATTGTTGACAAAAGCCCTGAGTTCGAAACCGGTTGTCTCCTGTAGCGCAGAATAAGCGTCGGGAGCCAATGATTTCCCGCTTTTTTTCAATATCGAGCCGGCCGTTTCCGTCAGAACGGCATCCTGGGCCGCCCGGTCTGCCTTGCGATCGCCTTTGGGAACGCTGCAGTCGATAATGACACCCGTGGCGCGTATGGTTTTGAACAGTTTGCGGCGTTTGTCGACCGAATCAGTGGTTATCAGCAAACAATGGCCGGCCGGAAAGCCTCTTTCGATAGTGCGGCACAGAAGATCCTCACTGCCCGCGGTTTCCGGGACCTGGCGTCCCTGCTCCCGGCAGAACTCCGTCACCTCATCAAGCCAAAGGTCGTCATCCGGCAGCTTGCTCCCCCCGGGCAAAGATACCTCCCGGTTCTGCGGCTCCAGGTCTTCGAAAGACAGATTGGTCAAGGCCATATAACGCAAAAGAGAATCGGCGGCCCGCTTCAGGTTCTGATTTTCATAAGCCTGTACAGCGGCCAGTAAAAATTTTTCGGTATCCGACTTAGAATCGAAAAGTCGCGCATCCAGCAACCCCACTATCTTGAAACCCGACAGCAGCGAAAAAGTGTTTAACTTTTCGACGGCCTCTGAAACCCCCGAATAATTGCCGTCAACCGGTTCGTAATTAAACCCTTGATGAGTGGGCGGCACCATCTTATCTACTATCTTCTTAAAGGCTGACTTGCAGAGCATTTCTTCTCCGAAAATCAGGTATACGGCGGCCGGCGGCCGGCCGCTGCCGTCAGGACGCGGATCGAAGTCCTTGAGGTGGTCATCCAAGGTTTTATATGTCAGCTCGGTCATAAGGGGTGTCCCGAGGAATCAGTGCATGGCACCTGCAACGCCTTCCGAATGGCGCTCCCGGGATCGGCGCCACAGAAACAACAGCATGGTCAATCCGGCAATGACAACGAGGATATTGATAATGAGTGAATTCGATGCCATCGACCCCGACGATTTAGGATACCCGGGCATATCGATTGTATCAACGGCCGATTTAAGGAGGCTGAGGAGTGTCGTTAGAATCCAAAACCCTCTCCCGTCGAAATTCCTATGCCCGCGCAAGAGCAGAAGCGTGACAAAAATAATGAAACTGCCGCAAGCCAGATAAAGAGGTCTCGGGTACGGGAATGCGGCCAGGCCATTCATACTTCCCTCAGAAAGCAGCAGCAGGGCCTCAAGCATGGCGTCACCCGACCATATTGAACACAGCCCTGAGAAAAAGCAGCCGATCCAAACAAAAAAATGACCGATGGCCAAGGCCGGTGCAAACAGATCGGCGGTCTTCCATAACGGCAGCCGCGTACGTTTGATGAATACCGCCCCTCCGGCCAGAGCGGCTGTCGCTCCGCCGTAATAGAACGATCCGCCGTTCCAGATTCGCAAAACCTCCACCGGGTCTGAGAAAACGGTTTCAGGCCTGTAAAGCAGCGCTCCGCACCTGGCCCCGACGATGGCGGCTATCATCAACCAGAAGCAGAGGTCCGCAATGTGGTTTTCAGAAACGCCGGCCTGTCGGGAGTCGGCCTTGATCATGAACAGCCCGGAGATCAGCGCCACGAAAACGAAGAGACCGAAAACAATCGACGGGAGTATATCGGCATGGACGTTCATAGCGCTTCGTCGACTCAAATCAAACGCGTTTAATGCAAAACCTGCTGAGGGTTTCGCTTATTTATTCAGGCAATTTTTTAAACAGCAGATGGAGGATAAATATACCGATTCCGATGGTAATGGCACTGTCGGCGACATTGAAGGCCGGCCAGTGAAGACTGCCGATGTAGAAATCGAGAAAATCGACCACCTTTCCGATCCGAATCCGATCGATAAGGTTGCCGATGGCACCGCCGAAAATCATTGCGAACGCGCCGGATAGGAACGGAAATGCGGCCGGTGTTTTCATGTAGTACCACAGGATCAATCCGACGGCCATAAGGGAAACAAAAATGAACACCACCTTGCGAATGATCGGATCGGATCCGGCCAGGAAGCCGAAAGCACCCCCCGGGTTGTGAATGTAAATCAGGTTGAAAAAACCGGGGATAACCGTAATGGATTGGAAGGGTTGCAGGTAGTGGCCGATCAGCGCTTTGGTGAGTTGGTCGAGCAGCACTAGAACCCCGGCAATCAACAGCAGTCTCGTTATCTTGCCTCGCGTCGTCATCACAGTCACGAACTGAATCTGGTTTGTCACCAGTCGTAAAAAAATCCTTATCGGCGTCGGAAGATTCTTCACCTCCGATAGGGACTATGTTCCGGGACCGTCGCACTCTTTGAATCTCTGCATAGAATCTGGGCAATTGCCGAAGAGTAATAACGGTGCCGCCCTGTTGCCGAATCGCCACCCGGGTGATTTTTAATCCGATATGGCCTCCAATGACGTTTTGCAGCGGTGACAGATCGTCGGATGTTCGGAGAAGCGGCCGACCGTCGTATCATGAACCCAACAACGCTCGCACTTTTCTCCCGCCGCTTTTTCCACCTTGATCCGCAATCCCTGGATCTCTTGGCACACGTAGGCGTCGTCAAGATCTTTATCAAGCACAAGCAACGCCTGGGATACAATAAGAATGGAGCGCAGCTCTTCGGCATGTGGTTCCAGAGCCGCATGGACAGTTGCAGGGGCCGATAGGGTGACAGCGGCGTCCAGCGGGTGACCGATAAGCTTCCGCGCTCTGGCGGCTTCAAGTGCTTTTGTCACCTCCGCCCTCACAGCCAGGAGCGTTTCCCAGCTTTCTCTCAAGGCTTCGTCCTTCCATTCCGCATGCACCTGTGGCAGGCAAGCCATATGGATGCTTTCTTCTTTGTCCGGTCTATCGGGCATGTAAGCCCATATTTCTTCAGCGGTAAAAGCCAAAATCGGGGCCATCAATCGCGCCATGGCATCTACGATGGCGTACATCACCGTCTGGGCACTGCGCCTTCTGCTGGAGTCGGCCGGTGACGTATACAGTCGATCCTTGAGGATATCGAGATAAAAGGCCGACAGGTCGATAGTACAGTAATTGTATAGCCGGTGGTAGATCACGTGAAATTCGAATTTCTCGTAGGCCCGGCACACAATTTCTGTCAACTCCTGCAGTTTGTGCAGGGCGAAACGGTCGATTTGAGGCATCGCTTCGTAAGCAACGCTGTCGGCCTGGGGATTGAAATCGTTGAGATTGCCCAGTATGAACCGGGCCGTGTTACGGATGCGTCGATAGGCATCACTGAGCTGCCTGAGAATGTTTTCCGATATTCGCACGTCTTCACGGTAATCGGAGGCCGTGACCCACAGGCGCAGTATTTCGGCGCCGTATCTGTCGATGACCTCTTTGGGGGCGACGACATTGCCGAGCGACTTGGACATTTTCCGTCCATCGGCATCCACGACAAACCCATGGGTCAGGACCGACTTATAAGGCGCACGATCACGCGTCCCCACTGCCGTGAGCAGCGAACTATGAAACCAACCCCGGTGCTGATCGCTCCCTTCAAGGTAGAGATCGGCCGGCCAGTTCAGATTGCTTCGCTGTTCCAGAACCGCCGCATGACTGACTCCCGAATCGAACCAGACATCCAGAATATCGTCTTCCTTTGTCACGGAAACCCCGCCGCACCCGGGGCATGCGGCACCGTCCGGCAGGAAATATTCGGCCGGCTTTTCGAACCAGATATCGGCCCCGTGGGTAGCGAACGACTCACAGATACGCTCCAGAATGGCATCGTCGAGCAACAGCGCACCGCAGTCTTCACAGTAGAACACGGCTATGGGAACCCCCCAAGCTCTCTGCCGCGACACACACCAGTCCGGTCGATTTTCGATCATTCCGTAAATACGTTCGCGCCCCCAGGCTGGAATCCATTTGACCCGATCAATTTCGGTCAGAGTTCTTTCTCGCAAACCGGTTTTGTCCATCGAAATGAACCATTGGGGTGTGGCTCTGAAAATGACGGGCTGTTTACAGCGCCAGCAGTGGGGATAAGAATGTTCGAAACTTTCCTCGGTGATTAAAGCGCCACGCTCTTTGAGCTTGGCATTGATCGCTGTGTTAGCGTCGAATACAAACTGCCCTTTGAAAAATTCGACCTCATCGGTAAACCGTCCCCGGTCGTCGACCGGTGAATACACATCCAATCCGTATTGGAGACCGACCTCATAGTCCTCGCGTCCGTGCCCAGGAGCGGTGTGCACGCAGCCGGTTCCTGCATCGAGGGTGACATGGTTGCCAAGGATGATGAGCGATCCCCGATCGTAGAGCGGGTGGCGGCACTGCTTGTTTTCCAGGCGGCCGGCTTCGATGTCGGCCAAGATCCGGTAGTTGCCAAAGCCAAAAGTGGCCATGCAGGTTTCCACCAGATCCTTGGCGAGGATCAGTACATCATTCCGGCCGATGTCGACGGCAGAATAGACAAAATCGGGATGGAGGGTGATGGCCATATTGGCCGGCAGCGTCCACGGGGTGGTGGTCCAGATGACCACAAAGAGATTCTTTCCGGCCAGCGCCGGGAATTCCTGGGTCAAGTCATCGATCAATGGGAATTTCACGAAAATGGAAGGCGACGCCTCATCTGCGTATTCGATTTCAGCCTCAGCCAAGGCCGTCTGGCAGTCGTTGCACCAATAAATCGGTTTTTTGCTTCTGAACAGGCTCTTGTTTAAAGCAAATTTCCAGCACTCCCGGGCAATGGTCGCCTCGTAAAGATAATTCATCGTCAAGTAAGGATGATCCCAATCACCCAAAACTCCGAGCCGTTTGAATTCATCCCGTTGTATGTCGATGAACTTTTCGGCATAAGACCGGCACAAGCGACGAACATCGGCCTGGGAGAGGTCCCTTTTTTTCGCGCCCAGTTCCTTGTCGACATTGTGCTCGATAGGAAGACCGTGGCAGTCCCAGCCGGGGACATAAACCGCATCGTAACCGGTCATCTGTCGAGACCGGACGATGATGTCTTTGAGTATCTTGTTCAATGCCGTCCCAATGTGAATATGCCCGTTGGCGTATGGCGGCCCATCGTGCAGTACAAATCGCTCGCGGCCGTCTGCAGCGGCCCTCACTTTTGCGTGCAGCTGCATATTTTCCCAGGCTTCCAGCTGCGCCGGTTCGCGGTTGGCCAGATTCGCCTTCATTGGGAATTTCGTCGACGGCAGATTGAGCGTTTTCTTGTAGTCCATTGCGTCTCCCCATTCGGTGTTGATATAAAACGTTAATTTTTACTCAACATACGATTTTGTGTCAAGGAAATACCGCCTCCCATAGGGGGGATGCCGCGGGTGTGGCCGTCGCCTTTTCGGCCCGCTCGGAGTGCGCGGACAGAAAGTCCGGGCCGGGCCGATAGGGCAGCCAGGCGCACCAATGAAAAGGTCTTAACTCGTGCCACTCCACAACTGGTGGATGCCACAATGGAGTGTCCAATTTATAAATGAGAATTTTGATAGGCGGGGCCCAGCGGAAAAAAGGCCATTTATGGATGGACACTCGGTTTGTGAACACGCGCAGGAAAATACCGGGATCGGCCGTGAGCAACGGCGTTCTGGAATGGAGAGACCGGGATCCCCGCCGTAGGGCCGCGATTCTGTATAGAATCGCGGCCATTAAGCGTTTCCCGGGGTCTAGCGGTTGTCAATCGACCCTCAGTGACATTGGCGTCAGGCGGTTTGCTTAAGCGGTATCACTTTGTCCGAGTCGCAAGGGATGGGCCCCATCGCCATGGCCCCCACCGCCAGATAGGTGTAGTTCCTGTCTATGAGGTCATCGAAGTCCGGGATCATCCGCCGCCCATCCATGATCAGGTAAGGCGGCTTGACAAGATTTTCCACCGTGCGGGACAAGCCTCGGAACTCTTCACAGTCCGATGATACGAACAGAGCGTCGGATCCCTTTATGGCATCCTTGGCGCTGTCGAAATAGGCGATCTTTTCAAATAGAATGTTTTTAGTGGGGTCGAATACCTCCTGGGCGGCTTCGTTGGCCAGCGGATCGTAAGCCTGTATTCTGGCAGCCCCTTTACCGAGAAGCGACTCTATCACCTTGATTGACGATGCATCGCGCATATCATTGGTATGCTTTTTGAAAGCCAGACCGAGAACGGTGATGGTTTTGTTGTTGAATTTGAACCCGGCTTCAGTGATGGCCCGATCGACCAGGTACACTTTTTGAAATTCGTTCACCTCGTATGATGCTTCGAGCATCTTGGTGCTGACGTTGACCTTGCGGAGTTGATTGATCAATGAGGCGATGTCTTTGCCGAAGCAGCTGCCTCCGGCTCCGTTGCTGACGAACGATCCCCATGTGCTGATGCGCTCGTCAGAAGTGACGCCCGATCTCAGATCGTCAATCCTCACATTGGAAAATTTTTCCCCGATCTTTGCCCCCACGCCGTTCCAGAAGGAAATATAGGTCAGTAGCATGGTGTTGGCCACATATTTGATGGCTTCAGCTGTTTCGGGAGTGGTTTCGATGTACTTAATCCGCACGTGATTGACAAATTGGGAATACACCCGGCGCAGGATATTGAAATCCTGGTGATCGTCGCAGCCGACCACAACGCGATCCGGACGCCGGGCCTGCATGACAGCCGTCCCCTCCGCTAAAAATTCAGGGTTCGACGACACGCCGAAATTTTTTACCCGGTGGGAAGTCATGATTTGTTCGAGGTGTCGCGCGGTGCCGATGGGCACTGTACTTTTGTTTACGATGACCACCCGGCGTTTGTCCTTGCGTTTGGAGAGTAGTTCTGCAAGGTGTTCGGCGGCAGCGTCGTAGAAGGTGAGGTTGGTCGAACCGTCAAGGTTCGGCGGGGTCGGCAAGCACATGAATATGGCATCGGTCCCCTCCACGATCTCCCCAAGATCGGAGGAGAAAAAAAGGTATCGGTCCAGATTTTCCCTTATCACGTTCACCAGTCCAGGCTCGTTGACGAACCTTTCGATCTCCTGTGGTTTGCCGGTGGCAAAGGCATTCAGTTTTTCCTGGTTGTTGTCATACGCATACACTTCATGTCCGTATTCGGAGCAAACTGCGGCATGCACGAGGCCAACGTATCCCGTGCCGAGAACGATAACTTTCATGTTTTCCCCTGTTCAATAGGTGTCAGTTAAGGAGTATGTCGCGAAGGCGCCTCCGACGATTCCGGTCTAGACAGCCATTCTACCATATCTTTGAGCATTTCATCAATGCCCAGCTGTTTGACCCGCCGCTGTAAAAACTCGGCAATTGTCGGCTGGTAGGCTTTGAAATGGGGATACATCCTGGCTTCGCTGGGCATTTGGTTGCCCTTTTTGTGATTGCAGGCTCGGCAGGCGGTCACGCAATTCTCAAATTCCGTTCGGCCGCCCCTGGACTTGGGGATGATGTGATCGATGGTCAATCGCCCAGTGTGAGTCCGGCAGTAGGCGCAGATGAAGCCGTCTCGTATCATGACGTTTTTCTTGCTAAAGGGCACACGGGAGCGGTAGACCATCCGAATGAATTTGATCAGCTTAATGACAAGCGGCACCCTGACGGGCATTCCCTCGCCGGTCAGGACGACTTTGCCGGAATACTTCAACACCTTGACCTTGTTTTTTACCAGAAGGCAGACGGCCCGCCGCCAATCCACCATATTCAAAAAAGAGTAGTCCGCGTTGAGCACAACACATTGGGCCATATCCGACTCCTTGGGTTGCCTGCAATGACGCGAAAAAAGGTATTGGGTCGAGACGGTGGCGGCTCCTCGATTAGTTCGCCCTGCAGCCGTCCAAAACGGTTATGTGCTAATATAATTCTCCTGAAAAATCAAATGAATTCAATCCCCAAACGATGGCGAAGCGACGGCGGTCCCCTCGAAAATTCGGTTGGAGGAAACCCCGGCTGTAGGAGCATAAGGCCTTGATATTTTCAGCCAAAGCCTTAAGGTGTTTCATATCGGTTTCAGGGTGATCGCGGCCACGTTTGACTTGAGCGCGTCGCAGCGAAGTTCGATGGGGCGGCATTGACAAACCCCAAATGCCCGGCAGCGGCTTCCATTGCATCCACTGGCACCCTCGTGCATGCCAAATGCGTGCAGGAATTCTCAATGGGAGGCATTCGACACGTGAGAATTATCTATTCTTTGATACTGCTCCTGCTCATGGCACCGGGTTTGGTTATGGCCGGGGAGGCCGATGTTCTCGGTGTCGATGTCGTTAGGTCCGGCAATGATACCTTCAGCTTTTCAGTGACAGTCGGGCATGCTGATTCGGGTTGGGATCATTATGCCGACAAATGGGAGGTTCTCGGGCCTGACAGCACCGTCCTGGACACCCGAGTCCTCCATCATCCCCATGTTGACGAACAACCGTTTACCCGCAGCCTGGCGGGCGTCTCGATACCGTCCTCGATCGGTCAGGTTACAGTAAGGGCCCAATGCACTGTCCATGGATACGGGGGAAAGATGACAGCGGTACGACTGCCGCATTGAAAGGAGCGATTAAATGCTGAACCACGTGGTCGTGATGAAGTTCAAACCGGGCATTCCCGAGGCTGAAATCGACGCCCTCGAACGAGACTTGGACGATCTTCCCAATGCGATTGTCGAAATCCATATGTACGAATTCGGCCGTGACATTCTCCAGACCGGACGTTCGTATGATTTTGCGATTGTCTCGCTTTTTGCCAACCAGGAAGCCCTTCAGCGATACCAGCAGCACCCGGCCCACCTGAAAGTCGGCAACCGCTTGAAAGAACTCTGCAATCACATTCATACCGTCGATTTCTTCGGTACAGATGCCAGCGACTTGAAGTCCAAGACACCGCTGGAATTCCTGCTGGAAGACGATCATTAACCGACGTTTTGCAGGACTGACACTCTGTCGGCGGTCACAGTACTGAACCAAAGGAGGAAGCCAAGATGAAAAAGCACGCTGAAGCCATGGTTTTGGCCTCTTTTGCAGCCGATTCCTTGGCCTTGGGTGCCCACTGGATATACGATACTGCAGTGATAGACAATGATGTGGGCCGCGTTGACACCCTGAGAAACCCGCCGGATAACTCCTTCCATACCACCAAACGAGCCGGTGAATTGACCCACTACGGCGACCAGGCCCTTATTCTGCTGGAATCGATCGCCGAGCACAAGGGATTCGATATCGGCCACTTTGCTGAAAAGTGGTGTTCGGCTATGGGCACTTACACCGGCTATCGCGACCATGCCACAAAAGACACGTTGAAAAATTTTGCCTCAGGCAAAAGCGATCCCCCTTTCGGGTCGGGATCAACCGAACTGGGGGGAGCGGTAAGAATTGCACCCCTGATTTACGCCCTTTGTCAGGACCGCGAGCGGTTGCTGACCGCCGTCAGAGAACAAACCGCCATGACCCACAACGACCCTCAGGTCGTCGAAAGCGCCGCATACTTGGCCGATGTCCTGCTGTTCATCCTGAGCGGCTCGACCCCGTCGGATGCCTTCGAGAAAGCAGCCGACGACCACAAGGAACTGCAAAAGTGGGTGGATAAAGGCTTGCAATCGAAAGGTCAAGCCACCCGGTCGACGATAAAGGCTTTTGGTCAGATGTGCAACGTATCGGCCGCCCTACCCTCCGTTATTCATCTGGCGACGACACACGGCAACGACTTGAAATCGGCTTTGGTTGAAAATGTCATGGCCGGCGGGGACTCCGCCGCCCGGGGCATGGCCGTCGGAATGGTTCTCGGTGCGCACCTGGGTCTGCAGTCGATCCCAGACCAGTGGCTGCAAGAGTTGAAAGCTTATCGTCGGATCGTGGACTTGCTGGGAACTCTGCCCTGACGATCACCCGCACTCACTGTCCCAACACTGCGGTTCCGCAGCTGGCACCGCAGCGACACCTTCCGCTTGTACATCACGAGCTCTTCTTGGTACAATGACTGAAATGTCCCTGCCATAATGACAGGCGTTAAACAGTGATGAGGGGGTGAGATGAAATTTGTCGTCAAACATTTCGAAGGGGGATACCAGGTATGGGAATCAGTGGATAGGACGGAAAGGCTGATCGCGTCCTTTCACAAAGCGGGCCATACCGAAACCGGCCAAAAAACACTGGCGCAGCGGCGGGCTGAAGAGTACTGTGATTTCCTGAATCAACGTGATATAGAGGGTGCGGATGATCTTGTTTTCGATTAACGCCCTGCCGGAATAACCATGTTGCTGAAACTGTTTCTCGCCTTTACCCTCATCCCCGTGGCCGAAATCTACTTGCTGGTCAAGGTCGGCGGTCACATCGGTGCCGCCAAGACCATCCTGATCGTCTTGGCGACCGGCTTTGCCGGGGCCTACCTAGCCCGTCTGCAAGGTCTGCAGACCATGTTGCGTATGCGGCTGAGCATGCAGCAGGGCCAACTGCCGACCGAAGACCTGTTGGATGCCGCGTTGATTTTCATCGCCGGCGTGGTGCTGCTCACACCCGGTTTCATCACCGACGCCGCGGGTCTGCTGCTCCTGATACCCGAAACACGATTCTATGCCAAGCGGTTCATCATGAGGCGGCTGGAGGCCTGGAAAGAGAACCAGAACCTGCCTTATGACAACTTTTCGTGACCCATTTTGAATTTTCTGCGGCATTTTTATAAAAATAATTCTGCCTGGTCTAAAAAAGGAAAAAATGCCGCGACACCGCCCACCCAGAACCTAAGATATACATGCCAAATGGGCCTATGGGATATACGCTGCGGATAACGGCGCTTAATTTTAACGAGCGACTATCAAAAAACAATGGGGACATCGGCCATGGCAGAAAACCAATCGCCTGACTACAGCAGCCTGGATCGACCGGAGGTTCTGTCGCTACTTTTTCACCCGCGACCCGACTACGGTCGGGCACCGTCCCGCCCTCACTCCCGCGAATTAATGATACCTGTAGCAGAAGGCGTGGCCGTCGGGGCCTGCTTCCACATGATAAATTCCGACGACCCCAACATTCTCTTCTTTCACGGCAATGGAGAGATTGTCGCAGATTATGCGGACTTGGGGCCCCTTTACAACCAGAAGGGCATCAATTTCCTGGCCGTCGATTACAGGGGCTACGGACGCTCCAATGGGCGCCCCACGGTTTCAGCCATGATGACCGACTGCCACCGCATTCTGGACTGGAGTGTGGACTGGCTGACAAGAAACGGCTACACGGGTTCGCTGGTCGTCATGGGGCGTTCACTCGGCAGCGCCTCGGCCCTGGAACTGGCCGACCGCCATCCAAAAACCGTGGCCGGCTTGATCGTTGAAAGCGGATTTGCCTTTGCGGCACCGCTTCTGCAGCTATTGGGTATTTCACCAGCGGCCGTGGGGTTCAGGGAAGAGGGAGGATTCAGCCATTGCGACAAAATCAGGCGGATCGACAAACCGACTCTGATCATTCACGCCGAGTTCGACCACATCATTCCCTTCTCAGATGGACAATCCCTCTACGATGCCAGCCCATCGAAGGAAAAATTCCTGCTGAAGATTCCAGGGGCCAACCACAACGATATTTTCGCGCGCGGTCTGCCCGAATACCTCACTGCCATAAAATCTTTTGTGCAAAAGCTAACGCGCTGACCGAAGCGATAATGAAAAGCTTGCGCCCATACCCTCCCCTGTAACGGAAATTGCCCTTCCTGTACCCAAGGGGTGTAGAAAAACGGCATGTGCGCGGCAAGACAAGGCAAAATCCGACGCAAAAGCGGACTTAATGTGTGACAAACATGCATTTTGAGAAGGATGTTAACACCGTTTTGTCAAGCGCAATAGTTTCTCAACAGGCTAGTATAAACCGCTCGGAGGCATCGGTTATATCCGCTGAAAACCGGTCATGAGAGGCCGGCATCCGTAAAGTCCCTGAATGCTTTCCAGAACGAGGCCCGAACGGTATCTTTTTCCATAAGGATCTCGTGCCGCGAGTCCGGAATGACGAGCAGTCGGCAGTTGGGCATCCGGGCACAGGCCTCTTTTTGGGCGCCGAGGGAAACGATCCTGTCATCACCGGCGCCAACCATCAGTACCGGTGTATGAATCGCCTCCAGAAAACCAGGGGTTTTCATAAGCCCGATCGATTTCATGGAGGCCGCCAGCCAGGCGAAGGTGACCGCCTCCACAACCAGCGCAGGGTTGGCCGCCAGCGCTCTTTTCTCATTTTGAAATCTAATCGGATCCGATGTCAGGGGATTGCCCGCGAATTGCCGATCTCTTTCCGCCCGTTTGCGGCTGCCGGGAACGACGGCATGCCGGCGCCCGGTTTTTACGGCCAGGCGGATCAGCAGACCGATCAGCCAATTCGGAAAGGCACCTGTGCGGATATCGATCATCGGTGCCGACAGGATGGCCCCGTCGATCCCTGTGGGACAACGGCGCAAATATCGCAGAGCGAGGTGCCCGCCCATGGAATGGGCTAAAAGATAAACCGGACGCTCGATGTCAAAGGGAATGACGGTATCGCAAAACACCTGCATGTCGTGCAGATATTCTTCGTAATCCCGAATGAAGCCCCTTGACCTGTCCGGTATCATCCGCGTCGAAAGCCCCTGCCCGCGCCAGTCGAAACTGTAAACATCGAAACCCATCCGATTGAGATCGCCGGCGGTTTCGGCATATTTTTCCAGGAATTCCTTGCGGCCGCCGAGCAGAATCACTGTGCCGGCCAAACGATCCGGCGATGCCGGCCAGCGGCAATAACGAATCGAGATGCCCGTACCACTGGTGAAATAGGCACATTCGTTTATATCTAAGGCACTCTGGTATCTGTCGGTATCATCTTTCATTCATACTTTCCGTAGATAGGTCCTCTTGTAAGGTCGTTGACGGGATCAAAATCTTCTACCTATTTGTGAAATGCCTATAACATGGACCATTCCCGGCGACAACTGCCCGGCTCGGCCAACCTGGCCTCCAGCTTGACCAAAAGCGTTTATTTGAGTAGCGTTGCCCGGAAATACACGTGCGCTCTTTTCAGGGGGTCCCCGAAAAGGGCCCTGCCCAACCGGCCGCGAGGCCGACCCGAAAAGAGATCATCATGCCCTTTTCCAAACCATAGATCAGGAGTACCATCGCCATGGCTGTTCACACCCACCTGTTTGTCGAGAACTACAAAGGCCTGGTCGGTTTCGGACTCGACCGCAAGACAAACGAAAACACCGTCATGTACTATTTGCAAAAATTCTCAGACGACACGGTTCTGAAGCGCATCATCCCACGCTTGGCCGATGAAGATTTGAACGAGGTTTTCGGCCTGATCTCCGGCCTGCTGCGAAAGCATCTCAGCGAGGTGGAATATCACGAACTGTTTCTTAGGGACGACCGTCATACCCGGTAGAGGATCCACCATGCTGACCATGGAAGAGCTTGAACGCTATGCCGAGGTCCTTTTGTGGGGCCTGAAAACGGCGCGCAAGGGAAAGTTCAAAAAACACGATGTGGTGGCGCTGCGGTATCACCAGCCGGCAAAGTCCCTGGCCAATATTCTTTTCGAAAGACTTCTGCAGTGCGGCTTCCACCCGGTACAGCGGGTAATGGAAACACCGGAGATGGAAACCAGTTTCTATGCGCATGCAAGCCCACGCCAGCTGGCATTCGTTCCGCCGGGAGACGAGATTCTTTATCGCCATCTGAACGGCAGCATCATGCTGTATGCCCCGGATTCGCTCACCCATCTGAGCGAGGCCGATCCCCGAAAGATCGGCCATACCGCCAAGGCCAGAAAGTTTTTGCGGGATGTCCTGGACAGCCGCGAAGATAGGGGTTCTTTCGGTTGGACCCTGTGCATGTTTCCCACTATGACTCTGGCACGCCACGCCGGAATGTCGCTGAAAAGCTACAGCCGCCAGGTGGCTGCCGCATGTTTCTTGGACCGTCCCGAACCGGTGAAAACCTGGCAGGAAGTCCGCAGGCAAATCAAAGAGATCAAAATTTGGCTGAACCGGCTGCCGATAGAACGGCTTCACATCGAATCCAAGACTATCGATTTATGGATCACCCCGGGGGCCGAAAGACAATGGCTCGGCCTGTCCGGCCGTAATATTCCATCATTTGAAGTGTTCATATCGCCGGACTGGCGCGGGACCAGGGGGGTCTATTATGCCGACCAGCGCTCTTTTCGCAGCGGTAATCTCGTTTCCGGGGTTCGGCTGGAATTCAGAAAGGGATCGCTGGTCGCGGTTCAGGCGCGCAAAGGGGAGGATTTTGTCCGCAGCCAATTGAGCATGGACGCCGGTGCTCGCAGGATCGGCGAGTTCTCACTTACCGACCGTCGTTTCTCACGCATCAACGCGTTCATGGCCAACACCCTGTACGACGAAAATTACGGCGGCCGTTACGGCAATTGTCATGTGGCCCTAGGATCTTCCTACTCAGACGCCTATGCGGGAAAGGCCGCCGATCTCGATGCCTCCCTCAAGAAAGCCCTGGGTTTCAACCAGTCGGCCCTCCACTGGGACCTGGTGAATATGGAAAATAAACGGGTTGCCGCACAATTGACAGGGGGACGCAGGATCACCATATATGAAGACGGCCAATTCGCCTGCTGAACCGTTCGGTTTGGTGTGGCTTTAACTGGCAAACTCATTCAGACATTCTATGCGGGTAGGTGGTGACATATGGAGCGTTGCTTTTCAAAACGACATTGCGAGATGGCTGTGGGTACGGATCGACGTCGAGAGATCGACAGGCCTGACGGATATGGAAAAAACATCGGGAATTGTGGGGATACGATCGAAATATTCCTCGTGGCGGACCGGGAGCGCCTCAAGGCCGTCTATTTTAACACCGATGGCTGCCTGGATACAGTGGCTTGCGGCAACACGGTGGCCGAGCTGGCAGTCGGCCGGCGGATAGAGGATGCCTGGAAAATCAAACCCGAGCACGTCATCGATTATCTTCAAACGCTACCCGCCGACCATCACCACTGTGCCGAGCTGGTCGTTGGCGCCATGTACCGGGCCCTGACAGACCTGAATTCGGCAAAGGAAAAGCCCTGGATGGCACTCTACCGAACCCACCGATAGGTGTACCAAGACGGGGTGTCACCATTGAAAGCAGAACGGGGGCAAGCCCGAACGCTTGTTCTATGATAGCCGCCATTCCCCTCTAACCGGTTCAAAGGCTGATCACCGCACTTTCACAGACCATGGCAATCATCATGTCGCCCGTGGCCATTCTGGCGCCCGCAATCAGATCCTCTTCTTTGATCCCCCTCGAAACAGCGCAGGGTGTGCAAACATAGATCGGTACTTCGAATTCCTGCAGATAAGAAAGGTGATCGTCGGCTTTGTCACCGGTAGCGGCCTGTATATGATCGGCCGCCCCTTTTTTGGCCATATACACGCCGTCATCGAGCAAGAAGACGGCGGTTTCCTTTCCGGTCTTCTTGGCGACCATGGCGAAGAAAAGAGCCCGGGTGGCTCGGTTGGGGTTATCGGTTCCACAGGATAGGATGACCAAGACCTTGTCCGTCATGTATACACTCCTTTCGAATTCGATGGTTTTGACATGTCACGCCGGGAACTTCCGGGTTCGCTCCAGTGTCTATTTGCAGATGTTACGCGATATTTCAATGGTTCGATCCGACACGCTGTCCCGCGGGATGACCGTCAAGCCGGTCGGTGCCAGTGAGTATCGGCGCCGGCGTCAGCCAGGTGTTCGATCACCTGATCGATATGCAATCCCACTGTATCGACCCCGTGCGAATCGTCTCCGGGCACGAGCGGGATGCCGAGTTCGACGGCTTGTTTCAATATCGATCGCGTTGGATAGGGTTCGCTGCCGCCCTTGGCAATGGCGCGGGCATTGATGTCCATGATCGAGTTCAAGTGCCGGATGAGCTCAAGGTTGCGACGTACCTTTTCTCGGACGGCAGGCCGTTCGAGATGGACGACATAGTCCGGATCATACAGGCGTATAAGGTCGAAATGGCCGACGACCCGGGGCCTTAATTCGGTGAGCATGCGGTGTTGAGCATCAAGATACCGGCAGTAAAGCGCTTCGATGCCGCCGGCCGCGGAAACGGCCCGAGCGTAAGCTCCCGGGGAATTATCAAAACCGATGTCGTCGATATGGTGAACCGACCCCACGACATAATCCGGTTCGAACCGACGAATCAAGTCCCCTATGAAGGGTACCGAACCGCTGTAGTATTCTGTTTCAAAACCGACGTATATTTGAAGCGTGCCGGCATATTTTCTCTGCAGTTTCCGGCAGGAGGCGATGTAACGATCGAACCTGTGGTAGAGGGTTTGGGAGTTGAAACCGGCGTCGATCTCTTCCGGATACAAAAACCGGTCTTCGATGGGGGGGGTGTGTTCGGTAATGCCGACCCAGTGGAATTTTTTCCCAGCGTACGCGGCAACGATCTCTTCGAGTGTGCCCGTCGCGTGGCAGCAAAACTCGCCACTGTGCCCTCCGTGGATGGAGACCAGCTTCTGGGATTCCATAAGATTCGTCAATTCGTGTTCATTGCGGGTCGGTACTAAGAAAAGCCACTGTTTATATTATATCTTATACTTTCCGAAATCTTCCGGTGATAGGTTCTCCAAATACTCAGCCCATTTCTTACCCTCCTCGCTTTCGTCGATGACCTCGACATTCTCCTCCTTGTTCATTTTCGACTTTTCCATGACTTTCTCATCGACAAAAATTGGTGCATCGAATCGCAGGGCCAGAGCAATCGCATCGCTGGGCCGCGCGTCTATATCGAAGTTACCCTCTTTTGACTGAAAATAGATTCTGGCGAAAAAGGTGTTGTCTCTCAAATCGCACACTTCAACTTTGGCGACGTTGATATCGAGCATTTCCGAAAAATTTTTAAAAAGATCATGGGTCATGGGCCGGTCGAATTTGACGTTTTGGAGGGCCGATGCGATCGAGGTGGCTTCGAGCAGGCCGATCCAGATAGGAACCGCCTGATCGCTGTCCACAGACTTCAATATGATGATCGGAGTGTTTGATGTCGGGTCCATGGTCAGACCGGCTATGCTCACCTTATGCAGCATAACTCTTATCTCCTTTCACGGCAGCTGTATTTCTCCCGGTCGCCAAGGGTATCCCCCAAAGCGAATGGGCATACGCTTTTTCGATCTGCATACGCACCAGTCTGCCGGTTATGTTTTCCCTCATGGTGTCTGGCAGGTCGTCCTGGTCACAGTTGACGATCTTGTTTGTCGTTGTCCTTCCGGTCCACTGGTGAGTTTCCATCGATTCGCTGGAATCCCTGGAACCCTGCCGTTGTTTTTTTCCCCGCCCTTCGATCAAGACAATCTGCTCTGTTCCAATAAGAGCCCTGTTTTTCCGCAAGGTCACGCGGTCCTGAACGTCCAAGAGGGTCTGCAGGCGGTGATTTTTCTCTTTTTCATCAACCTTGCCATCAAAATCCTTCGCCGGCGCTTCCGGCCGGTCCGAATATTTGAATGCAAATAGGCCGTCGTATGCAACGGCCTGTATCAAATCGAGAGTTCGGTTAAAATCTTCCGGGCTTTCACCGGGAAAGCCGACGATAAAATCGGATGTAATCGCAATTTCGGGGCAGTACCGGCGCAATTCTGAAACTTTCTCAAGGTACTGTTCGCGGGTGTACCGTCTGTTCATCGCCTCGAGAATGCGGTTCGAGCCGGACTGTACCGGCAAGTGAATATGACGACAGAGTTTCGGCAGATCCCTGAAGGATCGACACAACTCGGGGGACAAGTCTTTCGGGTGGGAGGTGGTAAAGCGTATGCGCTCCAATCCGTCGATGCCATGCACCCGCTCGAGTAACTCGGGAAAGCTGCAGAGACCTTCCTTTCTCCCGTAACTGTTGACGTTTTGGCCGAGCAGGGTCACCTCGCGCACACCCGATTGAACGAGAAGGTCTATTTCGGATATTATGGTTTCGGGGCGTCGGCTGACTTCTCGTCCGCGAACATATGGAACGACACAATAGTTACAATAATTGTCACACCCCTGCATGATGGTCACGAAACGGCAAACGCCCCCTTCTGCGTCAACCGACCTGGGCATCTCAATCGCTTCGCCCCCCGCGGCTGTACCGACGTCCACCACCCTGATCTCGCCTTTTGCGGATCTCGTCACCAGATCCGGCAGCCGGGCAACCGCATGTGTGCCGAAGACAACATCTACAAACGGCGCCCGTTCGAATATTCGCTCGCCCTGCTGCTGGGCAACGCACCCGCCGACGCCGATCTTCAGATCCGGACGCCGTGCTTTCATCTGGTTCAGTCGCCCCAGAAAACTGTATACTTTCTGTTCGGCTTTCTCCCGAATGGCACAGGTGTTCACGATAACGAGGTCCGCTTTTTTGATGTCGGACGTCAGCCTGAAGTCCAAGGATGCCATCACACCGGCGATTCGCTCTGAATCGTAGACGTTCATTTGACATCCAATGGTCTGAATGTAAAGATTTTTCGGCTCCATGGATCTAGCTATTCGGTTTAGTTTTCCAGCAGTGTCACGCCCCTCGCCCGGTTCAACCGCGACAGACTCTTCTGGCCCCGCTCAGAAGTGCACCCAGGGATCGGCCCCATCCAACCGACATGCCGGCGCCTCATGCAAGGCCAGTGTTCATCAGCAAAGCGACCGTACAATCAGCTGATGATTTCCGAATAAGTGGAGAGCCACAGGGGAGATGACGGTGAGTCAGGGACTGTCTTCCGTCCCTTGTGTCCGGCAACCTCTCTGCACCAAGCGGTCGAGACCGCTATCGGTCATCAATACGGCGGTTCAGCGGATTCGATCAAGATATCTTTTCCAAGCGCTGACATAAGGGTGTCTGCTTCCGCCTCACGCCCGGGAGGTACGTGGAGAACGACCAAGCCTGAACCCGAGTCGACCGTCGACAGCAGTCCCAGGCCATCGTATGCCTCGATGATAAATTTCATGAACGCAATGCTACGCCGATCCACTCGGTAGAATTTTTTCAGGCTTTCCATTTCATATCATCGGCCGGTACCTTGACCTCCCATTTTTCGCGCGCAGGCTTGATCGGCAAAGGATAACCCTTTGAGTCTGCGCCCATGAATCGTCCCTACTGCAATTTTGGCATAATCGGTAATCGTTTGCAGCGCACCCGAACTCGCCCCGGCGCAATTACCTGATGCCCATTAACTTGCAAAAATTGGCCACTATCTGAATCGGAAACCGATGCTTACTCTCCATGATACCGCGCTCAGGCACTCAAAGATGGACCGGCATGCTACGCGCCTTGTTTTAGGCGCGCTGGGGCACGAATTAGTATAACCACATAACCGTCTATTGCAACAGAAAACTCGGCCCCCATCACTGGTGCCCAACATACGGATCGGCATATCGACATGGAATATTAGCATTGTTCCGACGGGCACAAAGGTGATATAGGCCGCATCAATGAAAAAACATTGGCGCATACGCCGACCAGACAGCCGACAGGTCGAACAGCTGTGCCATGCGCTGCATTGTTCGCCCATAGCGGCCGCCATCCTGGTGAATCGCCGACTGATCACTCCAGCCGATGCAAAGGCATACATGCGTCCCCACCTGGGCCAGCTCCGTTCCCCCGGGTCTCTGATGGGCATGGATGCCGCAGTGGAACGCATCGCGCATGCCGTCACTGCTCGGGAAAAAATCCTAGTATTCGGGGATTACGATGTCGACGGCATTACATCTGCGGCCATCCTGAATGAATTTTTACTCCGTGCCGGTGCCGATGTTTCTTTCTATCTGCCCCATCGAATCACCGAAGGGTACAGTATCAAACCCGTGCACATCGACCGGGTCGCCGCACCCAGCGGAGTCTCCCTGATTGTCACCGCCGATTGCGGATCCAGCAGTCACGAGGCCATTGATCGCGCAAAGGCCGCCGGAATCGACGTTGTGGTTACCGATCACCACCGGGTCACCGATGTACCCCCTGAAGCTGCAGCCATGGTTAATCCGCAACGCCCGGACTGCAACGCCGGATTCGAACATCTGGCCGGCGTCGGAGTCGCCATGGCCCTTCTGATCTGCCTGCGAAAACACCTGCGAGATTGCGGACACTGGCGCCGCGTGGCCGAACCTAACCTCAAGGAATTCTGCGACCTCGTGGCTCTCGGAACCATTGCCGACGCCGTCCCCCTGGTGCATGAAAACCGCATCCTTGTCAAAACCGGATTGGATCTCATGCGCTCCGGCAGGTCCCGATCCGGCCTTTCCGCACTCCTGTCGGCCTGTCAGACGCCCTACCAGACAGTGGATGCCGAAGATTTGGCCTTCAAAATCATACCGCGTCTGAATGCCGCCGGTCGGATGGACCATGCCCGTTTGGCCGCGGACCTGCTTTTGACGGACAACCCTCGGGTCGTGAAAGAAATTGTTGCGCGGCTCGACGGATTGAACAGCCGCCGCAAAGAAGTCGAGTGCGGCATCTTCGACGAAATACAGGAATATTTATCGGAACATCCGGAAGAGCACGCTCGGGGTTCGTTGGTCCTGGCCGGCGATCGCTGGCACGAGGGCGTTTTGGGAATCGTGGCGGCAAGGTTGGCCGCACGGTACTACAAACCGGTAGTGTTGATATCCACCCGTGGGGGGATCGGCAAGGGCTCCGGTCGCAGTATACCGGAATTCAACCTCCACCAGGGGCTCTTATCATGTTGTGCAGACCAGCTTGAGAGTTTTGGTGGTCACGCCATGGCCGTCGGGCTGAGAATCAAACCGGAAAATTTCGGTAATTTCAAAACAGCCCTCGAACGAAGCGTGATCGATGTGACCGGAGACCTCGATCTGGCCGTTGAGGTCAACATCGATCATGAACTGCGATTCGAAGAAATCAGCAGCCGGCTGATAGATGAAATCGAAGTCTTGAAACCGTTTGGGAACGGCAATGATGAGCCGCTCTTCATGGCCCGCAAGGTGCGTGTCAAAAATACTCATATTGTGGGCGAAAGGCATCGCCGCATGCTTCTCGCGCAGGCGGACGATGCGGCAGGACGGTCTTATTCAGCCATCCAATTCAACGTCGATCCCGGACAGAGCATCCCTGAAACGTTCGACCGCATCGCTTTTCGGCTGCAATGGAACCGCTGGAACGGCAGGAAAAATCTACAACTTCAGGTGGAGGAAACCGACGGACCGGCTATCTGATGGACGACCCTTTGATCACTTCTATTAGAGACTGACGGCACTCGATGATCCCCGGATGGAATCCTCCCAGCACGTCAACACAGCGGCAAATCTTCAAGCTGGATTTCAAACTGAGCCAGATCGACGTCTGAAAAGCCCAAGGTTTTGGCCTCCGGCAAAGCCGAAAGGACAACGGTAGGGTCCGCCGTTGCCCCGATGCCCACCTTGTTGCAGGCATGATCTGCCAACCTTACGACCAAGAGCAGGGAGTCTTTCAGGTCGCATTCTTCCGCATGGTGATCGCGTGCCACATGGCAATATCTATCCGGCAGGTTCCATTTTTTCAGCAGCTCATACCCGTAATTACAGTGCAGGTTGCGTGTAACCTCATCTATCATGGCATTGGAAGGCTTCTGCCCGGCTTGGGCGTTGCGGAGAATGTCCTCCACCACCGCCAGGATGAAGAGTTTTCCGACATCATGGAGCAATCCGGCGAAGAAAACCTCATGGGCCAATGCCGGATAGCCGCCTTGCTTGGCCAGCCAGTGCGCACCGACACCGCAACCGACCGAATGCCGCCAAAGCTGACGCATGATGCCGTTGACGTAAGGATCTTTGGATTGGAAATTTTTCTTTTGGGTGGCCAAAGTCACCATGTTCGACACTTCATTGATGCCGAGTCGCAATATGGCGTTGCGGACTGTGGACACCTTGACCAGCCCCTTGTAAAATGACGAATTCGCCACCCGCAGCACCTGACCTGTCAGGGCCTGATCTCTGACGATGAGCTGCTCGATCAGCTGAATATCAGGTTCTTCTTTCATGATTTCCTGCCGGATCCGCTGAGCGGTGGCATCAAAAGGCGGCAAGTGGGAGCTGTTGGAATCAAGGTGCTGTTGAACGATATCCAGAAAAGACATTTCAGTCGACATGATCAAACCCCCACCATTCGTCGAAGTTCCTTCAAATTCCTCGGCTTGTGGAGCCGCGGCAGGCAGCGAAATACTTCTTCCAGCGAAACCATACCGGCCGCCGCCTTGACCAGCCCCTCTTCGAAAAGCGTCACCAGACCGGTCGATTCAATGCTCAATCGCCGGATTTCCTGACTGGTCCGCTGCTCGAGAATCGCGCTGCGCACGGACTCGTCCGGGAGAAGCAGCTCAAATACTCCGATCCGGCCTCTATATCCTGTATGCCGGCAATGAGGGCACCCTCGGCCATGATAGAATTTTACACCCCCCAACTCCTCCGATTGATAGCCCAGTCGGCGAAAATCTCCCGCGGTGGGGCTGTAGAGTTCTCGGCATTCCGGACAGATCTTGCGCAGCAACCTCTGGGCCAGAACACATACGATTGTGGACGATATCATGAACGCCTCGATGCCCATGTTGAGCAAACGCAATAGCCCACCAGTGCTGTCTTCGGTATGGAAAGTTGTCAGCACTTTATGTCCGGTCAGGGCGGCCTGGACGGCGATATTGGCTGAAAAAGAGTCGCGAACTTCACCGATGACGATAACATCCGGGTCCTGACGCACGACATGTCGCAGGGTCTCATCAAAGGTCAAGTTGATTTTAGGATTGATCGAACACTGGGCGACACCGTCTATGAGAGCCTCAACCGGTTCTTCAGCGGTAATGATGCTGATCTGGGGAGAATTTATTTTGTTGATGCAACTGTAGACTGTCGAGGTTTTGCCGGATCCGGTCGGCCCGGTGATCATTAGCACTCCGCTGGGAAGCTCCAGGGCCTGTTCGACAAAACGCTCCAGGATTCTCGAGGGCATTCCGATCTCTTTGAGATCCAGCAGTTCGTTCTGGCGATTGAGCAACCGAAGAACGATTTTCTCCCCATGGACGGTGACATAAAAAGATACCCGCAGGTCCAGCTGACCCTCGGCGTGTTCAAACAGGATGCGCCCTCCCTGGTGCCGTCTTTTTTCAGTGATATCGACATTGCACATGATTTTAATACGGCTGGTCAGCGCCGGTATCAGCTCGGCGGGCAGATCCTTGTAGTGGCGCAGAACCCCGTCTTGCCTGAGTCGGATACGCAACCGGTCCTTCGTCGGCTCTATGTGAATATCGCTGGCCCTTTCTTTGATGGCCGCCATGATGAGAGAGTTTACGATACCGGAGGTTGAATCCTCAGAGGCATTGGACAGATTGTCGATATTCTTCAGCCGCTGCATTCGTCGCGCAGCTTCCTGGATGGAGTTACCCGAGGCAATGGCCGGCGCGATGTTACGGCCGAATAACTGCTCTGCGGCTTCCAGGTCGAAAGGGTCCATCGGATCGGCAAAGGCCACGATCACCTTGCCGTTCTTGTCGGTCCGCACGGGTATCAGTTTGTGGGAACTGAACCAGGCGGAGGGGACTTTGGAAAAGAGTTCACGGTCGATTTCCATGAACTCGGGATCTACTACCGGCAATCCGAGCTGAAGAGACAGCACATCGAGGATCTGGCGTTCACCGATGACATTCTGTTCGACAAGGATATGACCGATTTTTTGGGCGTTCTTTTCACTTTTTTGAATTTCAAAAGCCCGCTTCAGATCCGCCTCGGTGATGTACCCTAGCTCCAACAGCAGGTTGCCGAGTTTCATCGATATCCGGTTGGTGCGTATGGCATTACGTATCTGCTCATCACCGACATATTTCAAGTCCTTGAGGACCTGGAGCAATGTTTTGCGCCCGTCCAGTTTCGACCGCACCCGTTCGGCATAGGCGAGCTGTTCGGTTTTAACCAGGCCTTCCTTGACGAGGATGGCGATTATCTCGCCGTAATGTTCCTTAAACGCCGGCTTCCGCAGGGTACCCTCTGCAGTACCAGCCTGTCGATTCTGAACCATACTCATTTTGTTCCCCAAAAAACATTCATAACCGGGTCTTTGCCCAAATTGACGCCGCTGCTTTCGGTTCACACCCCGCCAATCGGAACTCATCCAGCAGCAGGGGCCCACTTTTCAACGCCATCGCCCCAATCCATATATTACTATCGACCGCTATCGATGAAACTTGAGAAAGGCGATCGTCCCTTTCCTCTTTTCTATCAACCGGCTTCCATTAACGGCCTCAATTTACCGCATCGGCTGAGCACATTTTTCTTGCATTTCAACAAGGCTGTCATTAAAATAGAGTGATTTGAAAATGGCAGCCTACGGTAGCTAATTGTTTGAAATTCTTTGAAGGAGCAAGCATGGGGAAAGTCTTCCGGCCGAGTACGAGGGAATCATCGATACTTTCCAAGATCGAGTCTTCCAAGGAGCATGCCCGTCGTGTGGCCATAAATGGAATAAAAGATCGTTTAGAACCACTGTCAAACGCCATAGCGATGAAACTGGTTGAAAACAAGCTCGTTGAGACGACCAGCAAAAACACACTCGAGGAGCAGATCGGCCTGTGCTTGGACAAGCTGAGCCGAGCCGAAGATTTCGACATTGACTTTTCCATCGCTCCGATCCGCAATCTGATACCGAACCCGCATGTGGTCAGCCTGTATGTCACCGCCTTCGTGCTGGAGAAGCTGTTGAAGCATAAAGACATTGTCGACGTATACGGATCGGATGAAGAAATCTATTTTTGTATCAACCACCAGGTGAAAAAATATCTCCCTTGAAATGCGCCCGTCATTCTGTCCCAGGTTGGTCAATGACCCTTTTGACGATCCGGGCCTCTTTGTCCCCTTCAGCTTTCAGCGCCGCGCCGTGCTGTTCGATTTGGGCGACCTGACCGCCCTCTCGCCCCAGGATATCTTAAAACTCAGCCACATCTTCGTCACCCACACCCACATGGACCACTTTTCCGGATTCGACCGGCTGTTACGGTTGATGATCGGTCGCGACAAGACCCTTCATCTGTACGGTCCCCGGGGGTTTTTAAAAAACGTGGAGGGAAAGCTCGCCGGTTACAGCTGGAATCTGGTGGAAAGATACACCGACAGCCTTGTTTTAGCGGTTGCGGAAATCCACCGTAACACCCTCCTTCGACGACAGTATGCATGCCGAAACCGATTCGAGGCCCAGGGAGAACCGGTGGTCCAATCATTTGACGGTCGACTCCTCGAAGAACGGGATCTGACCATCACCGCTGCCGAGCTCGATCATGGTATTCCCTGCCTCGCTTTCGCACTGGAAGAACCCTTTCACATCAACATCCGCTCCGACGGATTATCCGCCTTGAAACTGCGGCCGGGCCCTTGGCTGCAAGCCTTCAAACAATCAGTGTATGACAACCTAGAGCCGACAACCACCATCGCGGCCCAAGGGCTGGAGAAGGGTGAGACGGCCACCTTTCAATTGGCAGAACTGAAGGCGCAAATCGCCAAATTGACACCGGGTCAAAAGGTAAGCTATGTGGCCGATGCGGCTTACAGCGACAGCAACATCGAAAAAATTGTTGATCTCGCCCATCGATCGGACCACCTGTTCATCGAGGCGGCCTTTCTGGATGTCGATCGCGACACCGCCGGGATCAAAAATCACCTCACCGCACGGCAGGCAGGCTCCCTGGCCGGCTGGGCCCAAGTGAAACAGATCACTCCATTTCATTTTTCACCGCGCTATAGCGGACAAGCCCGGTTACTGGAATCCGAAGCACGACAGGCTTTTGCGGATTGCTTCGGGGCGACCGCCGGCACCGCCGGAACGACCGTCTTCAGGAAAAATGACACATCAGGTGCCGTTAAAAAAGACAGCCGTGATCTTGCCGACAGGCCGAAATTGGATTAAGGGTGACCTATAGAGCGGGATACCTACTGCCCAATGGTCGTTCCGCTTAAAGCAAGAATTCGTTTCGATAGATAACCATCAACGTATTTGTGAATTTTGACAGATAAGGACTTCTGCGTTTTGATTTTACAGGAGAGCGGGAGGGATACCACCCATCCGAACTCAGAAATCCCCCAGCCATTGTTTGCAAAGAGAGCTATCTTGTTGATAGCGGAACGCTGGCCTGGCCCTCACGAGGTCAGGTAACGAAAAACCGGGAACCAAACCATAAACCTTGTTTTGAAAACGGAGGGACCAAAATGATCAAACGCCTTGTGGTGGCACTGCTGGGAATCGTTCTGCTGGTCGGATGCGCCGCCTCACCGACCAAGATGAACGACCTGCGCCTTGGGATGTCCAAAGCCGAGGTTCTCGACACGATGGGCGCCCCTGGTAGCACCAGCGCCCGGCAGGATGTCGAGTATCTGCACTACCGATTTCGTTCGGATTGTCTTTTTACATCCGGATACTACGTCAAGCTCCAGGACGGAAAGGTCGAAGCTTTTGGACGCGCCGGTGACTTCGGTCTCGGGTATTGATCGGTCGGAAACCGAATCGGCATCCCCTGGCTCTACCCCCTGGTATCTTGAAAAGTCTTGATCGTATCGACGACGTAAGTTAATTGATCATCGGTGAGTTCAGGGTATACGGGAAGTGCCAGGGTATGGGTCGCCGCTTCCTCGGAAAAGGGAAAATCTCCATTGCGGTGCTTAAGGTAAGTGAAACAATTCTGAAGATGCAGCGGGACAGGGTAATACACTTCAGTCCCGATGCCGTTATCCTGCAGATGCTGCCGAAGGGCGTCGCGCCTGTTGGGGACTTTTATGACGAATTGGTTGTAGATGTGACGGCTCTCTTTTTCCACCGGCAACTGGATGCGCTCGAGACCGGCTGCGGCAAAAAGGGCACGGTATGTTTGGGCATTCTTCTGCCGCGCTGCACTCCACTGATCCAAATATTTCAGTTTGACTGAAACCACTGCCGCCTGGAGGGCATCCAGCCTGAAATTGCCGCCGATGAATTTGTGATAATATTTTGGCTTCGATCCGTGTACCCGCAAGATTTTCAGCCTATCATACCCGTCTTCTGAATCGGTGGTCACCATACCGCCATCGCCGAAAGCGCCCAGGTTTTTGGAAGGGAAAAAAGAAAAACAGCCGAAATGGCCCAGCGAACCGGCACGCCTGCCCTTGTATTCGGCTCCTATGGCCTGCGCCGCGTCCTCAATGATCACAAGGTTGTGATCCGCAGCGATCTCGCAGATCGGGTCCATATCCGCACATTGTCCGTAGAGGTGCACGGGCATAATGGCTTTAACCTTTGATCGTTCTTCGGCAGTGAATTTTTCTAAAGACCGCGCCAATTTCTGAACCGATAAGTTATAGGTGTCCGGTTCAATATCGACGAACATCGGGCGGGCACCCACCCGTGCGATGGACCCGGCTGTGGCGAAAAACGTGTAGGGACTTGTGATCACGGCATCACCGGGTCCGATACCCGCGGCCATAAGCGCAATGAGCAATGCATCCGTGCCGGATGAAACCCCCACGGCATAGCCGCTGGTGCAATAGGCCGCCACCTCGGCCTCGAGATTTTCCACCCAAGGCCCCAGAATGAATTGCTGGCTCTCAAAAACCTCAAGCGTAACTTTAACTATTTCATCGCGAATAGCCGCATATTGGGATTTCAGATCCAGTAAGGGAACCTTCATCGTCAGCCTTTCGATACCTCGGCCTTTTGTAAGCCATAAAATTCAACAGATTAATTGAATGACGACCAGAGGCTGGTCATCTCTATTTTCAATGGAAACGGCCTCTCCGGGTGCCGCACGGACGGTCACCCCGTTCGAAAAGTTTTGCGCCTCCCGCCCCTTGCTGATTCTTCCTCCGCCCCCAACCGCCGTCCATTGCCGCATCAGAATAGGCTCGTCCGGGGCGGTGCAGGTCGATCCGGGGTAGATGACCAAACGATGAACATTATAATCCCTCGCTTTCTCCAACAGGGTATCGGTTCCCCAGGAGTGATGAAGCGTCCGATGGTACCGGTGCTCTGCACGCCCCCGCTCTTTGAGCTGCCCCACGATCCTTTTGACCTCCCGGCTGTATTCCAGGTCTGAAACGAATACGGCATCCGGGGTTTCGACCACCACCAGGTTCTCTATACGATTGGTGGCGATCAGCCGGTCGTGCGCCATGATGAAGCAGTTGCGCGTGCCATTGGCCATCACATCGCCGTCTATCACGTTGGCATCCTGGTTTTTAGGTAGAAAATCGTACAGCGATTTCCAGGACCCGATGTCGCTCCATCCGAAATCCGAGGGCAGCACGGCCGCCCGTTCGGTGTTCTCCATGATGGCGTAATCGATCGATATACTGGGCAGTCGGCCGTAATCCTCGGCTGAGCACCGCGCGGCGGACATATCGAGACGCTTCATGCTGTTCAACAGTTCCGGCTGATACCGATCAAATTCGTTTAAAATCACCGACGCCCGGAACGCGAACATCCCGCTGTTCCAGAAAAAATTACCGGCTTCGATATAATTACGGGCCGTCCCGAGATCCGGTTTCTCCACGAAACGACGTGCCTTCAGGGCTCCGAAGGGCAATTTTTCGCCGCCTTGGATGTAGCCGTAACCGGTTTCCGGATAGTGGGGTGTAATGCCGAAAGTGACAATGTGGCCGTTATCGGCCAGCAGGACGGCGTTCCGCACCCGGTCATGGAAAACCGACTCGTTACCGATAACGTGATCGGCCGGAAAGACGCATACGATCGCATCGTTTTCTTCTCGCAATATGGATAGAACCGCCAGCAGAATGGCCGGAGCCGTATTGCGTCCGCACGGTTCGCCGATGATTCTGCCGTCAGGGGGGACGCCGATTTCCCTCAGGTGCCGGGATACCTCGTGAAAATGTTCTTGACCGCAGACGATCCTGATGGCCTCAGGTGCCGCAACGGGCAGCACACGCTTGACGGTGGTCTGAATCAAAGAATCTTTCCCGACGAGTTTAGCCAACTGCTTCGGATTGAGCTCTCTCGATACCGGCCAGAGCCGCGAACCGACGCCCCCGGCCAGCAAAACCGCATACACAGCTGTCGCCTTATCTGTCATTAGGCCTGCCCGCCTCCCCTTCCGTTCCGATACGGTGAATTTTTAGACATCGACGGCACCCCGGTGTTGCATGTCGTTTCAACGGCACTGTAGCCGAGCAAGCGATTGACTTCACGCTTCAAGTGAACCCCGGGCTGCAGCCTGACCCCTTCCGGCAAGGAAATCACGGTGTCGGTACCCTGGGGATCGCGAAGATGCAAAAAGGCACGACAGGAACCAGGATACCTCAAGAGGGTGTTCTGGAGGCTGAGAAGCGTCTCCCGGTCCGTCTGTGAAACATCCAAATGGAAATGGATGCTGGCTGTCCAGGTCTCCTCCGCCTTGTCCATTGGGATAAGGTCCTCAGCGATCACCCGCACCGACTGCTCATCTTTCTGCAGGCGCCCCTGCACCAGAACCGTATTGTCCTCGAAAAGCAAGTGCTCTGTACCGGCATAGAGACTTGAGAAGACGATGATCTCCACGCTGCCGTGCATATCCTCGAGGGTCACGAACGCCATAAAATCACCCTTTTTGGTTTTAATGATCTTGGTGGCGATGACGATGCCGCCGATACGGACCATCGCCCCGTCACTGCTCTCTTTAACGGTCATCGCATTGACATTGGTAAATTTTTCCAGGACGCTCTCGAGTCCGCGCAAAGGGTGGCCCGAAATATAAAACCCGAGCGCTTCTTTTTCGAAGGCCAGCCGCTCTTTTTCGTCCCACTCCGGAACGTGGGGCAGTTCCGGCACATTGATCGCCGATTTGTTCTCCCCCGTGTCGAACAGGTTCATTTGAGGATCGTTTCTTTCTTTCTGTACCCTCTGGCCGTACTCGAGGGCCTCTTCGATGGCCGCCGAAAGCTGTGCCCGCTTGGCTCCAGTAGAGTCGAAAGCGCCGCATTTAACAAGGCTCTCGATAACCCGCTTGTTCACTTTCTTAAGATCGACATGGGCGCAAAAGTCGAAAAGGGACGTGAAGGTAACGGCGTTGCGGGCCTCTATGATCGCTTCGATGGCGCTTTCGCCGACATTCTTGACAGCCACGAGTCCGAAACGGATTTGATCTTCGGCCACGTTGAACTCCTTGTCACTCACAAAAATATCGGGCGGCAGCACGGGAATGTCATGGCTGCGGCATTCGGTAATGAACTTGACCACACCGTCGGTGGAATTCATTTCACTCGTCAGCAGTGATGCCATGAATTCGACCGGAAAGTGGGCTTTCAGATAGGCTGTTTGGAAGGCGATCAGCGCATAGGCGGCACTGTGAGACTTGTTGAACCCGTAACCGCCGAATTTTTCGATGAGATCGAATATGGTTGCAGCTTTGTCGTCAGCAATACCGTTGTTCTTCGCGCCCGCAACAAACCGTTCGCGGTGCTTGGCCATCAGTTCTTTGATTTTTTTCCCCATGGCCTTGCGCAAGTCGTCGGCTTCCGACATGGCGTAATTGGCCAGCGTTGCGGCAATTTTCATCACCTGTTCCTGATAGACGATGACCCCGTATGTCTCTTCGAGAGCCGTCTCGAGCTGCGGCAGGAGGTATTCCACTTTTTTCCGGCCATGCTTTCGATCCACATAATCATCGATCATGCCGCTTTCCATCGGGCCTGGCCGATAGAGCGCCACCAGAGCAATAATATCATTGAAGCACTCCGGCTTCAGCCGTACCAGAAGGTCTTTCATTCCAGAGCTTTCCAATTGAAAAACTCCGGTCGTGTCACCGGCGCATAAAAGCTGATAGGTCTTCTGATCGTTGAGATCGAGATTGTCCATGTCCGGTATCCGTTTGCCTTGCCGCTTCATCAACGCCAGGGTATTTTCGATAACCGTCAAGTTGCGAAGTCCAAGAAAATCGAATTTCACCAGACCGATCTTCTCGACGATTTTCATATCGTACTGGGTGACCACTTCACCTTTCTTCCCCCGGTAAAGCGGGAGGTAGTCCACCAGGGGGAGATCGGAAATGACGACTCCGGCGGCGTGTGTGGATGCGTGCCGCGGCAACCCCTCCAACACCCGGCAGATTTCTATCAGGTCGCCGATGTCGGGATTTTCAGCCGCCAGATCCGCCAAGCGCGGTTCCTCTTTCAGGGCACTGTCGAGACTGATGCCCAGTCTGTCGGGAACCATCTTGGCTATGGCATCGACTTCCCGCAGGGGGATACCCAGTGCCCGGCCCACGTCCCGGATGACCGCCCGGGTCTTGAGTTTTCCATAGGTGATGATCTGCGCCACATAATCGCCGCCGCCGTATTTGTCGGCCACATACTTGAATACGTCCTCACGGCCATTGATGCAAAAATCCACATCGATGTCCGGCATGCTCTTGCGAGCCGGATTGAGAAACCTTTCAAAAATCAAGCCGTATTCCAGCGGATCCAACCCGGTGATACCCAGCGCAAACGCGACGAGGCTGCCGGCCGCCGAACCCCGCCCCGGTCCCACCGGTATATTCTTTTCCCTGGCGTATCGGATAAAATCGGCGACGATGAGAAAGTAACCCGGAAAGCCCATCTCCTTGATCACGGATATTTCATATGCCAGCCTGGCGCGATAGGCCGATTCTTCGGCTTCAGGATTCCTGGCCTTGATCAACCGCATCACCCGCTCGAACCCGTCTCGTACTGACACTTCGAAATACTCCGCTTCGCTTTGCCCGTCCGGTGCTTCGAACTTTGGGAAATGGTATGTTTTGAAGTCGAACGACACGCTACAGCGATCGGCGATCTGAACGGTGTTTTCCAGAGCACCCGGATAACCGGCGAAATAATCGAACATCTCCTGGGGTGGTTTGAAATAAAGCTGGTCGGTGCGGAATTTGAGCCGGTTCGAGTCGTTCACCGTCTTGCCGGTTTGGATACACAACAGAACATCGTGGGCGCGGACGTCTTTCTTGTCCAGGTAGTGGCAATCATTGCTCGCCACCAAAGGAATCGAGAGCCGTCGGCTCATATCCATCAGGGCTTGGTTGACCGACTCCTGAACCTCGATGCCGTTGTTCTGCACCTCAAGGAAAAAATTCCCCTCGCCGAAGAGTTCCTGGTATCGCCGTGCCGTCTCATCGGCCTCCTTCATACGATTTCTCCGGATCAGCGTCGGAATTTCGCCATGCAGGCAGGCCGTGAAAGCGATCAAGCCCTCGTGGTGGTCATTTAGTATATGTTTGTCGATGCGGGGTTTATAGTAGAATCCTTCCAGTTGGGCTATGGACATCAACCGGCAGAGGTTGCGGTACCCCTCCATGGTTTCGGCCAGCAATATCAGATGGGTCAGGCCTTTGTGATCCAAAGGGGTTTTGTCGGACAACCGACGGGGGGCGACATAACATTCACAGCCGATGATCGGCTTGACTCCGGCCTTAACGGCTTTCTCATAAAACTCAATGGTACCGAACATCGTGCCGTGATCGGTAAGGGCTACGGAGGACATTCCAAAATCAGTGGCCCGTTTGAGCAGGTCGTCGATACGGATGGCACCGTCCAGGAGACTGTATTGGGAGTGAACGTGTAGGTGAACGAAATCAGTCGGGATCTTACTCATGGGTCAAATGCCCTCGGGTGGTTGTGCTGCAGAATCGCGACGGGTTGGATAGGCTTTTGCAGTCGGCTACCAGACGAGACCCCTATAAAACCATGCAAAGGGGGCGCCAAATCAATATCATCGAGTCGGTTCGAATCTTTCACGGTGGTCGCATCCGATGGCCGCATCACTCGAGCCGGTAATTGGGGGCTTCTTTGGTGATGATCACGTCGTGAACGTGGCTTTCGCGCATGCCGGCGGCGCTGATTTTTACGAAGCGGGCGTTTTCCCGCAATTCTTCCAAAGTCCGGCAGCCGCAGTATCCCATTCCGCTCCGCAGACCTCCGACGAGTTGATGAATGTTGGCCGCGAGGCTCCCACGGTAAGGCACCCGTCCGACGATCCCCTCTGGAACCAATTTGTTGTCGTCTTCCTGCTCGGTCTGGTAATAGCGGTCCTTGCTCCCTTTTTTCATGGCTTCCAGCGATCCCATGCCGCGGTAAACCTTGTAACTTCGTCCTTGAAAAAATATTTGCTCACCGGGGCTCTCCTCGGTGCCGGCGAACAGCCCGCCGACCATGACAACATGGGCGCCCGCACCGATCGCTTTGGCAATGTCGCCAGAAAATCGGATGCCGCCGTCGGCAATCAATGGCACCCCGGTCCGGTTGGATACCGAACGACAGTTCATAATCGCCGTAATTTGGGGGACGCCGATACCGGCGACAATCCGGGTAGTGCATATCGACCCGGGGCCGATGCCAATTTTTACACCGTCGGTCCCGGCCTTTATCAGATCCTCAGCCGCCTTTTCCGTTCCCACATTGCCTGCGATCAGTTCGATATCTTTAAAGGTGCTCTTGAGCTGCATCACGGCATTGATGACATTTTTCGAATGGCCATGGGACGTATCGATGAGGATGATATCTGCTCCGGCTTTAAGCAAGGCTTCGGTCCTCTCCAGCATGTCGGGCCCGACCCCGATGGCCGCCCCGACCCTCAACCGTCCCATGCTGTCTTTGCAGGCGTTGGGGTATTTTTTTATTTTCTCGATGTCCTTGATGGTGATCATACCTATGAGTTGCCCTGTTGTATCCACCACCAGAAGTTTCTCTATGCGGTGTCTGTGAAGCAGTTTTTTTGATTCCTCCAGCGTAATTCCCTCCGGCACCGTCACCAAATTCTCCTTGGTCATCACCTCCGATACGGGCTTTTCCAACTCGGTTTCAAATCTCAGGTCCCTGTTGGTGACGATGCCCATCAGCCGACTTTGTTGGGTTACCGGAACACCTGAAATTCGGTATTTTTCCATCAAGGTCAACACTTCGGAAACCTTCTGCTCCGGCCGAATGGTGACCGGGTCGACGATCATCCCGCTCTCGGACTTCTTGACCTTGTCGACTTCCATTGCCTGGCTCTTGACGCTCATATTGCGGTGAATAAACCCGATGCCCCCCTCCCGTGCCATGCTGATAGACGTTTCGGCTTCGGTTACCGTGTCCATGGCGGCACTGACGATAGGGATATTGAGCGTCAGATTGCGGGTCAGGCGAGTCATCAGTTTGCAATCCTTCGGCAGTACATCGGAATAATTCGGTATCAACAGTACGTCATCGAAAGAATAGGCTTCTTCCGGTGGAATTTGATTCATCACAGCCTCCGTGGTGAAAATGTGCTATATATTATTGTTATTTATAGAAAAAGGATTCTTAGAAGTCGTCAATCGTCCGGTGGATCGATCGTGCGGGCGGCATCTGACCAAACCGGTGTTTGGCAAGCGAACGCAATATCAAATGGCGTGTGGTTTAGCAATCTTTATTTAAGGGCCTCCTTGACATTGACCGGCCGTGGTAATAGATATCGAAACTTTGAGTCAACCACCAAAGCACAAGTCAACACTTCCATTAAAACGTCGATATCCGGCGGTTGGAGGTTGCTCGCGGCAAACAGGAGGGCACCCCGCAGCGGTGGATATGGGCAAACAAGAAACCCAGGTGACGGCACCGGAACTGACCCCGACAGGTTCAATATGTTGATTTCGATAAATCCCATCACCCCGCAGCTGCGCTTGGTTCGAAAAGTCGTCGAAATATTAAAAGGTGGTGGTATCGTCGCCTATCCGACCGACACGGTTTACGGTATCGGTTGCGACATCATGAACAAGAAGGCCATCGCTCGGGTATACCAACTCAAACAACGCCCGAATTCGAAACCGTTCAGCTTCATCTGCTCAGACTTGACGAACATCAGTTATTACGCCAAAGTAAGCAATTATGCATACAAGACAATGAAACGACTCCTGCCGGGTCCATACACTTTCATTCTCGAAGGTTCCCGGCAGGTTCCTAAGATGATGTTGACCAAGCGCAAAACAGCCGGCATACGTGTGCCCGATCACGCTATTTGTCAGGCTCTCGTGACCGAACTCGGCCATCCGGTCATCTCGACCAGCGCGACCCAACCGGATGGCTCCATTATGAGCGATCCGTCGCTCATTCATGACTTTTTCGGTTCGCGACTCGATGTCGTTATTGACGGCGGGCCGGTTTCCGGTCAGCCATCCAGTATCATATCCCTGATCGATGATTTGCCCGAAGTCATCCGCAAGGGGCAAGGGGAAGTCAGTCAATTCGAATAGACTGCACAAAAAAATCGGGGCCGACAACCACCTGTTGCCAGCCCCTTCTCGTTATTCAACGCCGGTTTAACGCCGCCGGGTCCGTTTAGTCCTCATTGAGTTTCTCTTGCAGGTTTTCGCGCAGAATCTCGCCGAAAGTCGAAGTCGCCGGTCGCATATTGCTCACGTATTCGCTCAACAGGCTCTGCTCATCATCCATTTCAAGGCGCTTAATCGACAGCCCGATGCGCCTCTCATCGGTATTGATGTTCATCACCTTCGCCGTAATGACATCCCCGATTTCGAATTTACCCACTGGTGTCTTGATCTTCTCTTTGCTAATCTCCGACACATGCACAAGGCCTTCGATGCCCTCCTCGAGTTCAACGAATATGCCGAAATCAGTCAGGTTGGTAATGGTTCCGGTAATTTCCTTACCCACTTCGTAGCGTTCGACCACCGTTTCCCAGGGATCGGACTGCAGTTGCTTGACACCGAGTGAGAATCGTTCGTTCTCCTTGTCGATATCCAGCACAATCGCCTGAACGGTATCACTCTTCTTGTAAACCTCGGAAGGATGCTTAATGCGTTTCGTCCAGGATATATCCGAGATGTGAACGAGTCCGTCGATGCCTTCATCGATCCCGATGAACAAGCCGAAGTCGGTAATGTTCTTGATTTTGCCTTCGATGGTTGTTCCGACCGGATACTTCTCGCTGACGACATCCCAGGGATTGGGAACCACCTGCTTCATACCCAGCGAGATCCGCCGGTTGTCCGGTTTGATGTCGAGCACGACGGCATCGACCTTCTCGCTAACCGATACCACCTTGGAAGGATGTCGGATTTTACGCGTCCAAGACATTTCAGAAACGTGTATCAGGCCTTCGATGCCCTCTTCGAGTTCGACAAACGCACCGTAATCCGTCAGGCTGACTACCTTTCCGGTGACCCGGGAACCGACCGGATATTTCTCGGCCGCCGTTGTCCAGGGATCAGGGGTCAGTTGTTTCATACCCAATGAAACCCGCTCTTTTTCGATATCGAAGTTGAGCACCTTGACACTGATTTCGTCCCCGATGGAAAAGAGTTCGGAGGGGTGCTTCACGCGACCCCAGGAGATATCGGTGATATGAAGCAAACCGTCCACACCGCCCAAATCGACAAAGACGCCGTACTCGGTAATATTCTTGACGACACCATCGAGGACCTTGCCCTCTTCGATGACGGCCAGCGTATTCGCTCTTTGCTTTTCGCGTTCCTCTTCGAGAATGACGCGCCTGGAGAGCACAATGTTGCTCCGCTTTCGATTATACTTCAGGATCTTGAACTTGTACTTGTTGCCGACCAGATCATCAAGGTTGCGAATAGGACGCAGGTCGGCCTGGGACCCAGGCAAAAAAGCCTGCACGCCGATATCGACCGAAAAACCGCCTTTGACCCGGCTGGTTATCACACCGTCTATGGTGCCCTCATCGTCGTAGGACTTTTTGATCTCTTCCCAAACCTTGACGTTCTGGGCTTTTTCCTTGGAGAGAACGACGCGTTCTTCCTCGTCATCCCACCACTCGACCATGACCTCGACTTTATCGCCGACACTGGCTTTGATGCTGCCTTTTTCGTCTTTGAACTCGTGTATTCTGATCTGGCCCTCGGATTTGTACCCAATGTCCACCAACACATGGTCCTTATCGACGGAGATGATGCGGCCGGTGACGACCTCACCCTCAGCGAATCGCTTGAAACTCTCCTCGTACATGTCCATGAGGTTTTCCATCGATTCCTCGGGTTTCGAATCACCATCTGCCGCCGCTGCTGCGGGATCACCTCCGGCACCGGCTTCACTTTCGCCTGACTCGCCGCCTTGCAGATCTTGCGTTAAATTCGAGACACCATCCTGTTCGTTGCTGGAAACGGTCTCTTGGTCGAGTTCCCCGGTTTCTTCGTTTCTGCCCAATTCTTCCATGTAAACGCATACCCCCTTAGCCGATTTTTGAAAACTGCCGCCGATGTACGGCTGCATAACCTGAAATAGCTATCAGAACCTTTTTGAAAATACAATGATTATTTTATATTTTTAAGACTGTAGGCGGCGATGGATGTGATCGAGCATAACGGCAACGACCTCGTCAATCCCCCGATCCGATGAATCGACCCGAATGGCATCGACTGCGGGTATCAAGGGGGCCTCCGACCGGGTGCTGTCGTTGGTATCCCGTTTTCTCAGATCTTTTTCCACCTCCTCCAAGCTCAATTCGCCATTGGTTCGAAGCTCGAGAAAGCGTCGGCGCGCCCGGACCTTTTCCGCTGCATCGAGATAGAATTTCACCTCCGCATGCGGAAAGACCACCGTGCCCATATCGCGCCCCTCGACGACGATCCCCTTCTGTCGTCCCATTGCGCGGATCTCTTCGAGCAGGTAGCGGCGCACAACCGGACGGGCCGACACGGCCGAAGCCAACATGGTGATCTCGGCCGTTCGCAGTTTGTCGGTAACATCCTCTCCATTGGATAGGAGCTTCAACCCTTTATCAGCCAGAATGTACTTCAATTCAAGCCCGCGGCATAATATATCCAAGGCCGCATCGTCGGTGGCGTGAACCCCTTTTCGAGCCGCTGCCAAGGCAACCGCCCTATATAGGGCCCCGGTATCGATATAGCGGTAGGCCATGCGGTCGGCCAATGCCCGGCTGACGGTCGTCTTGCCGGCTCCGGCCGGCCCGTCGATCGTTACAACGATTTTTTCCATCCCGCTCCTTTACCACCTCGATCCTGTTGAAACCACCGGCAAGCTCGATCGACCGCCCGATCAATTCCGTTTCAGAACTTTGGCCAGCGCCGTGACAAACCTCTGGTTCTCTTGCGGCAACCCGACGCTGATACGGATAAAGTTCGGAAAACCATAAGACCTCATCGATCTCACGATAACGCCCTCTGCCAGCATCTTCCTGAATACCTGGCCGGCATCCTCCTGCACGTCAACGAGAAAAAAGTTGGCCTGGGTTGGATAACAGCGAATACCCAAACCGCCCAGGACATCATACAGAAACTCGAGGCCCGATTGTACGAGATGAACGGTTTTCTGCAGGTGTTCCTCGTCGTCTAAAGCGGCCGCCGCTCCGACCTGCGCCAGGGTCCCGGCGTTGAAGGGCTGCCTGATGCGGTGCAGGATGTCTGCCAGTGGCTTCTGCATCAGGCCATAGCCGATGCGCAGACCGGCGAGCCCATAGGCCTTCGAAAATGTCCGCAGGATCACCACCGGAAAACCGGCTTGAAAAAAATCGACCCCTTTGGCGCACCGGGAGTCTCTGACAAATTCGATGTATGCCTCATCGATGACGACGGTAACACCGGCAGGCAAGTCTTTCAGAAACGCCGTCAAATCCGATGCCGTAATGATTGTGCCGGTGGGGTTGTTGGGATTGCACAGAAAAACCAGCCGGGTTCGCGGCGTCAACCGATCGGCAATAGCATTCAAATCGATGGCCAGGTCATCATTCAGTGGGACAAATACAGGTTGCGCCCCGACACTGCGAACGGTGATTTCGTACATCAAGAACGACGGTTGGGGCATGATGGCCTCTTCACCTGGCGCCAGAAGAGATCGGCTCAACATGCCGATGACCTCGTCGGAACCGTTGCCAAGCACGATGTTGCCACAGTTGACGCCCAAATGGTCGGCCAGTTTTTCGGTGAGTACATGGCCGGCGCCGTCCGGGTAACGATGAAGCGCCTCGATCTGGTCCTGGATAGCCTTAATGGCTTTGGGGGACGGACCAAGCGGATTCTCGTTGGAGGCCAGCTTGATGGAGTCTGTGATACCGTATTCCCGCTCGAGCGCTTCGATCGGCTTTCCCGGTTCGTACGGATCTATCGCCAGGATGTATTCGGGTATCGTGATGTCCACTGAACCTGCCCCTTCAATACTTTCAATTCTGCTGACGCCGGATCATGCGGCAACGGCTTTTCGGCCCTCGTCGACGGCCATCATATTCAACGGAATCAGCTTTTTTTTCTTCGAGAATTCTGACTTCACACAGGCCTTTAATGTATCGAGTCCGACAAGGTGGCTGCGGGATACAAAAGCGGATAGGGCGACGATATTGGCCGATCGCACACTGCCGATCTTGACGGCGATGTCGTTGACCGGCACCCGAATCTCATCGACGTCACTGCGATTCGATCCGATCGAAATCAGGGAACTGTTAACCAGAATGACGCCGCCCGGTTTCACCTGTGGGGCAAACTTTTCAAGCGATGGTCGGTTCATGGCAATCAGGTGCAAGGGGTTGCGAATAATCGGTGATCCGATCAATCTGTCGCTGATCACCACCGTGCAATAAGCTGTTCCGCCGCGCATTTCCGGCCCGTATGATGGGACCCAAGCCACTTCACGTCCCTCCTCCATAGCGGCATGGGCCAGTATCTTGGCGCTAAGAAGAATTCCCTGCCCACCGAACCCGGCAAACATTACTTCGCTCTGCATAGAAGCCCTCCATATGTTCCATTCATCGTCCTATAGGCGGACCGACGATTTATCAATCCCATATTGGGTCCGCCGCAAAGACGCATGGGTGCTGATTCGTCCTAATCGGGGGTTTTCAGCTCACCCAACGGGTAGTAAGGCAGCATGGTTTCCTCTGCCCACCGTACGGATTCAATCGGCGTCAGCCCCCAGTTTGTCGGACACGTGCTGACCAGCTCGACAAAGCTGAAGCACGTGTTGGCTACCTGGTACTCAAAGGCCTTCTTGATCGACTTCTTGGCTTTGGCGATGAATTTCGGTTTAATCACGCTCTGCCTGGCAATATAAGCCGGTGTCTGCAGGGCCGCCAATAGCTCAGCCACCTTGATCGGCATTCCGACGTCTTCCACCTGCCGGCCGAACGGAGACGTCGTGGTTCGCTGGTGCGGCATCGTGGTCGGGGCCATTTGCCCGCCGGTCATGCCATAGACGGCGTTATTGACAAAAATAACCGTAAATTTCTCCCCCCGGTTGGCCGCATGGATAATTTCTCCCATGCCGATGCTGGCCAAGTCACCGTCTCCCTGGTAGGTAAAGACGACGAGGTCCGGACGCACCCGCTTCATCCCTGTGGCCTGGGCCGGTGCACGGCCGTGGGCGGCCTCCAGGAAGTCAAAGGTAAAATAATTGTACATCAGCACCGCACATCCGACCGGTGCAATGCCCACCGTGCGGCCGTGAATTCCAAGCTCGTCGATGACTTCGGCTATCAGCCTGTGGATGACTCCGTGGGTGCAGCCCGGGCAGTAGTGCGTTTCCCGGTCTGACAGGGCTGCCGGTTTCAGAAATGTCTTACCCATTTGAGATGCTCCATGAGAACGTTTCGGTTGTGCGATGCCGGTTGGGCATCTCGTCAACCGTGTTGGAAGTTTTAATTCGATTGGGCCGTTTGACGGTAGAATAAACCACCAGACCGAGTTAACCGGCCAAGGATCTGATGAAGTCCACCACTTCCTCCGGCGTCGGCACCTCACCACCGCATTTGCCGTACCATGACACCGACCGGCGCCCTTTCACCGATCTTTCGACATCCTCGACCATCTGCCCCATGCTCATCTCGATACAGGCCACCGCCCGGCAGCTGTCTCTTCCCGCCGCCTTTTCAATCGCCTCTTCCGGAAAGGGGAAGACGGTCTGAGGGCGGATCATACCGACCTCGATCCCGTCTTCCTTGAGCGTGTCGATCGCTGTTCGACACACGCGGCTCATGGTGCCGTAACTGACCACCAAAACGCCATAATCCCCATCCGTGTTGTACTCCTCGTACCGAACCTCTTCCCTTTTCATGCGGTCGTACTTGGCTTTTAACCCCAGGTTATGACGGTTCAACACTTCCGGGTCGAGATAGAGGGAGCGGAGCAAGTTTCGTTTTTGGCTCCGGCGGGTGTCTAATCCGTTGACAGCCCAATCGTCATGGTTCACGGCATCGGTTTTCAAATGGTCCGGAAATTCGACCGGCTCCATCATCTGCCCGATCAATCCATCGCCAAGTATCATTACCGGATTGCGATACTTCTCGGCCAGCGGGAAAGCCATCATCACCATTTCCGCTGCCTCCTGAACGCTGGCCGGGGCCAGCACCAACATCCGGCAGTCTCCATGCCCTATACCTTTGGTCGCCTGGAGGTAATCCGCCTGAGAGGGTAGAATACCACCGAGCCCCGGTCCGCCACGCATGATATTGACAAAGACCGCCGGAATCTGGGAACCGGCCAAGTAGCTGATTCCTTCGCTCATCAGGCTGATACCCGGGCTGGATGAGGTGGTAAAAACCCGTTCACCGGTTGCGGCGGCGCCAAGAATCATATAGGAAACGGCAACCTCACTTTCACCTTGAAGAAAAACGCCGCCGACCTCAGGCAAGCGCCGCGAAAGGTACTCAGCGACCTCAGATTGGGGTGTGATCGGATACGCGAAATAATTCAAGCAACCGGCTCGGATGGCCGCCTCTCCGATGGCCTCGTTTCCCTTCATTAAAACCTTACCCATGATTCTCCTCCAATCATTTCGATCCGGACGGGGCCTCAGCCTCTTCGGTAATGGTAATGGCAACATCCGGGCACATCGTGCAGCATAAGGCGCAATAGATACAGTCCTCCGGACGGGCGCGGTATGCGGGGAAATACCCTTTGGTGTTGACTTGGTCGGTAATTTCGAGCACTTTTTTAGGGCAAACCGCCACACATAAACCGCAGCCTTTGCACCTGTTGTTATCAATATAATGTAGGTAAGCCATGGTCAGTCACTCCTTAAAATATCGGCATCGATTTTTTCCAGGGCGGCACGAGCTGCCGCTCTACAGCCAAGACCGGGCATGAGAAATTATCCTGGGCGATACGTCCCAGAAGGTAACCGGGGCAAGTAACAAACATGACCGGCAGCCCGCTCTCGTGGGACAACGCCTGCAGGAACTCATACCCCTGAACGATATCATCCGGCCGCGTGTCATCGATGAGATGGGCATTGCCGATCCATCCGGTGACGGTCATTCTTGCTGCGGATTCGATTTCGCTGCGCAGATCCAGGCACCCCCCGATGGTATCCGTCTTCGGCCGCATCGGATTGACCACCTGCAGCATCTGACAAGATCGGTCACCGAAAGCGTCCGCCAAAGCCGATAGCACCTTGGCCCCCACAGGATCCCCGCCGGCATCAAGCAGATCCAGTTGCCCGGGCTTGCGGATCATTCCGGCAACCAAAGGGCTGAGTATCGGCAAATCCGCTACGAGGTATTCTTCGGGCGGCAAGATCACTTCGACGCCGATACCCGAAAGCATTTTCCGGGCCTCCCTGGTTCTAAAGTATGGATTGACCAGGTCCAGATCAGCCAACCGCACCCTCATCCCTGCACGCCTACGGTCCAATGCCAGGTTAATGGCCACTTCTGTTTTGCCGCTACCATAGTTGCCGACGATGGCAACGATACCCTCCAGGTGAATATTCATAAGCCACTTTGAATCGGTCGTTCCCTTGTTCGATGATACCGGGCACCGAAAAAACCCAACTGAGTTTTGTATTTTTTATTCGGGCCCTTGTCAAGAAATTCGATAGGTAAAAGGACTTATCATCAATTAGGAAGGGTGTAGAACCCCCGGGTGAACCCTATCTCTTGACTCGCGCATCAGAAATGCTATGCTTCCTGCCGGTTGAACCCTGGAGCCGAACATAAGCAGATCTCCCAACCCGCCGGTAGCCGCCATGCGGTTGCCGGTAAACATGCTTCGAAGCGATGCCGCCCGTATTAACCGGACTCGAAAACATATGCCAGAATCCCCCTCGGGAACTGGCCGGCCTGCGGCTGGGGCTTTTGTGCAACCCGGCGTCAGTCGACCGGCATTATCGCCATGCCCGCGAGTTAATCGACCGCGCATTCCCCGGACAGCTTAAGGCGCTCTATGCACCCCAGCACGGATTCCATGCCGAGAAACAGGACAACATGGTCGAATCCGTCGACAGCTCCGATCCCCTCCTGGGCATCCCCATTTTCAGCCTCTACAGCAACACCCGTGTCCCAACCGCCGCCATGCTGGAACCGATAGATGTGTTGCTCGTTGACCTGCAGGACGTCGGCACGCGGGTCTATACCTTTATCTACACGCTATCGTATTGTATGGAAGCCGCAAAAGTCCATGCCAAAAGGGTCGTCGTCCTTGATCGGCCCAACCCTATCGGCGGGACGGTTGTCGAAGGCAACAGCGTTGCAGCCGATTGCACCTCTTTTGTCGGGCGGTTTCCCATCCCCATGCGGCACGGTCTGACCATCGGCGAATTGGCGCTGTTGTTTAATGGACCGTACGGCATTGATTGCAACCTCGAGGTGGTTCCCCTCGAAGGCTGGCACCGGAAGATGGTCCACACGGAAACCGGACTGCCATGGGTAGCGCCCTCCCCGAACCTTCCGACTCCCGTTTCAGCCATGGTTTACCCCGGCCAAGTGATCTGGGAGGGAACCAACGTCTCCGAAGGACGCGGCACCACTCTGCCGTTTGAGATTTTCGGCGCACCTTTCATCGACACGAAAGGTCTCGTTGCGACAACGGCCGAACGGCAGCTACCGGGAGTGGTCCTGCGGCCCGTATCATTCGAGCCAACCGCCAACAAGTGGGCCGGGCAGGTCTGCAATGGTTTTCAAATCCATATTACGGACTCTACAACATATCAACCGTATCGCACCTCTCTCAAACTGTTGCAATTCGTCATGCGCCACCACAGCGGTGAATTCCGATGGAAGCTTCCCCCCTACGAGTACGAATTCGAAAGGCTTCCCATCGACCTGATCATCGGAGACAAAGGAATCCGGCAGAGGATCGAAATCGGAGACGACATCGATGGTATGGCAGACGAATGGCAGGAAACCATTGACGCCTTCGTTGACCAAAGCCGCAAAATTCGACTGTATGGGTGATATGACGAACCGCTCTCAAACCGATCCGCCCCTGTGGCGCCGGATGCGTTTTAAAAACAACAAGGTTTGGATGGCGGTCGATCAAAACGGCCAGCCGGTTCGGCAAAACGACAAGTATTTAATAAAATACCAGCTGGAACAGGAACACGAATACTGGGTTCATCCTGCCAATGTCACCCCCTTGGATGCCGTCAGCACCAAGCGGCCGATCGGCGGCCCGTCCAGCCCGGCCGCCCCCCGGATGGACAAAAGCCATCATGACCTGCCACATCCTGACGAAAAGGCGGTACACATCTACACCGATGGCGCTTCTTCCGGTAATCCCGGCCCGGCCGGCATCGGTGTCGTTTTGGAATTCAGGGGGCAGGTGCGGGAAATTTCGAAATATATCGGTCACACGACCAACAATGTCGCCGAACTGGAGGCCATCCGCACCGGCTTGCTGGAACTCAAAAAGAAGAACCTGCCGGTTGTCATTTACACAGACAGCAGCTATGCTCACGGCGTACTATCCCTTGGCTGGAAAGCACGAAAGAATCGCGAAGTAGTGGATGCCATCCGAAAGCTGCTCGGCGGCTTGAAAGATGTGACGTTGGTGAAGGTCCGGGGGCATGCCGGTCATTTGCAAAATGAGCGTGCGGACCAGTTGGCCCGCACGGCTGCTCTATCTTCAACCGGCGGTGGTCATCGATGAATGAAAAGAGCCCCACCGCTCAACAGCAGGGCTCCGGAACCGATATCTACCTGTTAAGCCTTTTTCAGACTCTTGATTTCATCTTTCAGCTCATCGATCTCTTGTTTGTATTTTTCAACTTGATCATCCTGTACCGTGCTCGACTCAAAGCTTTCGTCTTTCTTCCAGCTGTCCTTCAGCTCATCAAATCCGAGGTAAATCGCCAACCCGCCACCAAGCAGGAGCATAACCGGAATGATACCGGCCAAAACCATCAGAAACTCACTCCACCAGATCCCGAGCCCAATCAGGCCCAGTGCCGCCGCTATCGCTCCTCCGATTAAAGTTTTCATACAAACCCTCCTCTTTTGTGTTTATGTTCGAATCCTTGCTCGTGTATTTTAATGAGCCGTCAATTTAGTACTGCTGGGATCACGCGTCAAATAAAAAAATAAAAAAATGACCCCCTTGATTCGGGATCCCCTTTCGGGTGGCGGATATTTTTGCCCGAAACCGTCTGAACGCCGGTCCCATCGACTCAATCGTCATGGCGAGAAGACTTCAGACTCAGCGGACCCTTACCACAGTTTTTTGGCCAAAACAACCCCATTTAAGATTCCAAATGTATATAGATACTAAATTATGGAAGTCCCACCGGTACCGGGTGGTTTTCATTAAACCCCGAAATAATATATTGCATATCGGCGGTTATTCTGATAGACGGTTTCTACTTAGATTGTAAACACTTATAAACTTATCGAAACTATCTGCGGCTGTTCACGCCGACATCATGATGGCCATTGCGCTTCCTCGGTTCAAGAGGCAATCGCGCAGCGGTTACCACTCTGAAAACAGACCATGCCCCGCCAAAACAAACCAGAACATTTGAGCGTTACCCTTGCACAGGATGGTTGGCTCTACCGTCTATTGGACGGTACCACCCAACATTACAGTTGCCTGCTACCCGCCGACATCGGCCGAACGGCGGCATTGCTGCTGAAGATGTTCTTTTCGGGAATCAAGGTTCCTACCGAACAGACCGCCGTACTGAATCAGATCCCGGATGCGGATCCTATCGTCTATATCAACAAGAACAAAAGCAAGTTTGAATTTCTTTTTTACCACAGCACCCTTTTCCGTAAAGGCTATAGGGTACCGGAAATCGGATTCGACTATCGAATTTTGATCTGGCAGCCCCTCTCCCGTTTGTTCAGGATTATCCTCGCCCAACTATACTATATGATCCGGACCATGTCCTTTCAAAATCCCTATAAAAGCGGATACTTTAGGGATGAGCTTTACAAGGGCCGGGCTGGATTTCTTTCCCTCGTGGAAAGGGGCGAATTCTACCGTCGTTTCGTCAAAGCCAAGGTGGATCCTCTAGAGTACCTCGTTGAAATCCAGCAAGAATTCGACCGCCCGATACACTTGGTCCCGGTGCTGATGTTTTTCAGCAAAAACCCCTACCGGTCGAATCCCACTCTCGTCGATATCCTGTTCGGCCAAGAGGGAAAACCGGGCAATATCCGACGCTTGATAACCCTGTTTAAAAATCCGGGCAAGGTGTTCGTCGAAATATCCGAACCGGTCAATTTAAAGCGGTTTATCGAGTCGACCGATAACCGCGATGCCACCACTGCCCTGAAGTCTTTGTACCTGCGGCGGAAACTGCTGAAGCAGATCAATCGTCATCGCCAGGCGATCACCGGACCGGTCCTTAAGAGCTCTGAAGAGATAAAGGAAAACATTCTGACCAGTGAGCGGTTCCAGGAATTCATTACCAAGCACGCCGAGACGCGCGATATCTCCCTTTACAAATTGCGCAAGGAATCTGATGCCTACCTTGAAGAAATTGCCGCAAAATACAGCACCAACTTGATCAAAATCGCATCGGGTATCGTCGGCTATATCACCAACACCATGTTCGACGGCGTATCCATCAACAACGATAGTATAAAGTATATCAAGACAGCCTCCCAAAAAGGGCCGCTCATCCTGGTGCCTTGCCACAAAAGTCATATCGATTACCTCATCCTTTCCTATATCCTCTACCATAACAATATGCCCTGCCCCCACGTGGCGGCCGGCAAAAACCTATCTTTCTGGCCGATGGGACCCCTCTTCAGAAGAGTCGGTGCGTTCTTCATCCGCCGCAGTTTTCGCGGTGCGGCGTTATATTCGCGGGTATTTTCGGAATATATCCACAAACTGTTGGAAGAAGGGTTCAATATCGAATTCTTCATTGAAGGCACGCGCAGCCGCACCGGCAAACTGATTCTACCGAAACTGGGGTTCCTTTCCATGCTCCTCGAGGCTTTCAAAAACGGCGCCTGCGAGGATATGATTTTCGTGCCGATTTACATCGGCTATGACCGTGTATTGGAAGAAAGCGCCTATATCCACGAACTTGGCGGCGGCCAGAAAGAACCCGAAAACTTGTTCCAGGTAGTCAAAGCCCGCAGGTTCCTGAAAAAACGTTATGGGAAAATTTACATCCGCTTCAACGAACCGCTGTCATTGAGGCAACTGCTCGAAAACCAGGGATTAAACTCTTTGGAGTGGCGTCCCAAAGATAAAAACACATTTTGCCGCAACCTGGGGTTCCGGATCATCAACGCCATCAACAAAGCCGCAGTGGTCACTGCACACGGTTTGAGCGCCAGCGCCATACTCAACACGAACAAGGCCCGATTCAATCTCGATCACATCAAATCAATTATTCAATTGTATCTCAACCACTTGGGCACTGAGCAGGTACAATTGGCCGATACTCTGGTGCTCGATCAGGAGCATGCCATCGAAAACGCTCTGGAATCGTATGTGCAACGGAAGTTCATCGAACCGATCCCCACGGAAAAAGGGGAAACAGTCGCTGAAATCGAATATAGAGTGAATGAAAGTGAGCGGTCGAGCCTCGAATACTACAAAAACAACTGTATCTCTTTTTTTGTTCCCGCGGCTTTTTCCGCCATGGAAATACTGAAGCTGGATGCGTTCCAGTTCTCAGCAACAGACCTTCACGAAGGCTACCGGTTCCTTCAGCACCTCTTTAAGAACGAGTTTGCATACGATGTCGACCTTCATCCGGAACACTTCGTACGCAAAACCCTTAAGGCCTTCATTGATGAGGCGATCCTCATACCCCACCGGTCGTTACCCGACACCTACAACGTCACCTCGGCCGGTTACAGGAAACTGAAACTGTTTGCCAGTTTTCTGATCGCCTATTTCGAAGCCTACCTGATCGTGCTGAGTTACTTCATGTGGGCACCGGCGGGTGCCATTAATATCAAAGATCGCCTGAAAAAAATCGAACCCAGGGGTCGGCGCATGTACAAGCGCAAGGAGATCGAACGACGGGAAGCGCTCTCAAAGGTGACCTTTGAAAACGCGATCGATTTTTTCATCAGCCAAGGGGTCAAAAGCACGGAAGATATCGACAAATCCGAATATTTTGCTGTCGCCATCAACCGCTATCTCACGCGTCTGAAATAGGTGTCCCCGGGAGGGCGAAAAAAACCTGCTGCGGCGATGATTATAAGAAGATGAAAGCCATGATACTGGCAGCCGGCTTCGGAACCCGGCTGCTCCCATATACCCGTACCACCCCCAAGGCTCTTTTCACCATAGGCGAGCGTCCTGTTCTGGATTTGGCGATTCGGCAACTGATCGCGGCCGGATGCCGGTCGGTCATCGTCAACACCCATCACCTCCACGATCAGATCGAGGGCTTCCTCTCCTCCCAGCGATATACCATTCCCGTACAGACGAGCTTCGAACCCGAAATTCTCGGTACCGGAGGCGCCGTAAAGAAAACGGCCTATTTTTGGGATGACCAGCCGTTCATGGTCATAAACAGCGATATACTTACCGACATCGACCTGCAGGCGGTGTACCGTTTCCACTTGGGCCATTCACAGCCGGTGACACTGGTACTGCACGACGAACCCCTGTTCAATTCTGTGTCGGTCGCCTCCGACGACCTTGTGCAGGGCTTTGGAAGCCCGACAGGCGCCGGCAAGTCTGAAGGCCTTCGGCTCTTGGCCTTTACCGGCATACAGGTGCTCGATCCGATGATATTGGATCTCATACCTGAAAAAGCCTTTCAGAGCAGCATAGACACGTATCGCGAAATCATCGCCAACGGTGGCGGCGTCAGAGCGTACGTATCGACAGGGCATTACTGGACCGATATCGGCACGCCGGAAAGCTACCGACGGGCGGTCCGCGTGGCCATGGACCCGCTGGCTTTCAATCGGATCGGACCGGGAGTCGCAACCGATCGGGTAGCCTGTGAACAGCTGGCCGGCGATGGTTCCGATCGCCGCTGGTACCGCTTGAAATCAGATACGACGTCACTTGTAATGGTTGACCACGGCATCCGAAATGCCAATGGTCGGACCGAGGCCGATGCGTTCGTTGCGATCGGGCGCCACCTTTTCTCCAAAGGCGTGCCTGTTCCAAAGATTATTCTCTACGACCGATTTGCCGGCCTGGTATATTTGGAGGATGTCGGTAATACTCACCTGCAGGACGTGATCCAACACAGGTCGGATCCGGCGACTATCATCCCTATCTATCGCCAGGTCATTCGACGAATGATTGCCATGTCTCAAACTGGGGCCGAGGGTTTTGAACCATCCTGGACCTATCAGACACCGACATACAGCCGAGAGCTGATCCTCGAAAAAGAATGCCGGTATTTTACCGATGCGTTCCTGTCCGGATACCTCGACCTTCCCGAGTCCTTTGCGGAATTGGAACCTGAATTTTCGCTTCTGGCCGACGGGGCCCTCGATTTCGCCTGCGATGGATTCATGCACCGCGACTTTCAATCCCGCAATATCATGCTCAGAGACGGTGAAATTTTTATCATCGATTTCCAGGGTGGTCGACGGGGCCCGCTTCAGTACGATCTGGCCTCTCTTTTAAACGATCCCTATGTGAACCTGCCCGAGGCCATCCAGTCGGAGCTGGTAGAATACTGTATCCAACAGATAGACCGTCCACTTCCCGATGGCGCGGACAGCTTCCGCAGGGGGTATCATTACTGTGCCTTGACCCGCAACCTGCAGGTCCTTGGCGCTTTCGCCTTTCTGAGCCGTAAGAAGGGTAAAAAGCAATTCGAGGCCTACATACCCACGGCTGTCCAATCTCTTCACCGCCGATTGACCCGCGAGTACAGCAGGGAATTCCCGAGACTGACCACCGTGGCAGAAAAAATACAGATGGAAATATCGAAACCCAACTTCCCATAACCGATAAAAAGCACCAATGAGGGGAACTTCAAGGTGTCCTGACGACAGGGACCCTCGATTGAGAATGGCCGCCAGGCAACGGCATCCATTCTGAACCCAAACGCGCAAAAGGAGAAGCGGAATGACAGCCATCAAAGTCATGGTCAACGGCCTACCGGGCAACGTGGCTCAGATTGTAGCCGAACATGTGGAGACCGATAGCCGCTTTGAAATGATCCCGATATCTCTGACCGGCCCCGAGATCACGGATACTGAAACCCTAGTGTCCGGTCATGCGGTAAAGCTGGTGAGGCCCGATAGTCGTGATGAAATGATCGGGAAGGTAAAATCTGAGTATCGAGATTTCATCAGCGTAGATTACACCCATCCTTCGGCGGTCAACGATAATGCCGAATTCTACTGCCGGCATGACCTACCTTTTGTCATGGGGACAACAGGCGGGAACCGCCTTCAGCTCGAAAAAACGGTCCAAAATTCAGCGACGGCCGCAGTGATAGCACCGAACATGGCCAAACAGATCGTTGGATTCCAGGCCATGATGGACTATGCCGCCAGACAGTTTCCCGGGCTCTTCACGGGGTATATCCTGGAAATTCGGGAGAGTCATCAGAAAGGGAAAGCAGACACCAGCGGAACGGCCAAGGCCATGGTAAAATACTTTAACGCCTTGGGTGTCGAATTCAGTGAAGAAAACATCGTGAAAGAGAGAGACCCGGATCGGCAGAGAAAGGCCTGGGGCATACCGGAGGAAGCGCTGTCAGGGCATGGCTGGCACACATACTCACTGATATCAGCCGACCGGACCGTTCGGTTTGAATTTACCCATAACGTCAACGGGCGCGTCGTTTATGCCCTCGGGACAATGGATGCCATCGTCTACCTGGATGCAAGACTGCGAACAGGGGCAAGAGCAAAGACCTATTCGATGATCGATGTCTTGCAGGGAGGGTAGCCGCGCCTGTTTCAGCGGTTGTCCCGCAGAAATCTCCTCTTCTCGATGTGGTCCAAATATTCGCGCGCTCCCGGATAATCGGGCGAAATCTCGAGGATGTTTCGGAACTGCGCGGCGGCCTTTTCTAATTGTCCGACATCTTCATATAAGCGTCCAAGGTATTCTCTGAACTCAGGGGCCTCGGGCTCCAGTTCAATGGCTTTCAGTATTTCTCTTTCCGCTTTGTCATATTCGAAAGCACTGCTGTAAGCCATACCCAGCCCGAAATGGTTGTCGGCGTTGTCGGGATTCAAAACCAGGCCGTTTTCAAAAGACTGGATCGCCTGCAAGGACTGATTCGTCTCGAGGTAGGCTTGGCCCAGGTTATGAAAGACCTGATCGCTTCTGTATCCAGCCTGGATGGCGGCTTCGTAGTAATCGATTTCATTTTCGACCTCACCCAATTGTCCGTGGACATAACCCAAGACATACATCGCTCTTGCATTTGACCGGTCCTGGCGCAATATGTCGTTGAGCATCTTAATGGCGGTGGGATAGTCGCCTCTTTCGACGAGTTCATAAGCGTGCTGCTCGAGCGGTTGATCTCCCGGAGTTTTCCCGGAAGACCGCCTTAGATCTGGTTGCGAACACCCCGTGTGCACAATGAATACAACCGAAGCCCACACCATGACTATCACGATAGGACAGGGGAGCGACTTGGCGAACAAGTTGCCGGCGGGAAGAGATCGCATCATAAGTTTAACACTCTGAAAATCCCCAGTAAGGAAATTCCAGCCGATAGGAGGCAATTTTACCGGGGCTGTTCTCCCGGCTGGCTACCAACCAAAGGGTGCTCAGGCGCTCCTTGGAGGATATCGGTTCAACCGGATCCCAATCCGGCATCAGTATCATCGCATTGTCGGCGCTGTACTCGATGTCTCCAGATTCCTTGAAAGCCCCGAGATCCGGTTTTTTGTCATAGCTCCCGCCTGCACCCCGCGAGAGCTCCGAGATAACAAAAAAGGAAACGTTCTGATCGTCGCGGATGGCCTCCAAGTGACGCAACCATGCATCGATACCGGTTCGCCGGTCGGATAGATCCTTAAAAGGGAGTTTGTGCAGACTATCGATGACGACGACCGCCGTATCCTTCCGGGTTTCATGCTGCAGAAAGTCGATCTGGCGGCGCATAATGTCTGGATTCAGTTTGCGATCGGTCACCACCCTAAAATACTGCAGCATCTGTTTGAATTCCCTCTGGGCCGCCTCGAGTCGCTCTCGTACGCCCTCGTCTTGGGCGCTCCTTCGGATCTCCTCTTCCACCAGGCGGCTCATTCGGCAGAAAGTTCTAGCATAGATCTTCATGCGCCCGTTCTCAAAGTCGTAGTAAATCACCGGCGATCTCCGGCGGGCCATTTCAGTTGACACCTGCATGAAGAAACAGGACTTGCCTGCTTTCGGAGGCCCCCCCATGATATTGATCCCCCTGATACTGCCCAAAGCCCGGTCGAGTCTGGTGAACCCGGAACTGGGCCCGGCCGAATTGTCTTTGCGGATCCGTGCGACCATGGCCAGAAATTCACGGTGCTCCCTTTCGGGGGGCGAAAAGGGCGAAAAGGCTTTGGAGGACTGAATCAGGTTGGACACGGCCGCTCGAAACCCCGGCCCCTTGTCCCGGGCCAGATCGGCAAGGCCGTAGTTGCGCTTGAAGTGGGTCGGCCACCTGAGGATTCTCACCTTATACCCGATGCGAGTAGCCGCCTCTCGGGCTGACAGATAGGCTTCGGGGCTGTTATTGACAACGATGAAAATATGTCTGAGGCCGTCCAGACGTTCGGCACTGATGTGTTCAAGTGCGGCGGCGGACGGGACGGCAACCCCCGGATACCCGAGTTCTTTGAGTGCCAGAAGATTATCTTCACCCTCTGCGACAAACAGTGCGCCGCCCTCGCACCGATCGATCTCTGGAGCGCCGAAAATCTGGAAATCCCCCGTGGTGAACTTGTCGTCCCCAAACCAGAAATGATCATCCGGCCGGCCGGGAAGTATACAGCGGGCAGAATAGCTGTTTCCATCTTCCGCCACGTACGGATAGACGAGGTAGCGCCCGTTGTATCCAACGTTCATTTCATCGACAACCGCATTCGACACCCCGAGCTCCCGGAAATAGGCATACTCGCCTTCAGTCATTAAAGAAGTAAATTTAATGATGTCCTGATTGATATTTTTATTGGGATAGACGATGTCTCGGACGTAAGGCTCGCGATCGGGTTCGAAGCCCGGAACCTGGGACGGCTCGATACCGTTCAACCGCCCGAAGTGCAGCGGGAATCCACCATGTCGACAGCGGTTGAGACACCTGAAATATCCGGTGAAAAAACTGTCAGGGTTCACGTACGCAACCAGGGTTCCGCCTTCGCCGGATTCAGCGGAGGAACAGAAAGGACATGGTGCCTTGAGGATGTTTTTCTCCAGCACGGCCCCGGGAAGGTGTTTACGATAAAAATGAACGATCTGATCCGACAGATCCATGGAAAAGACCCCTGTTGATTGTGAACAGTAAAATATTACTATTTAATTCAGATAATTATAGATGAAAGGAGTGGGTTGTGTCAAGGAAGATCAATGAGTGGAATAGATCTCGAGCGATCGACGCACCCATGCCCGATTAAGGGGCCACCCTATCGCCAAACGCCGGCCGGCGCCCACCTGGCCCGATTCGCCCTTTGAGACCGATCCGATCGGATGCGTTATTGGTGCGGCCGGCAGATCGAAGCCGGCCGAATGGATTGACCGGCTCAATAGACGGTCAGATTATTTCTCCTGCCGACCGCCAACCGATACAGTGGGAAGGTGCTATTGGGAGCGTTTTACTATATCGTAGGCCTGCTGGAGCGCCTGCTCGAGGTTCTCCGGGCGGGTACCGCCGGCCTGAGCCATGTCCGGTCTCCCGCCACCGCTGCCGCCCACAACCGTTGCCAGCTCCTTGACAATGTCGCCGGCGTGGTAGCGTCCAATCAGGTCCTTGCTTACCAGAGCGATCAAGAAAGCTTTTTGTTCGGCAGCCGCTCCAAGTACCACCACACCCGATTTGAGCCTGTCTCTAAACCGATCGGCCAGGTTCCTGAGTGCCGCCGGATTGTCTGCCTCGACCCGCTGGGCGATCACCTGGACACCGTTGATCGATTTCATGTTGGCCTCTGAGTCCGTGGCGGAAAGACTGGCCAGTTTGGCCTTCAAACGCTCAAGGTCTTTCTCGAGTGACTTTTGTTCGGCCATCAGCTTAGCGACCTTGTGGGGAACCGCCTCCGGTGCATCCTTTAACTGACCGGCCGCCTCCTGCAGCAATCGGGCGGTCTTCTGGACTATTGCTACGGCCTCATCGCCGGTCACGGCTTCGATGCGCCGGATACCGGAAGCGACGCTTGATTCGCTCACGATCTTGAAGAATCCAATATCGCCGGTGCGCTGGACATGCGTTCCGCCACACAGCTCCTTGCTGAAATCAGCCAGGGACACCACCCGGACATTGTCTCCGTATTTTTCTTCGAACAGGGCCATGGCGCCCGATTTAAACGCCTGGTCGGCCTGCATTTCTACCGTCTGGGACGAAATGTTGTCGCGGATACGCTCGTTGACCATGACTTCGATACGTTCCAGCGACTCCGCTTCCACCTGTGAAAAATGACTGAAATCGAACCGCAATCGGTCTGGGGCTACCAAGGAACCGGCCTGTTTCACATGGTCGCCGAGCACATCGCGCAGAACGGCATGCAGGATATGAGTGGCGGTGTGATTTCTTTGAGTGGCCCTGCGCCTGGCATAATCGACGGTCAGCTTAACCTCTTGTCCCGCTTCAATTTGTCCAGACAGCACGCGACCTTTATGAATTATCAGGCCGGTAGGATCCTTGATCGTATCGGTCACCTCGACCTCGGCGCCGGGCCCGCGGATACGGCCGGTATCCCCCACTTGTCCACCGGACTCTCCGTAGAATGGCGTTTTTTCGGTAACGATTTCGATGTCATCTCCCGGTCCGGCCTGAGCAACATCTTCGCCGTTACGCACCAATAGGACAATATTTGAGGTCGCCTCTGCCTGAGAGTAGCCGACGAAGTCGACGACCGCACCCTTTGAAGTCAGTTTCTTGAAGGCATCGCCAATCCCCGTGAAGGAGGTTTTGGAACGAGACTGAGCCCGCTGGGCGTCCATGGCTCTGTCGAACCCGCCCATATCCAGCGAAAATTCTTTCTCCCTGACGATATCCCTCACGATATCGACCGGGAAACCATAGGTATCGTAGAGTTTGAATATGATTTCACCGGGAATCTGATTGCGACCGGCAGCCTTGAGGTTGCCCAGGGTATCCATGAGCAGTTTCAAACCGGTATCGAGCGTTTCGATGAATCGAAGCTCTTCGTTTTTTATCACGTTGGTAATGAAAGACCGGGCTTCCAAGAGCTCCGGATAGGCTGGTTTCATGATTTCGAAAACGACGCCGGCAGTCTGATGGAGAAAGGGACGGGTCAGGCCGATGATACGCCCGTACCGAATCGCCCGGCGCATGATACGCCGCAATACATACCCGCGGCCCTCGTTCGACGGGAAAACCCCATCCCCGATCAGGAAAGCAGCCGCGCGGCTGTGATCGGCGATGACCTTCATCGCCACATCGGCTTCGACGTTATTCCCATACGTCTTTTGACTGAGTTCCTCCGCTTTTTGAATGATCGGATAGATCAGGTCGATTTCGAAATTCGTCGCCGCATCCTGGAGGATCGAAACCATGCGCTCCAGCCCTAAACCGGTATCGATACTCGGTTTCGGCAAAGGTGTAAGCGTGCCTGATTCGTCGCGGTTGAACTGCATGAAAACCAGGTTCCAGATTTCGAGAAATCGATCACACTCACAGCCGAGTGCACATTCCGGCTTGCCGCAGCCGTATGACTCCCCTCGGTCCAAATGAATTTCGCTACAGGGTCCGCAAGGCCCGGTGTCGCCCATGGCCCAGAAGTTGTCTTTTTCGCCAAAGCGTTTGATCCGATCTTCAGGCACACCGATGCTCTTGTTCCAGATGGAATGGGCCTCGTCATCGTCCAGATAGATCGACACCCAGAGTTTGTCCGCCGGCAAGCCATAACCGTTGGTCAGTAGATCCCAACCGTAATCAATGGCTTTTTCTTTGAAGTAATCTCCGAAGGAGAAATTTCCGAGCATCTCGAAAAATGTATGATGCCGAGCCGTGTACCCGACGTTTTCCAGATCGTTGTGCTTTCCACCGGCACGCACGCACTTCTGGGATGTCGTCGCCCGGGAGTATCCGCGATTCTCCTCGCCGAGAAAAGCGCGTTTGAACTGAACCATCCCGGCGTTGGTAAACAGCAGAGTCGGGTCGTCCTGGGGGACAAGCGATGAACTCCTCACCACCTGGTGTCGATGCTCCTTAAAATAATCCAAGAATTTTTTGCGTACCTCATTGCCAGTCATGGTTTACTCTCCGTCTGCAATCTGCGTGGGTTTTCTGCAGCGCTTGTTCTGAAGGGAAGCGGTCGGTTAAGCTCTGGCTTGATAAAGCATTGCGCTTTGCCATGTCGACCTTGGTTAGGATTCGTCTTTTTTTTCTGTTTTCTCGGGTTTTTCCGCAAGTCCCAAGAATTCACGGACCTTGGTCAGGGCGGCGGCATAGATGTCCGGGTTGTCGGTTAGAAATCGTTTAACATTTTCTCTTCCCTGGCCGATACGCTCGCCTTCGAAAGAATACCAGGATCCGCTTTTGTCGATTATACCTGTCTGTACCCCCAGGTCGAGCAGGTCGCCGGTTCTCGATATCCCCTCACCGTAGGAAATATCGAACTCCGCCTCTTTGAACGGCGGCGCCATCTTGTTCTTGACCACTCGCACCCGGGTGCGGTTGCCGGTGACATCTTGGCCTTCTTTGATTGCACCGGTTCGCCGGATATCCAACCGAACCGACGCATAGAATTTTAAGGCATTGCCTCCGGTGGTTGTCTCGGGGTTTCCGAAAACGATGCCGATCTTCATCCGGATCTGATTGATGAACACCACACAAGTGCGCGTTTTGCCGATCGTCCCGGTCAACTTCCGCAAGGCCTGAGACATCAAACGGGCCTGTAGTCCCATATGCGAATCGCCCATTTCACCTTCTATCTCGGCCCGGGGAACCAGCGCAGCCACCGAGTCAATAACCAGCACATCGATAGCGCCGCTCCGAACCAGCATATCGGCGATCTCAAGGGCCTGTTCCCCGGTATCGGGTTGGGATACGAGCAGTTCATCACAGTTCACACCCAACTTTTTGGCGTAAACAGTGTCCAATGCATGCTCGGCATCAATGAAAGCGGCGATACCACCCTGTCTCTGGGCTTCGGCAACGGCGTGCAAGGCCAGCGTCGTTTTCCCGGAGGATTCGGGTCCGAAGATTTCCACGACCCGACCCCGCGGCAGTCCACCGATTCCAAGTGCCACATCCAGCGCCAACGAACCGGTGGGAATGACCGGCACCTTGATCACAGGGCTGTCACCCAGCTTCATGATCGACCCCTTGCCGAACTGACGTTCGATCTGAGCCATAGCCGTTTCCACCGCTTTTGATTTATCCGCTACATTGGTCATCGATTCCTCCTCGCCGGCGAAACCGGCCGATACATTCGAACGCTGCCTATGGTGTCAGCAGATTCCCGGGTCTAGCGCGGACCGGGCATCGGCCTGGATTTTCAGCCGGAATCTACCGCACCTCAAGATAATTCGTACCTGCACTCACCTTTGGGCGGCGGCAATGTCACTCTTCTGAGCTGGGTATAAACCGCTCCTGCAGGATGCAGTTCGCTTCTGTATAATATAATTTGGTCGATGCCGAAAGGTTCTGATTCGAACGTCCGCAAATCATCCATCGCTGTTTGCAGCTTTCCGGCATCGACGACCCCTTTACTGCGGCCGATAGTCATATGACCCGAGAATCTCCGCCCTTCACTCGAAAATCCGGTTGAAACCAGGCTGTCTTCCACAGCCTGCTGAAGTTCAATGAGCTCTTTCAGCTGACCGCCGAGTCCGATCCAGATGACCCTCATCCGCTTAGGGTTTGGGAAAACCCCGACACCTTTCGCCGACAGGATAAATGGTGTTCTGCCGTCTGCGGCATCCGCCGTCGCGTCGGCAATCACATCAATGCAAGCGGGATCGATGTCTCCTAAAAACTTGAGCGTCAGGTGGATATTCTCGGCCTTCACCCATCGGATGTTGAGCCGGTGGCCAGCCAGCTGCCTTTGGGCTTGGCGAATAGTGTCCAAGACCGTTTGGGGCAACTCCAGGGCAATAAACACCCTTATTTTTCTCATATCTTTATGGGTCCCAAGGGGTTGGCGCGCCGCACGGCTCTCGGTCACCGAGGAAGGGTGAAAACCGGTTCACCCAGAAAAAATTTTCCTCGGGCAATCTTGTTTTTTAGGATCTCCGCAATTTCCCTGGCACGGGAAACACTTGACAAAGGAACGGTCGGCACTTTCCGGCCGTCAAAATCGATAAACCCGCTTTTCAAAGCCGCATAGCTGACCTGGCCGTAGCTCTTGGACACGCCACTGGGATAGTCATGGCCGTAGTCGACGATCTGGGTCCAGATATCTTTGTCTGATATGGCCGTGAACTGGGCAATTTTTTCATTCAACAGCGGGATCGGAACTCCGAGGCCGACGGCCATGGAACACCCGTAACCCTGAAGGCTCAGGCCCTTGATCCACTTGGGGCTCATTTTTTTCAGATCGCCCATAACCCAAAGCGTTCCGGCCGGCTTTAAAGGGATGCCTCTCGGCGTCCTTTTCACCGACGGGTTGTGTTGGGTGCCATGCCACGTAACATAGCCTTCACCACCGCCGAGAAAAATGCGGGTTCCCAACCCAATGGTCAAGTAATACGGGTCATTGAACAGCGGGCTCAGCTGCCCGGCCGAACAGTAATTGGCATTGCCGGCCTTTGGCTTCAAAGCCCCCATGTATGTGTATACCGTCTTGTTCGATAAGTTCAAGGCGCAGTTGTAGTTCTGATAAGCATTGCGCGGATTGCAGAGAGTGGCCTGTGGCAATGATTTCAGCAAAACGTCCTTTTCGATCATTCGGTTGGGATAGCAATCGGTTCCATAGGCCATGGCCTTCAAGTGGACTTTTTTCCTCTCCAGCAATTCCTGGATAACATGACCACCGCCATAGCTGAACTCTCCAGGATGCACTTTGTTGAGAGGGTCGTCTTCACAGGGTTCGGTGACGCCGATGTAACAATCGACGGCCGCCAAGCCCCCATAGGCCGGGACGTTGTTCAACCAAACCTTGGAAGCTTTTATACCCGGTACCGAGTGGCCGAAATTGATGAACGCTCCCGAGGAACACATGGGGGCAAATGTACCCGTGGTTACCACGTCAACCTGGCGGGCAGCCTCCACCGGACCGTCGTTGTTTACAATATCGATGATCTCCTCGGCCGTGACAACCACCACCTTACCGGATTTGATCTTGGCGTTGATTTCCTGATAGGTCTTGTTTATTTTTTGAGTCGTCATATCACCTTCAACTGGCTTCATTTTATCCCGGCAGATCCGTCGGTTCATCACCCCCGCGCCCCCTGCCAGTACATTCGATTTAAGGCTGCTCAATATCGGATGAAAACATGATACGAACTACAGCAACTTACTGAAATCTGTTTAAAATATTAAAAGGGACTTTAATAACAAGTAAACGGTGGTTAATCAAGGTAAAGTTTATCGTTTCTTGACTTTTAACAGACCGCGCGATAGTATTTTTCATTGAATTTAACGAGTTTGATGTTGCACGACTGGGTGATCGGCATCATCTGCCCGCATTCACTCCCCGGGTCGGTTTCACGGCCTTCAATAAATAAAATTCAATAATCAATGCCATGCCATCCGGACGAAACCGTGGTAGGCGTAACTTTATTGGCCTGACCGGGACTATGAGGCAAACCGATCCAAAGAGGCGGCTGTCGGGCGGAACCCAGGTCCGTTCGACAGGACCCCATATAGGCTGCCCACTCCGGGAAAGACAGACCGGCCGAGGTTTGATATAATGAGTGGACTGAAGAAAAAAAATCCGCAAACTCTGAGGAATGTGCTGGTTCTCATAATTGTTTCAATTATCGGCATCGTAACGGTCGTGTATGTCAACTATAGGAAAATATCCGCAAACCCGGAAAAGCTTATCACCATGTTTAAACCGGGGGTCGATATGACGATCGACGAAATCCATCAAACAGCCACACGAAATGGAAGAAAGGAATGGCAACTTGATGCGACGTCGGCCCAATATATCGATTCGGAGAAAAAGGTGCGCCTCGACAACCTCGGCATGATCTTTTTTCTCGAGGATCAGCAGCAGATTCAGCTGACAGCCGACAGCGGGACTTTGGAGACCGAGTCACAAAATGTCAGTGTCAAAGGGCAGGTCGAATTGAGAAATAAAGACGCACTCCTTAACACCGATGAGCTGCACTATCGGCACGAAAAAAGATTTATTTTCTCTGAAACACCGGTAACGATAAGTGGAGATGACTTTCAGCTGAGTGCTGAAAGAATGACTCTCGATCTTTCAAAAAGGAAAGCCGTGCTAAAGGGCAGCGTACGGGTCACGTTCAATGAAGATATTTCCCTTTAGCCCCAAGCGGATCATCCTTTTTTGCACACTTGTCGTCATGATTTGCCTGTGGGGCAGCCTTTGGCCTCGGCCGTCCAATGGTGCGTCGGTCAGTGCGCCTTCAAACGACCAAACAGAGCAACAGAATTCGGTCACCATAACCGCTGATGAATTGGTCGGCGATCAAAGCGCGAAATCAGCAGAATTTATCGGCAGTGTCAAAGTGGTTAGAGGAGAGATGATTCTGTCAAGCGATCGGCTCAAATTGCATTTCGATCCGATGGATACTCCGGCGCATAAGGTAAATCATCCCCGGTCAGCGATCAAAGAGGCCATCGCCGACGGTCACGTACGCATACTGTCAAATGAAATTGCCGCCAGTGCCGACCGGGCCGTCTATGACCGCGAATCCCGGACCATTTTACTGACCGGTGAGAACGCAGTGGTGAATCATAACGGTAATGCGATTAGCGGGCGAGAAATAACCATTTTTATAGATACTGAAAAGATCAGAGTCAGCGGGAATTCAAAGAACAGGGTCAAAGGCGTCTTCAACGTTCCCCAAAAAAATTAGTCCATTGCAATAGGAATGTTGGATGGAGCGATCAAATCTGCTATACAGACAGACGAAAGGCCGAACCTGTGGGGCCGGCAGAGGCAGTTACCGGGCGAGCGGGATATCAAAATGACCGTGCTGTCTCTCCAAAATCTTTGTAAAATATACAACGGCAGAACCGTGGTCGATTCCGTTAGCCTGGATGTAGAAAGTCGCTGCGTTGTCGGACTTCTCGGACCGAATGGCGCCGGTAAGACGACCACCTTTTACATGACCGTTGGAATGGTGAAGCCGGATTCGGGTGGGGTGTTTCTGGATGACGAGGAGGTAACCGAGTACCCCATGCACCTGCGGGCGCGAAAAGGTGTCGGCTACTTGCCCCAGGAACCGTCGATTTTCAGAAAATTGACGGTCAAGCAAAACATCTTGGCCATTCTTGAAACACTTTCTATGTCCAGTAATGAGCAGCAAGAACGGTCTGACCTCCTGCTGGAAGAGCTTGGCATCGCACATCTTGCCAAACAGAAAGCCGCCGTACTTTCCGGGGGTGAAAAACGCCGGTTGGAAATCTCCCGGGCATTGGCCACCAATCCGAAATTCATGCTTCTCGACGAACCGTTCGCAGGGGTGGATCCGCTGGCGGTCATTGACATCAGGAACATAATCGGGCATCTTAAAAAACGCGGAATCGGCATCCTTATCTCAGATCATAACGTCAGGGATACCCTGCAATCCTGCGATATCGCCTATATACTTAACGAGGGAAAAGTTGTTGTGGCTGGCACCCCCGAGCATATAACCTCAAGTGACATCGCACGTAAAATATACCTGGGAGACGGATTTAGTTTATAAATATGGCACTCGAACTTAGACAACAACTCAAATTAACACAGCAGCTCATTATGACCCCTCAGTTGCAGATGGCGATCAAGCTGCTGCAGCTGTCCCGCCTCGAGCTTCTGGACACCATACGCCAGGAATTGGAGGAGAACCCTGCCCTTGAAGAATTGCAGGATTCAGCGGGTGAGGAACGGTTGACGGAAACGGCTGATCAAGCGGCCGACGACGGCGATTCAGCGAAAGAAGTCACGATCGAGGATAAAATCAACGACGACATCGACTGGAGCAGCTATCTCGACGAATACAACACACCGGGAAGAGTCAACTATGAAGGGGAAAGCCGGGAGGCGCCTAAATATGACGCTTTTATCGCCCGCAAAGAATCCTTGAAGGACCACCTGCTGTGGCAATTGCTGATGACGGCGCCCAGCAAAGAAGAGGAGCACGTTGGATCCCTTATCGTTGGCAACTTGAACCAGGACGGATATCTGGACATCTCCCTGGAAGAGATCGCCCGTATCGCCGCGATGGACCTCGATCAGGTCGAATCGGTTCTGACCCTGATGCAGTCATTCGACCCCATCGGCGTTTGCGCCCGAGACCTCAGGGAATGCCTGATGATTCAGGCCAAACATCTGAAAATTGATAACACCTTGGTCACCGACATCATTCAGCACCATCTCGGTGACCTGGAAAAAAGAAACATCAAAAACATCAGCCGTGCCTTGAAAGTCTCGCTGGATGATATTGTCAGCGCGATAAACATCATAAAAAGCCTCGAGCCCCGACCAGGCCGACAATATTCCGATGAAACACCGCAATACATTACCCCTGACATATACGTCTATAAAATGGATAACGACTTCGTCATCGTGCTCAATGATGACGGAATGCCCAAACTGCGTGTCAACCCGTTCTATAAAAGGTCCATTGCCGCGAAAGACAAGCTCCCGGGGGATGCGGAAAGCTACATCCAGGACAAACTGCGTTCAGCCGCGTGGTTAATTAAGAGTATCCACCAACGACAGAAAACGATCTACAAGGTTATGGAAAGCATTTTGCATTATCAGCGTGATTTTTTCGAAAAAGGGATCACGCATTTGAAGCCGATGGTGCTCAGGGATGTCGCCCAGGACATCGGGATGCACGAATCGACCATCAGCCGGGTAACGACCAACAAATATGCCTACACCCCACAGGGAATCTTCGAGTTGAAATACTTTTTCAACAGCTCCATCCAGCGCGCCCATGGGGGCGCCATCGCCTCGGTCAGCGTCCAGGAGAAAATTAAGCGGATCATCGCTGATGAAAATCCGCGAAAACCGTATAGTGATGATAAAATAGCCAAAATTCTCAAGGAAGCTCAGATTAACATTGCCCGCCGTACGGTGGCAAAATACAGGGAAATGATGAATGTCTTACCGTCTAACAAACGCAAACAAATTTAAGGAGATTTGATCGATGCAGACCTCCGTGACATTCAAGAACCTGCCCCCGTCAGAAAATTTGAAAGCCTACGTCTCGGAAAAGCTCGACCGGTTCGACAGGCTACTTGACAACCCGGCAGAAGCCAGTGTCGTTCTGTCCGTCGAAAAATTTCGTCATATTGCGGAAATCAATATCTCAGGGGACCGACTCAACATCGTCGGCAAAGAAGAAATAAACGATATGTATTCGGCCATCGACATGGTTCTTGATAAACTGGAGAAACAGATAAAAAAAGGCAAGCAGAAGACCAGAGATCGCCGCAGCGGAGCGAAAGCGAGTATCAGGGAATTCGATGAATTCGAAGCCGCGACGATGGACGAAGACGACGGGCCGCAGGTCAAGGTCACGAATATCGAATACAAACCAATGGATATTGATGAAGCTGTGATGCAGATGGATCTGGTCAAAAACAACTTTCTGGTCTTCACCAATTCTCAGACCGATCGCGTTAATGTCCTCTACCGAAGGAAGGACGGCCATTACGGCTTGATTCAACCCAACCGGTAACCTCAGAGTTGATTGCTTCAATTGATCAATGAAAATCGAACCGGCCAAAACCGAATGGTGGTTTGAATGGCGGTTCGGTTTCGAAACGTCGGGCAACCTGCAAAGAGCCGTAACGGATTGTAAAATTCAGCCTGCGGCCTGGCGACCATGCAATTGCCCGGATAAAGAACTAAATGCGGGAGCGACAAGCCGCTGGTTTCAACATATGATAAAACGCTACACCAAGCCTGAAACGGATCCGAATGGTGCACCCCCATGAAAATTTTGGATGTACTGCCGCGGGAAGCCATTCTCGCCGATCTCAAAGCACGGGACAAAAAAAGCATTTTGGAAGAACTCGTTGAGCCCATCGCCCGACTGAAGGAAGCGAATGCGGACGAACTCGTCCTTGTTCTATTGGAAAGGGAGCGTTTGGGAAGTACGGGTATCGGAGCCGGAATCGGGATCCCGCATGGCAAACTGAAGAACCTGGATGATTTGGTCCTCGGCTTCGGTCTCAGTCGCAAAGGCGTCGATTTTGAATCGATGGATAACCGACCCACGCACATATTTTTTCTTTTAATGACCCCCGAAAACTCCACGGGGCTGCATTTGAAAGTGCTTGCCAGAATATCGAAACTACTAAAAAATGAAACATTTAGGGAGAGGCTGTTAGGGGCGACGACCAGCGATGACATTTATCGAATCATCAAAGATGAAGATGTCGAGTTTTAATCTGACACCGCTAAAACTCACCATGACCTGTTTCAACCTCTTGCCAATAGAAGGCTGCCCTTAGCGGTATAACGTGAATAGTGAATCCCTCAACCCCGGAGTGTCCCGAATCCGATCGACCACCAACGACAGAACCCTGAGAAAACCCGTGACAGTTCCCAAAATAATCATCCTGACGGGTTTGTCCGGATCGGGAAAGAGTACGGCTTTGGCCGCGCTAGAAGATGCCGGCTTTTACTGTGTCGACAACATGCCGGTTGCCCTGCTGCTTGGATTTCTGGAATTGCCGAGCACCCAAGGCTCTCATACGGCCGGATTGGCCTTTGGGATGGATTTGAGGGATAGAAATTTTCTAGATAATTATTCAGCCGTCATAAACAAAATCAAGCAGAAAGGCTTCGATCTCGAAATAATATTCCTTGAAGCCGACGAAGAGATCATCCTCCAGCGCTACAGCCAGACCCGCCGACACCATCCGGTGATTCAGGAAAATAGCCTGCTGGAAAGCATCCGTTTTGAGAAGGCATTGATGGAAGGCCTGAAGAAAAAGGCTGACCAGGTGATCAATACCTCGCGATTCAACGTGCATGAACTCAAAAGGACGATCAACAGTATCGCCAGGCAGATTAACAAGCTGCCGTCGATGAGGATTCACATCGTTTCATTTGGTTTCAAATACGGTACGCCGAGCGATGCAGACCTGATCATCGATGTTCGATTTCTGCCCAACCCCTATTTTGTCCCTGAACTGAAGGAAAAGGACGGTGAAACAGCCGCGGTAAAAAGTTTCGTGTTGCAGAACGATATCACACGAGAATTTCTTCATAAGTATATTGACTTACTAGACTATCTGATTCCTTTGTTTGAGGATGAAGGTAAAGCCTATCTGACAATCGCCGTAGGCTGCACCGGCGGCCGGCACCGATCGGTTGCAATAGCAGGAACCATTTACGAACACATTCATAAGGCCGGTAAAAACATCGCCATCACCCATCGCGACATACGTCAAGCTTAGCCACGATGATTGCGGCCTTCGTTTGAAATAACCGTCGGAGGCAAGCTAAAACCAGCGGAAGCGGGAAATTAATGATCGGAATATTGATAGTGACTCATTGCCAGCTCGGGGAAGCCTTGATCGATGCTTCGGAATTCATCATTGGATCCAAACCGGAAAACACCGAATCGGTTTCCATCGATTTGAATGTGAGCGCCGAAAAATTGCGAAAGATCATCGCCGACGGCATGAAAAAGGTCGGCCAGGAAGACGGTGTGCTGATTCTGACCGACATGTTCGGAGGCACTCCGTCAAACTTGAGTTATACTTTTTTAGAGGAAGGGAGGGTGGAAGTCGTATCGGGAGTCAATTTGCCGATGTTGATCAAAGCTGTGAATACGCGCGGCAATATGAAGGTCGATGAACTGGCCGCCCTTGTCGAAGCGTTTGGGAAAAAGAGCATCTCTATGGCTAGCGGCATATTGAAGGGAAACAAGCGGAGTTAACCGTGCCGGTCTGGTCGATCGTTGCCCTTGGTGCAAGCCATCTCGACGATATCATTGCCATCGAAAAGGTTTCCTTCAGGCATCCATGGCAGCGAATATCCTTTTCAAACGAAATCTCCTGCAAGGATGCAGTAAGCGCTGTGGTTGTCCATCCCGATAATGGACGAACCATTGCATATGCCTGTCTGCGATTGACGATCGACGAGCTGCATATATTAAGGATTGCCGTGGCACCCGAATGGCGGCGTCAGGGTATCGCAGAATGGCTGTTACACACTTGCTGCAGCATGGCAACAGGCAAAGGAGCCCGGACAGTGTATCTGGAAGTCCGACGTTCCAACACCTTTGCCATTGACCTCTACACGAAACTTGGATTTAAAATCATTGCGGAACGGCCGAAATACTACATGGACACGGGAGAAGATGCCCTAATAATGAAGAAAGGTCTGGAGGAGACGAAATGAGTATAAAAATTGGAATTAACGGATTTGGCAGAATCGGACGGCTGGTATTCAGAGCAGCACTCAAACATCCTGAAGTGGAGGTGGTGGCTGTAAACGACCTCACCGACTCTGCGACGATGGCCCACCTGTTGAAGTATGACTCTGTCCACGGTACGCTCGATGCAGAGATTGTCGCCAAGGATGATGCCATAGAAGTAGATAAAAATTCCGTGGCGATTACATCGATCAAGGATCCGTCCATGCTGCGATGGGGTGAGTTCGGTGCCGACATAGTGGCTGAATGCACCGGCTTGTTCAGGGACAAGGAAAATGCGGAAAAGCACCTGGCCTCAGGCGCCCGGAAAGTCATCATTTCGGCACCGGCCAAAGACCCGGATATCACTATCGTCCTCGGCGTCAACTCGAATCGATATGATCCGCGCCAGCACAACGTTATCTCCAATGCCTCTTGCACCACCAACTGCCTGGCGCCCGTTGCAAAAGTATTGCTCGAGAATTTCGGCATCCGAAGCGGTTTGATGACCACCATACACAGCTATACCGGTGATCAGCGCCTGCTCGATTTCCCGCACAAAGACTTACGCCGTGCAAGGGCGGCCGGCCTGTCAATGATTCCAACGACGACAGGTGCAGCCAGGGCCGTCGCCCTGGTCTTGCCCGAACTTGCCGGGCGTCTGAACGGACTGGCGATTCGCGTACCGACACCTAACGTTTCGATCGTCGACTTTGTGGCCACGGTGGAGAAATCAGGTCTTACGGTTTCAGATGTCAATGATGCGTTCAAGAAAGCCTCGGAGGGTTCCCTGAAAGGTATTCTCGGATACAGCGAGATCCCGCTGGTATCAACCGATTATAACGGTTCGCGGTTTTCGTCGATTGTCGATGCGCCCACGACATACGTGGTCGATGAAATGGTGAAAGTACTGTCCTGGTATGACAACGAAATGGGCTATTCCAGCCGCATGGTCGACCTGGCAGCCATGATCGGAAAACAGATGTAACGTGGCGTCGTCTTCAATGAATAGCGATATACCCGGCCGGCGGCAAGAGTATACCGGCGTCAGCCGGTATCAGCGAAACCATTCCAAGGACAACCCATATTGACTCGAACAAAAACGAAGACTGAAAACGGGCGGAGTCCGGAACAAGGCCAAATGGCTGAAGACAGACACGTTCCGTTTGCCATATTCCCCAGTTGGCGTATCGACAGGCAATTTCCATGGCCGATTTGGGCGGCCGGCTGGGTGGCGATATTCAAAGCGTTCCTCTGGTTGGCCACCGACCCGGTCATCCCGAATCCATTGTCCGGGCAGATGGCGACAAAGTTTCTGGTAACCACGATTCCTTTTGCCGTCCTGGGTGTCGGGGTATGGAATCTGAGGAAATGGGCCGCTTGGCCCCTTCTCGCCCTGAGCGCGATTGATTTGATATTCTATATTGTATTTCCCGCAGCATCACGATACGTCGCCGGCGATAGTTTCATCGCGCTTGCCATCTTATTGCTGATTTGTGTCGGGCCATTGGGAAATATCCTGATCCTTACTACAGGGCCCAGTATGATCAAGCATGCCGGGAAGTATCGCTATTTTAACGAACCGGCCCAGTGAAAAGCCATTATAGGGGGAGAATCATGAGCATCCGCATACCGTTGATCGCCGGCAACTGGAAAATGTACAAAACTGTTTCGGAAGCCGTTCAAACCGCTGTCCGATTGAAGGATCTGGTTTTGAAGGCAAAGAATGTCGATGTCATGATCGCACCCCATTTCGCGGCCCTGCATCCGGTTTATGAATCCATCAAAGATGGCCCGATAGCCTTGGGTGCCCAGGATGTTTTCTGGGAAGAGGAAGGCGCCTTCACCGGGGCCATCTCTCCTGCCATGCTTTTGTCGGCAGGATGCCGCTACGTAATAATTGGACATTCGGAAAGGCGCGAGTACTTCGGCGAATCCAACGCAGATGTCAACAAAAAGGTGTCGGCAGCCGTGGCAGCCGGTCTGGTACCGATCATGTGCATCGGGGAGTCCGAGAAACAGCGCACATCCGGAGAAACCTTTTCTGTGCTTGACAAACAACTCGAAATGGGATTAAAAGGACAATTTGTCGATGCGCTGCGACAACTTATCCTTGCCTACGAACCGATCTGGGCGATCGGAACCGGCAAAACTGCGACAAGCGCACAGGCTCAAGAAGTCCATCAGTTCTTGCGCGAACGGATGGCTCGAATGTTCGACGATAGCTTGGCGAAGAACCTACGTATTCTCTACGGTGGCAGCGTAAAACCGCAAAACGCCGCAGAGTTGATGAGTATGCCGGATATCGACGGGGCCCTGGTCGGCGGCGCCAGTTTAGATGCGGAAACATTCAGCCGCATCGTCCATTTTCAAGGATGATGATTTCCGAATCACCAGGACAATAAAATGACACAAGTACTCATAATTATTCACGTTGTCGTATCCATCGCTATGATAATGATCGTGCTTTTACAGACCGGCAAGGGTGCCGACATGGGTGCGGCATTCGGCGGTGGAGCCAGCCAGACACTTTTCGGAAGTGGAGGTGCATCCACTTTCTTAACCAAACTGACAACGGTGGCCGCGGTTGTTTTCATGATCACCTCACTGTCACTGGCGTATTATTCTACCAACCGTGCCAAAAGCTCGATCATGATGGAAACCAAACCACCGATAACCGATCAAGCCGCGCCGCAAACTCCGTCAGCGGTACCGGCTGAAACCTCAGACCAACCGGCCAATCCAGCGACATCGGAACCGGTCCCCGCTGAGGGTGAGAAATCGCAGTAGTACAATTTATTCCTACGTGCCGAAGTGGTGGAACTTGGTAGACACGCTATCTTGAGGGGGTAGTGGCCACAAGCCGTGCCGGTTCAAGTCCGGCCTTCGGCACCAATCCTTTTTTATCCTTCCGTAATCATTAAAAATACTCACCATCCTTGACCAACCTGAGGTCCACTTTTGGACACAGTTTTGGACACCTAAGGTCCAAAAACTTGCTCAGAAAGGGTGGTGCTCATGTCAAAAACCCACGTTTACCAGAAAGCCCATGCTAATTTAACCTTGACATTTTATACAGTGGCTCACTTTTTCAAGTGCGGTGTCAGATTAAATCTGAACTAATTCAACTTATTATCAGTAAAACATAAAGGCTGGCCATAAATCTCTGTGTAGAAAATTTTGGCCAAGTGTCTGTATGAGATGCCGTACCACGTCCAAGGTGGCTGACTGGAGAGAATCCTCCCTACCCCCCGGCACCCTATCCCCCCCGGGGTGAATATTTGATGGTGCCTCCGATCCCGGTGTTTCAAACCTTTCTTGACCGATAACCACTTTAGCCCTACCTTAGCTTATCAGTTTGAACACACAACGAAGTCTCTGTTGCCTCATTTCCCATCGACAGCTATGGTTCATTCCTGCACCTGAAACCGAACAAACTGATTCATTAGTCCCCTAACCTCAACAACTGATAACCCTCAAGTTATGACAACGGGACACCTTAAATTACCATTGTCAGGTCTCCGGAGGTATCCTCTCACCCTCTGGAGGCCGGTATAGTTAATCAGAACGTAGAAACCATTGATGCATACCAATAGAGAAGGAGGTCATATCATGGGAAAGTATCTGCTGCTTTGGAGCCTAAACAGCAATCTCATACCTGCTGACCCAAAAGAAAGAGCTGCTGGATGGGGAAAGCTGCTGGAAATGGTAAAACAAGATTTCAAAGTGGGATTGGCAAAAGACTGGGGTTCATTCCCCGGTGAGGACATGGGGTATTGCATATTGGAAGGGAGCAATCTGGATGTTATGAAGATGACCCAGCAATATGCACCCTATGTCGGTTTCGAAGTCCATCCAGTTGCTTCGGTTGAAGATGTCGGAGAGCTATTGAAGCATATGTCCGGCTGACATCAAAATAGGCAGGGCTTCAGGGTCCTGCCTTATTAATAACTGATTCAGCCGGAGAACAAAGTCCCGGTCGTTCACCCCAATTTCATCTCTGACAAACAGCCCTAAACCCTCCTATCCTGTCGTTTACTATGTGATCATTAATGGTATTAATTCAAGATTTTTATAGCATAAACTGTTATTAATTCTTTATATTTACACCGATGAGATTCCCAATTGAAACAAATCTGCTTTTTCGTGTGCAAATATGCAACCAAAACAGTATAAAAACTCGTTTAAACTCACTTCTAATTCAGTAACTTATTGTTATCATTGACTATCTGGCAAATCCGGCCTTCGGCACCAACTTTACTTTATAACCTGCTGATAATACAGCAGGTTTTTTTTGTTCTCTAAGGGCCAAAAAAGCCCCCATTCCATCTGTCACACACCTCTTACACAAAACCCTTACACAAACCAGTGTGTGGGAGAGAGGGAGTCGATGGCAATGAGAGCTACCCCCAAAGCCCCTTCCTATCTGGTACGAAACCCCTACTCATATTGTTTCCGAATGGTGGCCCTCAAAGATTTACAAACAATTGTGGGCAAGACAGAATTAAGATATAGTCTGCGAATCGGCTCTGCCGGTATTGCCCGCAAGAAGGCCCAGCATATCGCTGGCATGGAAAATTTATTATTCACGCGGCTACGAAATGGCAGAACAAACTTGAAAAAGTTGACCAACGATCACATCAAAGCTCTTGTCGATCAGTACATCAAAGAGTCTATCAATTCTTAGAATGAACCGGTTTGGGATCAGGATAATCAAGATGAAATGAACTGACAATCAAAACAAACAGAGTTTTTCATTGGATGGATATGAAAACGAAACTTATAACCAGACTATTATCTGCCATCATCACTCTTTCTTTTCTGGCCAGCTGTATCGAGGTAGCAAAGACGGCCGAACCTCACGATATTCAAGCCAGCTCGGAAAAACCTAAAGATATTCAATCAAATGCTTCTAAAGAGCTTAAGACAAAAACCGGCAAAACAATCGTGATATCGGAAACACATCCGGTGGGCCAGAGTCTTAGCACTATCAAAATTAGCACCAAAAACTTTGAATACAATTATCCAGAGATATATAAAGACAGGGATCCGATCTCAGATATATTTCTTTCTGACCTTGACGGTAACGGCTTTGATGAAATTTACATCATCACGACTTCCGCTGGCTCTGGTAGTTACGGTACAGTTTTGGGACTTGCTTCAAATAAGGACAAAAGTCTGTCAATGATCAATTTCCCTGAGATTCAGGAAGGAGATAATAATTTCAAAGGATATATGGGGCACGATATTTTCAAAATAGAGGATCGAAAGCTCGTTAGGATTTTTCCCATATATTATCAGGATGACACCAATCAGTTTCCGACCGGCGGAAAAAGAAAACTGGTTTATGGTTTATACCCCGGAGAGGCGATGTGGCGATTAAAGGTAGAGACGTCAGAAACGCTGCACAGTCCGTAAATGCTGGATGAGTTTTTGATTATATAACACAAGGAGATTTTTATGTACGCATTAGCGATAAACGGGAGTCCACGTAAAAAAGGGAATACAGAGCTACTTTTAAAGGAGATTCTCACGGAATTGGATGGTGCTGGGTGGGAAACAGAAATTGAACAAGTGGGTGGAACTGCGATTCGTGGTTGTATCGCTTGTGAGAAATGTTTTGAAAATAAAGACGACAAATGTTCAGTCAAAAAGGATAAATTTAACGACATCTTTTCAAAAATGCTAAAAGCTGATGCCATGGTTTTGGGCTCACCAACCTATTTTGCGGCTGTCTCTGCTGATTTGAAGGCACTAATCGAGAGGGCAGGATATGTAGCTTTTGCCAACAATCACGCTTTTTCCGGAAAAATTGGGGCGGCAGTAGTTGCAGTTAGACGCGGGGGAGCCACTCACGCATACGATACAATCAACCATATGTTTCAAATGTCCAGGATGATCATTCCTTGCTCAACATACTGGAATATGGGCTTTGGTCTGAACAAAGGGGAGGTTCTGAAAGACGAGGAAGGTTTAGCCAACATGCGTCACCTCGGAAAATGCATCGATTGGCTCGGAAAGGCCATAATTCCCAATTTGCACAACTATCCAAAGTCTTAGCTATTACAGCGGCGATCACATAATGGCTCTATAGCAGCGATCAACAACACCCAGAATCTCCGAGATTTTTTTCCGCCTCGATGATGATCTCGGCTTTTCGCAGTCGGCCTTTCAGACGCTGGTTTTCTTTTTCAAGCTGGACGATGCGCTCGGCAGAGGGATCTTTTGGTTTTTCTTTGCGCCCTCTTTTTTTGGGATTCAGGGCCTGCAAGGCGCCCTCTTCTTCGCGCTGCCGTCGCCAAGTGGTCAGGTGAGAAGAATACAGTCCTTCTCTCCGCAACAAGACCCCAATCTCGCCGGGCTGGAGGCACTGTTCGGCTTCATGCAACATGCGCAGCTTGTAAGCGGTGGTGAATTTTCTGCGCGTCTTTTTTTCTGGCACTTCGGGATCCGGCACGTTGATGGGCCCTTTGGCGAACTCTCGCCCCACGGTGGATGAAACTCCGGCCGTCCTGCGGACTCCCTCAGCTTCCCCCACCGTTGTCAGCGCCGATGTTAAGTGTCTTAAAAACACCGAAATAAAATGTCCTCCAAATTGAAACATGGTATCTCCGGGAATCTGCCACGAAACCTGGAGGTGCCCGATGCTCAACAAGGAGGACTGGATGAACATTCAAGCACAACTTAAGCAGGGTGTCTACATCAAAGACATCGCCCAAAAAAGCGGAGTAAACCCCAAGACCATCAGCCGGGCCATCAAGCGCGGTGGCCCGCCCAGCGGCAAACGACCCCGGGCCCGAGTGAGCAAGCTGGATGCCTTCAAGCCGATCGTCGACCGTCTGCTGACCGAACAGGTTTGGAATGCAGTGGTCATTTTCCGTAAGATCCGGGAAATAGGTTATAGCGGCGGCATCAGCATCCTGAGCGACTACATTCAACCCAAGCGGGCGCTGCGTCAAAGCCGCCGGACAGTGCGTTTTGAGACTGCCCCAGGCAAACAGATGCAAAGCGACTGGGGGCAGATCATCCGGGTCGTGGCCGGTCGGCCGCAGAGCATTCATTTTATCGTCAACACCTTGGGATTTTCGCGGCGCTTCCACTTCTGGAGTTGCGAGCGGGAAGACGCCGAGCACACCTACGAAGGCATGGCCCGCAGCTTCGAACACTTCGCTGGGGTGACCGCCGAGATGCTGGTGGACAATCAGAGAGCAACGGTGAAGCGGTGCGCTTTAACCAGCGCTTCATCGACTTTGCCGGCCATTATGGATTTGTCCCCAAGGCCTGCCGGCCGCAGCGGGCCCGGACCAAGGGCAAAGACGAACGGATGGTGGGATACGTCAAGCATAACTTTTTTGAGCGCTATCGCGAGTTCGAAAGCTTCGAGCACATCAACCAGCTGGGCGAGAAATGGCTGGCTGAAGAAGCCGATCAGCGCCTGCACGGCACGGTCAAGGAAGTGGTCAGCGAACGCTTCAAACGCGAGGCGCCCCATTTGGGTCCGCTTCCGGCCGTGCGCTACGACACCTCGTATCGGGAGGCACGCTTCGTCCACTGGGACGGTTACATCGACGTGCGCGGCAACCGCTACAGCGTGCCGGCCCAATATTGTGGTCAGAACGTGAGCATTCGTATCAGCCTGGACGATCGCCTCGCGGTGTATGCCAATGACCGCCTGGTGCTCGAGTACGCGCTGCGTCCCGTCTCAGCGGGTTGGGTCACGGTGCCCGGGCATCACCACCAGTTGTGGAGCGAAACCTTTGCCGTTGAGCGCCGCGAGCTGTCGGTCTACGAGGAGGTGGCGCTATGCAACTGACCGGCCTGCTGGAAAAGATGAAAATGGAGCATCTGTCACTTCAACTCGACAGCCTGTGCGAGCAGGCCTCCAAGCGGGATCTCGGCTACAAGGAGTTTTTGACCGAGGCGCTGTCCACCGAGTACCGAGCGCGTCATCAAAAGGGCGTCGATGCGCGGCTGAAGATGGCGCGGCTGCCGTGGATCAAAACCATGGAGCAGTTCGACTTTGCCTTCCAGCCCAGCGTGGACCGCAAAGTCATCCGGGACCTGGGCACACTGGGCTTTGTCGAAAGAGCGGAAAACATCATCATCCTGGGACCGCCCGGTGTCGGCAAGACCCATCTGGCCATCGCCCTGGCGGTCAAGGCGGCCGAAGCCGGCCACAAGGTGCTTTTTATCACCTTGGAGGCGATGATCACGCGCCTGACCCGCGCCCGCATGGAAAACCGGGTGGAACGACAGCTGCAGCAGTTTGTCTACCCCAAGGTGCTGATCATCGATGAAATGGGCTATCTGCCGATGAATCGGGATGAAGCCGGTTTGTTCTTCCGGCTGCTGACGCGCCGCTACGAAAAGGCCAGCACGATCATCACCTCCAACAAAAGCTTTGTCGACTGGGGTGAGATCTTTAACGACCAGGTGCTGGCTACGGCCATCCTGGATCGGCTCCTGCATCATTGCACCACTTTGAACATCAAAGGCGAAAGCTACCGGCTCAAAGAAAAACGCAAGGCCGGCTTACTCGGCTCCCAACCCAAACCCGTGGAGGTGACACCGGAAGAAACCGAAGCCTAATCCCACACTGATGTTGTTTTTTAGTCGTTGATCAGGGGACATTTTATTCCGGTGAAAAAGGGACAATCTTAATTGATGTTGACACCGTGGCCATGGCCTCAGTTCCATCATGTAAAGGGTTGAGTGTATGTAATGATTTCACTGGTGATCCTCCTACCCGCCCTAAAGTAATTTTTCAATAGGTAGGTGTCTCACCCATATTGGCACAAAGAGCATTGGGAGAAGAGTTTATCGGTGAATGGCAAAGTTTGTTAACGAAATATATTAAGTCGATACAGCTGAATAGTTGATATCGTAGCTATTGACCATCGCAGCCCGTCCTGTATTGATAATTTCTTGTACTATCCATATCGTATCTTTAGGCCTGACTGGAAAACCGTGAATCAAACTTATGGCGAAATATTTTTTTTGTTTTATTTTGTGTTCTTTAGTATTGAACTTACAATTTGGTAGGCACCTCACTATTGCACATATCACAATACCTGTAATGCGGTTCACCGCAGAGCGGTATCACAGCAGCCTTATCAGCCCAAAACCAACCACCAATTTGAGTTAACAGTGAGTCTAAACAGTCACAACAAAGAACGATTATGCTTCTATTTTCCTTATTGGAAATCTTAACACCAAGCTGGCTGCATTCCATAGTGGCCTCCCCCCAAAACATGAAAGGCCATGGATGACCTGCGGGACTTATAAATTCCCTTAGTCCCTACACAGTACTGGCACCCATGGCAACTAACTCTTCAAATTGAAAATCAATATTGAGGAATTGTTATAGTCGCTTTGTAATATAATCCAGACGTTCATATAAAAGCACATTTAGCGGGAACTTGCAATATTTATCCCTTCAAGCAATTATACTACAATATACAATAATTTGGCGGGATATCCTCAAGTGTAAGGGTTTTTAATACTCAATGCCGGCCTGCGCTTTGATGCCCACATTGTAGGGGTGCTTTAGCTCTTTCATTTCAGTCACGAGGTCAGCCATGTCCAGAATTCGTTTTGTTGCGTTGCGCCCAGTGAGCACTATATGCATGTGAGATGGTCTTCTTAACAAATCCTCTCGCAATGCTCCTTCCTTTAATAGTCCAAATTCGATCGCCACTAATATTTCATCCAAAACCACCATTTCATAACGAGAACCTAATAAGGCTGACCGAAAACATGCGAGCCCTTTATTCGCAAGGTAAATATCCAGGGGTTCGCAAGCTCTTGATTGTACAAATCCTGGGCGCCCAAAACTTTTAATTTCAATTGGGAGATGACATTGGTCCAAGGCCGTTAACTCACCGATATTCGATTGCCCTTTCATGAATTGAATGATTAGGACTTTTAATCTTTGACCTGCTGCTCTCATGGCCATACCAATGGCAGCAGTCGTTTTCCCTTTTCCGTCTCCTGTAAAAACAATATTTAGACCCCGACGAATATTGTTCATAGTATACTCCTTATCAAGTATACTTCAGATGTAATATTCGGTTAGAGACCTCGCCTTTTAATTAATTTCTTTTTTTCTCACCACCCCTGCGGCATTATCCAAAATTAAAAACCTTTGCATCCTTTATAAATATTTTAACCCCATTTTATAATTTAATCCCTTCTCATTTATAATTTCCTCAACCCAACAGACTTCTGTTAACCCTGTGGAGCGAATATATTCTTCATGCCCGTTAGTCTCCGTATGCAAGTAATTACGAATACGAACAATGAGATATGCCCCCTTTTTAACCACTTTTGGCGACACGAAGACCAGACCGTCTTTACCGCAATTGATCATGTTGGCATTGAAGACGTCACTTCGCCCGGTGAGTTTGACACATTCGGCTTGGAGATCGCATGCTGTGTCGCAATTCGCCGATATTTTTGCACCAAGATCCATACCACCCTCCCTGATACTCTGTCCTTCGGAATGTTTTACACTGGCATTTCTCTTTTGGCTTTCTTTGATTCGTAGCCTGGCATCTGGAAGCATTTATCTGCCAGATGCCCCTTTATGTATGCATTTAATACATCATCCAAATTCCCACAAATAAATCCAATTACCTGCACACCTATGGTGTTTAATGCGGTTTGTATGGGCCTCGAGATAGCACCGCATAAAAGCACTTGTGTGCCGAGATGATAAACCTCTCGGGCTCTTTCGATCGGTCCATGGCACGTCAGTACGTTGTCTATCCGGTTGATTTCTTTACCGTTTTCAATTTCGACCAGTAGTAACTTATCGGAGACGTCAAACACGGGTGAGACTCGATTCTCCCAGTGTGAAATTGCCATCTTCATGGTCAACATTACGAGCAATCGTCATGCCAAAATAGAAAGATGACTCTATGGTCCCGATTTTCATTATTATAGAAAAAACATCGGAATTTGATGGTTGACCCAAACGTTGCATTATGCAGTTTATAGCCAATTATAGTATTGCATAATGCAACGTTTTTAAATGTGAAGGTGAAAACCAATGAATGAAAGCACCGATCAACGGGTCCGTGATGTTATTCTGGATTCAATCAACGAAGGGGTGTTTACAGTTGACAAGGATTGGCGGATAACCACATTTAATCGTGCCGCTGAACGAATCACCCAGACAACACGTGATGAAGTGCTCGGCAAGGCATGTTGTGATGTTTTTCACGCCGATGTATGCGAAAAGAACTGTGCTTTGCGACAGACATTCCACACTGGCAAACCCATTATAAATTACCCGGCTCGCATCGAAAAATAAAGGCTTTTGATATTAATGTGCCCGAATCGGACGGCCGCAACCGTAATGAATAACAGTGCAACTTGCACTGATGCCTCACCTTTTTTCAGCATACGAACCATAAATTTTAAATTCCAATAGACAGTATTCAATGAATATATAGTCGTTTAGCCTGCCTTATGCCCTGATGGCATACTCTTTGCCAAAATAATGTCCAAGCGGACCTCCCTCCAGTAATGGTTTCGCCATTGATCCGGAAATGCAATCCGCCCTCCTCTGTTTCTTGGCTGCTCTGAGGCCCTGCGGAAGGTGGAACCAATCAACTCTGAACGTCACGTGGTGGCTTTGACTGTGCAATGTATGTAAGCGCCCTCCTTGGGTTCACAATATGTGAGTTATATACGCAATACATTGTACCAAGATAGAACAAGCTACCCGCTTAATGCCGTATAGATCTGATGTGAGAAAACAAATATTAACGAGGGGGTAAGGATACAATCAGAAAGTGAGTATCATCACTGAGACGTACGCGGTTTCGAAAAATAATATAGTTTGGATAGTTGATTGCAGTATTTGCTGCCATGTTCGTTCTTCTTAAATCTCGAATATTTTAAACGAGCGAACAATATGACTGAATGACGGATGGACATACTTTTCTATTATCATTATCGACTAACTTAAGGAGGGAGGTCAAATGCCAGTCGAAAATAAATCCACCAAGGGAAATACCCCAAAACTCGCCGACCCCATGGCGGCTTCGGTTGATCCGGCGACGCAACAAATGATAGAGCGCGCGCATGAACTCAATGTCGAAACCGCATTTGACAGAGCGGTAACTATGAAACCCTGCGCCATCGGATCCCAGGGGACCTGTTGTAAGAACTGCGGAATGGGTCCCTGCCGTTTGCCGTTGCCGAAAGCCGGAATTGAAGGAGAAGACGAGCGCAAGGGGATTTGTGGCGCTACGGCGAACACCGTGGCCGCCCGTAACTTCATCCGTATGATTGCCGGAGGCGCAGCGGCCCACTCAGACCACGGTCGATGTGTCGCCGAGATATTCCTGACCGCAGCCCGCAAGGAAACCGAGGATTACAAGATCAAGGACCGAATCAAATTGGTTGAAGTGGCTGAATGGTTGGGCGTACCAACAAAAGTCACCGTCGACGGACAAGAGCTCGATCGCGACCTCGATGAAGTGGCCGTCGAAGTCGGTGAAAAAGCGCTCAATGAGTGGGGTAAAGCCGAGGGCGAAGTGCTTTTTGCCCAGAGAGCGCCCAAACCCCGTTACGATATTTGGAAGAAACACGGGGTTGTACCAAGGAATATTGATCGAGAAATCGTCGAGATCATGCATCGAACCCACATTGGGGTGGACCAGGATTACCGCAACCTCATTAAGCAAGGGACTCGAGCCGCCATCGCCGATGGCTGGGGCGGGTCGATGCTGGCCACCGAACTGCAGGATATCCTCTTCGGTACCCCATATCCCCTTGTCGCTGAAGCCAACCTCGGTGTTTTGAAAGAAGATATGGTCAACATCGTGATTCACGGCCACGAACCCGTGCTGTCTGAGATGATCGTAGCAGCTGCCGGCTCCAAGGAGATGCACGATTATGCAGGCTCGAAAGGCGCTCGCGGTATCCAGCTCTCCGGCATTTGCTGCACCGCAAACGAAATACTCCAGCGACATGGTGTTCCACTTTGCGGTACTTTCCTGCAACAAGAACTGGCAATTATCACCGGCGCCTGCGATGCCATGGTGGTGGACATTCAATGCATTTTTCAGAACCTTGCCAACGTTGCTAAATGTTTTCACACCAAATTGATCACAACCCATCCAATTGCGCGGATGGAGCAAGAAAATGTTATCCATATTGAATTCGACGAACACTATGCCATGGAGGACGCCAAGCGGATTGTCAAAATGGCGGTGGACAACTTCCAAAACCGTAGTGTGGAAGTAATGATTCCAAAACAAAAATCAACCATGGTGGCCGGGTTTGGGGTGGAAGCAATCGAGTACCACCTCGGAGGCACGTTTCGCGGTTCGTATAAACCATTAAACGACAACATCGTCAACGGGCGTATCCGTGGTATCGGCGGCGTTGTCGGTTGCAACAATGTCAGAACCCGCCACAACGATGCACACCTGCAGGTCGTAAAGGAACTCATTAAAAATGACGTCATCGTTTTAACGACCGGCTGCAATGGCATCGCCTGCGCGATGGAAGGTTTGCTGACACCGGAATCTGCCAGTGTATACTGCGGACCCGGCCTTGCAGAGGTCTGTGAAACCGTCGGCATTCCGCCTGTGCTCCATTTGGGATCATGTGTCGATAACAGCCGTATCCTTCTGGCTGCAACGGAAGTCGTCAAAGCCGGCGGCTTGGGAAACGACATCAGCGATCTTCCGGCAGCAGGCAGCGCACCGGAGTGGATGAGCGAAAAGGCCATCAGTATCGGGCATTATTTTGTCGCCTCCGGCGTATACACGGTATTTGGTGTTACGCTGCCGGTGTCCGGTGCACCCATATTCCAGAAGTATCTGTTCGAAGAATTCGAAAAACTATACGGCGGAATGTGGGATCTTGAGATCGATCCGGTCCGTCATGCCCGAAAGATGATCGCCCATATCGACAAGAAGCGCAAGGCGCTGGGTATCGACAAAGCTAGAGACAGAATACTTGTAGATATGGCAACCCGCCGCGAAATGGAAGTCGCTTGATCGTCAATGGAAGACTTAAGAAAACACCAATAGTGCATTTAATCTTACGGGCACTATTGGTGTTTTTTATTTATCAGACATGGCTGAAAAAGAGACAACCATCTCAGCAGCAAATCCACTGATTATTTAAAGAATAGTCGATTCGTTCGATCGGCGATCGCTTTTGAAAGCAGGAAATTATCGTGGCTGAGGATCCGGTTGAGATTCTGCTGAAGGGGTTCTTCGGTGTTGACTCGGAGGTGCAACTCCTCCTGGATATCTATCAGTGGCTCAAATCTTTGTCTCAATTGTTGGAAGTGTCGCACTCGTGCATCGGAAACAGAGAGACCGTTTTCGCGCCGCCGCAACCGCTCGATCAAAATATTCTGGCCGGCGGAACACTCGATAAAGAGAACATTGGCATCCGAATCCCCGGCCAACCGCATGACCTCCCGCCGCTGTCGGCTGCTGCTGTATGTAGCGTCCAGGATGACAGACCGGCCGCCTGTTATTTGATCCTGAGCTTGAAGCAGGAGCCTTGCGTAAGTCAGGGCGCTGACCTCCGGGGAGTATATCCCTTCTTCAAAGGGTTGAATCACCGCCGTTTCGACCGGAAGCTCGAACAGCTGCTTGCGAATCGCGTCCGATCGGAGGACCTCGATGCCGAGAGATCTTCCCAAAGCGGCAGCGATGGTACTTTTTCCGGATGCCGGCAGACCACAGACCACCCAGATCACGGGTCTTGTGAACTGCAGCGCATAACGGTAGGCGAGCTCCAGATACTGCCGCGCCTCTCGGAGGGTTTTGTGGTAGGCGTATTCGCCCGAGCCCGATTCGGATAAGCGCAGGCACGCTATCTTTGTTCTCACCACAGCCCTGTAACATTTGTAAAAATCGAGCATGCCGATGGCATCCGGATCGGCGGCATGGTGCACATACATGTCGACCAACTCCCGAGCGACTTCCGGAAATCCTTCGAAATCAAGGTCCATGGCCAAAAAAGCCAAGTCGGAGGCAATGTCGCTGTATCGGAAACGGTCGTTGAACTCGATGCAGTCGACAATCTGGATCCCATTTTCGAAATAGATGTGCCCGGTACGCAGATCGCCGTGGCAATCTCTAATCCGGCCCGTTATGACACGCTTTTCGAACAGTCTTTTTTTTCTTTTTAGAAAAGACCGGGTGGCCGCCCGTACAATTTGGAACAGCCTTTCCTCCAGAGCATTTCCCAAAAAGACGTCGATCTGAGAGAAATTCTCCTCGCAGTTGCACCGGACAGTTTCCAACGAACCGTATGCATCAATCTTAGGACTGCTGGCGGTTGCGACATAAAAGGCAACCAAGCGCTGAGTGAGGGCTTTGATTTCAGTCTTTCCGATTTTTCGGGCTTTCAACAGCCGCACCATAGTGCCCGCCTCCGGAAGCTGCCGCATCTTTACAGCATACTCGACCGGCACCCCTGTGCCTTGTAGCGCAAATCGGTCATGATAGCGTGTGATCGGCACGACCCCCAGATAGATCCCGCTTGAGAGACGTCGATTCAGATTGGTTTCTTGTCGGCAGAAAAAAAGCCGCTTCTCAAGGCTACTGTAATCGACAAACCCCAGGTTAACCTCTTTTTTGACCTTATAGACGAATTCCCCGGTCAAAAATACTCTTGAAATATGGGTTTCCCTTTGCCGCACCACTTCCACCGGATGCGGATAAAAATCCGGACCTGCCATGGATTGAAATATTTCGTCTTGCTGAAACGCCATCATTAAACCAATAAAATATATTGTTTGACGAAAGGACAGACCGAGCACCTATTGGCGCGTTTCGACTGCGGTGGTGTTGGTCTCGGAGCCGAAGCAGTGGGGGGTACCCCAGCTGGACTTTTAAGGGCTATAACCCAATTAAAAGGGGGGCCCCGGTCATATTTTACACTCACTGCCCATGTGGGTGAAACCGGTCATTTTCTATCGATTTTGAACCGTCTCGGCAACGTGCATGATTCCAACCGCGCCCTGGTTGTCATTCAGACGATTCGACGACAGTTGGCTGATTTTACCTTAAGATTCCGTACTGACAGTGCCTTTTGCGTATCCGAGGTGATCAGCTATTTGATAAAGCACCATTTTGAATTCGCTATCAAAGCCCCCTTCTGGAAGCTACTAAATCTAAAAACAGCGGCCCAGCAGCGAAAAAGATGGTTCAAATTCAATCAACAAATGGGCTATTTCTGGATAAAACAGCCGATCGACTCAATTGATCAACAACATTATGTGATCATACTGCGTAAAAAGGTTCACAGACCCAAAGTGCATTATCAATTGAAGTTGTTTTCACCCGACGATGGCAATTATGAATACTCTGCCATTGTAACAGATATCAAAAACTGGGCCCCCAAAGAGCTACTGCTGTTTGTCTGCGGTCGCAGTGCGCAGAAGAATTCAATCAGTGAGCTTAAAACCAGTTTTGCTTTTGATCATATTCCAACCAATACCTATCGGACGACAGTGGGGTACCGGTAGGTGGTGTATTAAATGCGAAATCCCGTCAGGCCGGTACCCCGGATCAATAGTTATTCGGATCCTTTCTTTTCCAGTTCGGCGATTCTTTGCTGGACGGCTTCCAGGGATTTTTTCAAGGCGTCGGCATCAGCCCGGAGCATCTCCATTTCATCGGTTTTACCAACCGGGTACCCGGCACCATACGCCAGCGGGTAAGGATATCCGCCATGAGCCGGATCGAAGCCGCTACCACGGCCCCTGCCAAATCCGCGTCTGAATCCCATCCCTCTGCCATAGCCACCGCCGTAACCGGGCAGGTCGGCCAAGCCGTCTGTGCGACCGCAAAGCCCCTTGCGACCGCCGGTCATGGGACCGACTCCCCTGGGGCCTCTTCTGTCTAATCCTGGCATGATACTGTCCTCCTTGTTTACGTTTTTGATTCAGCGCCAAGCGCGGCGTTCAAACCGTTTAATCAATGACGCCGCTTGGATAAATCTTTGCGTGGTCGCGCGTTAACGGTTTTGACCGCGACTTCGCCCCGAACCGCCACGCTGTTCCTTTCCACGACCTCCGCTCCGGCCTTTACCCTGGCCGGCGTCTTGACCGCTACGTTGTCCTCCTTGACCCTGCGGTTGGGCCGGTTGCCTGTTGCGGCCGCAGGGAGCCTGTCCTCTGCCTGATCGTTGACCCTTTCTGCCCGGGCCAGTTCCGTCTCCTTGGGGCATGTATTTCACCTCCCTTCTTCGCTTTTTATAAAATAAATGAATTATTTCGACTTGCTGAAGCGCCATCATGCGCAAAGAACCTTTTAATTATGCGGAAAATGCCCCACGCATGTCTCGTTATTTTGTTGACACATTGTATTGATTTTCTTTTGCACCTTAGCGATATTTGGAAAATTTGATTTTTTAAACCGCTGGTTTTCATCAAATCCGTTCGCCACCATGCGTTGGAATTTAATTGGTGTCCATCCATAAATGGCCTTTTTGCCACTGGCCGGCGTTCTCCGCAAATGGAAGAGTTTCGGCTTTTCTCGCCATTCCATTGGCATCTAATATGCGTAAATATGCATATTAGATGCCAATGGAATCAAATTATATATAATACCGGTATTCAGGTTGTCGTAAATCAATGCATACATGGCACACCTTCCTTTCATTATCTTGCGGCAGTAAAAAGGACAAAACCTTAATCAGATGGCATTAGGAGGTAATGTCGAAGAGCATGGATAGGGAGGAATATGATAATTTGGAAGACCACCAGTGAAAACGCCGCATCAATATGAGTATATGCTTATAACTCTACGATAATAATAACGGCGTAAGAGTCAAGTCGACCCATAAAAATAAAGAGTTTGCAGCGGCTGAAAATAAATTGGACCCACTTGGGTGATCCAAGTGTTTTGAACAATCAGATATCAAAATCACCAATCCATTCTTTTTTGTGTTTCAAATTTTGATTGGTTCCGTGCCTAAATGTGAAATATAGTAAAATTCCACATTTGATCTTTTGAGAGCATTTTTTATCTTCCAAATAAACTTGCTATCACGATCCCTGATGCGAAGAGACAGGTCTCAATCGGTTTCCAAGGAAACCCCGTCAAGAAGGCCGGACGCGTATACCGTCGTATCCAGCAATCCAGTGATAGTATGATCAGCTCGCTGCAGAAGATGATCCCATTCCTTAAAGGATTTCAAATCTGAATTTTTTATAATTCACCCCCTGCAATAACTTCATTTTATGGTTGTTTGCCTGAAACTTTGTACCACTCTGGATATCATTAATTCTCCAATAAAAACGCTTTAGATCGAGCTGTGGTGTTACATCGCCTCTCTTTTGATCGAAATGGTGAGAGTCGGTGTGAGGTTTTGTAAGGAACTATGTGGTATATTCGAATATTACTGGGGAAATAACAAGATGAGTTAACTATGGATATAATATGGGGTAAATACCAATACTACTGTAATTGGGTAAGATAAGTTTTAAGGTCGATGCCTTTGTGTTTCAGTTTGTGCGTCGAATGGTTTGCCGGTGAAAATCGATCGTGCTGGTCGCCAAACCCATCAGCTTGGCGATTTCCTTTGTGGTCTTTCCTTGGCGTATAAGGTTGGCCACCTGGCTTTCAGCTGGAGATAACCGGTCGATTTCATAGGACCCTCCCTTCGCCAAGAGGATCGCCTTTTGGTTGTGGAAAGCGCTCTGAGTAAGCGCTGCTGTTTACGATAGGCTTTATCTGGACTACAATCAAGCCAACGTAGTCCTTTGGTATGCGGCCTGACGATCAATAAATTCCCTTCCCAATTTCAACCCGCCATCACCATTTGCCGACCATAACTTCCAGACCACTTGTAAAGTGTCATATGCGACCATTGGTTGTATATGACCCTTTTAAAATGGCGATTAAGAGTGGCCCCGGAATGTCTGTTTAAATAATTACGATTAAATATCAGAATGTTGGGTATCGTTCCATTGAGTGTATGGTACCTGGCACAAAGATTGAATATCCAAGTAGTTAGAAGATATTGGCACGACGATTTCCGTTTGCGTTACTTTTCATCTTCCGATACGCGATGGCGCTTCCCGTGAACCGCTGCCGACCGGAGTATCACCGCCGCCTGACGTCCGCGATGCCTTGATTCTCGAATTCATTTCTTCGTTGTACAGACAATCGCGCCGTCAATCTTCAACCGGTGGAGAATTAAAATGAGTTCCGAAAAAAGCCCCATCGGTCTTTTGCACGGGACCTTCAGTACAACCGGTATTCAACAGGAGGTTTACCATGAAATCAAGCACCCAGGACAAAGCAGAAGGCAAGTGGCACAAAGTGAAGGGCAAGATCAAGCAGGTCGCCGGAAAAGCGGTCGGGAACCGCGAGTTGGAAGCCGAAGGCAAAGCCGAAAATGTTGACGGTAAAGTTCAAGAAAAGGTCGGCCAGGTCAAGAAGGTCGTTGGGAAGTAAACATAACCTTTTTTGACGGTGAACAAAAAATACATGAAAGGAGATAGTTCATGCCGCTAATTCAATTAGTGATAGTTTTGGTGGTCGTTGGGGTGGTTCTATGGTTGATTAATAGCTACATACCGATGCAAGCTACAATAAAGAAAATCTTGAATGCGGTAGTGGTTATTGGGGTTATTGTCTGGCTCTTGAGTGTCTTTGGCCTCATAGGAGACATCGCAGCAATTCGTATTGGGAAATGAAGGGTCTGATAATTCTTTCGATCAAGTTTAATCAGAGCAACCGCGAAGGGTAGAGCGCGAGAATCACGGATCACCAGTTGGATCGACTGTCAGTCGAAACAATCCTTTGTGATAACGGAGCATAATAGGAATCAAAGAAAAGGCGGTTTTTCAAATGAAAAGAGGACAGGTTTTAAGAGGTTTACTGACAATATTGCTGTTGTTGGCCCTGGGGGCCTTGCCTGGTTGTGGTGAGAAGGAACAAACCCAGAGCACACCCGCCACCGTCTCCAAGGAAGATGTCAAGACGGAGGCAAAGGAAGCGTATGACGCAACCAAGGCTTACACCCAGGAGCAGATGCAGGCCTTTCAGGAACAGACGAGAACCAGACTCGCTGAATTCAAGAAGGAAATTGATCAACTGCAGGCAAAAACGGAGAAATTAGGAGCAGATGCGAAGGCGAAAGCTGAACAGCAACTGACGGCATTGCGCCAAAAAGAGGGTGAGGTTTCTGAAAAGCTGAAGGAGCTGAGTTCTTCCAGCGGAAATGCATGGGAGCAAATAAAATCAGGTATCGATGCGGCCATGGATGATTTGGGTAACGCTTTCAAAAAGGCTGCGGCCGAGTTCGGTGAATCTTAGCTTTTATTGAAATAAACAGACGCATCCGGGTGCCATCTACAGAAAGGAGTCGAACATGCTTTGGACCATATTTGTGATTCTACTGGTTTTATGGGGGTTGGGATTGATGACCGGAACCACGCTGGGTGGCTTCATTCATACCTTGCTGGTCATCGCCATTATCGTGGTGCTGATCCAGGTTATTCAAGGACGAAGACACGCGTAAGTGTTTCGCGGTTGTTTTTTTGTAATTTTTTATGAACCTATAAAGTGTGTGATTCATAGACATCGTTTCAACTGAATGTTATGAATCACACACATAAAGAAAGGTGACCCAAATTGAAAAATACACTCTTCATAGCACCGCTTTCGATCCTGGTAGTGCTGTTGGCGCTGGGCAGCGTGTATGCCCAGTCTTCCGATCAAGGGTACAACACGACGCCGCAGTCGGGTCAGGGCAGTGGTTACGGAATGGGTCCTGGCATGATGGGAGGTCGAGGCAACGGCTACGGCATGGGACCTGGTATGATGGGTTCCGGTCAGGGTTACGGACCCAGCCAAGAGCAGCCACAAAAACCGATCGACAAAGAACAGGCCAAGTCTATGGTTGAAAATTATCTGAAATCAACCGGGAATCCGAATCTGAAGCTGGGCGACATAAAAGATGAAGGTCAGAATTTCCAGGCCGATGTGGTTACAAAAGACAATTCCCTGGCGGACAAAATTCTTATCGACAAGAACACGGGGTGGATGCGACCTGCCTATTGATCGCCGGAGTTGTCCTGCAGCCTCACACGGACTGACAGCTGAACAGATGATCTACCCTTTTGTGATATCGCAAAAAGAGTTGATTAATCAAAGGAGGTGCTAAACGTATGTTCGGGATTTTTGGAATTGTCCTGGTTGTTGTTCTCGCTGTATGGGGTTGGTCCTTCACACCGCTGTTGACAGCATTGCGGGGCATGCCGTCGCAACCGGCCGAATCTTCCGACTGAACCATGACCAGAAGAGCCCGCCGTTGGCTTTGAATGCTTGCGCGCCAAGGCGTGTGCCATCCGTTCCGGTGCCCGATAATATCACCGCAGCGGCATTGCCCCCCGGTCATGGGCAAGCGATCTCAGGAATTGATCGATGGGCAGCGTCGCGCGTTTATCAAGAACGTCCAATAGCTGGATCTTACTATAGAATACACTGATCTCCTTGTCCGGCGCAATGACGTAGATATTATCCGGTATAAGGGTCTGCCCGTCTTCGGAGACGGAAACCGGTACCGAAATTACTTTCTGCAGGAGCTCGGGCATCAGGCTCGGCTGCTTGGGGGCCATGTGGACCACCACGATAAACGCCATGCCGCTGTTCACCGTCACCTCGCTAAGAAAGGATCTCAGCGCTTGCAGCCCTCCGGCGGACGTGCCCAAACCGACCATCGGAAATCCTTTGTTTGTGGCCGCAAGAGATCCTGCCCCTTAGCCCGGCAGGCTTTGGTTGTTGTTTTTGCCTTGACCTGTTTTGTGTCCGGCTTGTTTTTTCCCAGGCATGCCGCGTCCTATGGGCGGTGTATGAAGCAGGGCTTATAGCCGTTGTTCAAGAAAATATCCTTGCATCTGAAACGATGATAAAAGGAGCGCTACTTTTGTCTGTTAAGCCTGATGTCGCTCTTTTCGATCATAGCAACAGGCGTTATCCAGTTTCAAAACATCATTCTCGTATTCAGAGAGCTTGGTTTCCCTATCTTCAACAAGCGAACACGCGCTAAGGGTCACGGTAAGACATAAATCCACCAGAAGACGATAGCTGGCGGTCGGCTCGTCTACAAGACACGCCCGAAAGGCGCATATTGAAATATGAGCCTTTCGCTTGTAACACCGCAAGACGGGCCAACAGGCAAGAATGATGTGGATTTGTTTGTTTTCCGGGGCCCTTAGTTATTTGCAATCCTGGGATGTCCGACTGCATCGGACATCTTCGAGTCGTTCGGTATACCGAGCCCAAAAACCTTTCTTGGTTTTGGCGTCCGCTTTAACGAACTTGTTCTGACAATCTTTGGAGCAAAAATAGTGTGTCCCTTTCTCATCATCGCTGCTAAACGGACATTCGTCAGGATGGATGTTTTTGCCGCAAACCGGATCTATCGTTTGTTGACTTTCATTCATGATAATCCTCCATTGATTGATATCCTTGGATTCTACGTATTCTGACATGATGTATCCTTTCGACGGGTTTTTGCCCGTTCCGGCATGAAAATACCGATCACCCAGCCAACCGGGCTTGCCCTCGCAATCACCATCGGCAATGCCGCGCCGCAGACCGTTTTACTTCCAGACGTTTCCCGCCGGCGGCGAATCCCCTCGTGACTAAGGAGCCGATGGGATCCGCACTTGGTTTGGGTTCGCGTTTTTGATATATTGATAGAAATCACTGTCCGTGGTGAGAATCAATACGGAGTTCATATTGGTCTTCTCCTTGTAGCTTTCAAGGGTGCGCAAAAAAGCATAGAATTCTGGATTTTTATTGAAAGCATGGCCGTAGATTTGCGTAGCCTCAGCGTCGGCTTTGCCTTGGACCTCCTGCACCCGGCGGTAAGCGGTGGAGCGGATCTGGCGCAGCTCTTTTTCCATTGTACCGAGGATCTCGGCGCTGCGTCCCTCGCCTTCGGAGCGGAACTGCGCGGCAATGCGTTTGCGCTCGGAGATCATGCGTTCATAGACCTTTTCGCGGACACTTTCCACGTAATCCAGGCGCTTGATGCGCAAATCCACCAGTTCGATGCCGTATTGCGGGATGATCTTCTGTGCTTCAGTCAGTATCGTTCGGGTGATCTCCTCCCTGCCGCGGGCAATCTCCCTTTTAAGCTCCGCTTCACGCTCCTTTGGGATCTCCTTCAGGGCCTCGCCCTCAGGCACTTCCCACGATGCGCTGCGCACGAGTTCCACGAGTTCGCTGCTCGACACCTGATCGCGCACCACCGAATCGAGAATATCGTTCAAGCGCGACTGGGCCCCCTCTTCGCTGGCCACATTCTCCAGAAATTTTTTCGCGTCGGCAATCCGCCATCGGGCGGTGGTATCCACCCAGATGAACTCGCGCCCCTTGGTGGGAACCTGGTTCGGATCACCGTCCCAGACCAGCAGACGCTTTTCGAATCGCCGGACCTCCTGCACAAAGGGCAGTTTCATGTGCAGCCCCGCCTCGGTTACCGGTTCCCCAACAGGCCGGCCAAACTGCACGACAATGGCCTGCAGACCCTCTTCCAATGTATATAGACCGCCATAGAGTACGATAACGATCACCACCGCTATCGCGATGATTACTGCTTTCAAGGTAAACTTCATGGCTGCCTCCCTTGTGCTGATGGTTGCGCGCCGGATTCCAATGGGAGCCAGGGCACCATGGCCTTCTGGTCCTTATCCACGATATAGAGCCCTTTCATGTCTGACAGGAAACCGGTCATGGCCTCCAGATACAGCCGCCGGCGCGTAACCTGCGGCGCCTGTTCGTATTGCCCTAAAATGGCCTCAAAACGGGTGGCCTCTCCTTGGGCCCGGTTTACGCGTTCCAGTGCGTAACCTTCGGCCTCGCTGATGCTTTGTGTAGCCACCCCTCGGGCTTTGGGGATTTCCCGGTTGGCCTGTTCCTGGGCTTTATTGATCGTTCGCTCTTTGTCCTGACGCGACTCGTTGACTTCATTAAAGGCAGGTTTTACGGTATCCGGCGGAGTTACATCCTGAAGTTCCACGGTAACCAGACGCACTCCGGACTCATAGGTTGTCAGGATTTTCTGGATTTCGGTTTTGGCTTCACTGGCCACCGCCACCCGTCCGGTGGTCAGTACATCGCTGCCCAAACGGTTGCCGACCGCGCGGCGCATGACCGCCTCGGTAGTGTCGCGGATTGTTTTCGATGTGTCGCGGACCTGAAACAGGTAGCGGATCGGGTCTTCGATGCGGTACTGGACGATCCACTGAACATCGATGACGTTCAAATCCCCGGTGAGCATCAGCGACTCGTCCTTGTAGGTGCCGCGTGTATCATAGCGGGTCTTTTCACCGGGAACGGTGGAAACCGAGACCGTCCGAAACCCGAACTCCTCTTTGAGCACGCGAGCCGTGGGCAGCAGACGGACATTTTCGATACCATAAGGCAATTTGAAATGCAGTCCCGGACCGGCCGTGCGCATGACCTTGCCGAAGCGCTGTACAATCCCCGTCTCCTCCGGTTGGACGGTGAACCATGCGGTCCATAAGACAACAACCACAACCACACCGGCAACAAGAATGAAGACCGGACCGCCTTTGAATCTTTTAAACTGCTGTCGAATTTTCTTCAGCACGTCATCCAACGTCGGTTTGGATCCCCCCGGGGGTTGATTCCATTCAGTCATAACTTACCTCCTAATTAATGAACCGATCAGCTTCATCGATGCTTGTTTGTTCAGGGTGAATACCATTTAGTCTATATGGATTCTTGCTCCCCTTGCTTAAAGGATATGCAACTCGCATATCCTCCGGTAATGGTAGCCGTAGATGGACAGGGTAGATAAGCAAAATGTTCACGATTGACATCCTTTCATCGCCCGCCTATTTCACGACCAGATCATTCTTGACGGATTCGACCCCCTTGACGGTGTTCGTGATTTCGACCGCTTTATCGACGGCTTTTTGAGAATCAACGAAGCCGCTCAGCTGAACGACGCCCTTGTAGGTTTCAACGCCGATCTGGAACGACTTGAGAAAATCATCCGCGGCCAACAGGGTTTTGACCTTGGTCGTGATGACCGAATCGTCCTACGTACTCCCCCGTGCTTTCTTTTTTGGAGGTCGATGCGCAGGCCACCAAGGCGGCGATAAACATGACCAGAACCAGATAGCTAATAACCCCACGTCTCTTTTCCATGGCAGAAACTCCTTTATTTTAAATAGCTCGCCTTGTTTGGCGAAGGTCCAAAGGGTCACGCCCGTCTTCGTCCTTGAATAACCTGGATCAGCACCACGATAATGGCGATGACCAGCAAGGCATGAATGAAGCCGCCCAGCGTGGTTCCGGTCATCAATCCCAACCCTCACAAAACTAGTCGAACTACAAATATGGCCCAAAGCATGTTTGTCTTCTTTCTAACCCAGATATGCACCCGCATCGTCAGTCTATTTCAGCCCAGGCTTCAGGATTGCCGAACTCGGCCGCAGCCTTTTTGAAAGCGTTACCCAAATCATCCATGGCCGCATCGATACCTGATTTTATTTGCTCCCATGCATTTCCGCTGGAAGAACTCAGCTCCTTCAGCTTTTCAGAAACCTCACCCTCTTTTTGGCGCAATGCCGTCAGTTGCTGTTCAGCTTTCGCCTTCGCATCTGCTCCTAATTTCTCCGTTTTTGCCTGCAGTTGATCAATTTCCTTCTTGAATTCAGCGAGTCTGGTTCTCGTCTGTTCCTGAAAGGCCTGCATCTGCTCCTGGGTGTAAGCCTTGGTTGCGTCATACGCTTCCTTTGCCTCCGTCTTGACATCTTCCTTGGAGACGGTGGCGGGTGTGCTCTGGGTTTGTTCCTTCTCACCACAACCAGGCAAGGCCCCCAGGGCCAACAACAGCAATATTGTCAGTAAACCTCTTAAAACCTGTCCTCTTTTCATTTGAAAAACCACCTTTTCTTTGATTCCTATTATGCTCCGTTATCACAAAGGATTGTTTCGACTGACAGTCGATCCAACTGGTGATCCCGTGATTCTCGCGCTCTACCCTTCGCGGTTGCTCTGATTAAACTTGATCGAAAGAATTATCAGACCCTTCATTTCCCAATACGAATTGCTGCGATGTCTCCTATGAGGCCAAAGACACTCAAGAGCCAGACAATAACCCCAATAACCACTACCGCATTCAAGATTTTCTTTATTGTAGCTTGCATCGGTATGTAGCTATTAATCAACCATAGAACCACCCCAACGACCACTAAAACTATCACTAATTGAATTAGCGGCATGAACTATCTCCTTTCATGTATTTTTTGTTCACCGTCAAAAAAGGTTATGTTTACTTCCCAACGACCTTCTTGACCTGGCCGACCTTTTCTTGAACTTTACCGTCAACATTTTCGGCTTTGCCTTCGGCTTCCAACTCGCGGTTCCCGACCGCTTTTCCGGCGACCTGCTTGATCTTGCCCTTCACTTTGTGCCACTTGCCTTCTGCTTTGTCCTGGGTGCTTGATTTCATGGTAAACCTCCTGTTGAATACCGGTTGTACTGAAGGTCCCGTGCAAAAGACCGATGGGGCTTTTTTCGGAACTCATTTTAATTCTCCACCGGTTGAAGATTGACGGCGCGATTGTCTGTACAGCGAAGAAATGAATTCGAGAATCAAGGCATCGCGGACGTCAGGCGGCGGTGATACTCCGGTCGGCAGCGGTTCACGGGAAGCGCCATCGCGTATCGGAAGATGAAAAGTAACGCAAACGGAAATCGTCGTGCCAATATCTTCTAACTACTTGGATATTCAATCTTTGTGCCAGGTACCATACACTCAATGGAACGATACCCAACATTCTGATATTTAATCGTAATTATTTAAACAGACATTCCGGGGCCACTCTTAATCGCCATTTTAAAAGTGTCATATTCAACCAATGGTCGCATATGACACTTTACAAGTGGTCTGGAAGTTATGGGCGGCAAATGGTAATGGCGGGTTGAAATTGGGAAGGGAATTTATTGATCGTCAGGCCGCATACCAAAGGACTACGTTGCTCTAATTCGCTTGATTGTAGTCCACAATAACCTGCAACCATTTTGGAGTCAGTCTACACAGCACGAATAACAACCTTGTTTCCCAACGCGACGTCTCGGCCTGCCGTTTGCGTGCTATTCCAATAAGTCGAATAAGAATGTTCCGTATTGTTTAAACATCCGGTAATGCGCTGCATCTTATCGTGCGGAATCATTCTGCTGAAACTGATTGGCGAATTTAGCCAACTTTCGCACAACCTCCAGGTCTTCGGAAAGTTCCAGCGCCTTTTCTGCCCTAGCCAGTGCCAAACGGGAATGGTGTATTGCGACTGTTCGCATTTTAGTATCTCCGGTCGACGATAACGATTCAAGAGATTTTTGTAGCCGCCCCGCAACTTCAATCATTCCGGCTCCGTCACGGGCAATCGCGGTGAAAGCATCATCAAACATATCCCGCAAGGATATTTGGGGTACCTCCACGCGATTGCAATCAGAAGTTTTTCTGTCATCTTCTTTAATAGGTTCACTCCAAAGCGCAAAAAGACGTACAAACGCTCCAATAACTTGGATTGCTGTCCCGGGATCATTGACGGCAGGTGACAACGCTCGACTGGCAATTTCAGATAGAACGATAAGACCAAATCGGGGATCTTCATCAAATTTCCTGTTGTCACCAATCACAAACGACTCTTCTATCTGACTTGTTTCGATACCAGACAAATCTCCCGAGTCTGCAGTCACATACGCAAGAGCCCGACCCGGAGCAGAAAAAGTACCGGGTAATGCAGCCACTGTAATTCGTACCTGCGATTTTTCCGCAAACGTCTGCAACGCGGTGACATTTACGTGCTGTACATATCCGATCGAACTCCCATAAATGGACTGGCCATCATAATGATGAGGCCCTGCAGGGATGCCGCGAAGGGTAGGTGATTTTCGCCTTCGCTGCAGGGAAACAGCCGTCGCCCTCTCAACCTTAGTGATGATTGTCCCAAGGCGCCCAAGACGGGCGATGCTATCCACCCATTTCACGAACATAACAATAACTATTGCAAAAACAATTATCGTTAAAGCAAACAGAGTAAAACGGCCTGCTCTATCGTAATAGCCATTCTTTAAAGCGATAAGCGCGACGATGCTGAAGATAAATGCCCCAAGAAAAGTCGACAGAGCGTTTTGGGAGACGTCATCGGAAATGACCAAAGAAAAAGAGCGAGGAGTTGCGGTGCTGCTGGCTGAAGCATATGCAGCAACCATCGACGCAACAGCAAAAGTTGCGATCACCAACATGCTTGCAGAAATAGTGGTGAGTAAAATTCCCAATGATTCTAAAGTAATCTCCGGAACGAATTGACCGATTTTAGGAACGTCCACCATTTTTGCAAGGAACACTGCCCCTACTGATAAAATGCACATCACGAGTGGCCTGACCCATAATCGCTCGCGGATACGACTTATAAGGAATTTTAATCGATTGAGCATTACTTTACCTCCCGATAGTTCTGTACTATGGTCTGCAATAGATCTCTTAATCTGGCTGCCAAGTATACGGCAGGAATCTTTTGCGCATATAGAGTTCAACCGTTGTGTCGTTAATTACAATTCTCAAATTTATGTCGGGCGAAGACCGAAGTGGCCGGGGGCTTTCTCGTCCGGGGCTTCGACGACCTACTCTCCCGGCCCGAGCAGTTTGATGACGGCAAGAGACAGTTCGGGAAAGCGGAGCGGGTCGGCGGTTTTCTGCGCGGACAGGAACCCTTCGAGCGACTTCGGATCCGGCTGCGCCGGAAGCTTGAAATTGTGCTGAACCGCAGGAAACTATTGCGTCGGCCAACGCATGATCGGTACTGTACTGATGCTGTTTTTCGGGCTGCCCTCAATTACCCTATCGCTGTAGGACACGTAGACCAGCACATTGCGCTCGGAGTCGAAGAAGCGCACGACCTGAAGGGTCTTGAACACGAGGCTGCGGTGTTCGTCGAAGACGCGCTCGCCGTCCTTGATCTCTCCAACGATCTGAATCGGTCCGACCTGTCGACAGGCGATGCTGGCGTCACTCGTATCCTCCGCCACACCCATGCCGCCTTTCACGCCTCCGGTCTGGGCCCGGGAGATGTGGCAGGCGACACCCTTGACTTTGGGGTCGTCGAAGCCGTCGACCACGATCTTATCGTTGGGGCCGAGCCAGCGAAAATTCGTACTGATTGAGCCGGTCGTCCCGCGTTCGGGGCGGCTGAAGAACCACCATCCGAAGAGCACGATGACCAGACAGATTCCTGCGCCGATAATAATAACGACCTTTTTCATGATGATCCGCATTTCCTGGTTAATGGGTGCCCGAACGAACTCTTTTTAAGGTATGGGCCATTTAAAAGAACCCCTCTGCTGGCCCACAACTTTCTCGACTTGGCCGACCTTTTCTTGAACTTTCCCGTCTAAAATTTCGTCTTTGCCTTCGGCTTGTGCCGAGTGACATTTTTCGTTCTCTTTCTTTGATGATGTGCAATCCAAAATAGATTGGCTTCAGCCGGTTCATTTTACGGCAGGCTGCTTCTAACAGCTTTGACAACCTATAATATTTTGCTTAATGCATAATTTCTATTTTTTGTTTTTGTTCTTTCTGATGGACCCTGGTTAGTATGGCGGCAGTGAGGCGTCCAACGGAAATATTTGTGCCGCTACTACTTTTTAACCCTTTATTAGTTCAAGCTTCGTGCCAGGTCTCCAACACTCAGCATAACATCACCCATAATTTTGATTTTAATACATAATTAGTTAAAAAAGCATCTCCGGGGCTGTCATTAACAGCCATATAACAAAGGTCATATTTAACCGTTTGCCAAATATGACCCTTTTCCGATCTCCTTGGTGCTATAGGCGGCAAATAATAGGGGCAGATTGAAAAGGGGATGAGACTTTAGGATTTGCGGATATTGAGCTTACGCATGCGGGCGCGCAGGGTGCTGCGATTGAGGCAAAGGATTTCAGCCGCGCTGTTTTTGCCGCCGACTTTCCAATGGGTCTGTTTAAGTACCTTAGCAATATGGTCGCGCTCGACCGCTTCCAAAGTTTTTTTCTTTCACTCTAATCCTTGAGCGGTATCTTGAGTTCATCCACCAGGCGCAGCTTGGGGCCCGAGGAGTTGATCACCGCCCGTTCAAGGACGTTTTCCAGCTCCCGAACATTACCCGGCCAGTGATAATTTTGTATGGCATTCATTGCGCTCGCCGGAATGATGTCAATGGTCTTGCCCAACCGCCTGGAAATCTTTTTGACGTAAAAATTGACAAGCAGCGGGATGTCTTCCATTCGTTCCCTGAGTGGCGGCATGGTGATCGGAAAAATATTCAGCCGGTACCAGAGGTCCTCCCGGAAGCGGCCCTTGCGGATTTCCTCTTCCAGATCGCGATTGGTAGCGGCAATAATTCGAACATCGACTTTTAACGTCTCAGAGCTGCCCAAGCGTTCAAACTCTCCGGTCTCTATCACCTGGAGCAACTTGGGCTGCAATTCCAACGGCAGTTCGCCGATCTCATCCAAAAACAGGGTAGCGCCGGCGGCAATCTCGAATCGCCCCAGCCGCCTGGAATGAGCACCGGTGAAAGCACCTTTCTCATGGCCGAACAACTCGCTTTCAATAAGGTTTGAAGGCAGCGCGGCACAATTCATTTTAACCAATGCGCGATTCTTACGCAGGCTCAAGCCGTGAATCGCCCGCGCCACCAGCTCTTTGCCGGTTCCGGTTTCGCCGAGAACCAGGACATTGGTATCGATACCGGCAATTTGTTCAACCTTGTAAAACACGTAATTGATGGCATCACTTTTGCCGATTATGTTCTCATGGTTGTATTCCAGCTTGATTTCTTCCTGAAGATAGGCCCTCTCAGCTTCAAACCGTTCTTTTAGCTCCTTTATTTCATAAAAGGCGGTTTCAGCCAGTTGCCTGCTTTTATCCGCCTCGTCCTTCGCTAATTTGAGTTCGGCCATTCGCGTTTCAACCATTTCCTCGAGATTTCTTTTATAATTTTCACGCTCAGTCACATCCTCGATGGCCAGCAGAATCAGCTGGGTTTGGTTACCCGCTCTGAAAATCCGCCTGGCATTCAGGTGCATTATCTTTCGACCGATGGTCGCAAAGTTATGTTCCACCTCGAAGTCATGAAATTTTGTATTCTGAGGAAGGATGCCTTCCAATAATTATCGAAGCTTGGGGATGTCCAATTGCCGGTTGCCAAGATCGTATACTAAAACTCCCTCGGTCGCATCGGGTTTGACGCTGAAGGTCTGGTAAAATGATCGATCGGCTTTGACAACCTTCAATTCAAAATCCAGCACCAATATCGGTTCACGAACTGAGCCCAATATCTTATTTAAAATTTCCATAGAGGCTTCTTGCATTTGCTTATTTGACTCGTCCCTTTTACCAATATGCGAGAAAGACTCCCCGGCCCATGACCTATTTGCCTTGATTTTCCGATGTGCCAACCGATATCGTTAGGGTCCAAGGGTGCACCGACTCCGCGGCCACGGTCACCAGCGGCGCTTAATTCTGCGACTTCGGTCCGGAGGGGGTTTTTGGTTTTGACATCCTTATCACGATAGATATCGGCGTCAGTTAAGGCACTCATTATAAAGTCAGGATCATTTCAACACCGGCAGGTCAATGGTCATCCGGTTCCCAATGGCCTCATAGAAAACGAAGCCGCGCTGATAAATTCATATCACATATTTTTTTTGAAAAAAGAGGCCCGCACCATCCTCGCATACGATGCAAAATATATCCGTCGCTCAATAACGGAGGCTAACCGTCAGCGCCATGTCTTAACCGTCGGCGGGGAAGCTGACGGCAGAAAACGAAGGCGGGCCGAGAATGGCTTTTGTGTCATTTGAAAAACCGTAACCTTCCGTCGGGACTCCCAACCAGTTGGTGTCAAGCTTGCCGTTCATATTTTCATAATCTTTCTCCAGGCGCCAGCCAACGCAGCACGAGTGGGTCGCAGCAAAGCCCAGGGCTTTCCCGCAGGATTTCGCATTGCCCCCACCTGGTCCAAATGTTTCTTAAAAGCTATTTTTCTTTAACGCACCGATTGCTTAACCCAACAGCGCCCAACATCGGAGGTCTCAGAAAAACACGGAGTTCTCCTTTCTTAACGTCATCAGATTCTTTGACAGGCGTCCATTTTCGTTCACCAACGACGTCTTTGATCTCGCCGATCTTTCCTGAACATCCCCGTCAAAATTTTCGGCTTTGCCTTCTGCTTCCAAGTCACGGTTCCCGAATAATTTTCCGGCAAATGATCCCCGGGTGGGGTAAGTTTGAGCCTTGAACGCTGACAATGCCGACCAGTCGGTAGCGGGGCACTTTTGAAATTTCGGCCGGACTGACGTCCACTCCCGCGAGAATGCACCGCTTTGGGTATGTCCTATCTTCCGGCGCAGCCTCATGTAAATGGGCAAGAACCTGTCGGCCGATGTTGCGGATATCTTCGGCGCGTACGGCAAGATACGAATCGTCCATTTGCTTAAAGACGCGGGCCATCTCAAAAATCGTGTCTCTGAGCACGCCGGGCGCCCATTGCCCGTTTCGGATCCGCGCCACCGTGCCGTTGGTAAACTTGTCGGATTCAATTCGTTTGTCCGTATGCCGGCTATTGTTCTGACCTTCCAAAGAAGCCCAACACAATCCAACCGGCAAAACCGGATATAACCGATCCGGTAATGATGCCAAATTTGGAAAATTCCAACGCTTGAGTCGAAGTGAACGACAGTCCTGAAATGAATAACGACATCGTAAAACCAATTCCGCCCAGCAGGCTGACGCCAATGATATGAAACCATTTTATCCCGCGCATTAACGGTGCCTGCATTAATTTGGATCCCAAATAGGTAAAGGACACGATTCCCAGCGGTTTTCCGAATACAAGTCCGAAAATAACACCAAGGGTGACCGGATGACGGATCGCGGCCGACATATCAAGTTCTCTTAAAGCAAGTCCGGAATTCGCCAGTGCAAATAAGGGCAAGACCAATTAGGCAACCCACGATTGAAGATGGTGTTCCAATCTTTGAAGCGGTGTCTCCACGTTGGAACATGCAATGTCGATAGCTTGGACCGCATCGAGATGTCGTTGATTCATTAAAATCGAATGGCCGCAGTCATTTTTACATACGATCCAATTTAAATACTCTTTTACCTTACTGGTAAAAGTTTCCGTATCGTATTTCCCCCTGGCAGGGATGAAAAAGGCCACGATTACACCGGCTATGGTTGCATGCATACCTGATCCCAAAATTGAAAACCACATGCCTATCCCCAGTACGATATAAACCAGGGTTTTTCTAATCCAAAGTTTGTTCACCACGCCAAGTGAGACTAAAAATAGAGTAGAAAATATTAAATTTTGCCAAACGATGGTTTTGGTATAAAAAAGCGCAATAACGATAACGGCTCCTAAATCGTCGGCAATGGCAAAAGCGGTCAAAAAAATGCGCAGACCGCGAGGAACCTTTTCTTTTAAGAAAGCTAAAACAGCCAGGGAAAAGGCAATATCAGTGGCCATTGGGATAGCCCAGCCTGCTACTTCAGATGTCCCAAAATTAAACAGGTAATAAATTGCTGCCGGGGCCACCATACCTCCAACAGCAGCGGCAATGGGAAGGACGGCTTGCTTGGGAGTGGAAAGCCCCCCAACAAGTATCTCTCGTTTGATCTCAAGGCCGACGGTGAAAAAGAAGAGGGTCATCAAAGCTTCGTCAATCCAATGGGCCAGGGACTTGGAGATAGTAAATTGCCCGAACGAGAGAGATAATTGGGTATGCCAGAAAGAATGATAGGATGCGGCTAATAGATTTGCCCAGATCATCGCAAGAATAGCTGCCAGAAAAAGAGGATAACTCCCGCTTACGATCTTATTGAAAAATCTTTGAAAGAGGCCGATCTGTTCCTGATCTGGCTGGAATGCATCTGCGTTATTATTGTCGGTAATCGATAGAGACATATTCATTTCACAGTTTTTGAGAATTCAGAATGAGTCAAGAGCAGACTTGACCCCGTTACATGCACCGATACTGGGTACAGAGAGCATTTGAAGAGGCCAGTAGCGAATGAGGGATGGTCAACTATCAAGTGCGCAAATGGTGCGCATGGCACCATCACATGGCGCTTGTCATGATGGCAATGCCTTTTTATGCTCAATGAACGGATACGCCACAAGAGTAACTATCCACTGCTATTGTGTTCAAGAATTGAGGAGCTTCTGTCTCGTTTTCTTCCCCAACGCGATTTAAACAGGGAAGCAGTCATACAGCAGTTTGAGAAGCGTCACCGAAAGCGACTGCAAGCGATACAATCTCATGCGCGAAAAAATGGACTGTATTCTACCCCGAAGAGGGGTCAAGATTAATGTTACAAAGTCGACTTAAAGGCTCCGGTTCGTCTTTCCGGGAGCACCCTGCAAGAGATTCTCTCCTTCCCTCAATAGTTGTGCCTGCCGTGCCTGTTCCTCGATGACGACGGCTTCGCTGTATAAGCCGGCTTCCGCTTTCGTGGAGACGGCATCGAGTTCTTCGTGCGGCGATTCAGCAGGGAACAGCTTTGCCGGTATGGCGCCGCGTGTATCTGCCGGTTTCCCGTCGAGCACGGTGACGGGGACGCCTTGAGGAAAAACAACCTCTCGGGCCTCATCGGGCATCGAGATGCCATTTTTCTGAAAGGCGCGTTTGACCAGCCGGATCACCGAAGACCTCACCTTCAACCAACTGTGTTCGCGGCCGTTGAGCCAAAAGTAGATGCGTAAGTTAACTGTAGACCTTCCCAGGCTGTCCGCTAATACCGATGGCTCGGGGTCGTTAAGAACGGCTGGGTGGTCCGCCAGCACTTGCCGTGCTATCTCCTGAGCCTCGTTGATCGCATCGTCATAGCCGATGCCGACGACAAAGTCCTCCCGCCGGTTGGAGTTGGTCGTGAAGTTGGAGAGGTTGCTCTTGTAAACCATGGCGTTTGGGATCTGCACGAGATTCCCTTCGAGGGTCATCAAGATCGTCGTACGCATGTTCAACTGCTGCACGTACCCGGTCACACCGGACACCTCGACCAAGTCGCCGGTCTCGAACGGCCGCTGCATGCTGAGGAAGATGCTGGCCAGGAAGTTCTCGGTGATTTCCCGGAATGCGATACCAACGACCAGACCGATCAGGCCGGTGCCGCCGACCACCGTCAATGCCAGTTGAGTGAGGCCAGAGACTCTCAGGATGAGATAGGCCCCGCAGAGAAAAACGAACCCGCCCGCCCCACGTGCGATCACATTTTGCAAGAGTTTCGTCCGAATCCGTCGGCGAAGGAACGTTCGGGCCCCTCCGGTTGCCAGCATGCCGGCGCCCACCGACAGTGCCAGAATGAGTAGCGCAAACGCGATAAAGGGAAGCAAGCGGATGAAGTCGTGCCATAATATCAACAGTCCGCTCCACGCCGGACGAAAATCCCATACCGGAGGCTCGAGTACCTCCATCCGGTTGGCCACGGCGACAACGTCCTGGGTGTTTCGTGCCAGATCGCCGGCCCATTTCTTGAGCTCATCGGACTCCACCTGGCCGCTGAGAAAGACGACTCCCTCCTCAACCCGGACTTGTGGGTCGATGAACCAGTCAGTGGCATCCAGGACATCCTGGAGTCGCTTGCGAATTTCTTCATCGCGCGCGACGGGTTTTACATCCACCTTCGCGGGTGCCGGGGAAAGCTCTTCTTTGGCGGGAACGGTCAATTTCTGCGGTTCGTCGGCTTTGCCGACTGGTTCCTGGGCCAGGGCCGCCGAGATCAGCACGCTGCACACAGAAACGAGCAACACCGCCCGTAGAAACAGTTTATAGCAGCGACATGCTGATCGCTGCACAAGAATTCTCTTCCTTGGAACCTGAAGGTCTCGGGTTTTCCGTCGTTGCTTGCCGGAAAATTCCGCCTGAAAGCGCGTGGTGTTTTGGTCGATGCTCGGAGCGGCGAAGGATTTCATCGTGCTGATGACTGATTGATATTCGTCGTTACTGCCGATCTTCCGGCGCATGCTTGAGGTGGTGTCGCTAATGTCTCCTCCTTGAGTACGGCCGTCGCACAACGAACAGCAATATCCATATGGTTTTCGTTTCTATTCCGGTACGTTATTACAGCCCATCATTCCTGTTGGCATGGCCTACCCATTGGTTCTCAATTGCAGTTTCGACTACTTGTTCTTCTTAGAGGCCGAATCCGACGACTTCTCCTCCCGTTGTTTTGGCTGCCAACGTTTGTCCAATTCGCCCAAGTTCTTGCTGTGTGTCAGAATCACGATCTCGTCGCCTGCGTGCAGCGTGGTCTCTTCATCGGCATGGGCGAACTTGTCATCCCGATAATAGCAAACGACGACGGCATCCGCAGGAAGCTTTAGCTCTTTGACGACGACAGCATCTTCTTCCTTGGCGGTGAATGTGAAAAATCGAGCCTCGTCCTTTAGAATCGTGGACAACTCGACGTTTTTACTGCCGCCGACCATGTCCTCCAGGGAACGGCTGATCGTACGGGACGGGATGATCGTGTCCTTCAATCCCAACTCCTGGCAGATGACCTCGAATTGCTCATCGCGAATGCTCGTCACGACACGTTTGAATCCGAGGGAGCGGCCGACGAGGCTGGCAATAACGTTGGCCTGGTCGCTATCGGTCAAGCAGAACAGGATGTCGGTCTGTTCGGGGTTCACCTCGCGCAGGATGTTGGGCCGGCTGCCATCGCCTTGCAGGAAGCTACAGTCCATCTCTTCAGACAATTCGTCAATTTTGGCCTTGTCGGTCTCGATGATGATGACTTCGTGGCCCTTCTTGACGAGTGACTTAGCGGTTTCAATGCTGACTTCGCCAGCTCCAATAAAAACAGTTCTCATGTTCCCTCCATTCTCCTGCCAAACCAGGTTCCAGGGTACAGCATCACCAACCATGCGACGATTTCAAGTCTTCCCATCAGCATGTCAACGCACAAAATCCCTTTAAGCAGGGCGGGCAATGCTGCACTGGTCAGCCCCACGGAAAGCCCCGCTGTTCCCGTCGCCGAAACCACTTCAAACAAGGAGTCGAGCGGGCTGTATCCCATTGCAACGAAGGGTAGCCAGGACAGCGCGACAACGGCGACGAACAGCACGATGAGCAAAATGGCCGCTTGGATCTCGTCATCCAGCAGTCGGCGGCCTGCCAAACGGGGTTCGATGACGGCGTGTTTCGGCAAGCAAGTCCGCAGGAGGATCAACCGAAACACACTCGCCGCGATCAACAGCCGCAGCAGCTTGAATCCGCCAGCCGTCGAACCTGCGCCTCCGCCCACAAGCATCGAGAAGATCAGGACCAGCTTCGATCCCGCATCGAGTTGAGAACACGGCATCGAGGAAAATCCCGCGGTCGTCTGCGCGGAAAGGGAGAGCAAGGGCGCGTGGTGGAGTATTTGCGGCCAAGCCATACCGGTGCTCAGCCGCATAGCGGCGCCCACCGCCAGCGAAACGACCAGGGAAGCGATTACGACGGCCCGGAGTTGCAGAAAGTCCACTGCGACGCGCCGCTTCATCTTTAACATTCGGTAATAGAACGCCAACGGGATCGCGCCAGCGAGGCAGAGCAAAGTAATCCACACCTGTGCGGGCCAACCGAACGTGGCGAGGCTGCCGTCATGCGGAGCAAAGCCCCCGGTCGAAACCGCCGCAAATGTATACAGCACCGCGTCGAAAAACCCGATTCCCACCGCCAAGGAGCCGATGATGCCCAGGGCGGTCAAAACGCCGTAGACTTTCAGGGCTCGCTGCGCGTATGCCCGCGTGCCACCGACCAAATCGTCTGTTTCGGCCTCCGTGACAGCCAGGCCCTTCGCCACCAGACCCGGTTGCATGACGAGCGCCAGTGAGAGTACGACGATGCCTAGCCCACCGTACCACTGCATCCAGGCGCGGGCAAAAAGAAACGTCTGTGGCGCGCCAACGAGCGTCGCCTTCGTGCTCAGACCCGTCGTCGTCACACCGGAAATGGCTTCAAAAAGGGCATCCAGAAACCCTAACCCCGAGCCCATCATCGGGTAGGACATCACGAGCGGAGTAAAGAGAAACATCAGCGCGACCAACACCATGCCTTCATTGGCCTGCACCCTGGAAGGCGCGCGCAGTCGCGCCAAGCCGAACCCGGAGGCTGCGAGCCCACCGATCACCATCCCATACCGCAGGCTGATGGGTGTGTCGCCAAAAATCAACGACATCACCAACGGCACCAGCGACAGCGCGGCGAGCACGAGGCACAGTTGACCGAAATATTTGAAGACCACACGAAACCGGACAGCGTACCTCAGTTCGGTTGCCTGTTTAGCCACAAACGAATCCTTTCTCCTTTGCGCCAGAGGTCGCAAGCGATATTCCGCCAACTCCTTGCGATTTGATCACGGAATGATCAAGAGGTTCTCTCTTTCAATATGATTTTTCATATCTTGAGAACCTGAGTAAAATACCGTGCACTCTTCTCCCTGAAGGAAATTCCATGCATCCTCGAGCGGATTCAGTACGGATCCGGCAATCGACTTAAAGGCACTTTCATTCTCGATCTGTGGTTTGCGGAAAGGCCCATGCACTTTCTCGCTGTAAAGAGCGCACCCTTGTTTATCGTGGGCCGCTACGGTTACATCGACAAACCGCTCGTTGATGAAATTCAATCCCTCTGTCATGGCGATACTCTGTTTTTTTGAGGCAAGGGCTGCATCGCGCGCCTCGGCAATGCCGTTTTTTACCTTCCATACCGAAACGAGTTTTCTGACGGCCCCATTTCCGGCCTGCGACTCTTCGTAGAGGCGGTCAATATTGTAGCTCTTGGTGATTCTGGTCCGATGGGGCCCGCAACCAAGAAAGCCGCCACATCCACGAGGTTAAAGCTCTGGCTTCGCTCGTAGCTAATAACCCCACGTTTCTTTTCCATGGCAGTAACTCCTTTATTTTAAATAGCTCGCCTTGTTTGGCGAAGGTCCAACGGGTTCCGCCATTTTCTTCTCAAGGCGATTCACGAACATCATGAAAAATAGCTTCCCAGGTTTTTCATGGCCGCTACAATATCGTCGATCGCCTCGTGCATTCCCTCGCCGTATGAGCCGCTTTCTGGTGCTCCCTTCTTATCTATTTTTTCCTGAACCTCAGACCTCAGCCTTTTCAAACTTTGTGCGTGCTTTTCAAACTGGATGCGATGCTCCTCTTGCATGTCTTTGATGGCATCGGCATTGATTTTTTTAATAAGCTCATCAGCCTCAGCCAGCAGCAGGTCGATATCCGTGGGTATGGATGTTTCTTGCATGATGCCTCCCGTTATGCTCGTTTTCAGGGTTTATTCCGTAATTTCAAGCGCCGACCGTCTATTCGTCTTAGCCGCGCAGCTTTTATACGGATGATCTTCGTAATTAACGTAATCAAAGTTCATGCCGGATTTCTTGTATTCTTTTTTTTTATAACATCATGCTGATTTAATACTGAAATATGATCGAGAAGATGCGGGTGAGCAGGGGAGAAATGGATAATGAAATTGGTCATATATGACCAATGATCATGTATGACCATTCCCGGGTGTAACCGGCACTGAATTGCGGCTGCAACGAGGGAAACCAAAAGTAACAAATTCATCTTTTCGGCTTCGTCTGGCTTTGGCGCAGAGCTGTAATCTTTCGGAGTGTTCTATGGTCTCAGCAAAAAATAATTCCAAATCTTGCTTGTCTTTTGGCTGGGCTACCGCGTTACGTACACCGGCACGTATCTCGAAGTGCGCCGCTGGATGTGCCTTGTAGGCAAGCCCAAATCCGGCGCAATCTTGTGGAATTATTTGTTGCGGTGCCCCTTATTAACAGGCGGTATTGTTGCTGGTGTGCGTTTGCACTGATGGGAACGACATGCAGGTTCCAAACATTTATGGTGTGTGAATATCAAGTTGGTGCATGCGGGTACGCAATTTCTCTGTGAAGATTTGATCACAAAGGCTGCAGCTTAATAGGGCTCTTGAAAAATAGGAAGCAACCCAATGATTCTATCAAATATAACGCCATTAAGGTCTGACTGTCACAAAAATCGCTGATGTCATCAGTCTCTCTCCGCAGCTACGCACGCTGTCAGGCCATCCCTTTCGTTATTTACAGAGCACTTCAAGGGAAGGCAACCAACTCCTGCCGCTGCTCATCCCACATTTTGAAACGAAAGCAAGAAAGACTTTTTACGATTGTGAACGGCGCTTTTTCTTTAAATTTTGTTTTAGACCATTCAATCCCATCCATTGATACGTATACTCCATCATCGTGAAAGGTAGACTGAAGTTTTTCAATATCATTTGTATTTCTTGCGATTTGATAATCATTTAAAAGTAAAACTTTCTGTTTTTCATTGTCTGTTTTCGGTTTGTAATCGTTGAGTGGGTGTCACATGAAATCAAAATAATTAATTAAGTGAGATTAAAACTGATAAATAAAGTCCTTTTCATCCTGAATCTCCATTCTTTTGAAGTTGAAAAAATAGGGCAATGCCTTGTTTTAAAAACAATTGATACGGACAGGACGAAATATGATTGAAATTAGCAGAATAGGAATAGCTATGGGTGGTAATCAGTATCAGGATGATACCAAGGTGAGAGAGCCGTTGACAAACAGCTTGAATTTTAGAACATCTATAAAATAATGGTGATTGTTGCCAAGAGAATTTAAGGAAAGACTCATCAAACATATAAAATTATATGAACTTTCAAGCCAATTCCAACCTCCTGCAAACAAAACCAACTTCCACTATCAATAGCCCTGAAAACTTACAGACACACAATGATGACAGTTATGAAGATTAAACGTAAAGGAACAACTTTATCAAATTCAGTTCTTGATTTTTTTGATCAGTAATATTAATGACAATTAAAATTTTCCTCGAAATTAATCAAACCAATGCAAAGGAGTTTTTAAATGCCAAAAAAGAAAACGATTGATGGTGCAAGTTTGATCAAAATGGTTGAAGACGGTGTTCCTCGATCCGAAATAATGAAAAAATTCAAACTAAAGACCAGTAGCCAATTGACCATCGCATACGCAAAGGCACAAATGGAAAAAGGAGCTATTCCAGAAATCGTAGGTGTCCGTGGGGGTGCAAAAACCGCACCGGCTAATGAGGTCAAGGTTGGTAAACGTGGAAGCCTTATCATCCCCAAGGGAATTGTTGAGAGTATCGGACTTGGCATTGGTGATACATTCACTGTCAGAAAGACCAAGGCAGGGGTATCTTTGAAAAAAATTTAAAAAAATCTATCGCACCGAAACATATTCAAGGAGCAGGTTGGGTATTGCCTGCTTCTTTTTTTGGGCTTGCAAAAAGATAAAGACCAAATTTCCAGTTGCCGACCCACAAAACCTTCTCGGTTAAGCTCCCCACGGACACTTTCCCAAAAATTTGTAGGTTACATTATGACGTTTAATTTATGCCTGATATCCATCTTTGAGTAGGTCTTTTCTTTAGGTTTCATATAATTGTCCCCTGACTCCTCCCCCTTGTCAGTCGATGGGACCAAGAACTTATAGCGGCACCTGCAATCAACCGGATAGATCTTTTGCGAATAGTGCCTTATTTTATCCCATCATACCGCGAGGGCAAGGCGAAGAAGGTCGGAGATTCTGCTGGCCGGCCCGTATGGGGGCTACTCTGTGCAAATATGAAGGTAATCCTGGCAATCGGCATTTGTATAATCGTCGGCGGGGCAATGGTATGGCTGCCCAAGGGGCATAAATTTACTCAGACTGCCAATGCTCCGATCGTGGCCGACAAGCACGCAGATGCTCTGAACAGATGGTTGGATGAAAGGGGTAAACCCAGATTGCTGGAAGATATAGCAACCGATACATCAAGGGCAAAGGCCTTTCTCCTGGCACTGGATCACTACAGGTACATTTTAAGGCCGGACGCCACAATCGAGGAGGCAACGTCATATGCAAAATCGAGTTGGAACGAGTATTTGGACAGACCGGATATTGGGGAGATAACCAACGGAATTAAAATTGAAAAGCAGCTGAGGAGGGAAAAAAATAATGGCGGCAAGAAATACCGCCGATAGGTTAACGGGCATCCTTTCAATTTGAATCATTCTCTTCACACATCCGCTTTAGCAGAGCCGAGCCGATCATACCTCGCCAGTCGGCACATCCAGCCTTACGAATCGTTCTCCGAATCAGCTCTTCTGTTAAGACATTATGGAGTGAGCCGAACCTGGCGTGGCGTTAGTGTCTTTCCAGGCCCTGGCTAGTTTGGAAACCCCTGATTGCTGATCCAGGAATGGACAACAACCGTCGAATACCAGGCAATCGACCCGATAAACGGTGCGGCAATAAAAAAAATCAACGCAAAGGTATTTTCTGCGGATCCGCCCTCCAGCCTGAACCGGTTTTCTCCTGCTGCCGGTTTCACCACCGCGATGCACATACAAAAAGCCGTGAAATAAACCACGCCTTCCAACCCCCTCTCTCTCACGGCTTCCGAGATGTTTAACAGGATGACGCTAAGGACCACCGAACCGGCAAATACAAACGCAAATCTTTTAAATCCCATTTTCATCCCCTATGATAAGCGATGACGATCTTTTATCCATCACTTTTATCTTGGTCATGTTCCTGATAATAATGGAACAATTTCCGCGGTAAGAATTAATATCATCTTTTCTTCCTTCACGTGGGGTAATGAACGGCATGGCACCACAACTCAGAGACCAGCTACGGCAACTCAGCCGCATATGGATCGAACAGGGGCTTCCGACCCGAGAAGGTATCGTGCAAGAGGCAGCAAAGCTGGAAGAGTGGAAGCGCCGGAAGCGTGTTCATGGTCTGTGGCGGACGCCGCCCCACATGATCACAGCTACCCTGGATGACGGTATGGGCCAGGGCTTGGCCATTATCGAACGGTTTGCTTCTGTACTGGGCATAACTGTCGAAAATATGGGCTTTCTGCAAAAACCGGAGGCCATCGTAACACGTTGTCGAACACAGGTTCCCGATTTTTTAGGATTGACCGTTCTGCAACTCGATTCGGATGATGATCTCGCACGGGTGAGCCAAGGCATACCAAAGAAGACTTGCCTGATTGCCGGTGGAGCGGCTTTTCGTCATGATCCGGAGTTGGCCGATCGCTGCCGGGTAAATTTTGTAGCCCAAAATGTCGCCTTTTTCATAGATTTCCTCCTCAGTTGGTCCCCTTCAGGCAGTTAGAGAAATACGGCTCGGTCTTATGTTCAACACTGCCCACCGACAAGCCCGGGGAAAAGCTCGTAAACCGACCCAAACGGCTTTTCCAAAGCCCAATTTCGGTCATCTACCCGGTCATTATCCTTTACAGCCTGAAGATAAGGACCTATGTTGATCGAAAAATCCGCCATCAAAACCGTCCCCCTTGGGTTATCGGGTTCAAAGGAGCCCTCTTGGACACAAGACACCGCATATTCATGTCCCGCAAGGAGGTCTTGGCGGCCATTCGGGCCGACTTTGACCAATACGCGCCGCAGATTCCCCTCTTCCTCGAGCTTTCTCGATTGATATTCGGAGAGCATGCAGTTGTAACGCACGATTCTCGGGACAACCATCTGTGGCTGGCTGAGCGCGACAGTAAAATGGTCCGCCTGTCGCCCCTGGAATTCGGATTTCACCTCTGCCGTACTTTGGAACGATCCGAACTGCCGTTGGAAGCTCTGGCCTCGATATGTCGCCGTGTTTTCAGAACCACCGTTCAACAGGGTCAATCCGATCGGTCGAGTGAACCCGGCCTGTGGCTGTTTACGGGCATGGAAGATTTCACATGCCGCCAGTGCGGTCACTGCTGCCGTTATCTCGACTACTATGATCAACTCACGGAAGCGGATTTTTACAGCTGGCAGGCTATGGGGCGAAGGGACATTCTTGAGAAAGTGAGGCGCGTCAAACAGGTGAACGGCACTAACGTGTACCGGATGTGGGAAAGGAAGACCGCCGAAAATTCAGCACCCGCTTGCCCGTGGCTTCACAAGATTCCAACCCAAAATCGTTGGGAATGCCGTATCCACGATGCCCGCCCCTCCGTTTGCCGTCAGTACCCCGGCAGTCGCAAACATGCAGAAATGACTGGTTGTCCAGGCTTCAAGGCGCCTCAACCATAGCCTCAATCTCAAACCTTAACCATCCCGGCATTCAATACCTGTTAAAAACCCCTATTCGCAGGCGCTATGGTCTATCGCCCCTTCAGGACAGGCCTCGACACAGGCGCAGCATTGTATGCACTGTGAGATGTTGACGGGGACGGCCTTTTCGTCTTCCAGTACGTATACGTCCGATGGACAGGTATCGACACAATCGCCATGCCCTAAGCATTGATCGTAGTCGACTTCTATAGTCACATCTTCGCTGCGCCATTGTCTTGACCCTATACTATTTCCCTCCTCAAAAAAATCTCAAAAGGGAAATGCCGCGTCGGTCGATTTTTTCCCGTCGACCGAAATGACAACCGGCTTTCCTTCCCCGTTGAGATGACGTTCATTGATCATGCTCTTAATTTCATCCGTATAAAGCGGGTTCATCGTGATCACCACCTGCGGCCTGATATTAACCAGTTCTTCCGGTGAAACAACCCGTTGACCCGTGCCGGCAATGTACAGTCCCTTTTTGTGGGGATTGATATCGACGACATAATCGACGAGACCGCCACTTGGCATCAGGTTTAGAAATGTGACCCCTTTTGATCCCGCCCCCCAGACAACGGGCCGAATACCCCTGAGCTGCATCCGTTGCAGCACATCTTTCCAATTAGAAACTGTCTGGCGGTAATTGTCGGAAAAGCCGTTGATGCAACCCGCCAAGAACGCGATCGACGGAGAAAACCTCTCGCGCTTTACATCGGTTGGCCCTGACGCCTTTTCGGCTTCAATGCAAAGGTATTGCCCTCCGAAAGACGCCTCGATTCTCAAGGGGTTGAAACCGGTCTCCGTGAACAATCGCTCCAAAGAAGGGGATGTATAATACCCGCAATGCTCGTAGATCAAGTCCCAGATGCCGTACTTTTCGATGGTGAACATGGCGTTGGGGACCTCGACAAAAACGACAGTAGAGGTTTTGGCACCGATAGATCGCCGGATTGAAGTCATAAACTTCCGCGGTGTCACGATGTGTTCCAGAACCTGTCTGCAGGCGATGAAATCGGCGGGGTACCCCGAATACTTTTCGGAGTAATAATCCCGTACGACATCAAAGTGGGTGTCCGAACCGCTCTTAACCCTATTACGTTCATCAAAACTCGGATCGAATCCCGTGCAGCGGTTGCCACCCTTTTCTACCAGACGCTGCAGGAAGTCGCCTTGCCCGCATCCGATTTCAATAACGTCCTTTTGATGAAGGCGGTAGCGCCGAACAAGCCTTTCCGCCAACTCGTCCAAATAGTTACGAAATAGCGGCGAATATTCGAGGGAGTTCTCATACCGGGAATTGTACTGCACCCGGCTCGAATCAAACTTTGCGTTAAAGACATGCCCGCAATCCGAGCAGAAGTGAAGACGAATTTCACCTCTGGGCGCATCAAGGGCTTTTTCTCGGCTCCCCCAGAGAACGTTGCAGAAAACCGGCACATCACCGATAGCCATGAATTCTGTCGTTTCGGCAGCGAGACATACCGGGCAAGGACACATTGCCTTGGGGGTTGGTCGATCCATTGCAGCCAAATCAGCCGTCCATCGTTTCCGGGCTCTCCAAGGTCGTCACTAACGGATCCAATTCCAAGCGGTACAACTCCCGCTGGACCTCTTCTCTGTATATGGCATTCATGACAATCACGACATCCGGCCGGTAATCTGTTAACACCTCCGGTGCGATGATTTCTTGTCCGGTGCCGGCCATGAATGTCTGCTGTCGGAAGGGATTGATGTCAACGACAAATTCTATGCTGTCAGAAGTCGCGACGGCGTGCAGGAATGCGACGCCTTTGGACCCGCCGCCCCAAAGAACGACTCTTCGATCTTTCTGCCTGTAATGATCGAGCCTCTTTTCCCAGCGACGGAGGACGACGGGGCAATTATTTTCAAAATGCGTTATAAATTCATCCATACGTGCCGCGTCCTCACCCCATCCGGGCATCGCGTTTCCCTTTTCTTCGACCGGTCTGCATTCCAGCAGGATGTACTGATCGTCAAACGCCGTTTTAAGATCGACGATCGTGAAACCATTGCGCTGGAACAGCCGCGACAGAGACCCGGTACTGAAATACGAACAGTGCTCGTAATAGATGTCTTCGAATGCACAGGTTTTTAGGATTCGCGTCACGTCCGGCACCTGGAAAAATACAATCGTATCCATCCGACTTCCGATAGATCTGCGTACGGTAGCGACGAACTCGTCCGGGTTTGATATGTGTTCAAGTGTCATGCGGCAGCAGATCATCTCTCCGGCATAGCTCGAATATTCGGCCGAGTAATAGTCTTGGATGAAAACAAGGTTCTCATCATCTTCACTTTCAAAATTCCTGCCGGGAACATACGCCGGATCAATACCGACACCCCGGTTGCGGCCGATGGAGCAGATATATTTTAAAAACTCCCCTTTGCCGCAGCCGATTTCGACGATTTTTTTCCCGTGCAATTCGTACTTATCGACCAGGTACTGCGCCAGTGACTTGGCAAATGAAGTGAAAGTTTCCGAGTAGCCTTGAGATTCTTCGCAGGCGGATGAATACCTGACCATTTTCGGATCATAGCAAGTATTCCATATAAAACCGCAGCCGCGGCAAACACCGAGGGAAAGATCTCCCCGGGGAAAAGATCGGGCGTCCCCGCGCGTAAGGCAATTCATGACGCTGTTGACCGGTATGCCACCTATTTCGTAAAAAATATGCATATCCTTGGACATACAGCACGGGCAGGAGGATTTCTTTTGGGCTATGTCCTGATCCGGTTTCATTTGGCTTTATGGTTCCCTATGGTGACGATCAGTGCCGTATTAAACGATCCGGGGCTCGGGCACCGGTATGATAAAGCGGCCGCCTCTCTGCCGGTAGCCCTTCTGTTGATTCATGATTTCTTCGGCGAAATTCCAGGCCAGAATAAGCACATAATCGGGCATTTCCTCGACCAGCTTACCCGTATCGAGAATCGGAATATGCTTTCCGGGCATGTATTTCCCATGCTTGTGCGTATTTCGATCAACCACAAAATCGATCAAGTCGGGACCGATATCGACATAGTTGATCATCATGGTCCCTTTGGCTGCGGCACCGTATGCCGCGATTCTTAGACCTTGATTTTTTAGCGTGTGAAGCAAGCTCGCCAAATCGGTTTTGAGCTTCTCGACCCTTTGGGTGAAGCCGCTATAATAATCGATTTTGTCCATTTTTAAACGGGCTTCCTCCGCCAGCAGCCTCTTGACTGCCTTTCCGACGGACTCCCTTGGTTCCACGTAGAGTCGCAGAGAGCCACCATGGATCGGTATTTGCCTGACATCGTTCAAGTATAACGAGTGACGCCGGAACAGATGGTTTAAAGACGTTACAGAGAAATAACACAGATGTTCGTGATAAATGGTGTCGAATTCACAATGATCGATGAGCTGCCGTACGTATGGCACCTCGATCACGGCAACTCCATTGTCTTTGAGAAGCGTACGGATACCCTCTACGAATCCATTGGTATCAGCGACATGCGCCAGCACATTGTTGGCATGAACAACATCGGCTAGTTTTCCCTGCTTGCGAAGCCGGGAAGCGAGTTCCACCGTGAAAAACGCATTCATCGTCGGAACCCCTTTTTCTTCTGCCGCTCTGGCTTGACCCGGCGCCGGATCGATACCCAGTACCGGAATGCCCGCATCCACATAATTTTTCAGCAGATACCCATCATTGCTTGCCAATTCGACAATAAAACTGCCTGCGGTCAGCCGGCGCATTTCAATGAGCTCCAGAACATTGCCGCGCGAGTGATCCAGCAGTGACGGAATGAAAGACGAGTAATACTCGTAACCGTCGGTAAACAGATCCTCGGGCGGCAGGGTCTCAAGAATCTGCACCAAACTGCACTGCGGGCAAAATGCCACTTCAAGAGGATAAAACGCTTCTTCGATATCGAGCATTTCTTCGGTTAGGATGCGATCTGAAGGCGGCTTGGCGCCTAAATCCAAAAAGACCGTGAGGTCTTTACTGTAGCATGAACGACAACTGGCATCGTGCATGATCATTTAAGGATTCCTTTCGCCACAGCGGGGGGAGGAGGTATGCGGCTGGTTGTTCATCAGGGTTTTACAAAACGACAGCGGACGTTCAGAGAACCGGGTCATTAATCCCCAGGTGAGGCCATTTGTTTACGGTGCCTCCGATCCGGCCTGCTTTTCGTCCGGATTTACCCAACGAAGGTTTTCATCCAGCTTTCCTTCGCCGATCATTTTTTTTACGTGGGCAATTCTTTTGAATTTCGGGCCCTCGAATTCTTCTAACGTCAAACCGACCTGTCGGTAAGCGTCGTAGAGCTGTTCGATGCCCCGCCGCGCCGTCCACTGCGGTTTGAATGCCCGTAAAACCCGGGCTATCTTGTTGCAGTCGACCCGGTAGCAACGTGTGTCCGGCCCGGCAGCGGGGGCATACTCGACCTTGCTGTTCGGTACGACATCTTTGACGATATCGGCGATCTCGCGGATCTGGTAGTTTTCCGTGGTGGTGCCGACGTTGAAGGCCTGGTTGTGAACCAGTTCTCGCTGCGCCTCCAGGGCGGCGATATACGCCCTGGAGATATCCTCCACGTGTACGATCGGCCGCCACGGGGTGCCGTCGCTCTTGAGGTAGACCTTCCCCGTGGTAAAAGCCCAGGCGGTAAGATTGTTCGTCACCAGGTCGAATCGAATCCGCGGAGACAACCCGTAGGCAGTGGAGGCACGTATGAATGTCGGGCTGAAACTGTTATCGGCCATCTTCGAGAGGGCCGACTCCACAATGACCTTTGAAACGCCGTAGGGTGTAACAGGGTTGAACTCGGCGCTTTCATCGAGAAATTGGTCACCGGCAGCGCCGTAGTTGCTGCAGGAAGAGGCGAATAAGAATCGTTTGATGCCGACGGTCTTGGCCAACTCGGCCAGTCGGATCGATGCGTCACCGTTGATTTCTTTTGTCAGCTCCGGCCGGTAATCACCCAAGGGGTCATTGGAAAGGCCGGCAAGGTGGATGATCGCATCCAATCCAGCCAGATCGTCCAATTGCAGGTCGCGAACGTCGATTGGGATCGTCCTGATGCCAGGCACCTGCCCGGTGAAGGTGCACCGGCTGTAAAGATCGGTGTCCAGGCCGATCACATCGACATCCCTTTCCAGCAACATGGGAACCAGCACCGTTCCGATATATCCCTTAGATCCGGTGACCAATACCTTCATCGTCAATCCTTCCAAATCTTCCAGGGCGCGTGGCCTGAATTCCAATAGTTCTCCAAAATGTGCTTCTCCCTGAGCGTGTCCATGCACTGCCAGTAAGCCGTATGTTTGTAAGCCATCAACTGCCCGCAGCGGGCAAGATTTTCGAGGGGTTCTTTTTCCCACTGGGTCGCATCGCCGTCGATAAAGTCGAATACCCCCGGTTCCAGCACGAAGAAGGCGCCGTTGATCCACCCCTCGCCGGTCTGTGGTTTTTCAGAAAATTCGACAATTCGATCGCCGTCGAGTTCAATATGTCCGTACCTTGCCGGCGGACGGACCGCCGTCAAAGTGGCCAACTTTCCGTGGGATCGGTGGAACGCCATGAGTTTGTCCAATTCGATGTCGGCGACACCGTCCCCCCAGGTAAGCATGAACGTTTGGTCGCCGATATACGGTGCCAGCCTCTTGATGCGTCCACCGGTCTGGGTTTTTGTTCCGGTGTCGATCAACTGAACGGTCCAGTCCATGCCGTTTTCTTCGTGACGGACAATCCGACCGTCTTTGAGGTTGACCGTCAAGTTGCTCGTCAGAGAGCAACAGTCCACCATATATTTTTTGATGTAATCTCCCTTGTAACCCAGCGCAATGACGAATTCTTTGAAACCGTAATGGGCGTATATTTTCATTATATGCCACAGGATCGGCTTGCTCCCGATTTCGACCATCGGCTTGGGCCTGATCTCGGTTTCTTCTGCCAGCCGTGTACCGAACCCCCCAGCTAATATCGCCACTTTCATGAGATGTCTCCTGATATGTCAACGAAATCCCGGGTTACCCGGAGGAAACAGACAAGGCAACGCTCTGTGATTCTAACAAACAATGGCGCAGAGGCGCATTCATGGATGAGCACTCAATAGCAAATTACAACACCGATGTAAAAAAGAATCGCCCATAGTTTCCAGGCCCCATTTCTTGATTTCAGGCAGCAAATGGAATATTGTTCTGGCACTCACTATAAAAGGAGAAGAATCAGGCGATGAAAACTCATAGCTCCGCGCCAACACGCCGCCCGACCACCGCCGGCAAATATCCGCATGTCAGTTTTGGCATTCCGGTCCGCAATGGTGAACACCACATCGGCCGCGCCCTCGATTCACTTCTGGCCCAAGAATTCGACGATTTCGAGGTTGTCGTATGCGACAACGCTTCAGACGATGGTACGGCGGACATCGTGAAGCGCTATATGGAGCGTGACCCGCGGATCCACTATTACCGCAATGCAAATGACCTGGGACAGATTGAAAATTTCAACCGTGTGTTCGAGCTTTCCAGGGGCGACTATTTCCGATGGATGGGGGCTGACGATTGGCTCGAACCTGGATACGCCCGTCTTTGCTCGGAAGCGCTTGATGCCCGGACCGATGCGGTGGGCGTCACCACCCAATGGCGATTTATGGACGACGAAGGCACTGTCGATGCCATCGATGTACCGGGCCCCAGGGTCGATGCCCCGACTCCGTTCAAAAGACTTTGCCGCGCGCTTCTGCTCCTGCAGACTCCGCAAGAGCTTCTCTTCGACCCCATCTACAGCTTGATCCGTCGTGAAGTGATGCAGCGAACAGGGCTGCTTCCGATCAATGCCTGGACCGATCGTCTTTTGGCTGTGGAACTGTGCCTGTTGGGGCCCTTTTGCCATCTGGACGATTGCCTGTCCACGCGACGGGCTAATTTCGAACGCTGGAAAGTCCGCCTACCCCGATACAGTAAACACCTCAGGGAAAAGCGAGGACACCGTGTGAATCTCTATATCGGTTATGCGGGTGTTATCCATCGTAGCCCGCTTACCCCCTGGCAGAAGATCAGCTGCTGGTGTGCGACATTCTATTACTGGGTGCGGGATGATGCCAGACGCCGCCTGAAACGGGTATCGAACAGGTTTAAGCGGCGCGTGTGATCCCGTCGAACAAACGATGCGCTTCCAGCGTCCCGTCAAAGATCATCGGCTATCCATTCGAAATTAAAACCATTAATGCCGTATCGGGATCAACGGAACCTCGCAGTTGCAAATGAAAGGGGTTATGATTATAATTCTGGCATTATGGGAGCGCACAGCGAAAAAACACCCCTTCCGACCCCAAAGGAAATCGAGAAGGAAATCAGCGACTTTATCAACAAGAAATTCAAAGATAACGTTAAGATCATCTCTCCGGTGGTCATGCATCAGGATTTGGCTCTGGATGAACCGGATACCAAACCCGGCTCAGGGAAACCAATCGCTTTCGATCTCTTTCCCGAAGACCTGATTGCCTTCCTCGATCAATACATTATCAAGCAGGACCGAGCCAAGGCCATTCTGGCCACCAAGATCTGCACCCACTTCAATCGAATTAAAAGATCCCAATCACAGAACCCAGCGGTCTCCGATATGGTCGGCGCCATCAAGAACAATGTATTGATGCTCGGCCCGACAGGTGTGGGCAAGACCTACATGATCAAACTCATCGCCAATAAAATTGGTGTCCCCTTTGTCAAGGGGGATGCCACCAAATTCAGCGAAACCGGTTATGTGGGCGGCGATGTCGAGGATTTGGTGCGAGATCTGGTGCGGGATGCGGATGACGATATCGAACGGGCCCAATATGGCATCATCTACATAGATGAAATCGATAAGATCGCCGGCAGCCGATCGCATCTGGGCGCCGATGTATCGCGTGCCGGTGTGCAGAGGGGATTGCTCAAGCCATTGGAAGACACCGAAGTCGATCTAAAGGTTCCCCACGACCCGATATCGATGATACAAGAAATAGAAAGCTACCGTAAAACCGGTAAACGAAACAAGCGCAGCATCAGTACCAAAAACATCCTATTTATCATGAGCGGGGCCTTCGGCGACCTGCCGGATATCATCCGCAACCGACTCAACGAAAAGGGAATCGGATTCGGAGCGCCAGTAAAGCATGCCCATGAAAATCTCGATATCCTCGAAGAAGTCCGCTCCGAAGACCTCATCAGTTACGGTTTCGAATCGGAATTCGTCGGTCGTCTACCCGTGAAGGCCGTATTCGAACGTCTAAACGAGAAGGACTTGTTCGACATCCTGCAAAACCCGAACAATCCGATAATTCTCGGTAAAAAACTCGATTTCGCGGCCTACGGCATAGGCATCAAATTTAACGAAAACGCATTGAAACTGATGGCCGGGATGGCCTTTCAAGAAAGCACCGGCGCCCGGGGTTTGGTCAGCGCGGTTGAAAAATCGTTGCTGCCGTTTGAGAAAAAACTTCCGTCAATCGGTATCAAAGCGTTTCCGGTAACAGAGCGAGTGATTCGCCATCCGGAAGCCGCATTGGCGGACATGATCGCCAATCCGCACAGCGAGACCCTTCAGCGAAAATTTGAAGAATTGGCCGAGGAAGAAAGGGTTTTCATCAAAGAATACCTCAAGGTCAATTCGGGCAAGCTGTCAGAGAAATTCGCCCTGACGATGACCGATTCGCGTATCAACATCGTGGCCCTCTGCTATACCAGATACATCTTGGATGTCGGAACGGCCATACGGCAGATACGTTCGTATTACGACGAGGTAAAGAAAGCGGAATTGTACTTTTTCAAGAACCACGATATCAACATCGTCCTCGAGGAAGAGGCCATCGATTTTATCATTGAAAACTTCGTATCATCTGATATGCAATTGGATGATTTATATAAGCAATTGAGCAGCGGTTTCGAACACGGACTGAAGCTGGTGCGGGAAAAGACCGCTAAAAACAGATTTTTCATCACTCGTGAGGCACTTCTGGATCCTGAATCCTTTATTCGCAGTCTGCTCACCAAGCAACCGGACCCCTCCTGACGGATCGATCCGGCTCAAACCACGCTGCGTCGTGACCCTTTCGCTCTATAACCCGAAAATACAACTGAAAAGAATATTATGATTGGAATATCAAAACTATACTGCGGAACCGTTGAGCCCTCGGACGCCTTACGCTACGGCCGTCATTCCTCGCAACTCCCCTCCCACCTGCTGCAGTTTTCGAAAGACAAACGACCGGTGGTGGTCTGGAACATGACCAGACGGTGCAATCTAAAGTGTGTGCACTGCTATGCACACGCGACGGACCTGTCTTACTCGGACGAGATGTCCACCGAACAAGGCCGCAAGCTTATTGACGACCTCGCAGATTTCGGGGTGCCTGTCCTCCTTTTCTCAGGCGGTGAACCCTTGGTTCGCAAAGACTTGCCCGAACTTGCAGACTATGCCGTCAAAAAAGGCATGCGGGCCGTCATCTCCACCAACGGCACCCTTATAACCGCACCAATGGCCCGGACGCTCAAAGACATCGGGCTCTCTTACGTCGGAATCAGTCTGGATGGCATGAAAGAAATCAACGACCGGTTTCGCGGAGTGAAGGGTGCGTTCGAAGCGGCCCTCAACGGCATCCAAAACTGCCAATCAGCGGGTATCAAAGTCGGCCTGCGATTTACCATCAACAAATTCAACGTCGATGAAATTCCGCACATCTTCGATCTGCTGGAAGAGAAAGACATTCCCCGGGTCTGCTTCTACCATTTGGTTTACGCCGGCCGTGGATCGAGACTCGTAGAAGACGACCTGTCACATGAAGAAACACGACGAGCGGTGGACCTGATCATCGACCGAACCCGGACCCTTCACGAAAGGGGCAAACCTAAAGAGGTCTTGACGGTGGACAACCATGCCGACGGACCTTACCTGTATTTAAGACTTTTAAATGAGAATCCCGGACGGGCGGACGAAGTGTTGCAATTGCTCAAAATGAACGAAGGCAACAACTCAGGCCGGGGCATTGGGTGCGTTAGCTGGAACGGTGATGTCCATGCCGATCAATTCTGGCGCCATCATAGCTTCGGGAATGTCAAGGATAGGCTGTTTTCAGAAATCTGGACCGATACGTCCAACGACCTTCTTCAGAAACTCAAAAAGAAGAAAGAACATGTCGAGGGTCGATGCTCAAGCTGCAGATGGTTGGATATCTGTGCCGGCAACTTCAGAGTACGCGCTGAAGCGCTGACGGGCAATGTCTGGGCACCGGACCCGGCCTGCTACCTGACCGACGAGGAAATCGCCGATGCGGCCGGCCTCGGACAACACTGCGAATAAATTCAGGAAGGGAGAACCACCCAACGATGCTATTTCCCGAGTACAGGCCGCGACGGCTGCGGCAAAACAGAGCCTTTCGGCGGATGATCCGGGAGACCCGGCTCGACGTTGATGATTTGATTATGCCCTTTTTCGCAGTAAATGGAAAAAATGTCCGTAACCCTATTCCCTCCATGCCGGATCAATATCAGCTGTCTCTGGACCAGCTGGTGACAAGTGCCCGGCAGGCGTTCGAACTCGGCATACCGGCTGTTATCCTTTTCGGCGTCCCGGAAAAGAAGGATGCTTTGGCCACTGGCGCCTATGCGGCGAACGGAATCGTCCAGCAGGCGATAAAGGCGGTAAAGAGCGCCCTTCCAGATCTGGCGGTCATCAGCGACGTCTGCCTCTGCCAGTACACCGACCACGGACATTGCGGTTTCGTTGAGGGTGGAGCGATCGACAACGACGCCACCCTCGATCTTCTGGCGCGCACCGCCCTTTCGCATGCCGAAGCCGGTGCCGACATGGTGGCCCCATCCGATATGATGGACGGAAGGGTGGCTGAGATTCGCGAGGCTCTGGATGAAAACAGTTTCGGCCACGTACCGATCATGTCCTATGCCGCCAAGTATTGCTCCGCTTATTACGGGCCCTTTCGTGAAGCAGCCGACTCCGCGCCCAAGTTTGGGGACCGACGAACATACCAGATGGACCCGTCCAATGCCCTGGAAGCCATCCGAGAGGTAACGATGGATGTCGAGGAAGGTGCAGACATCATCATGGTCAAGCCGGCCCTCGCATACCTCGACGTGATCTGTCGTATCCGGGAGGAAATCGACCTGCCGATCGCAGCGTACAATGTCAGCGGCGAATACGCCATGATCAAGGCTGCAGCCCAAAAGGGCTGGTTGGACGGCAACAGGGTGATGCTGGAAACTCTGACGTCCATCAAACGGGCCGGCGCGGATGTGATTCTAACCTATTTCGCTATGGAGGCTGCCGATCTTTTAAGAACATGACCTCCGGCAGAGGTTGAACACGGCTTGTAAACCGCAGGTAGCCGGAACATTCCACCGGAACAACCCTAAAGATCGTTTCGGGGAAACAGGCGGTTGTTGAATTATCTCTTCTAACCCCAAAACAACACCCACCGGCGGAGGTGAAACAGGCTTCTGCTGACAGCTGAACTCCTGTCAAACGATCCGCCGCATTCACCCCAATTGATAACGGAATTTCTATGCATCCACCTCATCTGGAAAACAACGATCTTACCCGGCAGCACGCCGACAAATCGAAAACCCCAACCCTGCGACTGGTTGCATGGGAGACGACCCGTAACTGCAACCTCAATTGCATCCACTGCCGCGCGGCGGCCACCCGCGGGCCCTACAGCGGAGAACTCGACACGCCGGCAGCCTTTCAACTTTTGGATCAGATCGCGGCAGTCGGCCAACCGATTGTCATACTGACAGGAGGTGAGCCCCTGCTGAGGCCTGATATCTTCGACATCGCCAGTCACGGTCATTCTCTCGGTTTGCGGATGGTCATGGCACCCAACGGCACCCTGATCACGGAACCGATCGCACGCCGGATGGTAGAGTCCGGCATCAAGCGGATCAGCATCAGTCTGGACGGTGCTTCAGCTGATCGTCATGATCGATTCAGGGGGGTCGAGGGCGCTTTCGATGGGGCGCTGCAGGGCATCAAAATGGCCCAAAAAGTAGGCTTGGAATTTCAGATCAACACCACTATCACCCGCACCAACCTGGCAGAGATCCCCAGGATACAGCAGTTGGCGGTAAAACTCGGCGCCGTCGCCCATCACATATTTCTGCTGGTCCCCACCGGACGGGGTAAGTATATCGTGGATCAGGAGATCTCGGCCGAAGAATATGAACAGACTCTCAACTGGTTCTACGATCAGCAGGGTAAAACCCCCTTGCAGTTAAAGGCCACCTGCGCACCACATTACTACAGGATCCTGCGACAACGCGCCAAGGCGGAGGGCAAAACGGTCACCCCCAAGACCCACGGTTTGGACGCGGTGACCAGAGGCTGTCTGGGTGGTGTCGGGTTCTGCTTCATCTCCCACCGGGGAATCGTCCAGCCCTGCGGTTTTTTAAACGTCAACTCCGGCGATGTCACCCAGACCTCCTTCGCCGACATCTGGAACCACTCAGAGACGTTTCAGTCACTGCGTCAGTATAACGATCTCAAAGGAAAATGCGGTGCCTGTGAATACAGGAGGTTTTGCGGCGGCTGCAGGGCAAGGGCCTTTGAAGCCACCGGGGATATCATGGCCCAGGAACCGCTGTGCAGTTATCAGCCGGCGGTTGGCGACCGACCCTGAGCATCTGGGCTGACGCGGGTGGCAAGCCAGTGCCGCGTAACGCGTGGTATAGGCAGGTGCCGCCGCCTTCAACATATCGGTGGATAACGTGTTCCGCATGTCAATAAGGAGGACCCAATGAAAGTCAGGGATCTGATGATTCCGGAGCCCATTACCATCACCACCAATGCCTCCATTACCGACGCCCTGGAACTGATGAAGCTCAACGCCATCCGCCACCTGCCGGTGGTCTCTTCCGGAAAGATTTTGCGTGGATTTTTGACCTTGGCCGATTTGAAACAGGGGCTGATCCCATCGATGGTCGCGGATGTTTCCCTGACAGACTTGATGATCAGCGAGCCCATAACGGTGAATCCGGACGAAGACATCGAGATGGCCGCCCAGCTGATCTACAAACACAAAATCGGCGGCATACCGGTGGTGGACGGTAAACGCCTGGTCGGAATCGTCACCGAATCGGACATCCTGAGGGCATTCATCGATATGATGGGCATTCTTAGCGGGAGTTCACGAATCGATGTGGTGATGAAAAACGAGCCGGGTGCGCTGAAAGAGGCGTTACAAATCATCAACGACTGCGGCGGGGACATCATCAACGTGGGAATCACCGCCCAGCATACCGGCAAGCGGATTTACTACTTTCGCCTGGCGCCCTGTAAAACCAACGGCATAAAAAAAGCGCTGGAAACAGCCGAATTTGATGTTTTTTATGCCATGGATTGACCGCTCGACAGGGCAGACCATTGGCAGGGTATTGAAAAACGCCATCGATGAACGGACACGGCTTGTGTCTCCCTGCATGCCATGACGCCCCATGAGTGTGCGACCCGAGTTCGCTTCCCCCGGTGTCGGCATTGACCCCGGTCGGGCATGTTTCGGCACCGCGGTTTGGACAATCAACGGATGGCATTCAACTTCAGGGTGATCGGCCGGTCTTCTTCAATCTGTCCACTGAACCGGACCGGCCCCGGCCGGCGATAATCGTCATCCCCCGGTCGGGCGGCAAGCCATTTTTCCCGCAAAAACCTGACCACTTTGCAGGCATTGGAATCGACGTCGACAACGCTTTTCTCGATTACCAGCGCCAGCTTTCCCTGGCGCTCTTCGAGGTGCATGAGCGGTGCGATGGGGATGCCGATCGGCTCCCATTGGGAAAAATCGTGCTCCAGATTTTTAATGGCGGCCATCTGACCGGAAGCACCATTGGCGATCAGGCTGAATACTGTCCATCCCAAATTGTATGTGTAGGTACAATCAAACATGGTAGGATCACTTCCGCGGCCGTCATATCCGTAAAAATGGGTCTGGGTTTTGAAACTGGGGACTGATTTCCTGTAAATCGCGGCAACGGAAGGCGGCAGAGACTTGCCCTTTTTGATGGCCTTGGCTTTGACCAACTCCTGTTCGAGCGTTTTCAGGGAAATAATCGAGGGCTTACGCAGCAGGTATTCACCGGCGCCATAATTTTCGAACAGAATCGACCCAAAAACATCCGGATCAAGCCCGCCACGCTGCATGGTTTTCAAATAGTATTCCCGTTTGATACCCAGCCGATAGACCCCCTCTTCTTTCAAGATATCCAGGTAATCTTTGACCAAACCCATAATGACCTTGTCGGTTTCGACCTGCGAGAATTGAAAGTTTCCATGGGCGTCCCTCTCGGTCAGCAAACCCTCCCTGAAAAACTCGGGGATATCGTTAAAGAGATCGTCGTCGCGTGTGTTCCAAACGGTGAAAGAGCTATCTTCACGGGAACGTTTGGCCAGCCGGCGCAGGTATTCGAGCTTGTCTTCCATCAGGAGAAAATCGCTGTGAAAGCGAGTGTCATGGGTGGCGTTGTATTCCCCGATGATGGTGTTGAGTTTGATGATGAAAACCTGAATCTCGTTGATAAACTCCAGAACGCCCTCCGGCAAAACGATGACTCCAAAACTCTTGCCCACCTCGGCTCGTCGGACAACGGCATCGCAGATGACCCGTGACAGGTGGCGCAAGGTCATACCGTAAGCCGTAAAATCGACCGTCTTGTGCTTTTTGGCATTTTCGATGCGGCTCTGGTCGACGAAATCAGCCAATTCTTCCCCGATGATCGTAATGTTGGCATGGGTCTGCAGGGCCACCTCAAGCGCCAAATGGCTGGCCACCCGACCCATGACCTTGCAGATGTGCCAGTATTTGACATCCGAACTGGCGTCGGTGCAAAGGTTGCTGATCGCGCTGGCAAATGATCGAGCCGCCGTGTGAAAACCGAACGACATGGCGCACAGTACATGACCGGCGGCATCCCGGACCTGGATGTCGCCATCGATGGTCTTGGGTACACCGATAACCTGGACACCGTCTTGGAGTAGTTCCTGGGCAAGAAAGGCGGCATTGGTGTTGGAGTCGTCACCACCGACAATGACCAGAGCATCCAATTCCAGACTCCGGCATGTCTCCCGGGACAATGCCATTTTCTGGGGGGTGTCTATTTTGGTGCGGCCGGTTTTGATCATCGTGAAACCGCCTAAATTCCTGTAGTCGTCCACATGGGCTTTGGTGAGTTCGACAACTTCGTTTTCAATAACGCCATCGGGGCCCAAAATGAATCCAAAAACCTTTGTGTCTGGATTAGCCTTATGGGCCGCATCCCACAGACCGGCAATGACGTTGTGCCCCCCCGGCGCCGGTCCCCCCGAGAAAACGATACCGATATGGCGGCGCTTGAGATAGGAGGCCGCCTGCGGGTCTGCGGCGGTATCGGTGCCGGTCACCATCTGGACTCTGTTCCCAATGATATCCGGTAGTTGTTTGCGTGCCTCCCGATCGACTTCAAAGGTGTAACGGTCGTCTTCTTCCAGATGGGTAAACCGATGCTCAAATACGCCACAGACCTGGGGTTGGCTGCGACGCCGTTCGATCAGCTCCCGGTTGACCGGGCTGGTAATTTTTTCTACTTCCTCCATACACAACAATTCTTCGGCACTGATGGTTTTTGCGTCCGCCATATCTCCCCCTGTTTATGAATCCATAGACAATTGTGGCTGCAGCCAACCCTTCCTTATCCGTGCAGCAGCGGTAATGTCAAGATCTACCTCCCGGACAGCCCGTCCTCAAGACCTATAGATCTGGGTGTGCTGGTGAAAACTTGACATCCAATTGCGGTCCGGTTTAAGAGTAGCGATCGGTAAACAATGCTTTACTTTGCCTGATTGTTAATATAAAAACAGTCGAGCTGTTGATTCTTCAATATATGAACACCGTTTATTCACGCAGCATGCCCCGGCCGCATCGACTCGACGATCAAGGGGCATCAACAGAGGATAAGTCGCTGAAGCTGATGTCGATTTCGGAATGCGCCCGGAAAGACGTTAAGCCCGAAGTGAACATACCGCGATTACACCAATAACGGGCCTGAAGGGGTTTTTAAAGAGGATCCTCACCGGGCCCCATACACCAACACAAGGAGGATTGAGAATGAAAAAAGGTCTAATGACAGGGTTGGCGGTTTTACTTGTTTGCGGGTTCCTGTTCACCACCGTAGCCTTCGGTGATGATATCGACCTTGCCAAGAAATCGACCATCAACGACATCGTCCAGAGAGGCGAGTTGCGGGTCGGGTTCGAGGCTGGCTACCTCCCCTTCGAGATGGCCGACAAACAGGGGAATTTCATCGGTTTCGATATCGATATGGCCAAAGAGATGGCCAAAGCGATGGGCGTCAAGTTCGTACCGGTCAATACCGCTTGGGACGGCATCATCCCGGCTCTGGTAACTAAAAAATTCGACATTATCATGAGTGGCATGACCGTCACCCAAGAGCGCAATCTAAAAATCAATTTCGCAGACCCCTATATCATTGTCGGACAGACGATCCTTCTCAATAAAAAGCACGAAGGGAAAGTCACTTCTTACAAAGACCTCAACGATCCCAAATTCACTGTGACCTCCAAATTAGGAACCACCGGCGAACAGGCGATCAAAAGACTGATCCCCAAAGCGACCTATAAATCCTTTGAGGTCGAATCGGAAGCCGCCCTCGAAGTGCTGACCGGTAAGGCCGATGCCACCGTTTATGACCTGCCCTTTTGCGCCACTTTCATGGCTCAGCAGGGCGCCGGCAATCTGATCTTTCTGGATGAGCCCTTCACCTATGAACCGCTGGCATGGGCTATCCGCAAGGGTGATCCCGACTTTCTGAACTGGCTGAACAACTTTTTGCGGCAGGTTAAAAACGACGGCCGCTATGATGAAATTTACAACAAATGGATTAAAAGCACAGATTGGATCAAGCAAATCCAGTAAAAAAATACTGTCCGATACCAACCTGCCCATGCCGACGTGCCGGGCCTCCGATCGGAGGCTCGGCACGCTGATGTCCTGAAAAATGCCGCCGCCAGTCAGTCAGCTGGCGGGGATACGGCATTCACTGAAAAGAAGAGATACCGATGGGACGCGAATCAAAAGTTCGGCGTGCAATGCCGAAGAGTACGTACTATTTCTGGGTCGGAGTGTTTCTGCTCGTCATCTTGTCGATTGTCTTCCTCATCTATGTCGCCACCATGCGGATCGATTACGTGTGGGCCTGGTATAAAATTCCTTCGGCTTTTCTGTACCACGATCAGGTGGAGACAATTGCCGAGATCCAGGGGACGGTGACAGACATTACCGCCGATGGCGATCAGTCTCTCATTACGGTGCGGGGAAATGGCGACGAAGCCTCCTACCGTGTGCCGACAAAGGATGTCCGAGTCACCCAGGGCGACTTTATCTATCCCGGTGACACCCTGGCCAGTTACGGCAAGTGGAAAGCGGGCATCATGCTGCAGGGATTGTGGATTACCCTTAAAGTCAGCATATTTTCGATTTTATTCGGTATCATCATCGGTATCATCGGCGGATTGTCCCGGATATCGGACAATCCGGCCCTAAAGTGGCTGGCCATCACCTATGTCGAGTTGATCCGCGGCTCTCCCCTGCTTGTGCAAATCTTTATCTGGTATTTTGTCGTCGGCACCATGGTGAACCAACTACTGGCCTCCTATGGAATCAGCGAAATACCGAACATTTGGTACGGCGTGGCCTCACTGGCCTGTTTCACGGGAGCATATGTCACCGAGATCGTCCGCGCCGGAATCCAGTCTATCGGCCGGGGGCAGATGGAAGCCGCCCGATCGCTGGGTATGAGCTATCCCCAGGCGATGCGCTACATCATCATGCCCCAGGCCATGCGCCAAATCCTCCCCCCTCTGGCAGGGCAGTTCATCAGCCTGATCAAGGATTCATCCCTGCTGGGCATTATCGCCGTTCGCGAATTGACCAAGGCCACCCGTGAAGTTATTACGACCCAACTGAACCCTTTTGAAATGTTCTTTCTCGCAGCGGCGCTGTATCTGATGTTGACCTTTACCTTGTCCATGTTTGTCCAGTATTTGGAGAGGAGGACCGCCTCATCGTGATTAAAGCACGCAACGTATACAAAACCTTTTATGTTCCGCACAAGGTCGAGGCATTGGTCGATGTTACCACCGCAATTGCCGCCGGTGAGGTGGTCGTGGTCATCGGCCCTTCGGGATCTGGCAAGAGTACCTTCCTCAGGTGTCTGAACCATCTTGAAAAAGCAACCAGTGGCCATATCATCATTGACGGAATCGATATCCTCGACACCAAAACCGACATCAATAAGGTTCGGGCTGAAGTGGGCATGGTCTTCCAGTCCTTCAATCTGTTTCCCCACAAAACGGTGGTGGAAAATGTCACCCTGGCCCAGCAGGTCGTTCGGAAACGATCAAAGAAAGAAGCCAACGACAGGGCGTTGGCATTACTGGATAAGGTTGGCATTCGGGACAAAGCCAAAGTATACCCGGAACAGCTTTCCGGAGGGCAGCAACAGCGCGTGGCCATCGCCCGGGCCCTGGCCATGGACCCGAAGGTGATGCTCTTTGACGAACCGACCTCCGCTTTGGACCCCGAGATGATCGGTGAAGTCTTGGAGGTCATGAAGACGCTCGCCAAGGAGGGAATGACGATGGTGTGCGTCACCCATGAAATGGGATTTGCCCGGGAAGTTGCGGATCGGGTCATTTTCATGGATGCCGGCCGCATCGTTGAAGTCGGCACGCCGGAACACTTTTTCAAGAACCCCACCCACGAGCGAACTAAAACGTTCCTCAGCCAGATTCTCTAATTCACAGGTAAGCATCCGGACTGTCGAATGAGGGGGAGCCGTTCGCACGGCATTAACCTCTTAACTTCCCCACCAGATAACCGTCCATCATCAAATGAACAATATGGTGTATCACGCAGAAAACCAAAGCCTGCCCGTACTGAGGAAACAGCGCGACCTGCAGGATAATCGACAGGGGCAGCGTTTTCTGGGCCCCCATGAATATCAGGCTTTCCCGTCGGCCTTTGCCGATGTGGAGAAGCCGGGCCATTCCCAGGGCAACCATTAGCAGTACCCCATGGAAAAAAAAGGCCAGCAGGACGATCTCACCGATCAATTGTCCTCCATCGATGATGGCCTGCCGTGTCTGGGAAATTCCCATCCAGACTATAGTCAGTATAAGACATTGATTGAAAATCTGAAGGGCCGGTGCGACGCGGGTGCAGAGGGAGCCGGCATAATTCTTGACGACCATACCGGTGCTCAACGGCAGCAGAACTACGCTGAAAAGCTTTGACATGATGTGCCACCGGTCGATCATGACCGTTGTCGATCCGCCGACAAGAGACAAGAGCAGCGACAGAGTGACCGGGACGATGAAGACCGCCAGTGTGTTGGCCACAATGGTGATGAACAGCGCGTGAGCCGTGTTGCCTCCGGCAGCACCGGTCATGACAACCCCGCTGCTCAGCGTCGTGGGCATCACCGCCACGAGAAAGACACCGATCAAGACCCCGGTTTGCAACGGAAGCTGGGCAAACACCGCTGCCGTCAATGGCGCGCCGATGAACATCACCCCAAGGGCGGCTGTTGTGCCGATGACGTCCCTCAACCCCGCTTTGGCCTGGCCGATGTCAATCAGAGCCCCGGATGCGATAAAAATTAATATGACGACAATATCCGGCCCATGGCGCTCCTTGAGCCATCGCCCGAGGGCCGAAATGGTGTTGGACCTGTCCGCAAGCGTTAATGCGAAAACGGCCATCAGGGCCATCAGAAACCAATACCGCTTAAAGAAAACTGTCATGGTCGATCGATTAAAAAAAAATGGTTTTATATGGGGAATATTGTCGTTCGAAACGCATATCATATTTTCGGGTATTGCCCAAGCCTTCAGCGGTTTAGCCGCACGGAAGTATTCACCGAAATCAGCCGGCCCCGGCTTGGAGCCCGTCACGCGGTCATTGGTTCGAAAGTCCGCGGATTGCTTTCAGCCCTTGCTGCTGATCTTATCTTCGGCAAGAGGGTGTCTCTCAGCAGAATATCCACCACATGTTGTATTTTACAGATTAAAATCACACCCTCTGTAGTGCTTTTCCCTTTACATTCAATAGCCTTCTTGGTATTCTTTCGCGGATTTAGGCTGGTTGTGTCGACTGATAGCCGGTCATAAGGGAGCCCAACGGTAATGAAGCTTAAAAAGCTTGAAATAACAGGATTTAAATCCTTTTGCGATAAAGCCAGTATCGACTTTCCGGAGGGCGTGTCGGCGATTGTCGGTCCCAACGGCTGCGGAAAGAGTAACATTGTCGATGCCCTGCGCTGGGTGATGGGTGAACAGAGCGTTAAGCAACTGCGCGGCAAATCTATGGAAGACGTGATATTTGCCGGAGCCAGCGGCAAACCGCCGTTGAACATGGCCGAGGTTACGCTGACGCTCACCAATGACAATGGGTCGGCACCTGAGGAGCTGAAAGACTTTACCGAGATCATGCTCAGCCGGCGTCTATACCGGTCCGGTGAAAGCGGTTACTTTCTCAATAAGCAGCCGTGTCGTTTGAAGGATATTTACAACGTATTTCTCGGCAGCGGTTTAGGAACCAAATCCTATTCCATCATTCAACAGGGCAACATCGGTGCAATCATCGACGCCGGTCCCGAAGAGCGCCGATATTTCATCGAAGAGGCGGCGGGTACGACTCGGTACAAAAACCGAAAAACCGAAGCCCTGCGCAAAGTCGAGTCGACCAACCAAAATCTTCTGCGGGTCTCGGATATCATTTCGGAAATAAGCCGTCAGATGGCCAGCTTGAATCGACAGGCCCGCAAGGCCGAACGCTACAAACGGTACCGCAGTCGAGCCGATAACCTCGATGTCCGTCTGTCGCTGCTGAAATACCACGAGTTTAATCAACAGATCGCGAAAACCGACCATCTTCTGAGGGAATTCAAAGACGCTGAATTCGAACGTGCGGCTCAGATCAAGAAGCTCGATGCCGCAGTCGAGGAAATCAAATGGCAGAGGACCCAGAAGAACCATGAAATCTCCGCGCAAAAGACTCGAAAATTCGACCTGCAGCGTAGGATCGACCGCCTGGAGAACGATACCACCCATCTGAAGCAGGAAATCGATCGGTTGACCGCCGAAGCAAGCGCCCTTCAATCCGCCCGAGAGGACCTGGAGAATAAGAACGAGCGTATGGGGTCGGAAATTGAACAGGCTGAAAATGACATATTACACCTGCAGGAAGAAACCGCCAGCGTCAAGAGCAACCTGAAACAGGAACAAGATGCAGCGGAAAGAATCAAAACTGCTCAGCAAAACCTCAATGAGGATCTTGAAACGGGCAAAACCGCCCTCATGGATCGTCTGGCCGAAGAAGCCAGGTACAGGAATATTTTCCAAACAGCCGCCAACAACAAGGAGAACCTGCAACGGCGCCTGAAGAGGGCCGGAGAAGAGGCCGCCCAGGCCCGCAAGAAAGTCGAACACTGTCACGGCACTAAATCTGCCGCTGAAAAGAGCTTGGCCCATTTGACCCACCAGGCAGCGGAGCTCAAAACAGACCTGGAGCGGGCGAGAAAGCAGAGCGATGAAAAGCGCCTTACCCTGGCCGGACAAGTCAAAATAGCCCAGTCGCTCGAATTCGAACGGAATAACGCCAAGTCGAAGTATACCACTCTGAAAAAAATGGAGGACAACTTCGAATGGTACCGTGACGGTGTCAAAGCTATCATGACATCCCCGGAATTCAGGGGCGACGCCGTTCAATCGGCTGTATCGGCACCCGGCGGCAACGGAGGCCAAAACCACCCTGTCTTGGGCTTGTTGGCCGACATCATCGAATCAAGTCCGGAATTTCAACCGGCGGTCGAAGCAGTGTTAGGGGAATCGTTGCAGTATGTCCTCGTTGATGTTCCTGATACCGCGGTGCGCGCTATTGAACACCTGCAGGTCAACAATGCCGGCCGCAGCGGTTTTGTGCCGGTCGTATCGCCCGCCGATCGTAACCGTGACCGAACAGGCGTTTCCGATACGGTTGCCGACGACCGTTATCTACTGAGTCACGTCAATGTGAAAAAAGGGTATGAAAAAATCGCCGAGGACTTCCTGGGACATATCCTAATCGCGGAACACATCCAAGAGGCGCGCACCCTTCATTCCAGTAGTGACCGACCGATGACGATTGTCACCAAAGACGGAGATATCATTTCCCACCAGGGGTTCATGATCGGCGGCAGCAAGGAGAAATTACCCGGTATTCTCGCAAAAAAACAAGAATTAAAAACCCTGCGGCTGCAGATCGCATCGCACGAGCAAAAGCTCGCGGAAGCCCTCAACCACCAGAGCGTACTGGAGACCGAAGTCAGGCAGATAGAAACCGAACTGCAACAGATTTACGCCAACAAAACCGCGGTGGACAGTCAAGTCGTCGAAGCCGAAAAATCGCTTTACCGTGCCACGGAAGACCTCAGGCACGCCGCCCGGCATCTGGAAATCATCGATCTCGAACACGAACAGCTGTTGGGCGAAGAAAGCGATATCGATGATGAAATCTCTCGTAATCACGAGGCATTGGAAAAGATGACGGCGACCGTCGACGCTGCTAAGCAAAATGTCGCCGAAAAAACGCGGCAGCTGAGCGACATTTCTGCGCGACTGGAGGCCTTTAATCAGAAAATCGTCGATCTCAAAATGACCCTGACAGCACTTAACGCAAGGTTGGAAAACAGCAACAGCACTCTTAGACGGTTGAGGGAGTTTCAAAAGGACGGGGCCGCCCGCCTCATCGACCTCTCCGCAGAAATTGGACTGAAGAACCAGAAGGCCGCCGCGTCGAAAAACACGGTCGTCGAAAACGAAAAATCCCTGTTCCAGATATACGAAGAATTGAAAGGTCTCGAGCAGACATTAGAGGCCAATGAATCCCACTACAGTGCCATCGACACTCAGCTCAACGACAGTGACAGCGCGATTTCAGATCTCCAATCCGAGCGGGATAAAATACTGGAAAACTCCCGTATACTGGAACTCGAACAGACCCAGCGCAAGGTGCATCGGGACAACATTGTAAAAAGGCTTGAAGAACAACACCGCAAGCCGTTTGAGGATTTTCAGGAAGAGCTTTCGAGTATCCAGGACGGACTCCATACCGGAACCCCTGACGACCGTTCGATCGAAAAGATTGATGAAGAACTGCAGGCTCTCCGCAAAAAAATCAGTGCCATTGGAGATGTCAACTTGGCGGCGATAAATGAATATGAACAACTCAAATCCCGCCACGACTTTCTATGCGAACAGCGCGAGGATCTTCACAAAGCTATCGAAGACCTGCATAGAGTCGTCAAGAAGATCAATCGGATTACTCAGCAACGGTTCATTGAAACCTTCAACCGGGTTAACGAAAAACTGAATGAGGTTTTCCCGCGGCTTTTCGAGGGCGGCAGTGCCAAGCTTGTTCTGACCGAGCCTGAAAAACCACTCGAAACCGGGGTAGAATTCATGATCCATCCGCCAGGCAAAAAACTCACCCGGATGAGCCTTCTCTCCGGTGGAGAAAAGGCATTGTCCGCTATAGCCTTTATTTTTTCCCTGTTTCTCATTCGTCCGGCGGCTTTCTGCCTGATGGATGAAATTGATGCACCGCTGGACGAAGCCAATGTGTTTCGCTTCAACAACTTGTTAAAACTGATCGGTGAAAAATCCCAAATCGTCATGGTCACTCATAATAAAAATAGCATGGAGTTCGCCGATATTCTGTTTGGCATCACAATGGAAACCAAGGGCGTTTCAAAGGTGGTGTCGGTTAATTTGGACCGCTGAAACGACCGATTGCTGACACTGACATAGAAAGAAAATTCTTGTATATGGTTCTGCGCTGGCTCAAAAAAAACAAGTCGGAAAAACAAAGCGATGCGTCTGCAAAAGGGGCGGTGCGGGAACCGATGGGCAATGGGCCGACAGTTCATTCAGGAAAGGGCGTTGATATTCCTTTATCAGCTGCCCCACCGGCGTCAAATGCTGAGGATGATAACACACCTGAAGGTACTCCGGCCCCGGTGGATCCGGATGAAGACACGCCCATAGTGGAAGCGGCTGCCGAACGAACCTCGTCTTTCTTCGGCCGGCTGCGACTCGGATTGTCCAAAACACGCAAAATCCTCACCACCGATCTTGATGAGCTGTTTGCGGAAAACAAAAAATTCGGCGATGAGATGCTCGAAGATCTCGAAGGAATCCTGATCACGGCGGATATCGGCGTGCCGACGACGATGCGCCTGATGCAGAGTGTCTCACGCAAAGTCTCTAAAATAAACAACCCTGCTACCCTCATCGGCGTGTTGAAAGAAGAAATCCTCTCCCTACTGCCGGAGGAGGCGCCATCACGGCAACCGATCGCCACCAAGCCCAGAGTCATCATGGTGGTGGGTGTCAACGGCGTCGGAAAAACCACCACCATCGGAAAACTATCCGCCCGTTATCACTCTGACAACCGTAAGGTATTGATTGCGGCAGCCGATACGTTTCGTGCCGCAGCGGTCGAACAACTATCCGTCTGGGCTGAAAGGTCAGGTGCTGACATCGTCAAGCATAAAGGTGGCGCAGACCCTGCAGCCGTTGCTTTCGATGCTGTCAAGGCCGCATGCGCCAGGGAGGTCGATATCGTTCTGGTGGATACGGCCGGTAGGCTTCACACCAAAGTCAACTTGATGGAAGAACTCAGAAAAATAAAGCGCTCTATCGCCAAAATACTGCCGGATGCACCTCACGATATCCTCCTGGTTCTCGATGCAACCACTGGGCAAAATGCTCTGTCCCAGGCTAAAATGTTCGACGAGGCTCTTGGTGTCACGGGAATCGCTCTCACCAAACTGGATGGAACGGCCAAAGGCGGTATCGTAATCGGTATATACGACAAATTGAACATTCCATTGCAATATATCGGTGTCGGTGAAAAGATAGAGGATCTGCAGAACTTTGAACCACGGCCATTCGTGGACGCCCTCTTTTAACACCGTTAACGATGCAGCGCCCACCTAACGGAACAGGGCCGAACGGAACAGGATTGATCAGAAGTGTGACCGGCATCGCATACTACAGGCATGCGAGAGCGAAAGCCTATGAACGCTCGCCATGAGTGGTAATGCGTTGAAGTACTCGGCAGGAGCCGAACGAGGTGTGGCGCTAACAGCGCCGCAGCTTGTCTGGTGCCGGTCAGCTGCGGTCTGCCCGGCAAGATTGTTTAATATACTAGTTTTCTGTTGACATCGGACCTATCCTCTACTAATGACAACCCACTTGCAAGAGGCCTTCTGCGGCTTTCAGCCTCAATGGAAAAACAACCAATCATCAAGAAGGGGGGAGACGAATTATGACCAAAGCAGAATTGATCGACCAAGTGGCAAACGATGCCGGGATTTCAAAAGCTGCAGCCTCTGTAGCGCTCAGCTCCCTGTTGGACGGCATTACGAAGGCGTTGAAGAAAAAGGACGGCAAGGTCACGCTGGTAGGTTTTGGGACATTCTCCAAGGTGCGTCGCAAAGCACGCAAGGGCCGCAACCCTCAAACCGGCGAAGCCATTAAAATCAAGGCTTCCAACGTCGTTAAGTTTCGCCCGGGGAAAAAATTACGCGACAGCGTTTAGTTGTAAATCTTTTTTCAGGCGGTTTATCGGACCCAGCCGATAAACCGCTTTTTTTATGCTTATTGAGCCGAATTCAGCGTGGTAGGCCCATCGCGGAAAAGGCCCAAGGATCCCCCCATACTGGGATCCGATTGACGGTGTCGCCTTGCAGGCCTCGGAGGCCTATCCCCGCCAAGCCCTTAAGAGGGGGTCCAACCAGCTCAATATCGGTGCTCCTTCAACGGGTCACGCGAAAACCTGCAAATTCGCCTGTGAAATCCTGCCAAAGAACCTCGACGTTGTCCACGGAGGCCCGCGGAGGACCTTTTTTACACCAAGTCAGCAAGGATTCTACCGCTCCTCGTTCACCTTCGCAAACGGCCTCGACCGAACCGTCACGTTTGTTTCTCACCCAACCGCTGACACCGAACTTATCGGCCGCCCGTTGGGTCTCGACCCTGAAAAAGACACCCTGGACAATTCCGGTGATGACGATATGGGCCCTGACTTTCTCGATCATAACCACCTCCACCGTTAAAATGCGACTTCACTGACCGGTCGTCTTTTCGGCGACCATCCGCAGAAGTTCGGCCTCATCGATGACAGGGATCCCCATCTCTCCGGCACGTTGAAGCTTCGACCCTGGCAAGGACCCGGCCACCAGGTAATCCGTGTTGCGGCTGACAGTACTGCTGACCCGTCCGCCGTTGTCTTCAATCAGCTTTTTGGCCTGCCCCCTTGTCATACCGATCAACGAGCCGGTCAAAACAAAGGTTTTGCCGGTCAAAGGCGCATCAGCCCCTTGCCCAATGACCGGCATTCTGATGCGCACACCGTTACGAAGCAATTGCTGGATGATAACTTTATTTTGATCCCTGCTGAAAAAGGACACCAAACTGTCGGCCACTTTTGCCCCAATCCCATCGATACTGACCAGTTCTTCCCTTGAAGCGTCCATCAGGTCCTTGAGACTTCTAAAACGCAGCGCCAGTGCACGTGAAACGTGTTCGCCCACGTGTCGTATACCTAAAGCGTAAAGGAAACGCTGCAGAGAGATATTTTTACTGGCGCCAATGGCTCTCAAGAGATTGCGAGCCGACTTGGCGCCCATGCGCTCAAGCCCTTCGACGGTTATTTGTTCCAGCTCGAAGATATCCGCAAACGAGGCCAATATATCCTTTTCGACCATTTGATCGAGAAGCTTGTCACCCAGGCCGTCTATGTCAAAGGCCCCTTTGGCCGCAAAGTGCTTGAGGCGCTCCTTGATCTGAGCCGGACAGCCGGCATTGATGCATCTGACGGCGGCCTCGCCTTCTTCGCGTATTGTCGCGGACTGGCAGACAGGGCAGTGTTCGGGCATGGCAAACCGCTTTTCATTTCCGGTACGTCCGGCGACGAGAACTTTGACGACTTCCGGGATGACATCTCCAGCCCGCTGAACCAGTACCCGGTCGCCGACTCGGATGTCCTTTTTACGAATTTCGTCTTCATTGTGCAAAGTGGCGCGACTGACCGTGACTCCGCCGATTTTTACCGGCCTGAGGCGTGCCACCGGAGTCAGTGTTCCCGTGCGCCCCACCTGCACATCTATAGCTTCCAAAACCGTCGTGGCCTGCACCGCCTTAAACTTGTAGGCAATGGCCCAACGAGGACTTCGCGACGTGCTGCCTAAAGTTGCTTGGTCTTTCAGGTTGTCCACTTTAACCACCACACCGTCGATTTCGTATGGCAGGAGATGTCGGGTGGCTTCCAGTTCCCTGTAATAATCGAGCACCTGGTCGATGGTCATCCCGGTCTGGATAAGAGGATTAATTCTGAAACCCAATGTTTTAAGGTATCCGAGCAAGTGCCAGTGCGATAGTCGGTCCGGGATATCCGTCGAACCAACACCGTAAATGTAAATGCTCAGGGGGCGCTGAGCGGTTATGCTTGAGTCGAGCTGCCGCAGCGATCCCGCCGCTGCGTTGCGGGGATTGGCAAACACGGACATCCCATCATCGAGACGCTGCTGATTCAGTTCCCTGAACCCCTGCCGCTCCATAAACACTTCTCCCCTGACCTCAAGAAATCTGGGAAGATCTTGCCCATGATCCGCTACCAATACAAGCGGGACCGCGTGAATAGTCTTTACATTATCGGTTATCACTTCGCCGACCCGGCCGTCACCGCGGGTCGTGGCAGTTGTCAGTCGACCATCTTCGTAAGTCAGCTCTACGGCCACTCCGTCCAATTTGGGCTCAACGGTATAAATCGTTTTTTCCGTACCGAGTTGTCTGCTGATCCTTTCGTGAAATGCCCGAATATCCTCATCGCTGAAACCGTTTTCAAGGCTCAGCATCGGCATGGTATGAACGGCGGTTTCAAATTTGGCAAGCGGGGGAGCACCGACTCGGACCGTCGGTGAATCGGGACTGGCAAGTTCTGGAAATTCGGTCTCCAACCGAATAAGCTCCTGCATCAATGAGTCATATTCGGCATCTGAAATTTCCGGATCATCGAGTACGTGGTAGCGATAATTATGATGGTGCAGTGCCGCCCTCAATTCGGCGATGAGAGAGATGATTTGGGATTTGTCAGGGGTAGACATAGGCGTCTAATAACCTCGTATGCCTTTGTGCGTCCCGAAGCGAAGGCCTCGCTTTTGAATCCCGGCACCCATTTCAATGTAGACAATTCGTCGGAAACAACCAGAATGCTTCCGATCTCGACACCGCGATACTTTGCGATGGTGAACAGGGCCGAGGTCTCCATGTCGACAGCCAATGCGCCTTTGGTCAGGAAGCGTCTGATCTTTGCGGGAGTTTCCCTGAATATCGCATCCGTCGTCCAGACCGCCCCTTCGTGGAAAGGTGTGTTCCCTCCAACAAACTGGCCCCGGATCCGTCCCATAGCGCTGGCTTCGGGATAAGAGGTGTCAGAGGGCATTCCGCCACACGGGTAATGCAGGGACGTTCCTTCGTCGATCAAGGCTGCCGTGGGTATGATAAGATCCCCGATCGCCACTTCAGGTGATACGGCCCCACACCATCCCAGAAATATAAACCGACGGGCCCCCCAAACGATTAAGGTTTCCAATACCATGGCCGCATAGGGCGCACCGACAATCGGACCGACAACTGCAGTTGCTGAGGGGTTGCCCTTCTCGACGTACAGGCGACTGTTGAAAAGCGGCCGAGGGTTTACGGAATGGAGCGGTATCGACTGAACCAAGCGCTCGAGATCGCCGGAGGTCCCGACCAAAATCGCGTCCGCTCCAAGGGTCGGCGTCCGTTTACCCTTTACGGGTTTGACAACGGCCTCATCCTGTTTTGCAGATTCGGAATTCGTCTCGCCCGGCTTCAAACAATAATAATGACTATCGGTTTCCGACATCAGCATTACGCCGTCGAGTGATCCGCTTGGCCATAAAATGGCAAAACCGATCCACTGGCCTCACGAATGCGTTTTGGGTGATTTTCAAGAAGGCCTGGCCATTGAGGACAACTCTTCTTTTATTTCATCGATAATTTCATAGAACCACATCAGGTCTTCAATACTCAGACGACCGGCTTTTACCGGGGCGCGTTGGCTGCCGTCTTTTTTGAGTAATATCCGGGGGCCAATCTGTACTTTGGCCTCCCCATCTCCATATCGGTTGATCGAGATAACGAGCCCGGTTTCATCGCAGCGCCATTCTTTGAGTACCCTGTCCTTCTCCGGTTCATACGGCATGTCAATCCTCCAGTTTACTGCAGAGCAGAAATCCCCCGATCCCTGAGACCGGAGCGGGGGAGTGTCAACGGCTGTCACGGCAAAACTTTTTGAATTATAAACAAATCGTACGGCGTTAATTCTCACTTGTTTTCAGGTTCTCAAGGAAATGCGATAGCCCTCGTCCCCTGTTTTTGCCTTACGGCAGAAGATGAGGCCGTAGAGTTGCAAACTGCGAAATCTAGGTGGTGATCTTCGAAAAATCTGCGAATTTTTCGTAAAGTGCAGCGATACACCCCAATAGGGCCAGTCTATTTTCGCGAATATCTCGACTGTCGGCCATGACCATCACCCCGTCAAAAAACGCATCGACACGTCCTCTCAGGGCGGCGATGTCACGCAGGGCCTGATCAAAATTTCCGAGTTCGATCGATGCTGTCACCCTATGGGCGGTATCGCTGTAGGCGGCAAACAATTCCCTCTCACTGTCATGTTCAAAAAGACTCTGGTCGATCGATTGCAGTTGCACATTTACTGCCGAACGGCCGGCCTTTTTGATAATATTGCCCACCCGTTTGAATGCCGCCGCCAGCGGTTCAAAATCCGGTTGGGCTTTCAGTCCCTCCAAGGCCTCGACCCGTCGCCAGACATCCGGAATGATATCAATCGATATGTCGACGACGGCGGCGATCACATCTTTTGAATAGCCTTCCTCTGCCATGAGATGAGCGATCCGGCTCTTGATGAACGCATAAACCTCATCTGCGAGGGCTCCGGCATCCGATTTACTTTTGGAGGCAAACAATCCCAAGCTTTTGCGAATCAGTCCCATCAATGAAAAAGAAAAACGCTTGTCTTTTACAATCTGGGCAATACCAATCCCCTGACGCCTCAATGCATAAGGGTCGGATGCACCGGTTGGCGTCAATCCGACACTGAAACATCCGCATATGGAATCGATCTTATCGGCTATCCCTAGAATCGCGCCTAAGTCCGTCTCCGGTAGCTGCGCTCCGGAGTATACCGGGCGGTAATGTTCCTCGATTGCGGCGGCCACGGCCGCCGGCTCACCGGCTTCTGCAGCGTAAATCCGGCCCATGACACCTTGAAGTTTGGGAAACTCCCCCACGACCTGGCTCACCAAGTCCGATTTACACAACCAGGCCGCCCGAACCGCCTGACTTTTCATGTCGGCAATGTCTGGCATGGCCACCCCGAGAACATCCGCCATGTAAGCCGAAATTTCAGCGACCCGTTCAGCCTTTTCATACATCGTGCCGAGCTGGGCCTGAAACAGTACGCCTTTGAGTTTTTCTATTCTTTCGTCGTTAGGTACGTCCAGATCACCACGATAGAAAAACTTGGCATCGGCCAAACGGGCTCGAATCACCCGTTCGTGACCGCTGGCCACCAAAGACATGTCTCTGGCCTTGGTGTTGTTGACCGAAATGAAACAGGGCATCAACCGGTTGTTTTCGTCGACGACCGAGAAGTACTTCTGGTGCTCGCGCATCGCATTTATCAAAACCTCGTCGGGAACTTCGAGAAATTCCCGATCGAACTTTCCGGCGACAGCCAGGGGCTTCTCGACAAGGTTGGTGTTTATATCTTCCAAATCGGGATCCGGCAGAATTCTTCCGCCGAGTTCCACGGCTACTTTTTCGATCTCGCCCTGCAGCACTTTTTTACGTTCACCAATGTCCGTCAACACATTTGCCGCACGAAGTGTCTCAACGTACGCATCGGCATTTTCAATTTTTATCCGACCCGGGTTCATGAAATAATGCCCTTTGGTGTAACGCCCGCTCTTCAAAGGGCCTACCTCTATCTGGATCACACTTTCCCCCAGCAGCACCACGATAGAGTGAATCGGTCGAGCAAATTGAATGTCGAGTTCAGCCCAGCGCATTTTTTTAGGAAATGGTGTGGCAAGAATGATATCCGGCAGGATCCTCTTCAGCAGCGTCCGGGTGGCCAAGGCGCGTTCGGTTTTTACCGCACAAAGGTAAGCCCCCTTGTCGGTTTCTTTGGTTCGCAGACCTTCAACGGAGACCCCCACCTTTTCGGCGAACTTGCGCGCCGCCATCGTCGGCCGCCCGTCGGCATCATAACTTATGGATGCCGGTGGTCCGACGAGCTCTGACTTGGCAGCTTTTTGGCGAGCAGCGACACCTTCGACCTTTATGGCCAACCTGCGCGGGGTTCCGTAAGCGAAGACATCTCCATGATCGATTCGGGCATCGACTAATTTTTGCCGAATGTTCGAGACAAGCGCGTCCAAGGCCGGCTTGATATAGCCCGCCGGAATTTCTTCCGATCCGATTTCAAGCAATAATGTATCCATGGTCACCTCTGGTCCATTTGATCCATTTCCGTATATTTGCGGCATCCACCAGCGGTTGGGCAGCGGCAGCGCCAAGGTCGCCCCCAGCATTTTGGCTGCGGCTCGCTCCGGAGGCGATTTACCTATCTAATAAGGGAAAACCTTTTTCTTCCCGCTGCTTCAGGTATGCCTCGGCACTGACCCGTGCCAGGTTACGAATGCGACCGATATAGCCGGTGCGTTCCGTCACGCTGATCGCCCCCCGTGCGTCAAGCAGATTGAAGGTGTGAGAACACTTGAGGCAGTATTCGTAGGCTGGCAGTACAAGACCGGACTCAATCTGCGCCAAAGACTCGGCCTCATACTTGCTGAAAAGGTCGAACAAAACGGTGATATCGGCCTTTTCAAAATTATAGGTCGACTGTTCCACTTCTTGCTGGTGGTGAACATCACCGTAATATATTCTGTCATTCCACTTCAAATCGTAGACATTGTCGACCCCCTGAAGATACATGGCGATGCGTTCCAATCCGTAGGTCAACTCCACAGATATCGGTTTCAACTCTATGCTCCCGGCGAGTTGAAAATAAGTGAATTGGGTAATCTCCATACCATCGAGCCATACTTCCCACCCCAAGCCTGACGCACCGAGGGTCGGCGACTCCCAATCATCTTCGACAAAACGGATATCATGATCAAGCGGGTCCACGCCCAACACCTTCAGACTATCCAAATACTGCTTCTGAACATCATATGGCGAGGGTTTTAGAATCACCTGGTACTGGTAGTAATGCTGCAGTCGATTCGGATTGTCTCCATAACGACCATCCGTTGGTCTCCGCGACGGTTGAACGTAGGCGACATTCCAGGGTTCGGGTCCCAGAGCCTTCAACAGTGTGGTTGGATGAAAAGTTCCGGCCCCCACCTCCATGTCGTAGGGTTGGGCCATCACACAGCCCTTGCGGGCCCAGAATTTGTTCAATTCGAGAATGACGTCTTGGAAGTTCATGATTTGCCCCTCGTAATCTTTGTCAGCTTACACTCCTGCCCATCAGAACGGTCGCTCCTTTATCGGAGGTGACGTCCAACACAGGCCCCTGGTGTCAATGGCACACTCAAGCAGGCAGGCCGCGGGCCTTTCCGTTAGAATTTCTCTCCACACCGGCCTGAGCTTGGCGATGTTTTCCACCTCGCCAAGGGCCCAAAGGCATCCGCCTCCGCCCGCTCCGGTGAATCGCGAACCGCAGGCGCATGCCAAAGCCGCATCCACCAACCTTCGGCCTATTACATCCAGCACGTCGGGGGTCATATCAAGACGCAGAGCCGTCTCCCGGTTCATGGCTTCGGCTGCCTCTTTATAATTACAACCTGCCAGAGCGTCAATAAACTTTTTTGTCAGCTCCGCTATTTCATGCCAGCGGAACCGGTGTTCACCGGTGAGAAACTGTTTGACCCATCGTCCGTTGATGTCCTTCGAAACATGGGGCTCTCCACAATAAGCCAGCAAAACATGCCGCTTCAATCGGCCGACCGCGCGTTTCGTGAAAAGGGTCTTTTTCCTGTACTCGAACCCCGAGAGCGTCGGTTGCCAATACCATGCATTCACTCCCCCGAAAGCGGCAGCCAAGTGGTCTTGGCGCCCGCAGGGAACCCCAGCCACACTCTCCTCTATCCGGTGGGCCAGCAAAGCGATCCGACGCCGGATGACCGGTGTCAGGGTCAGATGATTCCTGGCTAAAAGAAATGCCGCTGCCAGGGCGACGGATGCAGCGGATGACCCACCCAAGGCACTGCGCGGCGGAGAGCTCGATTCGATAATCATGTGCACACCATCGGCCTGAAAATATGCGGCCGTGGCAAACATAAGGCCGAGCGGGTGGTCGAATGGCGCCTGACCGGATGGAAAATCGGCATCCGCGAAACCCTTCGAACTCACTTTTACCCGGCCTTTTCGGTATGGCCTCAGCTTGACGGTTGTCCTCAAATCGATGGCGATATTGAAGGTGCAGGGTGAGAGTTGCCGCAAAGAATTGTAAAACATAGCCAAATCAAGCGTGCCGCCCATATCGATCCGGCAAGGTACCGAAGTCTCTACACTAGAGCCCTTCAAAAAATCATCTGAATATCGCGCCATCGCCACTTGTCGCCTTTCGTGACCAGATTATTCGATGGGCCGGGTGATTTTCCCCGCCACCACTCAACCAGGGTGGAGTGCCTTATCAGCAATGGCGAGGCCTCAATGTTTCAAGCGTCAGACAGAAATCTGATGTTTCTTCGATCTACCCTATGCGGAGGCTGACGTTGCTGCCCTGTCCTTTCGTCGCACCGTTAACGATAACGCCTCTGCCCGTCCGTTTTTAGCCTTTTCCCCTGACCTGCTTCAGGAACGCCAAACTTCGAGGCTCTTTCCCCAACTGATAAGGGACGAACGCCTCCAACGTCTTGAGGCTTTCAATTATGGCCGCCTCTGAAAGTCGAACGCGCCCGGCCTTGATCAACCCGCCGGTTTCGATCCATTGCAACTGTTTGAGTGTTCCCTTCGACATTTTCAACCGCCCTGACCCAGACACTGTGCACTGCCGGCAGACAAGCCCGCCCCGGGAAAGTTCGAAATAAAATTCTTGGGTTACGACATCATCCACCGTTCGGCCACATACGCGGCAGCGCCGCAGATCCGGTCCGTACCCACAAAGCCCCAACATCCGGATTTGAAACAGAACACTCAAAGCATCGGGAGGGATCTTCATCTGGTCGAGCTGGTGTAGCGTAAATTGGAGCAGGTGGTACATCTCGGTTTGCTTCTGACCTTCCTCGGAGGAGGAGTCGATCAGTTCGACCCAGTAGCTGGCATAAGCCGTCCGCATAATGTCGGCTCGGATGCCGTCAAATGCGCTCATGAGGGCCGCTTCCTGCAACACCGGAAGACCATTGCGCCGAGAAGGACTGCAAACAATTTTGAGTGCTGAAAAAAGCTCGAGTATGCCCCCGAAGCGCTTGGTGCTTTTCCGGGCTGCCTTCGCAATTGCCGACAGCTTGCCTCTCTCAAGCGTGAAGAAAGACAGAATCAGATCGAAATCACCATATTCAACCCGCCGCAATACGATGGCAGGTGTTGTCAAACTCGACATGCCTTTCACCCGGATTTTATCCTCCGCTTCATGCGGGAATTGCATTCGGATGAATTGGAGGGGGCTATCCGCCGAATATCGTGCATGTTATAGACTGAGCAAGACGGTGGCGATGTAGAAGTAAAACAACACACTGATGATGTCCATAGACGTCGTCACGAAGGGTCCGGTAGCCACGGCCGGATCGATGTTCACCCTGGCAAAAGCCATCGGGACGAACGATCCCACCAATGCGGCAATGGCCATAGACATTACCACCGCTGAGCCTACTGCCAAAGCCAGCATGTCGACTCGATAACTGAAATGAGCCACAAACCCAATGATCGTGCCATAAATAACACCAAGTATGAATCCGACCGCCAATTCCTTGAGGACCACCGATCCGATCTCACTGATTGATATGCGGCCGGTTGCCAACCCTCTGACGACGATCGTCGATGACTGGGTGCCGATGTTGCCCCCCATACCCATGATGACCGGAATAAAAGCAGCGAGATAAACGAACTTGTTAAGGCTTTCTTCAAACTGATTGATAATAAAAAAAGCCAGAATTCCTCCGAGGCAACTGGCAAAAAGCCAGGGCAAGCGAATCCGTGTGCTCTTCAAAATTGATTTGGTTTCCACAAACTCTTCCCCGGCTCCAGCCATCCTCAGGATATCTTCAGTGGCCTCGCGCCTGAAGATGTCAATGACGTCATCCACGGTGACAATCCCCATCAACCGATTAGATTCATCGACAACGGGGACCGCAAGGATGTCGTATCGAGCGACAATTTTGGCAACCTCCTCCTGATCCATTTCAGTCCGAACGGAGACCACATTGGTGGACATGAATTCTTTTAATGGTGTATCCGGCGGCGTTACCACGAGCTGCCGCAAAGAACAGACACCCACCAGCTTACCGTACTCATCGACCACGTAAAGATAAAACGGCATTTCAACGGCCACATACTCCTTCTGCAGGGAAGCAATGGCTTCCTTTGCGGTGGTATCCTGGCTCAAGGCAATAAAATCAGGCACCATGATGCCGCCGGCCGTATCGTCTTCGTAACGCAACAACCCTTCGAGTTGGTCCACCCCCTCTTTGTTCATTATTTTAAGGATGGCATCCGCTTTCTCTATCGGAAGCTTTCCCAGCAAATCAGCTACGTCGTCCGCAGACATGGATTCAAAAATGACAGCAATGTCTTCGGTTTTGACCTTGTCGACGAGTTCAAGAAAGAGGTCTTCGTCCAGTTCGCAAAAAAGGTCTCCTTTTCGTTCAGCGTCCCTTATCATGCCGAACAAACGATATCGATCGGGCGGCGGCAGGTTTCGGAATACGACTGAAAGATCCGCCGCGTGGGATTTGTTGACAATGTTTTTGAGATGCGGAAAAGCACTGCGCCGCAGTAAACGCTTGACGCTGTCAACCAGTATCTTGTTGTTAAGTTCGACCTGCATAGCCTCACGGAGTGGGACGGTTGTCTGGGACGGTGACGGGTCGCACACCTATCCCGGTTTAGGGCCTGGGATCAACATGCTCTCGATTATGTCTTTGGGCATTTACTATAAAGGGTTTAAGATAAAGCCGCTGACAGAATGTCAAACGCTGATAAAGATTTCGGTTTCTACCACATAGGGAAGTCCAACTGCCCGGAATACAGAGATCACATTTTTTTATTCATGGCAGCTTTATCGTTACGACTTGGCCAAGTTTTTGGGGAAGTTCCACTTGTTCACCGTCAAGGCGAATTCTTATGCCTCCGGAATTGCCGACCCGTATTGTGTAGCCGCTGGCCGCTTCCAATTCAATCTGATCACCGGGAAACAGATTGTATTCCTTTGGTTCCTGATTGTCGATGACAATTCTCAGCCAGGTTTCCTCTATGGTGTCGATATTGAGACGATAGCCGGAAACCGGCGCCGGTTGCGCAGATTGGTTTCCGGGTGCTTTCGGCATTTCGGATGTCGCCGCAGCCTCGCCGGGCACTCCTTCCGGTTCGACTACGGCTGTCGGAACCGATTGCTCCGAAGAGGATTCTGGGGCCAAAGGGTCGGATTGCTGGGAGTCCCCGCTTTCGTCACCCGAAACCTCTGGTTGGGATGACGAGCCCACCTGAACCGATTCGGCCGTGACCCCTGACGGTTTCGTAGTCTTTATCTGCCTGTCGCGCCATGCCGAAACACCGTAAAGCGTGACGGCAATAAGGCAGAAGAGGGCTCCGATGGACAGCAGAAAGCGCCGCCAGAATATCCCGCCGGAGCGATTCAATTCCACCTCCGAGGCGGCTATTTTCTGAATAACCTCCAAACGGGAGATGTACCGGCGGACCGCTTCGTCTTCGTCAGCGCCGACGGCCTTGGCGAAAGCCCGTAAAAAGCCTTTGACAAATACGATTTCGGGCAGGTTTTCATGGTCTTCCTCTTCGATGTGGATCAGGGTTTCCCGCCGTATCCGCGTCTCCCTTGCAACATCCTCTATCCGCATACCCCGCTCGATCCGAATCGACTGGAGGTAGCGTCCGAAGGAAAGGGATGTTTTTTCCTTATCAGTCGTCATATTCCCTCGTCCCTATCGCCACCGAGGGCGATATCCCGTTGGAAAAACGCCATTGGGCGATGCGCCTCAATTGATAATCTTTATGTGAGAGCGGTCTCTCAAACCTTGAAGCCAGGTTTGATATCTCTCGTCGATGATTTGGTTGAAGAGCTTGTCTTCTATCTCGGAATATACTTCTGCCATCGATTTGTTTTTAGATTCCACCACTTTTTCCACGTAAACTATCTGGTATCCGAAGGATTCCTCGAGCACGGGAGTAAACTCTCCATCGGCTAAGTTTTTGACGGCATCCCTCAGCTGAGGGGAAAGATCCTCCAAGCTGAATTCTCCCAGGTCACCGCCTTCGACTCGATGACTGGAACCGGTGGCACTCTCCTCAGCCTCACGAAAGGGCTTACCCGCTTTCAATTCGTCCAGAATAGCCTCCATCGAACGTCTGGCACTATGCCTTTCGGCATCGGAAGCCAGGGAAGAAATGCGGATGAACATATTGCGCAGGTGATACTTTTTCTCACCGGTATATTCTGAGATGTTCTTGTCGTAATAGTCTCTTATATCCTGTTCGGTTATCACGATTTTCGAACGAACCTCCCTGTTGACCAGCCTGGCTCGTAATAGTTGCTGTTTGGTTTGGTCCCGGTACTCCTCATAACTGATACCTTCATCGGCCAAGGCCTTGCGTAGTTCTTCATCGGTGATTCGGCGCGATTCTTTCAACCGTTCGATCGTACCGTCAACTTCTTTTGCGCTGACTGAAATATCCTGTTTTTTCAACTCCTGATCCGCCAATTTCTGACTAATCAATTCATTTAAGACTTGATTCCGGACTTCAAACAGAATCTCCCGTTCGACATCCGGTGGATATTGGGACGATTTTACTTTTTGTACGTACGGGATCACGGCCTGGTTCAACTCATAAAGCGAAATGACTTCATCGTTTACGATCGCAACAATTCTGTCAACAATTTCAGATGCTTGACCGGATGTAGGTTCAAGCAAGATCAAGGCGTAGAAAAATCCTGCCGCCAAGGCCCGCAGGCCGTAACGCCAGACAGGATTTCTATGGGAATGCAACAGGATCGGATTCATATTAGCGTTGTATTGGGTTCAATTGTCAGGCGGTCGAAAACTGAATTGGCCGTTCCGTTTGGAATGTTGCCCAAATCGTCATAAGGACCCCAGGGGTCGGTGGATGAAAAGTTAAGCGAACATCACTCTGTTGTATTCAAGAGTTTATCCCATTCTTTTCTGTTTATATCGACCGCGTATTGCCCACGAAGCGATTCCATCCATGCCTTATAGGCGAGTTCGATTTTTCTTCTGCGCAGCTGTTTGACGATGATCCCCTCGATCTCCTCAGAGTTTTGCATCACCCCCGGCTGATTGGAATCACTGTCATAAAAACCCTTGTAGAATTCAGCGATTTCATCGGCCGTAATGGCAATCTCATCCCTCAACTCCTGTTCAACCAATTTTTCCATCAATAAACGGGTTTTCAACCCGTCCTTCCAGGCTTTGTAGGAAACAGCATACTCCAAAAGCGTCTCCTCGAACACATTGTCCGGATAATCCGACTTGATTTTTTCGACGGCCTCCTCCACTTCCGCGTCTGAAACACCGATGTTCGACTCGCTGGCTCGCTGAAGCAGGATCATTTCTTCCGTCATCTGGTTCAGCAAGCGCAGCTGCGTCTCCTTGACTTCCTCAGGGTTCTGCATACTGCTGTGCGGGTAAGCGGTTTTCGCAATTTCCAGCGCTCTGCTGAAATCCGCAACGGTCACAACCCGATCTCCGATCCGGATGAGGTACTCGTCTTCCGTTTTGTCGCCATGTCCTGGGCAACCGCTGAGAAACAGGATTGAAATCAGCGTAACCAGATTGAAAAACGATTTCATATCATCGTCCATAGTGGCCAGCGAATCGACGCTTGACTCTCTTTGACTCCCGTAGCGAAAAGGGGGCCGATCGACCATTCCCCAGACGAGTGTCATTCAGAAAACCTATTGATTTAATTCGAATAAAAATTTTCAATTGTTAACATGACGCGCAATTTCTTTCAAGATCTTTTTGGTCTGTGCCAGAACGCCCGGCGCCTCCCCGGTCTTCAAGCGCGCCTTCAGACCATTGTCTACGGTCAGGCTGTACTTGCCCGAATGCGCTTTTACGAGATCGACCAATCCGCGGGGATTATTCAAGTGGGCTTCTGAAAAAGATATCGACAAATTGGTACCCAATACATCCAACCGACTCACGCCGGCTTTAATGGCAAACACCCTCAGCATGATTTTCAACAGCAAATTGGCCGCCTCCCCAGGTAATGGACCGTATCGATCGGACATTTCAGCTTTGAAATCAGTTAGATCCGCTACTTCCGTCAAACGCGAAAGACGTCGGTAGGCCGACAACCTTTGATCGATGTCAGGAATGTAAGTTTCGGGGATGAAGGCCGATAGCTGTATATTGATCTCAGGCTCCAGGGCCTCTGCCACCGGCTCGCCCTTGAGTTCGGCAATCGTGTTTTCCATCAATTCCAAAAACATTTCGTAGCCCACTGCCGCAATATGCCCGGACTGAGACGCACCGAGTATCGTTCCACCACCGCGGATCTGCAAATCACTCATCGCAATCTGGAAACCCGAACCCAAATCACTATGTTCCATTAACACCTTCAATCGTTTCTGAGCGTCCTTTGTCAGGAGCGACTCGTTGGGGATGAAGAGGTAGGCATAGGCCTGTTCATCGGATCGGCCGACCCGTCCTCTCAATTGGTACATTTGAGCCAAACCGAACTTATCGGCGCGGTTGACCAGAATGGTGTTCGCGGAAGGGATGTCGAGGCCGGACTCCACAATTGTCGTACAGACCAGCATATCGGTTTCTTTCTTGAAAAACCGGAGCATCGCCCTTTCAAGTTCGTCTTCGCTCATCCGACCGTGGGCAATGTCAAGCCGAACCTCTGGGACCAAATTTTTAATCTTTTTGGCCATCTTGGAAATGCTGGCAATACTGTTGTGGATAAAGAATATTTGCCCTCCTCTCCGTAATTCCTTGCGGATGGCGTCGACCACAACACCGTCGTCAAACTCGGAGATATAGGTTATAATCGCCTGACGATACTCCGGCGGCGTCGAAATAACGCTGATGTCGCGGGTGCCCATCAACGACATGTGCAAGGTGCGGGGGATGGGTGTTGCCGTCAGGGTCAACACGTCCACATTCCGCCGCAAGGTTTTCAATTTTTCCTTGTGCTTGACACCGAAGCGTTGTTCTTCGTCCAGTATCAACAACCCAAGGTCCTTGAAGGAAATATCCTTGCTGAGAAGCCGATGGGTACCGATGACAATATCGAGTTTACCGGATTGAATGTCCCGGACCATAGCCCGCTGTTCGCCCAGAGAACGGAAACGGTTGAGGCAGCCGATATGCACCGGGAACTGCGCAAACCTCTCCGAAAATGTCGCGTAATGCTGTTCTGCCAGTACCGTCGTGGGTACGAGAACAGCGACCTGCCTGCCGTTGTATACAGACATGAAGGACGCCCGCAGCGCCACCTCCGTCTTTCCGTAGCCGACGTCACCGCAGATCAGCCGATCCATCGGTGCCGGTGCGGCCATGTCATTGAGGACATCATCTATGGCCTTCAATTGGTCAGCGGTCTCCTCGAACACGAACCCGGCCTCAAAATCCCGTAGTTCACCGTCGAGCAACCTGAAAGACACCCCTCTCGTCACTTTGCGAGCGGCATAAAGCTTTAAAAGTTCACCGGCGATTTTTTCGGCCGATTTCTTCACTTTGGCCTTGACGCGGGCCCAGGATTTTCCTCCCATCTTATCCAACACGGGAGCGACCCCGTCCACGCCAAGGTATTTTTGCAGCATATTCATCCGGTCGACCGGTAGATAGAGCTTGTCGTCATCCCGGTAGGTGATGAACAGATAATCGTTGGTGGTACCATTGAGCCGTAATTTGACGAGTCCGCCATAGCGCCCGATGCCATGCTCTGTGTGTACGACCAAATCCCCCGCCTTCAGGTCCTCGACGGTTATCAACTCGGAGGGTTTCGGCCGCACCACCTTGGAACGTCGACGATAGCGGGCACCGAATATTTCCTCTTCGGTGACGAGGGCCAATTTCTCCTCCGGCCAGACGAAGCCTCCGGATATCCGGCCGAGTACATTGTATACAGAACCGAGGCCTGTACCGGGTGCCGGTAGCGAATCACTGTGCAACGTTTTTACCCCGTAAGGGACAAGCAGCGCATGTAGACGCTCGGCCCTGGATTTGGATCGACAGACCAGTAAGGTGGTGCAACCGGTCTGTTTATTGGCGGAGACCCATTTTACCAGAGGAGCGAACAGATGGTCATTGGACGGCGGATGCTTGATGGCATTTTGGAGTTCGGAATTTTCCCGGGTTTCAAACCGGAAGTCCGTTACCGACCCGTTCTTTTCGGAATTCCCGTTCAGCATGGCGAACATTCTGATGCGCAGGGGCATTCTTGTTTCCATAGTGTCCTGAGCGCTCTGCCATGAAAGAAATATCTGTTCCGGTTCGACACATAACTGTCCGTTGTTGCGGGTCTCGACGTAATTGGCATCGACCCGATTCAATGTCTCTAAGGCCTTCCGTTCACACTCGCCGGGATTTAACAACACAAAGAGGGCGTTTTGTGGCGTATAGTCGAATAGGGTGTTCAATTGGGGATATATCAGAGGCAACAATCCCTCGGCGCCAGGGAAGCCGCCCGTGTTCTTGACACGGTCGACGATCTTGCGAACACGAGAAACCGGCATCCCTATCTTTGCGGCCGCTTTTCGAATGCGTGCGATGATCTCGATGCGTTCTTGCCCGAACAGTATCGCCTCCCTGGCCGGTAAAATGACTGCTTCCGGCAAGTCTTCGAGCGTCCGCTGGGTGGCTGCTGAAAAAAGTCTGATTCCATCCACTGAATCACCGAAAAATTCAATTCGCAGCGGTTCTTTATATCCTGGAGTGAAGACGTCCAAAAGCATGCCCCGGACACAGAAATCACCGGGTTCCTCGACAATAGACGTGCGGGTGTATCCACCGGCAATGAGCTTGTCGATAAGTCCCTCACGCGGACAGTTCTCCCCCGCCATGATCAACTCTGCAAAATCAACGAGTTGCGTGAGAGGAATAACTTTTTGCAGCAAGGCGTCGATAGGCGTGATGACCAGTTGCGGTGAATCGGCTGAAGCCAAGCGAAAAAGCGTCGCGATGCGACAGGCGGCCGTCTCGCTGTGGTAAGACATGAACTTGTAAGGCGATAGGTTGTAGGCGGGAAATTTATAAACGGTGTCCGTTGCCTCGGGGTAAAAAAACCGTAGGTCTTCTTCAAAAGCTTCCGCCGCCTTGCCCGTGCTTGTCACCAATATTATAGGTTTTTTCAGTTGACTGTGCAGTCGCGAGATAAGATAAGCGGCGCCGGCATCGCTTAAACCGGTACAGTCGATTCGAGAGTCTCGATGGCAAACCCTGTCGATCAAACGCTGTATTGTCATTTTTCCTTGATTTTGTTCCATGAAAAACGTATTCACATTTTTCCAGGCAGAACCCGCTGGCCTGAGATTCTTGCAACTAAAGGCCCCATGGCCAGCGGCCGCCTACGGTTAAACGCCACCTTAGCTCAGCTGGTAGAGCAACGCACTCGTAATGCGTAGGTCTGCGGTTCGACTCCGCAAGGTGGCTCCATCAGAAATGGAAAGGCTTTCGTTTGAAGCAGGGGCAACGGAAGCCTTTTTTCGTCCCGCTTATGGTCACGGGAAGAGTCCGGCCGCCCCATGCATACATGAGTATATAGCCGCTACTCACTCCCTCCGCTCCGACAGCGACGGCAAAACCCCTCTCAACTACCTTCAGCAACAAGCCGGTTGGGTTCACAAGGATTCTGGAACACTTTAGGATACCGGCAGCTACCGCAGTAAAGCAACGATTGCCTGGATGCCCATCGCTCAGTCGTTCACATCCGCTTACACGCATCGTGCAGCCGGCGGACAGGGTCGTCATCTTGATCTAATAAGGGAAATGAGTGTATACTATACGGGCCGGTGCGGCAACTATGAATGTATGGCACTGTCTGGCCGGAGCTTGACTTTCCCCTATCGGGAACCCATATTCAACCTGTTCGCCGTATATGGAATTCAACTGCCCCGAGAAGGAGAGAAAGATGGCCTATACATGTAAAAGCTGCGGCGCTGTAGCCGACGCCCCCGGTCATTTGTGCAACCCCTGTGGTGACAAAGCCAACTGCAGTTTCTGCGGCGCACCACAGGTTGATCCCAAACACGTTTGCAAGGACAAACTTTCAGCGATGAAGTATGTCTGCGAGGGGTGCGGCCGGGTAGCCATGGAGGAAAAGCACCTGTGCAGTCCTTCAAAAATCGAATGACAAATCGGTTATCCGGTTAACCGAAATCACGTGAACCCTGCCGCAGACATGTCGACCAAAATCGATGAGAAGACGCTCTCTGTTCGTCGATAACCAGGCACATGCAAAAGCGGCCGGGCTACCTGCACGAAAAGCGAACCTGACTTCATATTTCGCGTTCGAAGCCCTTGAGCAGCGCTTGCGCATGCTATGCAGACTCATAGCTGGCCAGGACACGCTGATCCTTGTCATCGGTGAACGCGGCAGTGGCAAATCCACACTCTTGGCACGCTTTCTAAATACATGTCGCCTGGCATGGAAAGACTGCCGTTTTCATCTTAGGCCGGATGACCGCGACAAATCACCGGATGTGGACGTTCTTCACAATCATCCCACCCACGTTTTTCAGAATAAGGCCAACCAAACGATGATCATCGACGATGCCCATCGTTTGGGGCCTAAAGCCCTCGAATATCTTCAGCAGACATTCTGGAAACCAACACAACCGCGCAGATCTGACCGCCTGGTGCTGTTCGGTGAACCCTCTTTGAATGCCGATCTGAACGGTCTCAAAAATACTCGTGAAGACGATGCACCCGTCAGCAAGGTGTTCCTGCCGGCTATGACGGAGGATGAAACCGCGGCCTATTTGAGCCATCGGTCGTCGTTGGCCGGGGTTTCGGGACGGCGTTTATTCAGCCGGCGGGCTGTCAGAAAGATCCACCATGCAACGGGTGGACTGCCGGGCCCCATCAATGCCGAATTCGACTCTTGGCTGCATAAGCTTGAAAATCAAGGCCTTATAACGACTGCTTCCCTCGATCAATCGTCGAATCCGGGGAAACTGCGCCATTTCCTGAAAGTGATAACCGCCGCAGGGGAACGCGTATCGGCAAAGAATATGCTGCACAAAGATCGATGGCAAAACGCGACAAGCTCAAAGAATGTGGATTCCTGCTTGAAGGATTTTTGCTCGGCCGCTGCTGCCGGCCAATTGCCGATGATGGCCGCCCGAACAGGCGAAAAATGGGGGAACCCTCCCCCGGCGAAAACGATGCCATGCCAACTTACGGGATCGCTGCCGTCCGCTTTGAACGACGACACGGGACCGAATATTCTGCGCGAGCAATGGCTGCTCGGTCAGAACCCTTCATGTTACACTATTCAGGTTCTAGGAGTAAGGACAGAGGAATCGCTTGCGAGGATAATCGTCGCCCATCGCTTGCCTGAGCACCGACATATTGCCAGCTTTCTTACATCCTACAGGGGCGAACCGGCCTACCCTCTGCTCTGGGGTGTCTATCGCCATTTTTCGGACGCCAGTTCCGCGCTGGAAGAGTTGCCTGGAGAACTGAAGAAATTCCATCCCATGATCCGCCGGTTATCATCGATCCAAAACCTCATCCGCACCGGGAGAATCCCTTAAACGTTTTAAAGGTCTGTAAACCATTGCGTTTGACAATGCGGTGTTAGAATCCTACTCAAAATGCTCATTTATCACACATAAACTCCACTTTTTCGTCGGACTTTGCCTTGCCTTGCCGGCACACCCTTGTAAGCCTTGTCATACCATCTCTTCACAGTCCGAATCTCCGCAACAGCTTACCGGAAAAATCATTGATTTCCTTGACATCGAAGATTCTTCCACCGCAGACAAGGGCTGCCGTAAAAACAGATCCGGTGATAAGGATGACGCACAGACTCCCAGTGGCTGATGTCGTATCGATGGCCGGTAGCAGCAACCGCCTGAAGTATTCCAACCCAACGCCTAAAAATCCGCTAAGCAAAATCATTTGTCCGTAGAAGAGGTAAACCTTACGGCTGCCCTGGTTGCGACTTTTGCGGTTCCAAAGGGCATAGAGGGTACCCACCTGAATGATTGAGGAAACCGTCACCGCCAACCCGATCCCTCCAGCGCCCATGGCCTGCATTCCATACCAGTATATCGGTAGGCTGCTGAGGACGGCGATCGATCCAAATATTGCCGGAAACCAGGTATTTTGGGCCGCGTAATAGCCGCGGACAACGATCGTATAGGCCGAAAGCGCAAAGGCTCCGGGCATAAGAAAGACCAGAATATGAGCCGTCAAGGCCGTTGCATCGGCATCAAACCTACCCCTTTCAAAAAGGATCTGAACAATTTCGTTCCGCGTGACCATGAACAATACCGATACGGGTATGACCAATGCCAGATATCTCAAGGTATTGTTCAAGAGGATGTTCATTTCCTGGATTTTGTTTTCGGCCACAAGGCGAGCCATAAACGGGTAGGAGGCAACCCCCACCGCCTGACCGAAAAGCCCCACCGGGATGAGCAGAATCGTGCGGCCGTAATTGAGGCCGGCAATGCTTCCCGGGGCCAGGTAGGTACCAAAGTAACGGATGAATATTTCCATGGAAAACATCATTGTCAGCCCTACCATCAGGGGAAGGGTGAGATAAATGTATTTTCCAAGCTCTGGATGTCGCCAATCGAAACGGGGACGATAGGTCATGCCCGCCCTCCGAGCGCCCCACCATTGCAGAGCGAAATTACCCACGAACGCGCCCAGCAGAACCCCCCAGGAGAACCCTTGCATTCCGAGCATGGGCCCCAGGAAGACCCCACAGAAAATTATGCCCGTATTGTATAGGATCGGGGCCAGGGCCGGTATGGTAAACTTCTCCTTGGCGAATTGCACGGCCATTAACAATCCACCGGTAAAAAAGAAAAATTGGCCAGGAATAATAATCCGGGTCATCTTTATCACCTGATCTCTGAAGGCATCATCAGGGCGACCGCGGGCGATCAGGTCGACCATTTCCGGCGTAAAAATAATGCAGACCAGGATGAGGATGACCAGCGCTGCCCCGACGACGGTGATAATGGTCGAAAAGACCTGCCATCCCTCAGATTCGTTGTCGCTGGCAAGGAAGGTCGAGAATATAGGAATAAAAGTGACCGATAAAAAACCGCTGGCAACGATGTGATTCAAAATTTCGGGAATGAAAAATGAGAGCTGATAGGCATCGACCGCACCACTGGCTCCACCACTGAAGGCGATGACCATTTCCCGCCCGAGCCCTATGAATCGGCTCAGTAAAACTGAACACATCATTATCGCCGAAGCGATGCCGACCCTTTTCTGTATGGAATGCGTCATTATTATTTCAATTAATTACAAACAATTATTTTGAGCGGGCACGCCGGCCCGACCGTCAATTCAACCATTGCCAGCGCCTGGACCTTAAAGCGTTTGGGTACTCCTGTAAAGCTCGCCAAAATATATTTCTTAACCAGAAAAAAAATGGTAAAGATAGGAAAACATTATACACTTATATCTGCCCATGGAAAACGACAATCAACGCCCGGCCGAACTGCAGCGCCATAATGGCATATTCCAATACTTTCGCGATTGGATGGACCGGCACTTCTCCGATCCTCAAATCCTGATTCTCAGCTTCCTGCTGATCGTCGGATTCATTGTCATCTTCATGCTCGGTGGTATGCTGATCCCGGTATTTGCAAGTCTGGTCATAGCATACCTGCTCGACGGCATCATCGGTCGCCTGGCTTTTCTCAAAATACCGCGATTTGCTGCCGTTCTCATCGTTTTCCTGTTGTTCTTGGCCAGCTTGATCATGCTAACCGTCGGACTGCTGCCCCTTCTCTCGCAACAAATTGCCCAGCTGATCCAGCAATTACCGTCAATGATCCTTGCCGGTCAAAAACAGCTGTTGCATTTACCGGAGCGCTATCCTGGATTCGTCTCGGAGGCGCAGATTAAATATGTTTTGGATTTTGTGGGTGCCGAACTGACCACTCTTATGAAGCGGATCCTGTCGCTGTCCATTGCCTCGGTTCGCGGTTTTATATCCGTTCTGGTCTATCTGATTTTAGTGCCGCTGATGGTTTTCTTTCTTCTAAAGGACAAGGGCAAAATCCTAAATTGGATCACTAATCTATTGCCGGATCATCGCGGACTTGCAACCGAAGTATGGCGGGAAGTCAACCAGCAGACCGGCAATTACATCCGTGGAAAAATTTGGGAGATACTCATCATTTGGGGCACCAGTTACCTGACCCTAAAGTTCCTGGGGATGAATTTCTCTGTGGTTCTGTCGCTTATGGTAGGCCTTTCGGTTCTGGTTCCCTATGTCGGCGTCACCGTCGTCTTTTTCCCGTTTGCCCTCTTCGCCTATTTTCAGTGGGGTTTGAACACTGAATTCTACTATGCCATTATCGCCTATTCGGTCATCCAACTGCTCGATGGGAATCTACTGGCACCCCTGCTCCTCTCAGAGGTGGTCAATCTCCATCCGGTCGCCATCATAATCGCCGTGCTGCTCTTCGGCGGACTGTGGGGTATCTGGGGCCTCTTTTTCGCCATACCACTGGCCACATTGGCGCATGCTGTTCTCAAAGCCATACTCAAGGGTAGCACCACTGGAATACTGGTCACAGGATCGACCGTCCAGGATAGCTGAACCTCTCAAAATATGCCAATGAATTAAGGCTGGAAAGGAAGTCGGATTTTGACCGCACCGGCTCATCAATACCGAAACGCTAAGGCACCATTTTCCACAGACTTCGATCATAGAGTTTCAAAAATTTAATATCTGTACCTCGAACCAGAGATTGAGGTATGAATCCACGTGTGGTAAGCACAGAACATTTGTCACCCTGGATGGTTATACGCGCTTTCCGCTGTATTATTAGCAACGTGAGGTTGCAGGTTCTGGCGATGGAGGGTCAAATTGAATCCTAATCGCGACTCCGGCAATCTGAGAGCATATGGGATCTGTTTCGGGGCTTCCACCATCTCTTCGGTGCAGGTGGAACAGACCATACGTCACCAAGGCCCCACAGCAGGGTACCCCGAAAGACGCATCATCTCACATGTCTCCCTCGCCCATGGCGGGAATCCCCAAAAAGCGCTGAACACTCTTCTCGCACCGCTTACTCTTGGCCCAAAATATCGAGTCGCAGCCACCGGCCGTAAATTCAGAAAATTCGTCAACATTACCTCTGTCTCCGAACCTGAAGCCGTCGAATATGCCTATCGATATGTGAAACCTCGGGGAATCGACTGCCCGGCGATCGTGTCCGCAGGCGGAGAATCGTTTGTCGTCTATCTCCTGGATCGAATGGGTCAAATCTCGAGTGTCAACACAGGGAATAAGTGTGCCTCCGGTACCGGTGAATTTTTCCAACAGCAGTTGCGGCGTATGAATGTGACCATCGAAGAGGCCGCCGGCTGGGCATCTACCCAGACCCCATACCAAGTCTCTGGCCGCTGCTCGGTTTTCTGTAAATCCGATTGCACCCACGCCACCAATAAAGGTATCCCCAAATCGGAAGTCACTGCCGGACTTAGTCAGGTGATGGCTCAAAAAATCTTGGAGCTGCTGAAAAAAGTTGAACGGCGCAACATTATGATCGTCGGCGGCACCACCAAAAATCGGATGATGATCGATTACCTTGCCCGGGAGATTACGGGGCTGATCGTACCGGATGAAGCCCCTTATTTCGAAGCCTTGGGGGCGGCCCTATGGGGCCTCGAACACCCGACCGCCCCTCTGCCTGAACCGTCTGAAATTTACTCCAGTGCCGAATCATCGTTCGACCGACTGCCGCCCCTTGCCAGTTTCCTGGGCCAAGTCGATTTCAAGACTATCTGTTCGGTAAAACCGCAACGAGGCGACAGGTGCCTCATCGGCCTTGACGTCGGCTCGACGACAACCAAGGCGGTCCTTTTACGGGTAGAGGACACCGCCGTCCTGGCCTCGGTATATCTGCGTACCAACGGCGATCCGGTCGGGGCATCGCGACGATGTTACCGCCACATTTTCGAACAAGTTGCCGAAACGATCGACCCTAAAGACATCCACATCGAGGGGCTGGGCGTCTGTGGGTCAGGGCGGCAAATTGCCGGCCTCCACGCGTTAACCGACGGCGTGGTCAACGAAATCATTGCCCATGCCACGGCTGCGGTCTATTTTGACCCAGACGTCGATACCATTTTCGAAATCGGCGGCCAGGATGCCAAATATACCCATATAACAAACGGTGTGCCGTCTGATTATGCAATGAACGAGGCTTGTTCGGCAGGCACAGGATCTTTTCTGGAAGAATCGGCATATGAATCATTGAATGTCGACATGGCGGACATTGCCGAACTCGCGCTTCAGGGGACCAGCCCGCCAAACTTCAACGACCAGTGCGCGGCGTTCATTGCATCGGACATAAAAAATGCCATCCATGAGGGCATCTGCCAGGCAGACGTTGTCGCCGGTCTGGTTTATTCCATCTGTATGAATTACACCAACCGGGTCAAGGGCAACCGCCCTGTGGGAGCCAAAGTGTTCATGCAGGGGGGCGTCTGTTACAACCGGGCCGTTCCTTTGGCCATGGCTGCTTTGGTCGGCAAATCGATCGTTGTGCCACCGGAACCCGGACTCATGGGCGCTTTTGGCGTTGCTCTTGAAATAAAAAATCGGATCGAGAACGGTCTGATCGAGAAAAAAACATTTGATTTGGCGGCACTGGCCGAAAGACCGGTGACCTATGGTCGAACCTTCACATGCCGAGGAGGAAAAGAAAAGTGCGATCGGCGATGTGATATATCGGTTTTAGAGCTAGAAGGAAACCGGTACCCTTTCGGCGGCGCCTGTAACCGTTACTACAATTTGCGTCAAAAACTAAATTACGACATCGAGAAACTCGATCTCGTCCGACTGCGTCAGCGTCTTGTATTTGACGCTTATGCACCGAAGCCACTCCCAACTACGGAGCCCAAACCCAACAAACGGATCGGCTTCAACAAGAGCTTTCTAGTCAACACCTATTACCCGCTTTACGCGACCTTCTTCTCAGAGCTCGGCTTGGTCCCCGTTCTACCGAAGGGATACTCACGTGTCGGCATCGAACGGCGCAACGCCCCCTTTTGTCTGCCTGCGGAACTCGCCCATGGCTATTTCCACACCCTTCTGGAGACACAACCGCCTCCGGACTACCTGTTTTTACCCCACTTCAAGGCTGTCCCCTCCTACGACAGCTCCGCCAACTCTCAAGTCTGCCCCATCGTACAAGGCGAAACCTACTATCTGCATGCCGCTTTCCGAAACCAGCTCAACGCCATGAGCCTCGAAGGGACCCGGCTGATCTCGCCGCTGATGGACCTGACGCAAGGGTTGTCTTCGGCGCAGATGCCCCTGATCGAAACCGCACGCCAATTGGAGTTCGATCGCGTCAAGGCCAGAAAAGCGATTCAAAAAGCCATACGGCAGCAGGAACTTTGCCTGCAGGACATGCAGACCGCCGGCAAACAGACCCTTGCAGAAATCGAAAAACAACCCGATCGAACGGCTGTGGTCCTCTTTGGCCGCCCTTACAACGCCTTTGTAGAAGAAGCCCATATGGGGATTCCACATAAACTGGCCTCCAGGGGAATCTCCGTTATACCGTTAGATTTTCTGCCTCTCTCGAGCGAGCACCCCACTTCGAACATGTATTGGGGAATGGGGCAATTGCTCACCAAAGCCGCCCGCTTCGTCAAACGCCACCCGCAGCTGTTCGGGGTCTACATCACCAATTTTTCCTGCGGACCGGACTCCTTTCTGATCGGTTTTTTTCGCGATATCATGGGACGCAAACCTTCACTGACCCTCGAATTAGACAGTCATACGGCCGATGCCGGCATAGAAACACGAATAGAAGCTTTTCTCGACATTGTCTCATCGTATCGCAAACTCTCGGTCACCGTAAAACAACCGTCACCTGGCAACCCTTTTACCGCGGCACGCACCCGGCTGGAAAACGGCCATCCCCAAGTCATCACTTCAAAAGGTGACATTCTCGACATAACCGACCGCAGAGTAACCCTGCTGTTTCCGTCCATGGGCCGGCTGGGAACGGAATGCCTGGCGGCCGTTTTCCTGGGAAAGGGGCTTAATGCCAAGGCGTATCCTCCAGCCACTGACGCTGACTTGAAAGTCGGCCGGGCCAACACAAGCTGCAAGGAATGCCTTCCCCTCATCCTGACCACAGGAACCCTGCTCAATTATATCCGAAATGAAAAAAGACCCGATGAGGTCCTGTTGTATTTTATGGCCGGCGGTAGTGGGCCGTGCCGCTTCGGCCAGTATTCTGTCTTTATGGAAAACCTGATTGAGAAGCTTGAAATTGCCGATGTCGCCCTCCTCACCTTGTCCTCTGAGAATGCCTATGCCGGCCTGGGAAGCGATTTTCAGAAGCGGGGCTGGTGGGCGATTGTTATATCCGATGTCCTGGAAGATATCCGTTCGATGCTGCTGGCTAATGCCCTCGATACCAAAACCGCCATCGCCCAGTTTGAAGAAGAACTGCGTTTGATTTTGCTCGAGCTGCGTCACGGCGATTTCCGCCGCATCGAAGAATGCCTGAAGCGATCCGCCGCACGGTTCGCGCGCATTCCCTTGAAATGCCCCCCCGATGCGGTTCCGACTGTCTTTCTAGCCGGTGAGATATTTGTCCGCCGAGATGGGCTATCCCGTCAATACCTTACCGAACGGTTGGCCAGGCAGGGATTTGCCACGATCTGCGCCCCGGTAGCGGAATGGTTGCTCTACACTGATTTCCTGGTAGAATCAGGTCGTACAACCCACCGCCCAACTTGGCTGAATAGATTGTCCTCCACTTTGAGAGGCCGCTACAAACGGTATTATGAGCGGCGGATCAAGTCCGCCCTTTCCGCATCGGGGCTGGTCCATTCCGAACCGGTCGACATCCACAGGATCATCGGCAGCGCTGCCCGCCACCTGTCACCGGATTTGGACGGAGAAGCCGTCTTGACCGTCGGCAGCGCACTTGATGAGGTTGTCAGTAAGACCTGCGGTGTCATCTCCATCGGACCCTTCGGCTGCATGCCCAACCGCATTTCGGAGTCTATTCTCAATGAAACAATGAACCGCAGGGATAAGCAGGAAATCGAACCGCGTAACGAACGCCTGCGTCGGGTTCTTTCGGATATCGAAGAATTACCCTTCCTGGCCATCGAGAGCGATGGATCACCCTTCCCTCAGATCATAGAGGCCAGGCTGGAAGCCTTCTGTCTGCAGGCCAAGCGGTTGCATGACCGTCTCTACTCAATGAACTGACAACGACCAGCCTTCCCGATGAAATGATGCCTGTTGCCAGACTGTTTCAACCCGCTTATGCTCCATGGAGAACCGAACATTTGCGGTTGACGGTCACCGCAATCAAATGCTTTTGACATCGACCCCAAAACAGATCACCTCAATATGCCCGGCAACACATCAAAACCGAACGCCCTAAATGACCTTAACGATGACAAAAAGTCAATCTGGGGTTGGGCCTTCTACGATTGGGCCAATTCGGCCTTTGCAACGACGGTCATGGCGGGTTTCTTCCCGATTTTCTTCAAGCAGTACTGGAGCTATGGAACAGATACCAATCTCAGCACCGCCCAGTTGGGATTTGGAAATGCCATCGCCAGTCTGATCGTCGCGCTGCTGGCGCCGATTTTGGGCGCTATCGCCGACAAAGGTTCGGCTAGAAAGAAATTTCTCGTTTTTTTCGCATATATGGGGGTTTTAATGACCGCCGGCCTTTCCCTTGTCGGAAAAGGCCAATGGGCGATGGCCATCATCATTTACGTTCTCGGTATAATCGGTTTTTCAGGCTCCATCGTCTTCTATGACGCCCTGTTGCCGCTAGTGACCAGAGAATCCCGCTTCGATCAAGTATCCAGTCTGGGCTACGCTATGGGTTATCTGGGCGGCGGGCTGCTCTTTTTGCTGAATGTGTCGATGACCCTGGCACCCGAGCGATTCGGACTGCCGGATGCCGCCGCTGCCGTTCGCTTCGCATTTATCACCGTGGCTGCCTGGTGGGGCGGCTTCACTGTCCTAACCATAATCTGGGTATCCGAGAAAGATAGGCGGCCATCCGAAGTCGGCGTCCGGGGAGCCGTAGTGCAGGGGCTGCAACAAATCATGGCCACTTTTAAACAAGGCCGGCGGTTGAAGAACATATTTCTGTTTCTGCTCGCCTACTGGTTTTACATCGACGGTGTCGACACTATCATCCGGATGGCGGTAGACTACGGGCTCTCCCTCGGCTTTGAATCCGCCGATCTGATTCTGGCTCTCCTCATGGTTCAATTCATCGGTTTCCCGGCCGCTTTAGGATTCGGTATGCTGGGAAAGACAATTGGCGTCAGGCGTGCCATCTTCCTAGCGATCGGCATATACCTTTTAATTACCGGCTGGAGCACTGTCTTGACGAGCAAGCGGGAATTCTTCGTCCTGGCCGCCATGATCGGTCTCGTTCAGGGAGGCATCCAAGCCTTGAGCCGATCGTTTTATGCGCGTTTGATTCCCGGCAACCGTACCGCCGAATATTTCGGATTTTACAACATGCTGGGCAAGTTTGCCGCCATTATCGGGCCGGCTCTTATGGGGGCAGTGGGATTGATTGCCAAACGTCTTTTGATGCCCCCATCGCCAACGACAGCCGAGCTCGTGCACATCAGTCAGCAGGCTTCGCGCTGGAGTATCGGATCGGTGGCGATTCTATTTCTTGTCGGCGGCCTGCTGTTCTATTTCGTTGACGAAAAGCAGGGCAGAACGGAAGCCGCCTTTTTAGCGCAACGATAAGACCGGCCCTCGATCGTCATCTCAATCGCGAACGCGCTGCCGGCTCCCAAACACGGTCTGCTTAGCCAATCAAATCGACGGATATGCGCGCCTTCCGACAAAAACAACTTGACATACTAAGCCAACTTTCGTTTACTTATATACACTAGTTAACACCAAAGGGGGCATCGTATGAACAAGCATTGGATCGAAATCGATGGGGATCTTTGGAGCTACCTGAAACAATTTGCCGAGCCCTTCGTTGATACACCGAATTCAGTGCTGCGGCGTCTGCTGCTTGACGAAGAAGATCGGGACGAAGAAGGGGCCTTTAGTATCATCGATATCAAAGGCGTCCCGAAAGCACTCTCGCAAATATTCGAAGTGTTATACGAAATCGAAGTGAATGGATCTTCACGAATCGAGGCTACCCACAAGGTGGCACAGAAGAGGGGCACCGCACCGCAAACCGTCATCGATAAGTACTGCCGCCAGCTAAATAAGCGCGCCCATGAAATAGACCAACTTTTTAACGAACAAGGGTATGGTGAATTTAAGGGGCTGCTCAAAGAAAAGTTTGTATCTCACCAAAATATCATCGATCTATATTTTGAAACTCTAACCGGAAGTATGTCAATCCACCCTCAGGATACGGGTCCTGCAGATACCACTACGGATCCGTCCCTTGATCTTTAGCGGCCGAGGCTGTCCCACAATCTCCAGAATTGAAATACGGCGCACAGAGGGTGTCGGCCCGGCAAAAATCGACCTATAACTTTCTTGACATTATGTTTATATCCGTATATTTTAGGTACTTATAAAATGCTCGCCTTCACGGGAACTCACTTCCCCCTGTTTCCGGCCGTACGTTGCTGATAGACGACTCTCTTCTCGGGTCCAAAATTTTGGCGCCATTCTGCCGTCAGGCAGTGAAGTCTATAGGAGTGGAACGAATGATCGAAACGGAAGAAGCACGACTCAAAGCCGAAATTGATGGCATTGTTGAAAATATAAAGACCACCATGCAAAAAATCGAAAGTGTCATACCTACTGACGATTCACCGGAGGCACCAGACGGCGAAGACTCGGCGGGTAACCGTTTCCTGCCTGCGTAGGAACTCGATCCATTTGAAATCCATGATTTTTTTACATTTTGGCCCGTTAAAATAATCATTGACGTCCCCTTCCAACTCCATTAAGGAACTGTGATCTGATGTGGACGACAACCGACCGCATTGAGTGAGGAGGTGCCATGGCGTTAACCAAAAACGACATCGTCACAGCTGTACACGATCTTGGTTTCACCAAAAAGAAATCTGTCGAAATCGTTGAGTCCCTGCTCGAAATTGTTAAAAACACCTTGGAAAGAGGCGAAGATGTTCTGATATCCGGCTTTGGTAAATTTTGTGTGAAATCCAAGGAAAAACGAAGAGGCCGCAATCCAGCCACCGGTTCTGATTTGATCCTTAGAGAACGCAAGGTGGTAACATTCAAATGTTCTGGAAAATTACGCAATAAAATTAATGGATCGGATTGATCGACAGACGTGATTTCTTCTTCATCGGATTCGTTTCGATCGACAACTGATTCAGACAGATGGCCTTGAATGACGACCCCACAGGCAGCCTATCGGCCCCCTAGCCTATGAATCCGTCAAAGCGCCCCGCTATTTCACCACCGTCACTTCCCATCCTTCCATTTTAAACCGTCTCTGATCTCTAAGCCTCTATAAACGACCAGCAGAAGTCGACAACGCTGTTAGAGGTCAATATTATAATTTTTAATCTTACTCAAAAGAGATGGATGGCTGATTTCCAAAAGCCGTGACGCTTGAGTACGGTTACCCCCTGTTTCTTCGAGCGCTTTTCTAATCAGATTCTCCTCGACCTTTCTGTGGGCATCCTTTAGGGAAAAGCCGCTGAAAAAATTATCGAACCGAACTTCCTCCTGCCCCTCCCTGATATTTTTGGGAAAATTTTCGGGGCTCAATGTCACCCGATCGGTCAGCACAACGGCCCTTTGGATAACGTTTTCCAGCTCGCGCACATTGCCCGGCCAAGGATATTTTACCAGAAGAGTCATGGCCGTCGGACCAATGGCGGAAATTTTCTTTTTCAATTCTCGGTTGAAGCGTTCCAGAAAATGCTGGCAAAGCGGCGGAATATCTTCGGTTCTTTCTCTGAGCGGCGGAATACGCAATTGCATTACATTGAGTCGGTAATACAAATCCTCTCTGAACCGGCCCTTTTTTATCTCGTCTTCCAGATTTTTAGCCGTGGCCGCAATGACACGGACATCTATTCTGTGTGTCTTTTGATCTCCTATCGGCCTTATTTCATTCTCCTGCAGCACTCTCAATAGTTTGACCTGCAAGGCCAAAGGCAATTCACCGATTTCGTCCAGAAAAATTGTTCCTCCTTCAGCCTCCTCGAACAAACCCGGCTTATCCCGGTTTGCACCGGTGAAGGCGCCCTTCCTGAATCCGAACATTTCGCTTTCAAGCAGGTTTTCCGGTATGCCACCACAGTTAACCGCGACAAGCGGTCCCTCGGCCCGTTCACTGTAGAAATGAATACCGCGGGCAACCAACTCCTTTCCAGTACCGCTATCGCCGGTGATCAGTACAGTGGTATTGTAACAGGCCACTTTTTCAGCCAGTTCGAAAACGGCCTGCATGGCCTTGCTTTTACCAACCATTTTACCAAAACGATAGTCCGCACGAATCCTTTGGATACGTTGCCGCAACAAATTGTTTTCGCGTTTTAATCGTTCTCTTTCTTCCGCTTTTTTGAGCGTCAAATAGACCTCGTCACCTTTGAAAGGCTTCGAAATATAATCATAGGCTCCCAACTTCATGGCTTCTATCGCCGTATCAATCGTTCCGTAAGCGGACATCATGATAACGGTCGAATCCTTCAAACGATCCTCCCCGGCCTTCAAAAACTCCATACCCCCCATACGGGGCATCTTTATGTCGCATAAAATAAAGCCGTAGTGACTCCGGGACAGCATTTCCAGGCCTTCCCGCCCGTCGGCGGCGAGGTCGACATCATAACCGGCTTTATTCAACAGGGCCGAAAGCATATGCCGCATGTTTTCTTCATCATCGACAATGAGCAGCCGCTTCGAGTGGATATCTTCTTTTTCTTTACGAATAACAGTCATCGACATTTCCTACCCAATAGTTGCCGGTGGGGAGAAAATCGGGCGCCTCTTCCTTCACCGGGTGGCTCGCCTCTCGAATCCCCTTGCCAGTGGCATCATGCTGAAATCAGGAGACAAGCGGTAGCCCCACTATCAATGTGGTCCCCTCACTTCCATCACTGACGGCGGTAATCATACCGCCGATGTTTTCAACGATCATAAAACTAACCGAGAGCCCAAGTCCTGTTCCTTTGCCAGGTTCTTTTGTCGTGAAAAAAGGATCAAAAATATTCCTCAATTGTTCCGCATCGATCCCCATACCGTTATCGATGACTTCTATTTTGATCCACGCCTGCTGATTGAGGTCAGCCTTTTCAGTTAAGAAACTCTCCGGCGGATTCGATGACCGTATTAGCAAACGTCCCTTTTCATCAGATGGATTGGCAGCGACGGCATCAGCCGCATTGAGCATTAGGTTCAAAAATACCTGTCGCAGTTGATTGTTATCCGCGACCACCCGATCGTTTTCAGCCTTTAAATCGACGACAATATTGATATTTGACATCAACGGCTGCAATTTCACTACATCGGTCAATTCGGTAATGACCTCGTGCACCGATATGATGTCTGCCCCTTGAGACGATGGCCGGGATAAATCAAGAAGCTGCCGAATAATCGTGTTGATTCTATTGATCTCGTTTTCGGTGCGCCGAATGTATTCACGTTTCTCTTCTTCGTCGATAGCGACACCCTCTTGCTTGAGCAATTCTAGATATCCCATCACGATTCCTATAGGATT
>CAWBYM010000017.1:0-117500 GCA_963792945.1 uncultured delta proteobacterium | reverse complement strand
GATTGAATTTCAGGCATCGGCAGGAAGGTAAACAGCGCCAGAAATCGCGCAACATCGCGGTCATCGGTATTCACCCAGTATTGATAATAATCGTAAGGGGATGTCCGATCAGGATCAAGCCAGACAGCACCATCGGCCGTTTTACCCATTTTGGCACCACTGCTCGTGGTGATCAGCGGGAACGTGATCCCGAATGCCGGCTCCTGTTTCGTTCTCCGAATCAACTCTATTCCGGCAACAATATTTCCCCACTGATCGCTGCCGCCCATTTGAATACGACAATCGTGACGTATAAAGAGTTCCAGAAAATCATAGGCTTGCAGCAACATATAATTGAATTCTATGAAACTAAGCCCCTCTTCCGCTTCCAACCGCAAGCGATAGCTTTCTGCTTTCAGCATTCTGTTAACAGAAAAATGTCGGCCGATATCCCTGAGGAACGGTATGTATTCGAGCGTGGTGAGCCAGTCGGCATTGTTGAGCATCATCGCATTGCCGCCTTCAAAATCAACGTAACGGGCCAGTTGACTCTTTATTCCCCGTGCATTTTCCGCAACCCTCTCAGCTGTCAGCATCTGGCGCATCTCTGTTTTCCCGCTCGGATCTCCGACGAGCCCGGTACCGCCACCGACGAGTGCTATCGGCCGGTGTCCGTTGCGTTGCATGTGTGCCAGGGACATGATCGGGACCAAGCTACCGATGTGCAAGCTCGAGGCTGTCGGGTCGAAACCGATATAGCAGGTCACCGGGCCGCTATCGATCAGATCCACCAATTCCGCTTCATGGGTTGTTTGTTCAATGAATCCTCGTTGGCGCAGAATATCAACGACATTGGGCATCTATCGTTCCTTTATCACCTATTTATTGGCATACTCCACAGCACGGGTTTCACGTATGACCATCACTTTAATCTGACCGGGAAATGTCAACGACTCCTCTATCTTTCTGGCTATATCCCGGGACAGCAGGGTCGCATCTTCATCGGATATCTTTTCACTCTCGACAATGACCCGCAGCTCCCTCCCCGCCTGTATGGCATACGTATTTGATACACCCCTAAATGCATTGGCTATCCCCTCAAGGTCTTCGAGTCTCTTGATGTAATTTTCCAGCATTTCTTTACGCGCGCCGGGTCGCGCCCCAGACAAGCCGTCTGCTGCCTGGACCAGAAACGAGTATACCGTGTTAGGGGGGACATCTTCATGGTGGGCGGCAACGGCGTGAACCACTTTCGGAGATTCATTGAACTTCTTGGCCAATTTTGATCCGATGATGGCGTGTGGCCCTTCGACCTCATGGTCGATAGCCTTGCCGATGTCATGCAGGAGACCCATTCGGCGGGCCAGCTTCTGGTTCAAGCCTAATTCGGCGGCCATGATGCCGCAGAGAAACCCGACCTCAACAGAATGCTGCAATACATTCTGGGCATAACTGGTTCTGAATTTGAGCCTGCCGATATATTTAACCAATTCATTGTGGATGCCATGAACTCCCAAGTCAAATGCAGCCTGCTCACCGGCCTCCTTGATTGCTTGATCAACCTCCTGACCGACTTTCTTGACGACATCCTCTATGCGCGCCGGATGAATGCGGCCGTCGGATATCAGTCGCGTCAGGGCAATCCGCGCGACCTCTCTTCTGACCGGATTGAAACCTGAAAGAATCACGGCTTCCGGTGTATCGTCTATTATCAAATCAATGCCAGTGGCTGCCTCCAGTGCGCGAATATTTCGGCCTTCCCTGCCGATGATGCGTCCTTTCATCTCGTCGCTGGGCAGTTGCACGACCGAAACCGTCCGTTCGGCAACGAAATCGCCAGCATAGCGTTGGATAGCCGTCGCAATAATTTTTTTGGACTTTTTATCGGCTTCTTCCCGGGTTTCGTTTTCAATCCTCTTGATGAGTTTCGCACCCTCATATCGGGCCTCGTTTTCCATGGCCCGAATCAGCAGCTCCTTGGCCTGTTCGGCCGTCAACCCTGATATTTTTTCAAGTTGCCTCTTCTGTTCTTCGATCAACTCATTGAATTTTTTTTCATCCGCCTCGATCTGCTCACTCCGAGTGGCGATATCCTTTTCACTTCGTTTGACATTCTGCTCTCTTTGTTCAACCTGGCCGGCCTTGTTATCGATGAACTCTTCCTTCTGGATCAGTCGTTGTTCCCTCTTGTTCAGTTCGGACCTGGTTTCTTTGGTTTCGGCATCGAAGTCGCTTTTCATGTTGAAAAGCTTATCCTTTATCTCAAGATCGGCCTCTTTGAGCAATGTCTGTGCGCGCCGCTCGGCTTCCCCCAAGATTTTCGCCGCCTCGGATTCGGCGTCCTTGAGCTTCCGGGTCAGCATTCGTCTTCTCAACCAGGCGGAGATGGCAAAACCAACCCCTAAGCACAAAACACCGACTAACACGGTAGAAACATCCATAACCCTTCTCCTCACAATGATGGCCGCATACCCGTCAAACGGCCGGCGTCTCCCCCCGATGGTCCAGTCGAAGCCCCTCTATGGGACATGGATCCGGCACATCCCGAATCCCTTCGGGGCAGCGGAGAATAACTTATTGATTGTAAAATCTGGAAGAGGAGGAAGCAAAAGGACGGTCGGAATCCTATCCGTGCACACCGCGAGTACGGGGTCCACTCTTACACCGGCATTTCAGTGTTCCAGAAAGGCATCAAACCGCAAATACTTGGCGCCTATCAGGATAACCAGCAGTATATTTGATGGGTTACCCGAATTGATTGAAATGGACCCCTGCCAAGGTGCCGTGTTGGTAGGCCTTTGAACCTTTGGCTCAAAGTGGGCGCCATTTGGTCTCTTCAGGCTTTTCCGGTGAGACCCGGAACTTGCGCACCGAGATCAGCGATGGCCCCCGGTTGATTGGTGTTGGGACAAAGAACATCTTCCAATCACGAACACGGCAGGGGTCGATAATCGAGCAACACTATCCTTTCGAGACTAACGTCTCGGCCGGTAAGGGGGAAGGACACCTTTTCAACAACGCCACAAGAGGAATGACGGAAGGCAAATAGATGAGGACGTCGGATGCATTACGTTCCAGTCCTGAGGCTGAACACATCCGTTTCTTCAGCCTCCGCGCAGCAGGTATCGAGCTTGTGCAACAGTTCTGTTGAACGTTTGGTAATTTCCCTTATGAATTGTGATCGATCTTTTTCCAGTTCCATATACTCTTGGGCGATATTCAATGCGGCCAGGATCATAATCGTCACTTGATTCATTTTGGCCGAATTGTTCGGTTGGTGGCTAGCGACCCTGGTGACTTCCCGCACGAGGAAATCGGCAACCTCTTTTGCCCTGCCGAGTTCACCCTGGGTTTTAAAGGTATAGGGTTGTCCGAACAATTCTATCGTGACAAGCTGTTCCAAGAATGCGCGAATGTCCTTTCCGCATTGTTCACCTGCCGCACCGTCCATCAGCGTTCGGCGATATCTCCAAGCCGGGACAGCAGGTTGTCAATTTTTGACCGGATCAAGGTCCTTTCCTCTTGGTGACGATTCTCCGCCTCGACCTTTTTTTGAAGCTCCTCCTCTAAACTAGCGACTCTATTACTGAGTTCCAGATTTTTTGTCTCACAGGCTTTGTAAACCTCGATCACTTTTTCGACTTTTTGTTCAATCTCATCAAACTGTTTTATGATCTGCTCGTTGTCCAAATCTATCACCTCATCAGTTTATTGTTCTATAATCCAGGGCCAAAGATAAAGTCAAGGTTTAATACATCTTAACGCTGCCGCATAAATGTTTCGGCAACCTCTAAATCGGCCAAACTGTTGATGCCATGAAACTCATATCCGTTGTCGGCAACCACCACACCGACATTTTCATCTTGAGCTTTTCCGACGGCGATAATGTCGGTTAGGTAGAGCTCCTTTTGGGCGTTGTCGTCATTGATCTTGTTGAGGGCGTTCGCCAAGAAGTTAACCTCGACACAATATATACCGGTATTGACAATTTGAATTCTTTTTTGCTCCGGTGTGGCGTCGCTCTCTTCGACGATGGCCGTAACTCGTCCGTCGGCTGCGGTCAAAATCCGACCATATCCTGTCGGCTTCTCCACTTTCATGGCCATTACCGTAACAGCACGTTTAATCTTCAGATGGTCATCGATCAGTCCACGCACCGTTTTCTCGGTAATCAGGGGAACGTCACCGCATAAGATCAGAACATGACCGCATCTTTCGGGAATGGCCGGCAACGCACAGGCTACCGCGTGTCCGGTTCCGCGCTGCTCCGGTTGAAAAGCATAGCGAACCCGGGCCCTTTGCGCGACAGCTTCTCTAACCTTCTCGGCTTGATAGCCGACGACCAGAATGATGTTCTCTCCGGCAATTTTAACTGCTGTATCAACGACATAGGTCACCATTGGCCGGCCGTGGACTTTATGCAAGACCTTGGCTCGATCGGATTTCATTCGGGTTCCAAGCCCCGCTGCCAAAATAACGACGGCGATATCTTTATAAATATGAGCCATCCGTCCCCCCGTTTAAACAAAAAGGGCAAACCATAACGATCGGTTCACCCTTTTAAGTGCACTCTCCTGTTCGGAACAAGACTATCTCAACTGGCTATTCTTATCTTTTACCACTTTCGGCCAACCGGACCCGCTGCAAGGCTCTTTCGAGAGCGGCTCTTGCGCGTGTAAAATCAATCTCCTCTTTTTTCCGGTCTGAAACCATCCGCTTCTGCGCCCGCTCCAAAGCCGCCATGGCGCGTTCAAGATCGATATCCCGCCGTCTTTCGGCGGACTCTGCCAGAATCGTCACTTTATCGGGCAGAGCTTCAGCAAAACCGCCGCTGATAAATATAAGGTGCTCGGTTCCACTGACGTCCGTATATCGGATCGTACCTGTTTTGAGGGTTGTCATGAAGGGCGTATGCCCTTTCAAAACACCGAATTCACCAAGTGTCCCGGGCGCAGCCACAATCCTGGCTTCTTCGCTGACAACGATTTTTTCAGGAGTAACAATTTCCAATGTGATATTTTCAGCCATGCTAAGAACCCTCTTCGTTATGCAGCCTCTTCTCTCTTCTTGGCATCCTCGACGACCTCTTCGATACCGCCCTTCATGTAAAAAGCCTGCTCCGGGATGTGGTCATACTTGCCCTCGCAGATTTCCTTGAAACTGCGCACGGTATCCTCGATCTTGACGTATTTGCCCGGTTTACCTGTGAATGCCTCGGCCACGTGGAACGGCTGTGATAGAAACCGTTGCATCTTGCGGGCCCGGGCGACGGTAACCTTGTCTTCATCCGAAAGTTCTTCGATTCCGAGAATGGCGATGATGTCCTGCAGTTCTTTGTATTTCTGCAGAATCTGCTGCACCTGTCTGGCGGTTTGATAGTGTTCTTCGCCGATGTAATTTGCATCCAGAATTCGGGATGTCGAGTCGAGCGGATCCACCGCCGGGTAAATTCCCAATTCTGCAATCTGACGCGAAAGAACCACGGTACCGTCCAAGTGAGCGAAGGTCGTAGCCGGAGCAGGGTCGGTGAGGTCGTCAGCCGGTACGTAAACACATTGAACGGCGGTGATGGACCCTTTGTCTGTAGAGGTGATGCGTTCCTGCAACTCGCCGAGATCGACGGCCAGTGTCGGTTGATAGCCAACCGCGGAAGGCATGCGCCCCAGGAGAGCGGAGACCTCGGAACCGGCCTGGGTGAAACGGAAAATATTATCGATGAAGATCAGCACGTCCTGCCCTTCTTCATCGCGGAAATACTCAGCAGCCGTTAGCGCGGACAAGGCCACTCGAGCGCGTGCTCCCGGCGGTTCTGTCATCTGGCCATAGATCAGAGCCGCTTTTGGAAGAACGCCGGAATCCTTCATTTCGTGGTACAGGTCGTTGCCTTCACGGGTCCTCTCGCCTACGCCTGCGAAGACGGAAATACCACCGTGCTGCATAGCGATATTGTGGACCATTTCCATCATGATGACTGTTTTTCCCACTCCGGCACCACCGAACATCCCCATTTTGCCTCCCCGGGGAAACGGTACCAGCAGGTCAATGACTTTGACACCGGTCTCCAGAACACGGACGGTGACGTCCTGTTCCGTGAACTTTGGGGCCTCGCGATGAATAGGCATCATCTTTTCCTGGCTGACAGGACCTAGCCCGTCGACCGGACGTCCAACGACGTTCAGCACACGCCCCAGACCGGCTTCGCCGACCGGCATCATGATCGGATTCCCCGTATTCTTTACCGGCATTCCGCGGACCAGACCATCGGTAACGTCCATGGCGATGCAACGCACGACGTTGTCGCCGAGATGCTGGGCCACCTCGATGACAAGGTTGTCCTCTCTATCATCGATTGCCGGGTTCGTAATCGTCAATGCGGTGTAGATGAACGGCAGCTTGCCCTGTTCGAACTCCACGTCAACGACCGGTCCCATGACCTGCAGTACTTTTCCTATGTTTTCTCCCATCGATGCGACCTCCTGTTAACGATATATTTCCCAAACGGGTGATAATTCTTTATCCCTTGAGGGCTTCGGCTCCGCCGACGATATCCATCAGTTCCGCCGTAATGGCCGCCTGCCGGGCCTTGTTGTAGGCCAGTGTCAAGTTCTCAATCATGTCATTGCACGCCTTGGTGGCATTGTCCATGGCCAGCATTCGGGCGGCATGTTCGCTGGTCGAGGTCTCGAGCAACGCGCTGAATATCTGGACATAGACGTTTCTCGGCAGCATCTCACCGAGCAATTCGTCGGGTGACGGCTCACAGATGTGTTCGGCCATGTAGGGGGCGTTCTCATCAGACTCCTCTTGTCCAGTCACCGTGATCGGCGGAATCGGCAACAATTGTTTCAAAACCGGAATCTGTTTGGCCATCCCCATAAATTCGGCAAAAACAATGTGCACCTCATCGTAGGTTGTATTCAGAAAACTATCGACCAGTTTGCGACCGGCGGTTGCGGCAATATTGAAACCGAAACTGCCACCCACGACACCGACGTGCTCATCGGCGATGGTCAATTTGCCCGAACGGCACCAGTCTCTACCCTTCTTTCCGAAAGCGGTAAGTGTTATCTCGATCCCTTGTTCGGCCTTTTCTTGAACGAATTTATCGGCTTTTTGAATGAGATTGGTGTTGAACCCTCCGCAAAGACCACGATCGGAAGTACAAAGCAAAAGATGAATCTTTTTTACGTCTTCGCGTGGAACCAGCAATGGGCTGGCCTCTTCTCCCGACCGAGCGGCCAAGCTGCCAAGAACTTCGCTGAACTTGGTGGCATATGGACGGAATGCTTCCATTTTGGTTTGCGCTCCGCGCAGACGCGAGGCAGCCACCATGTTCATTGCCTTGGTAATCTGCTTGGTCTTTTTAACTGCATGGATCTTGTTTAGAACGTCTTTTAATCGTGCCATCTGAATCCGCCTGTACCGTTAAAAAGTATGGGACCGCATGATACGGGATGAAAGGGGTTGCAACTGTGCTGAACACTGAATATATAGATGCCCGCAACCCCGGATTTCTATCGCGTGGTCATATATTTACTTAATGGTATCCTTGAATTCCTCGTCGTAGGCTGTCAACGCCTCTCTCATTAATTTATCCAAACTGTCGTCGATGGCCTGCTTCTCTTTCAGCTCCTCGAATACTTTCGGATATCTCTCCTCGATGAAAGGATAGAGCCCGGCTTCGTATTTGGCCATCACTTCAATAGGATATTTGTCCAGGAATCCCCGCGTACCGGCAAAAAGGATCGACACTTGTTTTTCCATCGGCAGCGGCTGATACTGTGGCTGCTTAAGAATGGTCACCAACCGGGCACCGCGGGTAAGCTGCTGTTGAGTGGCTTTGTCGAGGTCGCTGCCAAAGGCGGCGAAGGCCTCGAGTTCACGGTACTGGGCCATATCCAGCCGCAGGGTTCCAGCGACTTGTTTCATGGCTTTGACCTGAGCGGCACCACCAACGCGAGACACCGAGAGGCCGACGTTGATGGCCGGACGCACACCGGCGAAAAACAGACCGGGCTCCAAATAGATCTGACCGTCTGTGATCGAAATAACGTTGGTCGGGATATAGGCAGACACGTCGCCGGCTTGGGTTTCGATAATCGGCAGGGCCGTTAAAGAACCAGCGCCAAGGTCATCGCTCAACTTGGCGGATCTCTCCAGCAACCGTGAATGGTTGTAGAAAATATCGCCGGGGTAAGCCTCGCGACCAGGGGGTCGCCTGAGCAGCAGAGACACTTGCCGGTAAGCTGCAGCTTGCTTGGAAAGGTCGTCATAGATGATCAAGGCGTGTCGACTGCTGTCACGGAAGTATTCACCCATGGCGCAGCCGGCATAGGGCGCGATAAATTGCAGCGTGGCCGGGTCGCTGGCACAGGCGGCGACGATGGTGGTATATTCCATGGCCCCATGTTTTTCCAGAACCGCGTGGACCTGCGCCACGGTCGACTTCTTCTGGCCACAGGCAACGTAGATACAGTAGATTCCGGAATCCTTCTGAGCCAAGATCGCGTCGATGGCGCAGGCGGTTTTTCCGATCTGCCGGTCACCGATGATCAGTTCACGCTGACCGCGGCCGACCGGGGTCATGGCATCGATGGCCTTCAATCCAGTATAGCACGGCTCGTGCACGCTCTTGCGGGCAATAACACCTGGGGCCACCATTTCGACCCGGCGGTACTCTTTGGCGTCAATGGGGCCTTTGCCGTCAATCGGTTCGCCCACAGCCGATACGACACGGCCGAGAACGGCTTCTCCGACCGGAACTTCGGCGATCCGTCCGGTCCGCTTGACAATGTCACCCTCTTTAATATGGATATCTTCACCCATGATGGCGACACCCACGTTATCCTCTTCAAGGTTGAGAACCAACCCGAGGATTCCACCAGAGAACTCCACCAGTTCCAGGGCCATAACTTTCTCAAGACCATAGACTCTGGCGATACCGTCGCCGACCGAAAGGACCACACCGGTCTCACTAAGCTCGACCTTCTTGTCGTAATCCGTGATCTGCTCTTTGATAATCTGACTTATTTCTTCGGCTCTTAGTTCCATTAGGCCCTCTCACCCCTCTTTAAAGATTCTCTCATATTGACCAATTGTGATTTGATGCTGCCATCTAACACAAGGTCACCGATCCGCGTCACGAGGCCTCCGATCAAAGACGGATCCTTTTCGACTTCCAGCAAAATATCTTTTCCCGTCCGTTGGGACAGGGCTACACGAATTTTTTCAACCGCATCGGATGACAATTCCGTTGCCGAAACAAGACTGGCTCGCACGACACCTTTGAGCTCGTCGGCCAGCTTCTGGTAGAATTGATCGATCTGGACGATAAAGGCAATCCGCCTTTTGTCGAACAAAAGGACAAGAAAGGACTGCATGACCTGGGAAAGCCCCAGCTTTTCGATCACAGCCATCAAGACCTTTTTACGTCCTGCCGAATCATACAGCGGATTGGTCAATGCCTGTTCCAGGCTTTTCTCGCTGCCGATAAGTTCGGCAACCGTCGACAATTCGTTTCTGTAGTTGTCGGCCTGACCATCTTCTTTACCGATAAGCAGGAGTGCCTTGGCATAACGCCGTGCAATCGCTAAATTTTTCATTATGCCACCACCTTCTCCAGGTATTCATCCACCAACCGTTCCTGGTCATCATCGGATATTCTGTTTTTGATCAGTGCTTCGGCCTCAGCCAGGGCTTTCTCGAGAACTTCCTCCTGCAGGCTAATTCTGGCCTTTTTGAACTCCTGCTCGATGTTCCGCCGTGCCTGTTCCTGCAGCTTTTCGGCCGCTCCCTCGGCCTCTTTGATTATTCTGGCCCTGGCTTCTTCGCCCTGTTGAATGTACTGGGCAATGAGCCTTTCGGATTCCTGATCCAACTGTTGAAATTTTCGATTGTAATTGGCCAACTCATCTTCAGCCGCCTTCTTTTTGGCCTCCAATTCGCTAAGTTGATCCCGGATCCCTTCGATGCGGTCACTGAGAGCCTTTTTCATCGGTTTGCGAATGAGAAAAACCAAGGCAATAGCCAGCACGGCAAAATTCATTACTTTGTAAGTGTCCGTGGCCGCCCAGCCCCCCTTGCCTTCTGCTGCGTGCTCTTCACCGTTTCCGCCACCTGAAGCACCCAGCGCCGATCCCGCAAAATAAAATAGCATCATCGCTGCAATAAGCGCTGGTGCCGTTTTGTAAATCCAGGGAAATCGGCGTATACAGGTGAAGACAGGAATTTTCATTAGATCGCCCTCCCCAAGATTTTTTGTCCGATTGCTTGCGCGAATCCGTCAATATCCTGCATCAAGGAATTTCTGGCCGACTGGGCCTCGTTCGCTATTTGCCCCCGAACCTCAGCAAGATCCTTCTGAGCTTTTTGGTTAATACCGGCGACGATCTTCTTCTCTTCTTCAGTCGCCTCAGCGATCAGCAGCTCTTTTTCTTTCAGCCCCTTGGCCCGTGCGTCCCTGATGCCGACCATGAAGGCGGCCTCTTTGTCTTCGACATCTTTCTGGGAGGCGATAATGCTCTCCTCGAGGCCCGACACTTTATTCTTCCGTTGGATCAGAACGCTCCGAATCGGTTTGAACAAAATAACATTCAGAATCCACATCAAGATGAGAAAATTGGCCATCTGAAGCAAGAAGGTCCAGTCGGGAATCACGGTAAGGCCGCCGCCTTCGGCGGCTGCAGCAGGCAGGACTGTCAGAAGAAATGTGAGCACTGCCGGAATCGGCAGCGCAGGGAGCAGTCTTCGTCTGATTCGAACAGACTTCATCGGCAAACCCTCCATCACGGATGCGATTTTGGTACCTAACGGGGTTTTAATATTAGCAAAAAATAAAGACCGACCATTTCGACTCCGGCGGTCTATAACATCCGCAACAAAAGGTTGTCAAAGGTTTTTTAAAAAATTTTAGCTGGTCGTGGAATCGGTCTTGGCTGTTGTTTTTACCTGCAATGGCAGGGTTTTTTTAGGGGATTCGCCTCTGCCTGTCATGACACAATGACCGTTGAAAACCCCACCCTCTTCGATGGCGATAACCGGTGCCTGAATATCGCCTGCAATCCGGCCCGGAGGATAAAGTTCGATGCGCTCACTGGCATCGATGGTCCCTTTCATTTCTCCCATGACTATGGCGATACCGACGGTCAAATCGGCATCGACAACCGCCTGTTCACCAACGATCACCGTTCCTCCAGTGCTGGCAATTTTCCCTTTGAACTTACCGTCGAGTCGAATCGTCCCCTGGAATGACAGTGTGCCCTCTACGCTGGCGTCCGACCCAAGAAAGGTTGAAATCGAGTCGGATTTAGGTCCTTTTTTTTTCATAATCCATTATCCTCCGTATGGGTGTCGATACATCGCCACCTTCCGTTCAGGACAAAACGAGACCTGGCTATTTAAGCGCTCCGTCAATCGATACCCATGCCGTTCACCCCGGAACGATCCTTTAATCGGCAGCGATATGACCGGGCTGGATAGGCTGATAAGGGCAGCCCGCCTCATCCTCCGCTGGAATTTCTATCCCCTCGCAGCCCATCTGAACGGGTGGCGGCCATCTTTACTCGATTGTGAAACGCCGCATGCTGACGTTTATGAGCAAACCGACCGAGATCATCATGGTGATGATCGATGACCCCCCATAGCTGATAAACGGCAAGGTGACGCCGACAACCGGAAGCAATCCCATGACCATACCGATGTTCACGAGTACCTGCCAGAAAATCATGGCCGAGATTCCCACCGCCAAAATGGTGCCGAAAGGATCACGGCACCCATAGGCTACATTCAAGCCCCAGATGATCAATAGCAGAAAGACAAGGATCAACGCCGCAGAACCCAGGAAGCCCCATTCCTCGGCGAAAACCGAAAAAATGAAATCCGTGTGTTGCTCCGGCAGAAATGACAAGGCGTTCTGGGTCCCCTTCAGGTAGCCTTTGCCCGAAAACATACCCGAGCCGATGGCAATTTTAGACTGGATGATGTGATACCCCGCGCCGAGCGGATCCCTGTCGGGATTGAGAAATGTCAGAATGCGCTGTTTCTGGTATTCTTTCAGGACGAACCACACCATTGGAACCGCGAGGATTCCCGAGGTAAAAAGAAGCAACAGTGACCGTCGTTCAATTTTGACGAACAAGGTCATGGAACCGGCGATGATGACGATGAGCAATGCCGTCCCTAAATCCGGCTGTTTGACGATCAAGGCCGCTGGAGCCAAGACCAGTATGAGGGGAGTAATGAGGTCCCTCAGTGTAAACCCACGTGTGTGGGCGTTTTTCGAATAATAACGGGACAATACTATAATTACGGCCAGTTTGACAAACTCGGACGGTTGCACGGAAATCGGGCCCAATGCCAACCAGCGCTTTGATCCGCCGCCGACCTTCCCGAACAGCAGCACCGCTGCAAGAAGCAATAATGCAAAAAGATAAACCGCAAATGCATATCGATCCAGCAGCCTGTAATTGAACAGGAATGCGGCGGCCATCAGAAACAGGCCGCCACAGAGCCAGGTCAATTGTTTGTAGTACAGCGTTTTCTGCATCGCGGCTGCATCGGCGGACACCACGCTGTACAACGTGAGCAGTCCTATACTACCCAGTACGAGCGCTAATCCGAGTAGTCCCCAATCGAAATATTGGACGAATTTTCGATCAAACATGATCTACATACCCAATGTCTCGACACAACCCGTCGAGGCCAGCTCTCATTTTGACGCCATCCGATCGAAGTTACTGAATTCGAGAGTCAGATCGACCTCTGCTCAATTGATTCCCCCGGCCTTTCGCTCTGCAACCATCTGGGGACCGGCCTTCAGCTCTTCTTTGTACAGGTAAGTCTTGATCATTTCTCTTGCGATCGGCGCGGCCGCCCCGGACCCATGCTCACCGTGCTCGATAATGACCGCCACCGCTATTTTCGGTGTATCCGTCGGTGCAATACCGACGAACCACGCGTGCGCTTTGAGATGATCGGGGATCAGATCGGGGTCATCCTCCGAATCTTCTTTACGGCTGACGACCTGCGCCGTACCGGTTTTACCGCTGATCGGCACATCGAGAAACCGGGCGCCTTTCGCCGTTCCCCGCTCGCCGTTGACCACATCCCACAGTCCCTGCTTGACGAGCGCCAAGGTTTTGGGTCTGATGGACAACTGGCCGGCCACGACAGGTTCGCTCACCTTTATCTGCCGCCCTTCCACTGTTTCGATCCGTTTCAATATCTGTGGCTGATAACGCGTGCCACCCATCGCCACAGCCGCTGTCATGACAGCCATCTGGAGCGGGGTAACCAGGTTAAAACCCTGCCCGATCGAGACCGACAGGGTCTCGCCCTCCTGCCAAGGCACTCCGGTGCGGCGTTTTTTCCAATCGGCCGTCGGGATCAATCCCTGCCCTTCGTGGCTCAGGTCGATGCCGGTCGCAGCCCCAAGGCCGGCCGCCTTGGCATATTTGGCCAGCCGATCGACTCCCAAGGCGAGTCCCACCTGGTAAAAATATACATCACAGGACTGGGCAATGGCTTGGACCACATCGACGCAGCCGTGTCCTCCTCTTTTCCAGCAGCGGTAGTATCGGCCTCCGAATCGGTATTGCCCATAGCAGCAAAAGACCGTTTTCTCATTGATAACACCTTCTTCAAGTCCGGCTATGGCCGTCAGAATCTTGTAGGTAGACGCCGGCGGGTATTCTCCCTGGACCGCACGGTTGTTCAACGGTTTGCTCGGATCGGTGATGAAATTTTGCCATTGCTCACGCGATAGCCCATTGACAAAGGCGTTCTGATCGAATGTCGGACTGCTTACCAGCGCCAAGATTTGGCCGCTCGGCGGCTCGATTGCCACAGCGGCGCCTGTGATGCCTTCCATGAGTTCTTCAGTTTTTTGCTGGAGATCCGAGTCGATGGTGAGAAATATGTTGTAGCCGGGAGCGGCCGGAACGGTCTTGATGACTCTGACGACTTGGCCATTAGCATTCACTTCGACCTGGCGGCCGCCGGCCGCGCCGCGCAGGTAATCGTCAAAAACTTTTTCGATCCCGAATTTTCCAATCAGATCCCCCTGCTTGAGATCCGGAAATTTTCCGCTGCTCATCTCACGTGGGCTGATTTCTCCCAAATACCCCAATAGGTGGGATGCGCTTTGATTGTTGACGTAATGCCGAAGTGGTTTGACATTGACCTCGATGCCGGGAAGGTCGTATCGATGGACCTCGACCATAGCCAGACTGTTTCGATCGATATCTTGAATTAACGGTATGGGTTTGTATGCGGGAGTGCGTTTCTGGCTGGCCAGCTTGTCGTACAAATCCTGAACTGGCTTCCCAGTGTGTGTCGCCAACTTGACCAGTGTTTCGTCCACCGGCTTGGCATCCTTGGTTATAATGCTGATATCATAGGACGGCCGGTTGTCCACCAGCATCTTACCGTTGCGATCGAAGACGATTCCCCTGAAGGGCTCGATGCGTTGCAGTCTGATGCTGTTATTTTCCGACAAACGACGATATTCTGTCCCTTTTATTATTTGAAGGTAAAAGAGACGCGCCAGCAGGATCATCAAGCATAGCGAAACGATCAAGATGATGCCGATGATCCGCTGCTTGTACCAGTCGGTGTCCGCTGTCTTCAGGTACTTGTCCATTTAGCGACCCGTTGAGTACCGGCCTGCCCTCAATTCTCGGATGCAGTTTTCAACCGGTTCCCGACTATCTTCCCCACATTTCAAGCCACGATCGGAGGATCTGTATCGTTACCCGTCTAAATGCCTGACCATCGTTTTCGATCCTGAAGGGTTCCGGGTCAATGAGCTGCCCGGGCATCGGCTGGTTCCGATCGACGCACCATGATTCTGCCGATCGAGCGGTCCCAACGCCGGTGCAACCGTTGCATAATCAGGATCAAGAGCGGTCCGAGAAACAGGGCCCAAAGCAGGCGCGCGGTTATCTTCGCGATGTCGGCTGGCGGCATATCAGAGAGCGTCTCGAATCCATTGAACGACACAACGGTTATCACCGTCTCCACGGTTATGCCCATCACCACGATGAAGGCCAGGCGAAATCGCATTCCGACCTGCAGGATACGGCCCAGCCAACGCACGCATACGTACAACCAAAAGTAGGCCATAGTGTACACCATGAGAGGTGTTCCGGAAAGGTTATCCATAACGAAGCCGAGCAGGATAACAACCGGCAGGCTTTCACGCGGCCGGCGCAGTAAGCCGAGATAAATGACAAAGATCGCCGTCAGGTCGTAAAAGCCCGACAAGACCGGCAGGTCAGGCATGATGACTGTCTGGAGCACAATCAGTATCAGACTGATGGCAATATAAAAAGCGTATGTCATTTCGGGCCTGGAAACGGATCTTCCGACGGCGTTAGGATAACCAGCACTTCTTCGAGTTTCTCGAAATCGACATATGGGATCACGGTAACTTCTTGAAAAATTCCGGCTGCGCGCCGCACCACGCCCGATACTTCTCCGATCGGCATCCCTTTCGGAAAGACACCATCGAGCCCTGAAGCAACGATTTTGTCCCCGACTTTCACTTCCTCTTTGCGCAGGGCGTATTGGAAAAGGCAGCTTGATGTCGACTCGCCTTTGACGATGCCCCGCGCACGGGTTCGTTGAACAAAAGCATCGACGGCACTGTTGCGGTCAACGATCAGCATGACTTTGGCATACTGCGGGGAAACGTCTGTGACCTGGCCGGCGACCCCTTCGGATATTCCCACCGGCAGTCCTTTTCTGAGACCATCATGGCTGCCTTTGTTGATCACAACCGTTCTGTACCATGGAGAGGGGTCTTTTCCGACGACCTCGGCTGCAACCGACGGAATCCCTAAATTAATCTTGAAATCCAGTAGCTTCCTGAGGCGAATATTGGCCAGTTCTATTTCCTGGAACCGGCCTATTTGGGCTGTGGCCTGTTGCAAATCCCTGTTGAGCCTGACGTTCTCCTGGGCGGTGGCAATGTGGGTGAAATACGTACGCCAGGTGCCCTTGAATGTACGGATGATGTCTGTCACGACGCTTTGAACCGGCGCCACGAGAACCAGCGCGGTGCGACCTACGCCATGGGAAGGGATGCGGCTGCTGGATAGGGAGAGAACGACAATGCTGGCGATGAATAGGAACATCACGCCGGCAATCACCAACATTTTTTTTGAAAGCATGAACCTAGGGTATCAGGACACGTTTGAGTATTTCAAGGCTGTCGAGCGCTCTTCCGGCGCCGAGTGCCACGGTAATGAGCGGATCTTCGGTGACCGTTATCGGGAGACTGGTTTCCTCCCGGAGCAGTTTGTCAAGGTTCTTGAGAAGGGCCCCGCCGCCGGTTAAGACGATACCCCGATCGACGATATCCGCCGACAGCTCCGGTGGGGTTTGTTCCAGGGCGATCTTGACCGTCTCCACAATGGCATCTATCTGTTCGGATATGGCGACACGAATCTCTTCGGAATCAATGGATAGAATCTTTGGAATTCCCGAGGCCAGGTCGCGGCCCTTGACTTCGATGGTTTCCAGTTCCTGCGGGTTGGGGTAAGCATTGCCGATGGTGGTTTTAATGATCTCGGCGGTCCGCTCGCCGATGAGCAGGTTGTACTTGCGTTTGATGTACTGTATGATCGCTTCGTCCATTTTGTCACCCGCCACGCGCACCGATCGACTATAGACAATGCCGGCGAGCGATATAACGGCCACTTCAGTTGTCCCCCCGCCGATATCCACCACCATGTTGCACGTCGGTTCGGTGATGGGAAGGTTCGCCCCGATGGCCGCCGCCATCGGCTCTTCGATCAGAAACACCTCACGGGCACCAGCAGACTCTGCCGACTCTCTGACGGCTCTTTTCTCGACCTGGGTAATGCCGGACGGCACGGCGATGATAATTCGCGGGCGCACGAATGATCGACGGTTGTGCACTTTCTGGATAAAATGACGCAGCATGGCCTCGGTCACTTCGAAATCGGCGATAACACCGTCTCTCAATGGCCGGATAGCGACGATACTGCCCGGAGTTCGACCCAGCATGTGCTTGGCCTCGGAGCCGACAGCCAGGACTCGATTCTTGGAACGACCGTCCATGCTTACGGCAACAACGGACGGCTCGTTGAGAACGATGCTCTTGCCCTTGACATACACGAGAGTATTGGCTGTGCCCAAATCAATGGCCAGATCATTCGAAAAGATGCCTAAGATACTGTCAAAAAATAAATTCATACGACCTCAGCAGGCACCTACAGGGCAGGCGCGTTTTTTAAGAAGATATTATACAAAAAAATTTTCCGCTTCGCTACCAAAATTATACTGTTATTACAAGAAAAATTGTCATCCGACCACAATCCGGGCCCAATTTGTCCAGGCTAATGCCGCATTTCATCCAACCACAAACTGCCAGGCAAACGCAATACTTTTGGATTGCAGTTCATAAAAATCTACAGCTAAGCGACAGGCCGTTTGAGATCCCGGGTGGTATATCTGACTGATTAAACCACCCCATCATGTCTTCAAACTTACGGGGCCATATCCGCTAGCAGAGATACCATGACGGCATCATGGATCTGCGGCCTGAATCCCTTTATCTTGTCGTTGTTGCGGTGGGGATGAACTCTATTGGTCAGGAGGACAACGATGATCGAGCGCTCGAGGTCCAACCAAAAGGAGGTCCCTGTAAAACCGAGGTGTCCGACGGTCGCGGTCGAAAAAAAACGGCCGCTGCTTGATCCTTCTCGGTCGGGTGCGTCGAATCCGAGTGGCCGCCCGCCCTCTTTCCCGCGCTGGAGAAAGGTCCGAACCAGATCGGGCGGGAAAAGCCCTTCTTGTTTTTGCGCCTTATGGGCAGTCCAAAATACGGAAACCATCTCGTGAACCGCCTGGGCATTGCCGAACAGGCCGGCATGGCCCGCTATACCGCCCATTATGTAGGCATTGTCGTCGTGCACCACTCCCTCGAGGAGAGACTGCCTCCATGGGCAAACTTCCGTGGCCGCCACGTCTGTAAACGGTACCGGCGTGGCGAGGTCGACGAAACCCAGCCCCCATCCGCCCTCGGTGTTGAGCCCCAGCGGCTCATAGACATCCTCAGCTACGAATCGATCCAGGCGCTTGCCCGAAACCGCCTCCACTACCCAGCCTAAGATCATGAAGCCCAAATCACTGTAAACTTCTTCCTGACCGACAGGACGGGTGAGGCGAGTTTGACAAACGGCCGCACGCATGGCCTCTCGACGCTGCCCGGCCGGAAGTTCACTGATGTCGGCATAGTAAGGGTAGTAGTCGGGAAGCCCGGAGGTGTGATCGAGAAGCTGTCTTATGCTGATGCGCGATTTATCGGTGTTATTGAAGTCGCTCAGCAGCCCGCCTATACACTGGTCGAGATTCAAATGCCCGCTCCGGATCAGTGCCATAACAGCCGGCGCAGTGGCCAATGGTTTCGTCAAAGATGCCAGGTCGAAAACGGTCTGAACAGTGACCGATGTTCGTGTGAAGGAATTTCTGACACCATAGGGGCGTAAAAATTCGATGATGCCATTTCGAGAAACCAGCAGAACTCCGCCGGGAAAAACGCCTTCCGCTACCCCCTGCCGCATGAGATCATTTACATGATCGAAGGAAGTCATTGTCGCGTATCCGTATGTGATGGGATGACATCATTCGGTCGTGGCCGGAGTCAGGTATGTCAGGCTTCCCCGTGTGGCATCGAGTCTGGCGTTCAGGCCTACCGGAATCGTCAGATTGCGTTCTCCGTGGCCGAACTCCATGCCTGTCAGTACGGGATACGGCGCGTTCTTGAACCGTTCTTGGAGAATGCGTAAAAAATCAGCCGGTTCGCCGCAGTCATCGAAAGAACCGAAAGCCACCCCATTGATATGGCGGAAGACCCCGGCCATGCTCATCTGGGTGATCATCCGGTCCAGTCGGTAGGGCGCTTCGCCACGATCTTCAAAGAGCAGTATGTGTCCACGGGTATTCGGCTGAAATGGGGTGCCTATCAAATGACAGAAGGTCGTCAAGTTGCCGGCGAAGACAGGCCCTGTCCCGATCCCGGATCTAATCACAGCGCCTTCGGGCGCAGTCACTTCGACGGGCGTTTCGCTGGTGATTGCCGCTACGAGTGCCGCCAATGATTCTTTGTCGCTTGCCGGCAGGCTGGCGATGAGCGGTCCGTGGAAGGTAACGATACCACAGCGCGCATATATGGCCGCAAGAAGTGCCGTAACGTCGCTGAAGCCAACCAATATTTTCGGCTGCTTGCGGATGCGGTCAAAATCGAGCAAAGGCAAAAGCCGCAGGGAACCGAATCCACCGCGGGCGCAGACAATCGCTTTTACGACCCGGTCATCAAACAGCTCCATCAGGAGGTCCGCCCGCTGGGCATCCGGACCGGCAAGGTAACCGCTCCTCAGAAATATGTTCTTGGGCGTGCGAACATTGAATCCGGCAGATTCGAGCAGGCTGACCCCACGATAGAGCTGTTCGATATCGAAAGGACTGGCCGGTGCCACCACACCAATTGTGTCGCCGTAACGTAACCGCCGGGGGAGAACCGCCTGGTCTCGTCCTTGCCGCTCCCCGTGATGAGTATATCGTCTTGACATGGAATCCATTAAATGTTAGTTGATAGCGTTTTTGCGTCGGGGCGTAGCGCAGTCTGGTAGCGCACTTGAATGGGGTTCAAGGGGTCGGAGGTTCAAATCCTCTCGCCCCGACCAAAAATCACAAACTATCAACCGGCACTCTTCACAGGGCGGCCATGCCGGGAACTTTTTCACCCCTCAGATCAGCGCTACTGGCCTGAAAATTAAAGCCCAACAGCGTAATTCAACCCCTGCCGCCCACCGCCTGCACTCCACCGGTTCAGTGGATGACCATACCTTCCCCGGCCTGATACCGGAAGGGTTTAATTCTTGACATCCCACACTGTAGTATATAGGTTGCCCGTACGATCATTATGGACTCAAATGATCGTTTCACACTCCATCGCTTGTATGGGTGGACCGTAAACTTAACGGTTCACCCATACTCTTTTTTGAGGGTTGCCTTTGCATGTGATCAAGAATTCTCACCATCGCCATACGTCCATACCTCTGGTAACTTTTCCCCCAATGAATCATTCGACTGATGATACGCCTGCAAGCCGATATGGAAACCCGGCCGGTTTGAGTGCCGCCTGCTAATCGGATTAGGGACCATATGCGCTGGGCGTTTCGGCAGCAAGGCATCTTGCGTAATGCTCGGCCAAGCAATGAAAGGCTATTTGTGATGGACGCTGCTGATGGTAACGTCGGATGTCTTTACAACGCCGATCTCGTGCTGCAGATGATACCACTGACGGCTAGAATGTCAATAAATTATTGAAATAACATCATAAAAATATTGTATAGGCTGGCAATGTCAATTGCGAAGCTGGAAAAAGGGATTGGAGCCCCTTCCGGTGGTCATGGGATCGGACAATCTTCCTTGCTTGTGGAGTTGCAGAAAAATTTCGACGACATCCGGATCAAATTGGGTCGCTGCACCCTGACTGATGATCCGTATGACCTCTCTTTCTTCCATGCGATTGCGGTAGGCCCGGTCAGAGGAGACGGCATCGTAAACATCGGCCACCGACAATATGCGACCAAGGATAGGAATTTCGTTTTTTTTCAGACCGTCCGGATAACCTTTTCCATCGTATCGTTCATGATGGCAACGAATGATCTGACGTTCCCTATCCCAAAACCCCAGCTGCTTCACGATATTGGCGCCTATAACCGGGTGCTCTTTTATTTTGGCAAACTCATCCTCAGTCAGTCGGCCCGGTTTCAAAAGAATGTCGTCGCGTATGCCTATCTTGCCGATGTCGTGCAAATGCCCCGCAAAATTAAGAATATCCAATTCTTCCGCCGTACATCCCATCGCTTTGCCGATCTCCATACTGAAGGTGGTTACCCGGCTGGAATGCTGCTGTGTATAAGGATCTCTGGCTTCAATTGCATTGACGAAGGCGTAAAGGGTGGCAAAAAGATTCTCGTATATATTCTCGTAAAGAGCCAGGTTTTCTATCGCCTTGGCAGCATTTTGGGCCATGAATGACAGGTAATACAAATCTTTTTCGGTATAACTCGTATCAGCGTTTCCCAAGGCCGCCATCAACACGCCAAAAACCGTTTGCCTGATTTTGAGCGGCACCAGCAACAATGACCGATATTCCTTGGGAATCTTCTTTTGTCCCTTGTTGTCTGATACCAGAAGGGGAATGTCATCATGCGCCACTTCTAAAATCAATTGCTCAAGACGGGGCGGTCCCGACATTTCGACGGCGTTGAACGACCCGTTGGAGGGTACCGAATGACCGATTCCTCGGACTGCCGCACCCGAAAATACATCCGGCGCCGCAGCCACAGGGAACGGTTTGTCCATCGAGTCGTTGATAATGAAAAAGCAGGCTTGATCCGAACGTGAAATTTCAAGCGCCATACCGACCAGGCGCTTAAACACCTCGCTGCTGGACGAATTGATGGAGAAATCGCTTAAAATCCGATTGAGGATATGCAATTCCTCCACCTTGAGGGTCAGTTCGCGGTTGAGTTTCTCCAGACGATTCTTGCTTTCGACCTCTTTCTTTAGCAGCAGGTTTTCGGCAAATACACGGCGTTGTGCAAAAACACGTCTGACGCACAGTTCCATTTGGCTCAGGTTGACGGGCTTGATCAGGAAATCGACGACCCCGTTCTTGAGGGTCTGAATGGTATTTTCGAGCGAAGGATAGCCGGTCATGATGATGACCGGCAATGTATTGTCCAACTGATTGATGTGTGCCGCCAGCGCCAGGCCATCCATACCGGGCATGTTAATGTCGGTGAAACAGCAGTCGACGGCCTCGTTTTCGATGATGCTGATGGCATCTTGGCCGTTGGCGGCCGTTAAAACTTGATACCCTTTTCGTTTGAAATATTCGCAGGAAACGTTCAGTATGCACTCTTCATCATCAACGAAGAGAATGGTTTCGAAATTGGCGTCACTCATCAAACAGAACCTTGAATGTACAGTATAATGATCCGAGAAACCTCAATTAGCTGGCTAGCGACGACCATGGTGACGATATCCACCTAGTGTTTTATCGGCTGATTTCCTGGGTCCTGAAGAAAAAATAAATGCAGCTGTATACCGAAGGCTTGACTCTTTGAATTAAAATTCAATAATTCCAATGAGTAAAGAATGAAATTCCTTATCCTTGAACCTTTCTACGGTGGATCTCATCGCGCGTTCACCGACGGGTTGCGCGCCTGGTCGCGTCATTCCTTTGAGCTTTCAGGGATGCCGGCCCGTTATTGGAAATGGCGCATGCGGGGAGCCGCATTGCATTTTGCCCGTGCCATCAAAAACCCGCAACAATACGCCGGCGTCGTCGTCTCCAGCTTGATGAGTCTTGCCGATCTCAAGGCCCTGTGGGGAGCCCCCTGCCCGCCCGCAATGCTCTATTTTCACGAAAATCAGTTTTCTTACCCGCTTGGCCCCGGAGAAGAACGAGACTTTCAGTACGGATTTACCGATATCACATCGGCATTGGTAGCCGACCGGATTCTGTTCAACTCACATACTCATCACCGGGCCTTTTTTGCCGCTCTGCCAGGCTTTCTTCGAATGATGCCGGAGTTCATTCCCACTTGGGCCATCGACACGATCCGTGCAAAAAGCGAAGTTGCCTACCCGGGCTGTCAATTTGACGGCTCCTCTGCCCGAGTCCCTTTTGAGTCCGAGGGCAAAACCCAACCCCCGGTCATCATCTGGAACCACCGCTGGGAATTTGATAAAAACCCCGTCGATTTCTTTCGAGCTATAGAAGCAATCGAAGCAATGGGGCAACCGTTCGAGCTGGTTTTGCTGGGAGAGCGCTATCGACGAGTGCCGGAGGTATTCGACTGGGCGCTCGAGCGATTCAAAAAACAGATCATCCACTGCGGATATGAGCAAGACAAGCGTCGATACCGTAAATGGTTGCAGAAGGGGTCACTTGTGATCAGCACGGCCCAGCAGGAAAATTTCGGTATGGCGGTGGTCGAAGCGGTCCGGTTCGGCTGTCTGCCCCTTCTGCCGAACCGGTTGGTATACCCGGAGATCATTCCCACTGAATTCCATGCCCGTGTACTGTATTCCGACCAGGATGACCTGGTCGAAAAACTGCTGCAAGGACTCCAAAGCAGCTCCCGGGAAGATACCCTGCGACATCGGTTGTCGAAGGCCATGTCGCCCTTCGCTTGGGAACGGTCCATCGGCGGCTACGACGACAAACTGGAGGAGCTGGCGGCCCTGAAACGATAGGGCTGGGAAACGAAACCTTGCATCGCCGATAGCCCGAATAGGTATCGCTTTCTGTAAGAAGGGGTGACCAGGCGCGCAAAAACCCCTGCGGACGGGATTCAGCATTCCCCGACGCCGTGAGTATCTCCATTTGGGAAAAGATGCGCGTCATTGGCGGGGACGGCCAGACGATATATTTTTCCGGCAAACCGTTTACCCAAATATTCTTCCAACCTGAGGGAGCATTCGGAAACTTTTCCGATGTCGACCCCAGTTGTGATCTGTAGCGAATTCAAAAGGTAAACGACATCTTCGGTAGCGATATTGCCGGCGGCACCGGGAACGAAGGGGCAGCCGCCCATGCCGGCGAGAGAGGAATCGAAACGCGTAATACCGCTTTCGAGGGCTGCCATCAGATTGACCAAACCGAGTCCACGCGTGTCGTGAAGATGGACGATAGCGGGGGTGCCGCCGAGTGTAGGCATTACATTGGCCAGAAGACGCCGCACGCTGCCGGGTGTGGCCATTCCGGTGGTATCACTTAAAGCAACGGCATCGACACCTTCCTCCAGGAAATCCAACACCATTCGAGCGACCCGTTCGGGTCCGACATTCCCTTCATAGACGCAGCCGAAGGCACACTGGACCCCCGCACGCACATGCATGCCTTTCGCCTTGGCAAAATGCACCATTTGCCGCGCCTGCCGAACGGCTTCGTCCAATGCCATCCCGGAATTTTTCCTGCTGTGGGTGTCGCTTGCGGAGAGGGAGACTTCTACGTCCATCAAACCGACATGGTGTGCCCTTTCGAGTCCCCGTTGATTGAGCACCAGGCCTGAAATGGTGACCCCTTCCCATCTCGGAAGCGCTTGCACAAGGGCTTCGGCATCGGCCATTTGGGGGACTCGCAGCGGGTGAACGAACGAGGTGGCCTGGATATGCTTGATGCCTGCTGTGACCAGGCCTTTGATAATGTCGACTTTGAGCGACGTCGGAATGATACGGGATTCAAATTGAAACCCGTCCCTCGGTCCCACTTCGATGAGAGTAACTTTCTCGGGCAATCTGTTGCCGCTCGTCATCATCAGCCGATCTCCTGAAGGTCTTGATTCTGCACGGTGTTTCATCTTTGACGCCCTGCTGTTTCCAAATTCAGGTCCCCAGGTCTTTTAATAGCGCCAGCGAACGCACCCGAAGCCATCGCATCCCTTACGCCTTTAGCTGTCTCTAGTTCACAACTCCTTAATAGGCCTAACCACCACGGTAATAACGCCCATCTTTTTTTGTCAATATGCAAACCGCAGATAAAATTCGGAGGCCCATGAAACCATAAAGCTCTTGACCGAAAGCCCGATCTCTTTTAATTCGAGTCGACTGTTATCAAGCCGCTCGCCCATCTCAATGAACCGGGGCAAAAAGGGTTTAATTAAGATTGGCCGAAAGCCGGGCTTGCTTTCAGCGGATGTATCGGTTCACAGGGCTGCAGCGTCCAATGTGCTTAAGTCCACGGAATTGTAAGCGTTTACAGGGTGCCGCGGATGCAAGGCGTCGGGCGCGCAAACGTACTTTTGTACTTCAAGCGCCCGAATACAAAGCAGATGCGGTGCCCTGTGAATGCTTATCAGCAGATTTATTCCCATCTGGGCAATGATTGCCGATATGAAAACCCCCATCGAAAATGTCGCCCTCCGGCCGCTCAAAATTTGCCTGTTGAGCTATCGCAGCAACCCCCACAGCGGGGGTCAAGGTGTCTACATTAGGAACCTGAGTCGGGCCCTGAAGGCTCTCGGGCACCGCGTGACCGTTGTTTCCGGTCCGCCGGAACCGCGATTGGACACCGGCATAGACGTTTGCACCCTCTCGGGCCTCAATCTATACGATCCGGCCAATCCTTTCCGGATGCCGACAGCAAGAGAACTCCTCCACCCCCTGAATCTGCTGGAATGGTTGAGCGTCTCCACCATGGGATACCCCGAGCCCTTTGTATACGGGCTTCGCGCCTACCGCTATTTGACGCAACGATTGGAATATTTTGACGTCATCCACGACAATCAATGCCTGTCCTATGGCATCTGGGCCGTTAGCCGCCGGACGCCCACTGTCGCCACCATTCACCACCCGATCACCGTAGATCGGTCACACGCGGTCAAGAATGCCCCCCCTGGTTGGCAAAAATTGAAGCAGTTACGTTGGTATTCTTTCATCGGGATGCAGACACGCGTGGCCCGCGTATTGCCCCATCTCCTCACCGTGTCGAACTGTGCCCGGATGGACATCGGCCGCGAATTCGGAATACCGACCGAGCGTTTGACCGTTGTGCCGAACGGTGTCAACACCGACCATTTCCACCCCCTACCCGGCGTTGCGCGCGAACAGGGCCGGATCATTGCCACCAACAGCGCCGATATCCCGCTGAAAGGCATGCCCTACCTTTTGAAGGCCCTTGCGCAACTGTCTCAGTCCCGATCCGTGCGCCTGGTGGTTATCGGCACTCTTAAAGAAAAGGGTCTCATCCATAGGCTGATCGATTCGCTCGGTATTCGCGACCAGGTCTCGTTTACGGGACGGATCGATTCGGCCGCCTATATCGGGGAATACGCCAGGGCCTCCGTAGCGGTCGTGCCCTCACTATACGAGGGATTCGGCCTCCCAGCCGCAGAGGCCATGGCTTGCGCAATTCCGGTTGTAAGCACCACCGGAGGTGCTTTGCCCGAGGTTGTCGGCGACACGGGCATACTGGTTCCGCCGGCCGACAGCTCGGCTTTGGCCGATGCCATTTCAAGGGTTCTTGACGACCCGGTAGCCGCCGCCGGTATGGGTGAAGCCGGCCGGCGGCGGGCGGAAAAATTATTCAATTGGCAAAGGACGGCCCGTATGACGGAAGATGTTTACCGGAGAGCGATACATGATTACCGCAGATTTTGATCGCCTCCCATTGCATCCCGGCGACCGGGTTCTGGACATCGGTTGTGGCACCGGGCGTCATATCAATGCGGTATACCAGCGGGCAGACGTCCATGTCATCGGAATCGATTTGAATCTTGGAGAGGTGCGGGAAGCAAAGAACCGGCTGGCGCTGAATGACCGGCTCGGCCTTCATGGCAAAGGGCAATGGAGCCTTTGTATTGCCGACACTCTCCGGTTGCCTTTCGCCGATGCCTCCTTTGACCTTCTCGTCTGCAGTGAAGTATTAGAGCATATTTGCGACCACCGTTCGGCGGTCGCTGAAGTGACCAGGGTTTTACGACCCGGCTGCCAACTGGTTGTCAGCGTTCCCCGGTATTGGCCGGAAAAAATCTGCTGGTCACTTTCCAAGGCCTATCGGTGCGAGAAAGGCGGCCACGTTCGAATCTACCGTAAAGCCCGCCTGATCGAATTCATCCACGGTGCCGGTTTTGAACTGCGCTCCGCGCATTATGCCCATGGTCTGCACACCCCTTACTGGTGGCTAAAATGCCTCGTCGGTCTACATCGCAGCGACCATCTGTTCGTCCGCCTCTATCACAGGATCCTGGTTTGGGATATGTTTCAGCAGCCGCCTCTTACCCGGTTGATCGAACGACTGCTCAATCCGGTTTTCGGCAAAAGTGTCGTCCTTTACTTTATTAAGCGCGCCGAATCGACAGGCTCCTGACCCCTCTTTTTCTGCCCACCGACCATGCGGATGCTTGGGTTCACTTCTTTTGGAGCACCCCCAATGTCTTGGTCATGGCGCACTCTTCGAACCGGTGGTCGGCCCGGGCCATCTGATACACCTCGTAAGGGGCCTGTCCACCATCGGCTGCATCCGTAAATAGGTCGTGAAAAAGCAGAAACCCTCCCGGCACCAAATGCGCCGCCCAATTTAGGTAATCGCGCTTGACTGTATCATACGCATGTCCACCGTCTATGAAGACAAGGCTTAAGGGCGTGCGCCAAAAGCGCGCGACGTCTTCCGACCGGCACACCAACGGCAGAACGACACCGTCGAGCCCCGCCCGTTCGATTGTTCGACGAAAAAATGGAAATGTATCGATCGTCCCGCTATGCGGTGCCCAGAGTTCGGGATCGAAGTACATCTCTCCGGGTTGCTGCTCTTCCGATCCGCTATGGTGGTCTATTGAAAAGAGAACTGTCTGGTTCTCGCGGCAGGCGGCTCCCAGATACAGGGCCGATTTGCCGCAATAGCTGCCGATCTCGAGGCACGGCCCAAGGCGGCCGGCCTCCAATGCGAGAAGATAAAGTCGCCTTCCCTCTGCAGGATCCAGAAACCCTTTTACGCTCTTGAGCAATTCGGTATACGGCAGCATCGATGCCGCTAGGGTTGATCCGTTCCGCCGATTGATCTCCACCCTGCGATTCATTTTACAGCCCCGGCAAAGACAGTGTTCTTGACCATACGCATCAGTGTTTGTCCGGTTTCCTCCTCCCCGGTCTCAAGGAAAAGGCTTCATTCAGAATAGGGCACCCTAGCAGCAACTGTTGAAAAACGTCGTGAGAGCCGGCAAGGCACGGCAAATCCGACGAAAAATCGGAGTTTATGGGTGATAAATGCGGCTTCTGAGGAGGATTTTAACACCGTATCGTCAAGCGCAATAGTTTTTCAACAGCCTTGTACACTTGAGCGCTGATGAACGGGTTTTAGGTCATATTTTCATAGCTTCTCACCAGAACCTCACGGGGCTTTGCGCCATCGGAGGGCCCCACGATGCCTTCTTTCTCCATCATTTCAATGATACGGGCCGCCCGGTTGTAACCGATCCTCAAGTGCCGCTGAATCATCGAAATGGAAGCCTGTCGTGTCTTGGTGATCAGAGCAACCGCCTCGTCATATTTTTCATCGGCATCCTGTCCATCAGCGCCGTCCGATTCGGCGGCCGCCATTTCTGTAACTTCTTGATCGTATTCCGGTTTTTCCTGATTTTTCAAGTATTCGGTTATGCGGACGAGTTCGGTCTCGGAGATGTAGGCCCCGTGTATGCGCTGCAGTTTCGCCGTACCGGGTGGCATGAAAAGCATGTCGCCATTGCCGAGAAGATTTTCGGCGCCATTGGTGTCAATGATCGTACGGGAGTCGGTTTTAGAGGACACTTGAAACGACAAACGGGTCGGAAAATTGGCTTTGATGAGACCGGTCAACACATCGACCGACGGTCGTTGGGTGGCGAGAATCAGGTGGATTCCGGCGGCGCGGGCCATCTGGGCCAATCTTGTCAGGGCCAATTCCACGTCCCGGGAAGCAACCATCATCAAATCAGCCAATTCGTCGATGATGATAACGATATAAGGCAGTTTTTCGGCTGCATCAGTATCTTCAGGGCCGGGTTTCGTCGATAGAATTTTGCGATTGTATTGAGCGATGTTGCGAGCCTTTTTTTCCGAAAGGAGCTCGTAGCGCCTCTCCATCTCGCGCACAGACCAGTATAGGGCGTTGGTGGCCTTTTTAACGTCGGTCACCACAGGCGTAATCAGGTGCGGAATCCCATCATAGCTGGTCAGTTCAATACGCTTCGGATCGACCATGATCACCTTGACTTCGTCCGGACCGGCCTTGTAAAGCAGGCTGCAGATCATGGTGTTCAAGGCGACGCTCTTGCCGGCACCGGTCGCACCGGCAATGAGCAGGTGGGGCATCCGATCCAGTTCGGCTACGAAAGGATTGCCGATGATATCCTTTCCCAGGCAGAGGGTCAGCTTGGATTTCGACTTCTCAAATGCGCTCGATACGACAATTTCCTTGAATCGGACCATTTCGCGCACAGCGTTGGGGACTTCGATGCCGATGACGGCCTTGCCCGGGATCGGTGCCACGATCCTGATACTGGCGGCCCGCAGTGCAAGGGCCAGGTCATCAGAAAGGTTGACGATTTTGTTGATCTTGACCCCGGAGGCCGGTTCGTATTCGAAAGTGGTGATGACCGGTCCTGGGGAGATGGCCACCACCTGTCCCTTGACGCCGAAATCTTCCAGTTTCTTTTCCAGCAATTTCGACAGCATCCGCAAATTGTCGTCGTCGGCTGAGATGGGTCGGCTGTCCGGCTCTTCAAGTAAATTCACCGGCGGCAGCTGAAAACCAGAACCGGACCGCATGAAGTCGAACACTTCCTGCTTAGGCACCGGCGCGCTCTTGATCGGCGCCTTGACGGTATTTTTTATCTCGACCGGCACCGCTATTTTTACGGCCTTCTCCTTGATGACCTTGAGACGCTTTTTGGCTTTCTGGCGCCTCTCCTTGTGCTTCAAGTAAAAAGTCTTCAAATGTTCGGTTGCGGAAACACTCAGCCCATAACAGCGCTGGGAAAATGCCAGCACAGAAAATCCGGTGGTCATGATGAAACCGATCAGCCAGATGAGGCTGAGGATGATTACGGCACCGGTTGTGTTGGAATACCGCACGAGAAAGGACTTGAGGGGGATTCCCACAAAACCTCCCGACGAAAATTCGCTGCCGAAAATAACGAAATTGTGCTGCCGCAACGCCAGGAGGCTGCCGGTCGTAACCGTCAGAAGCGCGCCGCCGATGATCGTGCAGACAATCACCGAACGGGTATGCCCACCGAGGATGTGCATGCTCGTCAAAAGCAGCAGAAGCGGGACCCAGAAGGCGCCGATCCCAAACACACCGATCAGCAAGCCCGCCAGGTGGGATCCAAAGACGCCAAAGAGGTTATGGATCTTGCGGGTACCGACAGCGTTGAGCAGTGACGGGTCATCGGGACTGTAGGAGAGAAGACTGACCAGGGTGAATACGACCAGGAAAAAAAGCAGAATTCCGGTGATTTCTTTACGCATTGATCGAATACGTCCGTTGTTCCTGTTTAGACTGTTAAGCCCGTATGGCCGGTTTGCCGGAAAGCCGACTCAAAAGGGCTAAACGGACAAGCGGACCAACAGGCTAAACCGATTTATATGACCATCACGAAAGGCAAAATGACCGGTCGCCTTCCGATGGTAAAATAAAAATATTGCCGCAGGGCGGTCTGCAAACGCGCCCGGATAACTTTTATGCGGTCGGGGACTTCTGGGCCGATATCTTCCACGATCTCTAATATCACGCACTGAGCGTCCTGAACGAGATGACCGGTTTCAGTTTCGAACACGAAACCACGGGAAACGATCTCCGGCCCGTAGACCACGATTCCCGTCTCCTCGTCGAAGGCCAGATTGACCACTACGAGGCCTTCCTCCGACAGCAGGCGCCTTTCTTTCAGCACACTGCGGCCGACATCGCCGACACCCTTTCCATCGATGAGTATCCGGCCCGTCAAAACGGTGTCTTTCACCCTGCCGCTGGATTTGTCGAATTCAATGACGTCCCCGTTCTCTGCCAACAGGACCCTTTCTTTCAGAATGCCCATTTGTTGTGCCAGCCGGGCATGCAAAACCAAATGCCGGTACTCGCCGTGGATAGGGATGAAATATTTTGGTCGGGTCAGGTTGATCATCAATTTGAGCTCTTCCTGGAAGGCGTGACCGGAAACGTGAATCTCTGAAATCTTTTCATAGATCACGTTGGCGCCTCTTTTATAGAGCTTGTTGATGATGTGCCCAATGGCCCTCTCGTTGCCGGGAATAAATTTTGAAGAAAGAATGACTGTATCTTCTTTTTTTACCTTAAGCTGCTTGTGGTTGCCCGCCGCCATTCGGGCCAGTGCCGACATGGGCTCTCCCTGGCTGCCCGTGGTGGCAATGATGATCCCGTCATCTGGGTATTGATTCACCTCGCTGATGTCGACCTCTACCCCCTCGGGAATTTTAATGTAACCGAGATCCCGGGCCAGGTTGACAGCAACTTCAATGCTGCGGCCGTTGAAGACGATCTTCTTCCCCCGCTCATGGGCGATATTGACGATATGCTGAAGGCGGTTGATGTTCGAAGCGAACAGTGCAATGATGATCCGGCCGGCACTTCCATCGATAATCCTGGCCAATTTGTCGCGAATTTCCCTCGCTGATATCGTGTATCCCTCTTTTTCTATGTTCGTTGAATCCGACAGAAGAGCCAAAACTCCCTTTTCTCCGCATTGGGCAAACCGGCCGACATCGGTCGCTAGCCCATCGCCGAGACTGTGGCTGATTTTGAAATCGCCGGTATGCACAATCAAACCCAACGGCGTGTTGATAGCCAACCCGACGCCGTCGATCACACTGTGCCCGACCTGAATGAAATCGAGCATAAACGGTCCCAGCTTCAATCGCTCGCCGGGATGAATTTCGTGCAACCCGCTGGTTGGGTTAATGTCGAACTCCTCGAGTTTGTGCCGCACGACACCGAGTGTAAAAGGGGTACCAAAGACAGGGGCGTTGACCTCCTTCATTAAAAACGGCAGGGCACCGATGTGATCCTCGTGGGCATGCGTCAGCACGATACCGGAAATCAGGTCTCGATTCCTCTTCACGTAGTCCATCTCGGGAATAACGAGATCGACTCCGAGCATATAGTCTTCTGGAAACATCAGGCCGGCATCGACGATGAAAAGTGTGGTGCCGTACTCGAACACCATCATGTTCAAACCGATTTCTCCGAGGCCGCCTAAAGGTATGATTTTCAACAGCACGCCGCCCCCCCCTTCACCTCGGAGAACCGCCGGCAAAGCAAGTCCCGGGTTTTTAACATCAAATTGTCTTTGGTCGTCCGGTCAAACACCGATGTCTCGATTGGAGAAAGGACATCGAGAGTGACCCGGCAGGGCTTGATGGTCAAACGATCTTTGGGCATAATGGACCAGGTCCCGTTGATGACGATTGGGACAATGGGAACGCCCGCATCGACGGCCAATACAAAAGGACCTTTTTTGAATGGCTTGATGATGCCGTCGATACTGCGCGTTCCCTCCGGAAACACCACGATAGACGTACCGTCCTGAACCATGGCGGCGGCTTTCGCCAGACTGCGGAATGCCGACTCACGATTCGAACGATCGATGCTGATGTACCCGCAGCTGCGCATGGCCCGACCGAAAACAGGTATCCTGAACAACTCGGCTTTCGCCAGCCACCGAAACTGTATCGGCAGGTGTGCCAGGAGAACCGGAATGTCGAAATTGCTTTGGTGGTTTGCCATCACGATGCATGAGCGATCGTGATCAATGCGTGATATCCCCGTTACCGTTACGTCGACACCACTGATTTTGAGGACGGCTCGCGCCCACGATCGAGCCACCTTGTGAGGCATGTCACCGGATTTGGTGAAGATGGCCGCAACGATCGCCATGGTGCCGAACGCGACTGTCAACAAGAACGTGCAGCCGTATATGATTACTGTTCTGATCATCAAGAATTATCTGGATTAGGGTCAGGCATCTACCTCACGGCTTTGCCCGAAACCCGAATCTTTGCCGATGACCGGCTATCTTGCCGGAAGGCCTGAATCGTGACCCATTGCCTCCCTGTCGAGCATTGATGACGATGCCTTCAGGTGAATATGTCGAGTCGTTCGAAAATCTCATCAATGAGCTCGATGAGCCAGTTGCGTTGGGAGCGTGTGGCGTAAGCGATACAATCGCATCGAATCCTATCTCGGGTGCGGACCAACAGTTCGCATGCAATTGCACCCTCTTTGAGCTCTACGGCAAAGTAAAAGGGTTGGCAGCCGGCATGAGCGGCTTGAATATGAGAAAGCAGATCGGGTTCGACGGGAATCCAGAAGATCTCTCCAAGATCCGCAGGTCCGAAGCGCTCTTTCAGGTGTGACCTGAGCCTGTCATAGTCCCCCGAACGAAATTCATCGATAACATATTGCTTCATAACCTCAAGATTTAGCACAGAAAATGACCAGGTGCAAGGCGATTGTTGCCTGCTGCCGTCAAGATCGATTGACGGTAAATGGCAACTCGGTTAAAATAATGATCTTTACGATCGGAAAGGATAGGAGTTGAACCGCTGCAACAAAATCGCCCTTCTGGCCATCACCTTTTTATCTTTTTTCTTTTTCCATCCCGCCCAAGGTCACCCCAAAACCGTGTTTTCGCCTAACCGGCCCACAACAACCGCGCCGGATCCGGAATCCCACAGCGAAAGCGGCAGGGTATGGGATGACAACGCAGCCGCCCCCGGTGGTCATTTGTCGTCCAACACCGCCCTACTTGAAGACCCGCCCAGGTTCGTTTCACTCAAGGCGGACAAAGACCTGTCATGGAGGCGATACAACCCTTGGGAATGGTTTTTTAATACCGGTTACCGCCATGACGATTTGGATTGGAGCTTTGCGCTGCCGGGCATAAACATCCGCTCGGAGCTACAATGGCGCAACCTTGAAAGTATTCAATTTGAGTTCGGTCTTCAGCGGCGCCTCTGGTACAATTTCCGTCTCAAAGGATCATTGGCCTACGCATTTCTCTTCGCTGGTGACAACCAGGATTCCGATTACAACGGCAACAATCGCACCGAGGAATTTTCCCGATCCAACAACAGCACCCAAGACGGCGATCTTTGGGACGTGTCCTTAGGCCTGGCCTACGACTTATACCTGTTCTCCGACCGTTTCGCGTTTTCTCCATCGGCCGGTTATTCTTATCATGACCAGAACCTACAGATCACCCGCGGAGTCCAAACCATTCCGCCCCTGGGGCCATTTCAGGGGCTCAACAGCAGTTATGATCCGACCTGGTACGGGCCCTGGTTGGGTGCCGAATTTCAATACAACAGCTATGGCAAGAAAAAGCCGGCCCCGGGTTACGAAGTGTCCTTCGGTGCCGAATATCATTTTGCCGATTTTGAAGCTCAGGCTGATTGGAATCTACGGGCGGATCTCGCCCACCCCGTGAGTTTTCGGCAGGATGCCGACGGATCGGGATGGGTCTTGACGGGCGGGATCAATTACCTGTTTAATGCGCGCTGGAGTGTGAATCTGATCGGAAAATATCAGAAATGGCAGACCTCTTCCGGAAATCATCGATTCTTCTTCAGCGACGGCAGGATCTACAGAACCGACCTGAACAGAGTCAGTTGGGACTCGTATGCGCTTTTAGCGGGAATGACCTGCCGCTTCTAACCGTCTCCAACCGACCGGGCGGCCTTTCTTCCTGCATGAGGAATCCGGTCGGAGCGCCGCCCAAAGGATAAGTCTTAACTTTCGAACGGCAGCAGGTTACCCTCTGGGCCGAAAACCATCGGCCGCCATGACGTCAGCAGCTTCAGGTCCGCATTCCCTTCTACTTCAGCAGCCAACGCTTTCGAGACCTGAAGTATTTCCAGATATTTGGTATCAAGAATCCGGACCAACCGCGCCGTCGCGGGGTCATTGATCCCTGCCGTGCTGGCACAGATGGTGATCGCCTCTCGATCGGTGTCGACATACAGAGGGATGGCCGCTTTTTCCGGAGAGATGGCTGTGACGGCGTTCATGTAAGTCTTCTGCAGATCAAGGGCTTCCACCAAGCGTCGGGTGGTGACATCCGCCAGGCCGATACCGCTGCCGTTGCCGTCGGACCCATCGCTCAGGCCGCGCACGAATATGCGCTTGACATGGGGTGCCATATTGAAATCACCGACAATGTCCCGGTGTCGGCCGGTCACATTGGAATCCATTCCGATCCCGCTGATATCCTTTCCAAAACGATCGACGACAAGAATGTCGATATCTTCAAATGGGATCCGCCCCATCATGGATGCCGCCGCTTTGAGCAGTTTCTTTTCTTCCACCACCAATGTCTCAGGCCCCAAGGCCTCAATTTGTGACAGATGCCCAAAGCCGTCCTCCAACAGTGCCAAACCATAGAGGACCGGACACCGCCGCAGAACCAACCGGGCGGCCTCTTCAATGATAGTAAACGAATGTCGGACGGCTTGCCGATGAAATTCCGCCGCGCCTTCAGCCTTGCCCAAGCCGATGGTCAACATCTTGCACAAACCGCTTTCGATGTCCGCCCGAAATTTTGTGTGGGGTTTCACACGATTGATGACAACGATGTGGTCGGCATCGTGGGCAGCCGTAGAGAAATAGATCGGGGTACCGTTGGGAAGGTGGTCGATGATCGTCACATCCATATCGGCCGTGATGGGAGCTCCCAATTCACTCTCACGGATACCCAGTTTTTCGAGAATGGCACGCTGTCCCCGAGCCGTTGCGCCACCGTGACTCCCCATGGCCGGTACGATGAAAGGCCTCAGTTGTTTTTGGCGCAAGAAATCAATGCACTGTCTGACGACGGAATCTATGGCGCTGATGCCGCGGCTTCCAACGGCAACAGCCACAGTCTGGCCGGGTCGATACCGCCCGGTCAGATCCAGGGCACGCAATGCGGAGTCAACCGCCTCGGGCACATCGCCGATACCCGCTCGGTGCAGTCTCTGTCGAACCGACGCCATTTCGGGAAAGGACCGGATTGATATACTCGCCATAATTGTTGCTATAGCCCGCGGAAAAAGTTGGGGAGGAAGGGTACCGGACTGGGGGATGAGGTATGGAGGCGAATCGTATCCGGAAATACCGGCAGGTTGCCAACTTGTGGAGCATCGCCTTTTGGAACCGCCGCGCAAGCGGTTCCAAAAGGTCGCCGATACATCTTAAGTCTCTTCCACAGTGATGGCGCCGGGTTCGCAGACTTCAATGCAACTCTCACAGCCGAGGCATTCTTCAGCATTCACCGGAACGGATTTACCGTCCTGCATTTCAAACACTTCGACAGGGCATACGTCTACGCATTCCTCGCAACCTTCACACTTTTCTTCATCAACAATAGGATTGAAAGCCATTACCGATTTCTCCTTTCTTAGGATTTTGGAAAAAGGTGACCACGTCACCTGTTAGTTCCAAACATGGAAGAACGTCATTATACCAATTGATAGGGTGAGTCAAGCCTTGTTGTATTTTTTTCGTCTGAAACGAATCAGTTTTCGGCAGCCAGTATTTTATTTTTAATATCAATAGGTTGTGCAGTTGACGATCAGACCTCGATCAAGACCATTAATGTATTTTTGGAACTCGCGGCCGGCGACCGATCAGGGACTGAAATTCCCGTCCGCCCTGTGGCGCCGTGAAAAAGGGCCGCCGGGGACATACCGGGGAACAGAAAGATCGATAAGTTCATCATAGAGAACGGCTCATTTTCTTCCGGAATAGCCGGCCAATCGATGCCGGCCAACTCGTCTTTGGGCTGATCAGCCAGGGCCACTGCGCGCAGCCGACCCAGCAGCGCCCGGCGCCACGTGTCACGAACCGCCGAGTCGCTTCCCGCAACGGGTATTTTCTTCATTGAAACCAGTTCCACGGAACCGGTCGAATTGTCGATGAGGTGATCGACAACCGGTCGACTCGCGCTGATAAATATACGGGAAAACTCATCGGCGGCCCTCTCGACCAGGCTCGCCGCTAGCACCCACCAAGCCTTGAGACGCTCCCGAAACATATGATCCAGGTGGGCGTGCATGCCTGTGGTCTCGCGTCTGGTCGGCGGCGGGACTGAGGCAACGGCACCGGTCAATTCGCTGAAAAGCTTTCGTTCCAAATTGTTATGTCGTTGCAGGTCAAGGGCCAGAGCCTCGGCTTCCGAGTCCATTTCTTGGGCGATTCCGAGGAAAACACAGGCGTTGAAAAACCGTGAAACAGACGCCGATCCAGCGGCTGACGAAGTGCCCCTGATATCGGCCTGAATCTGTGCCACGGAACTGTCGTCAAAGAACGGGACTTTGTCCATATGGGACCGGAGATAATCAAAACCCGCGCGGTCTCGGCCCCCTTGCATACCAGTCCAACTGCGAAACTCCCTTAATGCCGTGGTCACACCCTCGTTTTGCAATGGCGAACGAAGTTCTAGCCATCCTTCCTGTTCCCATTCCCGCATGGCGGGCGGAATCCCCCGGGAATAGGGCTGGTAACACACCACGGGGCTAAAGCACGTGTGCAACGCCGCCATAATCGACCTCGGGATATAGGTGTGTGGAAAATAGATGGGTGTCATCACGTTCTGCTCCTGCCCGGGACCGATTCAATTCCGGCCGGGATCATCGATCGATTGTTCCAGCGCGTCATTATACCGGTACTGTTTTCATGTCCGTCGCCTTCCTCGGCCAGAAAGGCCCTATCGGTGGCCTAACGCAACCTGCGGCGACATAATCGTCCGTCCTAAATTACTTTGATTGAATACAGGGGGATGGATGTCACGTCTTGCCGAATTTCTCGTCCTGAACGCTCACCCCCATCCCGATCAGTTTTTCGCGTATCCGGTCGGCAACCGGCCAGTTGCGATCCGCCCGAGCCTTGTCCCTTTCTCGCAGCAAGGCTTCGGCAGCGGGGTCTCTTTCCGCGGCATCGAAATCGAGCACGTTCAAGACAGCATCTATGTTCAGGAAAGTGTCAAGTACTTTGCCAGCGTCTCCCGGATCGATCCGTTGATCTTTCATCAACAGATTCAATTTCTTCACGACCTTGAAGACAGCCGCCAATGCGACCGGAATATTTAAATCGTCGTCAAGCCCGTTAGTGAATCCTTGCCTGAGGTCGTAGAGCAACTGGTTGAGTTCAGGGTATGACTGCCCTGAACTCAAACGGCGCAAATGACGGATACAATTGTTCAATCGGCCCAGAGACCGCCGGGCATCATCCAGCCGTCCTTGAGAGAACATCACCGGTTTGCGGTAGGAGGATGCGAGCAGCCAAAACCGGATCACCTTGTCCGAATACCCCATGACATGCAGGTCTTCCAGTGTCACACCGGGATTGTCGCGGTCCACTTTATGGCCATCGGCCAGCACCAGATCACAATCGATCCAATATCTGGCCAACGCTTTTCCGGTAGCCGCAGCAGCGATGGCATTGACGTTCTCGTGATGGGGAAACATCAACTCGCGGCTGCTGGCGTGGATGTCGAAGCGTTCACCGAGGTACCGCATGGAAATGGCCGACGCCTGCATGTGCCAGGAGGGGCGAACGTTCCCCCAAGCGGTTTTAGTGTATATGCCTCTTTTTAATTCGGACAAACGCGAGCGCTTGAAAAGCGTGAAGTCTCGAGGATTGTCTTTTTCATATTCGTCCAGATCAACTGTTGCACCGAGCCTGATTTTGTTGATGTCGATACCGGAGAGTTGACCGTATTGAGCCAGTCGGGATATATCGAAATAGAGCGAACGCAGCTTTTCGTAAGCATATCCTTTCTGAACCAATCGGTCTGCCAAATCGATCATGTCCTGGAGATGTTCGCTGGTCCGCGCGAGCACATCGGGCGGCTCGATACCGAGCGCTTCCAAATCTTTCTTGAACTGCTCGATATGGCGTTGGGTGTATACGGCCAAATCCTCACCCGTCGTTTCGGAACCGGCGATGGTTTTATCATCCAGGTCGGCGACGGGCATGACATGGTTGACGGTGTATCCGCGGTAAACCAAGTATCTGCAGAGCAAGTCGGATGCGATGAATCTCCGCATTTCACCGAGGTGAATGGGCCCGTGCGCGGTCGGGCCACAGGTAAAAACCGAAACTTTTCCCGGCACTGCCGGCTCGAAAGGTTCCTTGGATCGACTCATTGTATTGAACAGTTTTAAGTCGACCTTTTCTTTGACGACAAACAATTGCGTACTCAAATAGCGTTCGCCACCATCGGGTAAAATCACCACTATGGTACCCGTGTCCATGGCTTGAGCTTCCTTGACGGCGACCACCATGGCCGCCCCGCTGCTCATCCCAACCAGAAGTCCCTCTTCCCGGGCCAGGCGCCGGGTCATTTCAAAGGCCTCCTCGTCATCGATATTGACCTTTTTGTCCAGGCGGTTCTTATCATAGATCTCAGGGCAGTAGGCCTCTTTCATATTCTTGAGCCCCTGGATCTTATGACCGAGATAGGGTTCGATACCGACGATCCGGACTGCGGGGTCGAACTCCCTCAGTTTCCGGGCCACACCCATGAGCGTTCCTGAGGTCCCTAAAGTCGCCACGACAGCCGATAGGTTCCCTCCGGTCTGCTCCCAGATTTCCACCGCCGTGCCGGTGTAATGAGCCTGCCAATTGGCCGGATTGTTGAACTGGTCGGTCATGAAGTAGGTTCCCGGATTCTCTCGCACCAGACGGTAAACTTCTTCGATGGCCCCGTCTGTGCCGAGATGACCGGGCGTCAGCAGGATTTCGGCCCCGCGGGCTTTTAATATTTTCTGTCTTTCGACACTGACGGCTTCGGACATGGCCAGCAGTAATCGGTATCCTTTAACGGCACAGACCAGTGCCAGACCGATCCCGGTGTTGCCGGAAGTCGCTTCTATGACCGTCTTATCGGTGGTCAGTTCACCGGAACGCTCTCCGGCCTCTATCATCGAAAGGGCGGCCCTGTCCTTGATCGAGCCGCCGGGATTGAAATATTCCAGTTTGGCCAGTAACCTGACCCCTGGATTGGGATTGAGGCGCCTGATTTCAACCACAGGGGTATGGCCGATCAAATCGAGAATGGTCTGTCCCATTAGTTAAACCACCGGTGATAAATGCGTTACTTTCTAAAGTCCATGGGCAGACAACCCTGCCGGCCGCGAGTATAGAAATGGAGTGCCAAAGCGCTCAATCGTCGCGATCATCCCCGAGCACCCGGTGAAGGCATGCTCGGATCGCGCGCTGCACTGTCAAGGGATCCTTTGAGGCATCGACGACACAAAAACGGTCGGGTTCAAGGCGGGCGATATCCAGATAGCCGGCGCGGATTTTGTGGTGAAAAGAAAGGGCTTCCTCTTCAAACCGGCTCTCCTCCCCTGCCCGGCCGCCGGTTTCGATCTGTGCCCAAGCCCTGGCCAATCCGATTTCGGGTGAAACGTCCAGCAGGACCGTCAAATCCGGTGTCAATGTACCGAGGACGATCCGGTGTATCCGCCGGATCAGTTCCCTATCCTGCCCCCGGGCGTACCCCTGATAGACGACTGTCGCATCGTAGAAACGATCGCACAGGACCGTACACCCCTCAGCCAGTGCTGGCAGGATAATTTTGCGGACATGCTCTGCCCGGTCCGCTTCGTATAGTAAGAGTTCGGTCAGGGGATCGATCAGCCGGTTGGCCGGGTTCAGCAGAATGGCACGCAGACTCTTCCCGATCAGAGTCCCTCCCGGCTCCCGGGTGACAACCACCTCCTGTCCCCGCTTTTTCAAATACGAATGGATGTTGTCCAACTGGGTGGACTTGCCGCTGCCTTCAATTCCTTCCAATGTGATGAACATGGCCTATTCCCGGCCCTGTGTTTCGCTTCTGCCCCGGAAAAAATGACGTTCCAGCAGGCGATGGTAGGATGTCCATGGCTCGCTGGAATCTTCACTGGCCATGAAGTCTCGAATACCGTTGACCCTGGCATCGATTTCGTCGATGTAGTGGAGCAATACCGCCTCTATGGTCTTGGGCGGCTCGGGAGATCCGAATTCACGCGCACCGTGATGGCTGATAATCATGTGCTTCAACAATACGGCCTGCAACGGCGGAAAATCGACGATTGCGCGCAGCTTATCCTCGAGAATCTGGACGGCGATGACGATGTGACTGACCAAACGCCCTTCGTCGGAATAATCGATCGCCGAATCGTATACAAATTCCCGGATTTTGCCGATGTCATGCAGGATGACACCGGCAATCAGCATATCCCTGTCGATACCACTGTAATGCGGAATAATCCGATCCGCCAACACCACCATGGACAAGGTGTGCTCCAACAAACCGCCGAGGTAGGCATGGTGCATTTTCTTAGCCGCCGGCGCCATCTTGAAGGCCCGGGCAAAGGATTCATCGGCCCAGAATAGATCGAACAGGCGTTTGAGGTAGGGATTGCCCATTCCGCTGGTGATCTCCACCAATCGGGCAAACATCTTGTCTACATCCCGCACGGTGGCCGGCACGAAATCCGCGGTGTCAACCGCTTCAGAGGCGATAACCTTCATGTCCTTGACAACCAGTTGAAGCGCCCCTTTGTATTCTGCAACGCCGCCTTTGACGCGCACGTGGTCACCGGCGCTGCTGGTGCCGGCCATGCGATCGACATTGTCCCATACAACGCCTTTTAAGCGCCCGGTTCTATCGGATAGGGTTACGCTGAGGTAATTATCACCATTGCGCTTGCGGCTGAGGTTCTTCTCGGCCAATACGAAAATGTCATCTATAGAATCGCCCGCCTGGAGATCTTGTATGAATTTTTTTTTCATTTTTTCACTGTTCCGCGATCTGTCTGATCAATAAACACGGACCGCGGTGCAAAATCCTGTCCGGAGCTGTTTAAGCGGTGTCGAAGAAACGGCGGGAAAGGTTGCACATCCTGTGAACCTTGAAGGCACCGCGGATCCGTTGAACGAATGAAAACGCACATGCCGGCCGCTTATAAGTCGACTGCCCACCCTTTCATTGCCGTCAAAACGTCGTAATCGGTCATATCGCATTTGATCGGTGTAATGGAAATGAATTTTTCTTCCAAAGCCCTGCCGTCGCTTTCGGGGCTCTTCTCGAAACGCTGGGATTCTCCGCCCTGCCAGTAATACGTCCGGTTCCGCGGGTCTCGGCGCTTTTCGAAAAACTCCTTGGCATCGGGGAGGCCTTGGTGGCTCATGCGAACGCCGGCTGTGTCCTGGATGGCCGAATCGGGGATATTGACATTCAAAAATGTTCCGGAGGGTATGCCGGTCCGGCCGACTTTGTCGATGAGCCGCCCGACAAATCCCGCCGCCTCGTCATAGCGTGCCGAATCGTTGCCCTCCATCGACACCGCAATAGAGGGGACACCGAGCAGCGCAGCCTCCTTGGCGGCGGCTACCGTTCCCGAATAGTTGATGTTGATTCCCACATTGGCTCCGGGATTGATCCCGGAAATGACCATGTCCGGTCTGGTCTCGAGAAGCTCTACCAGGGCCAGCTTCACGCAGTCCGCAGGTGTCCCGCTGACGGCGTAACCGCCGCTCGCCCCGTTGGCTTTTACCCATGAAGCACGAAGGGGGTCATTGAGGGTGATGGCGTGCCCGATCGCGCTGCGCTCCCGGTCGGGAGCCACCACCGTCAGCACATGCCGATCCCGAAGTCGCCGGTAAAGTGCCCAGAGGCCTTCGAAATAAATGCCGTCGTCGTTGGTCAACAAAATGTTCATTGGGGTATCCGTTCTTGACTTTTTCCAACAAGTTGGCTTTTATACTGCAAAATCTCGCCAGGTTCAACTGCGTTATCCAAATTACCGCCACAGAAGGTTTGATGTCGTATCCATCAGCATTGAATACCCCTTCCCTTGCGCCACAGCCTGGCACCAAACCCAGTGATGTCCAGCGGGTGGTGAAAAAGCGGATCCGTATTATCCTTTTTTTGGTGCCGTGCTTCTTCCTGGGACTCACTCTCAGTCGAGTCGAAGCCCAGGAGCTGGGCCATTACGCGGATGCCTTCGGTGAAGACGACCCAACCCTGCCGTGGACTATAGAGGCGGATACGCTTGGATACAACGACAGAACCAGTCGCTACAGCGCACAGGGCCGCGTCGTCATTCAAAAAGGCGATCGGATGATCAGCGCCGATCGGATCGATTTCGACAGACAGAACATGACCGCCGTGGCCGAGGGAAATGTCCGCGCAACCGCCGGCAGTGACTTTTTAACCGGCAACCGAATCGAAATCGATCTGCTGAAAAAAACCGGTACGATATTTGATGGCTACCTCTATCTAAGAGAGAACAACTTTCACATCAGGGGTCAAACCATCCGCAAAACCGGCGAGAATACTTACGAAATCGAAAAAGCCAGTTTAACGACCTGCGACGGTGAACTCCCGGATTGGCGTATCACCGGCAACAGGGTCCGCGTGACGGTAGAGGGGTTCGGAGAGGTCAGAGGCGCCACCCTTCGAGCGAAGAGATGGCCGGTCCTATACTCACCGTTGCTTTACTTTCCGGCCAAAACAAAAAGACAGACCGGTCTACTGTTCCCCCAGTTGGGGAGCTCCAGTCGTTGGGGATTATTTATCAACCAACCTCTTTTCTGGGCCATCAGCGAAAGCGCCGATGCCACGATCTATGCCAATTACATGACCGAGCGCGGACTCAAGCTGGGCGCTGAAGCGCGATATTTCCTGAGTGAAACCACCAAGGGCGCCTGGATGTTCGATTTTCTCGACGACCGCCAAATCGATGACGGATCGGATGATTCCAGCCAGAGATGGGGCTATACCGGCGATGGCGTCCTGCGCCCCAACCATGATCGCTACTGGTTCCGCGGCGGCCACTATTTTACGGCGCCAATGGACATGCGCGCCAGACTGGAGCTCGACATTGTCAGCGACCAAGATTACCTGACCGAATTCAAGAACGGCTACTCGGGTTTCGATGCCACCCGCGCCTATTACCTGGCCGCTTTCGGCAGGCAACTGGACGACTTCACCGATCCGTCAAGGCTGAATCGTTTCGCTCTCTCCCGGACCTGGGATCAATACAACCTCGATGTCGATTTTCGATGGACGGACGACGTGATCAAGCGACGTTTCGAGGACACCGACGACACCCTGCAGAGATTACCGCTGATCAATTTCACCGGAATCAGGCAACAGGTTTTGGCCTCGCAGTTTTTCTTCGATTTCGACTCCAATTACAATTTCTTTTATCGCGAAGACGGTGACCGTGGACAGCGTCTGGATATTAACCCCCGCTTCTACAGGCCGTTGCGTTTTGGTCGTTTTTTCACCCTCCAACCTTCGATCGGACTGAGGGAAACCCTCTGGTGGGTTTCCTGGAACGAGGGCACGGGCATCGATAACGACAGCGACCGTTTTTTGAGCCGATTTCTATGGGACGGCCGGGCGGAAATGGCATCGGAAATCTACAACGTGTTCAATGTCCAATGGAAAACGATCGACAGGATCAAACACACCTTTCAACCCCAAATCATTTACCAATATGTGCCCGACGTCGGACAGACCGATCTACCCAACTTTGATGCGGTCGACCGCGTTTCGCCTGAAAACCTTGTCACTTACTCCATCAGCAATTTCTTTATTTCCCGAGCCCAGAAAGTTCCGAACGGCACCGCTGACGACACCGGATTCCCCGGTTACGCCTACAACCAATTCTGCCGCCTTAAATTCGAGCAAAGTTACGACTTCAACGAGGCCCGAGGAATCGGTCTGGAAGCCGGGGTGGAAAAGCGGCCCTTTTCACCCATCGGCGCCGAGCTCGACATTTTTTGGCTACCTCAATTGTATATGAACTCGGATGCCAAATGGGACATCTACGATAATCGTCTCGACGAGGCCAACATTGAGTTGAGACTCTCGGACCTGCGCGGCGACACGCTGACGACGGAATATCGCTATACCCGTTCCGACACAAGATCCATTTTCGCTGATTTGATTGTCAGGTGGAGCGGTGCCTTATCGACCGGTTTCGTATATGAACGAAACCTGCGGACGGGGCAACGGTTGCAGGCCGGTGCCAGGCTGCTCTATCGCGCCGGTTGCTGGGGCATCGGGATTAACTACCTCGATGAGCCGTCCAATCGCAGCATAGAATTTTCCATCGAACTTTTCGGCCTGGGGCAAATCAGGGCCGCTTATTAGACCGATGATATTGAATCGGGCTGTCACTAAATAATGCAAGGATACCGTTGAAATGACCCTCGAACTCCAATCGACGTGGTATGTGCTCCATACCAAAAGCCGTTTTGAAAACGTGGTTCAGGACGGCCTCTTCAAAAAGAAAATCGAAGTGTATCTGCCGAAGATCAAAGTACCAAGCAAACGCCGAGACCGCCGGATGATGATCCAGGTCCCCCTTTTCCCCGGATACGTTTTCGTCAGAACCGATCTTAATCCGTATCGGCATCTTGAAATCGTCAAGACGGCCGGTGCCGTTCGTTTAATCGGCACAAAAGACGGTCCGGTGCCGGTACCGGTGGACACCATCGAGTCCTTGAAAATCATGGTATCATCTGATCAACCGATCGCCACCGGCAACCGACTGCGAAAAGGCGACCCCGTCATGGTCCTGAACGGCCCCTTTGCGGGGGTAACAGGAACCTTCGTCCGATATAGGGGAAAAGGCCGGGTCTTGGTCAACATCGAGGCCCTAGGCCAGTACGCCGGGGTGGATGTCGATGAAAACGACGTGGAGCGCATGCCCGGGATTTTGTCCTAACTACTTGACTTTTTATAAAGATTTGTTTTATAAATAGGGTATTGATCATCGTCCACTCATCCATCTGAGAAGGGGGATACATGAACAAGCTTGAACTTGTTTCCGCTTTGAAGACCGAAGCGAATATATCAAAATCTGAAGCAGCAACCGTCATTCAGATTTTTTTCGACAGTATGGCCGATGCCCTCGCCGAAGGCGAAAGGGTTGAAATCCGTGGTCTCTGCAGCTTCTTTGTCAAGGAATACAAAGCCTACACCGGCCGAAACCCCAAAAGCGGCGAAAAGGTTGTTATCCAACCCAAGAAACTGCCATTTTTCAAATCAGGCAAAGAGCTACGCGAGCGTGTAGACATCGCCACATAGTCCTGTGACTTTATCTGAATCTATCATAGAACAGGATCGCCCCGTCCGCATACTGTCCGGCTTATTCGAAAACCATACGATTCCCCACGCGCTATTGTTCACAGGATTGACAGGGGTCGGTAAATCGGCGATCGCGACCTCTTTCGCTATGACCTGCAATTGCACCGGGACCGCGGCCGTAAAACATCCGGGCCAACCGGCTGGGCCCACCGGGCTTGCTTATTGCGGTACATGTCCATCCTGCAGGAAAATTCTCACTGGAAACCACCCGGACATCCTGCACGTCAAACCGGCGACCCGTCATATCAAAATCGACCAGATCCGCAGCCTTATCGAAAATCTGGCAATGAAACCCTACGAGGCCCAGCTGCGTGTCGTCATCATTTCCGAAGCCCAGTCGCTGAACCCATCCGCCGGCAATGCCCTGCTCAAAGTGCTTGAGGAGCCGCCCGATCGAACACTGTTGATCCTCACCGCACCTCAGCCAGAGGATATGTTACCGACCATCGTATCTCGCTGCCAAATCGTGCGCTTCAACCCCATGCCTCGGGCATCGATCGCCGCCGTTCTATCCCAAGATCACGGCTTGTCGTCTGAAAATGCAAATGTCCTGGCGGCCATGGCTAACGGCAGCCTGAACCGGGCCGTCGATCTGCACCGCTCGGGGTGGCAACGTCACCGCGATTGGCTGCTCACCGCATCAGGTCTGGGAAATGCAGAAATGATGCCATCCCGCCCGATCGGATTGCTGCTCGCTTTCGCAGAAAGATTGGTTGCCCGCAGGAACATGGTGCCGATATCATTGGAAACCATGCTGACATGGCTGCGAGACCTCCTGGTCTGCCGTCATGATCAAGTACGGGTGATCAACTCCGATTTGATTGACAAGCTGGCGAAAGTATCGCAAAAGATACCCGAGGCGGCCGTGCTGAAAATGATGGAAATCATTATGACAACCCAGAAGGACATCGAAGCCAATGCCAACTTGCGACTGGCGCTGGAAGTGATGATGTTAAGACTGGTGTGCGCTCAAACAAAACCTTCATAGAATCTACCTAAAGACAAGGGGGTTGAAAAACGTCATGAGCGCCGGCAAGACAGGGCAAAATCCGACGAAAAAGAGAAGTTTATGTGTGATAAATGAGCATTTTGAGCAGGGTTTTAACACCGTATTGTCAAGCGCAATCGTTTTTCAACAGCCTGTTGACCGTAGCGTGTCAAACGAGAATATATAATGAGTAAAAAAGTAGGTATCCGATTCAAACCGGCCGGCAAGGTGTACGATTTCGACAGCGGGGCTTTCGTGCTGAAATGCGGCGATCGGGTCATCGTCGAAACGGAACAAGGACTGAGCTTTGGAACCGTGGCCGTGGCACCCCAGGCGATCGACCAAGCACCAGCGGACAAACCGTTGAAAAAAGTTCACCGCATGGCGACCGACAATGACGTGCGTCAACTCGATACCAATTCGGAAGACGAAAAAAAGGCGCATATTTATTGCCTCGAATCCATCAAAAAACTCGGTTTGCCGATGAACCTTTTTTCTGTTGAAAAATCTTTTGACGGCAGCAAATACACGTTCTTCTTTACCTCGGACGGGCGAGTCGATTTTCGCCAACTGGTCAAGGTGATGGTCAAGCGTCTTGGGGTGCGAATCGAAATGCGGCAGGTGGGAATCCGCAACCAGACGAAGATGTGTGGCGGAATCGGCCGTTGCGGCCGTGAAATATGCTGTTCGTCATTTCTGGACAAATTTGGTCCGGTATCGATACGCATGGCCAAGGAACAGGATCTGTCTCTCAATCCCACAAAAATATCGGGTCAGTGCGGGCGGCTGATGTGCTGTCTGACATATGAATTCGAAACCTACAAAACCTTAAAGAAAGCTTTCCCCAAAACCGGCAAAAAAGTCAAGACGCCCGAAGGTGAAGGAAAGGTCATCCGCCATAATGTAATGGCCAATCAGGTGACCGTCAGGCTGGACGGGGGCGCCGAAACAGATGTCTGTCTGAAAGATGTCGAACAGCTGATCCCTTGAAGCGATGACCGCATGTAAGTGACAATCCATCGGCGTCCGAAAGTGGCCCGAACACTGCGAAACCCACACCGCATACCGGGAATCTCACTACATAACAGCACCTTAAAGAATATCAGGACAACTCGGATAATTATCATATTCTGCCGACCGGCATTTATCTTCAGCGAAAAACCACACTGCCAGGAGCGATCATGAGCGACACGTTTTACATCACCACGCCGATTTATTATGTCAACGCCAGACCCCATTTGGGCCACGCCTACACCACGATTATAGCGGATGTGGTCACCCGCTTCCATAAAATGAAATCGGAAGACACATTCTTTCTCACGGGTACGGACGAACATGGTGACAAAGTCGTACGGGCGGCAAAAATGGAAAACGTCAGCCCCAGAACCTACGTCGACAGCATCAGTGGGCTGTTCCGGTCACTGTGGCCGGAGTTGAATGTCGACTATGACCGCTTTATCCGAACGACGGAGAAAGAACATGTGGCGGTAGTGGAAACGGTTCTCCAGAAAATTTACGATGCGGGCGACATTTACTTTAGTGAGTACGAAGGAATGTACTGTTTCGGATGTGAGCGTTTTTACACCGAACGGGAACTTGTCGATGGCAAGTGTCCGGATCATGAGACAGAGCCAGAAATGATCAAGGAGTCCAATTATTTTTTCAAAATGAGCCGGTACCAGGACTGGCTGATCACCCATATTAAAAACCATCCGGACTTCATCCGGCCGGAACGCTACCGCAACGAAGTGCTGGCCTTTCTTCGCGAACCACTGGAAGATCTGTGTATTTCGCGACCCAAATCGAGACTCAAATGGGGCATCACCCTCCCCTTCGACGACAATTACGTCACCTATGTATGGTTTGACGCCCTGCTCAACTATATTTCCGCCCTCGAATATCCAAACGGCGAAAAGTTTAAAAAATTCTGGCCCGTTGCACAACACATCGTTGCTAAAGATATTCTGAAACCCCACGGCATTTACTGGCCTATCATGCTCAAGGCCGCCGGCATCGAAATATACCGGCACTTGAATGTTCATGGCTACTGGAACGTCGATCAGAGCAAGATGTCAAAAAGCCTCGGGAATGTCATCGAACCGCTGGAGCTTAAAAATGTCTATGGACTGGACGCCTTTCGTTTTTTTCTTACCCGCGATATGGCGTTCGGACTCGATTCGAGCTTCTCGGAAACCGCGCTGGTTCAGCGAATCAACGCCGACTTAGCCAACGATTTGGGCAACCTGTTCTCACGAACCCTCACCATGGGCCACAAATACTTGAAAGGTGTCGTTCCAGAAGCAGACGCCGAAACCGAATCCGAATTAAACCTGAAACTGGAATCCGAAGCCATGGAGGCCATAACCCTATTCACTGCTGCGATGGATGATTTTGCCATTCATCGGGCCCTGCAGGCGGTCTGGGATTTCATCTCCCGTATGAACAAGTGTATCGACGTGATGGCGCCATGGGAATTAGCCAAGAAAGAAAGCAGCCGCAGTCAGCTCAACGCTGTCATGCGCAACCTGTTGGAGGGATTGCGGGTGGTGTCAGGTCTCATCTATCCTGTAATGCCGGAGACGGCCAGAACCATGCAGAAACAACTCGGACTGGACCCGGAGGCACGCTTTTTTACCATTGAGAAGCTCAAGCGGTGGCATGGAATTCCGCACGGCACGAAGCTTTCAAAAACCGTCATCCTTTTCCCGAGAGTCGACCTCGAGAAATTAATGACTCCTGACTCACACCCAAAATCCGAATCGGATTCGACACTGGCCATCAAGCCTCAAATCACCATTGAAGATTTCGCCAAAGTCGACCTGCGCGTGGCCACCGTCATCAAAGCCGAGGCCGTACCCAAGGCCAAGAAGCTGTTAAAACTCGATATCGACATCGGAGAGAAAAGAACGATTGTCGCCGGCATCGCCGGCAGCTACACCCCCGAAGATCTTAAGGGAAAACAGATCGTTGTGGTTGCCAACCTAAAGCCGGCCAAAATCATGGGCATCCTCTCCAACGGCATGCTCCTTGCCGCCGTCGGCGATGGCGGGACAAGCATCGTGATGCCCAATCGGAAAATGGAACCGGGGACCCGATTAAAATAGAGAATCGACGTCGCCTTAGTGCGAACAAACGCGGGCGCCCAACCGGCGAAATCAGATCCCGGCACCTTTTCCCTGCTGAATGGGAACGAAGGTTCGTATGGGCTGTTTTTCTTTTTCATATACGGGCAAAACCTGTTAAAATAGGGCATGAACACATTCCCCCAATGCTTCGGTATCATCCCGGCACGCTACGGTTCCACGCGATTCCCCGGAAAACCCCTGGCCAATATCCTCGGCAAACCGATGTTCTGGCATGTTTACGCCCGGGCCCGCCGCTGCCCGGAATTGGACCGGGTCGTACTGGCCACCGATGATGCGCGCATCCGCTTTGCAGCTGAAGAGTTGGGAGTGCCTGTGGTCATGACCCGCAAAGAACACCCCAGCGGCACGGACAGGGTACTTGAAGCGGCAGAGCACCTCGGCGTGCAGGACGATGCCGTGGTGGTCAATATTCAAGGAGATGAACCGTCCTTAGAACCGCAAATGCTAAGTCAACTCTTGGCGCCGTTTGCTACGCAGACCACCAGGGTGACCACCCTCATACGGGAGGTCGCTGCCGCCGATGCCCAATCCTCCGATTCGGTTAAAGTTGTTTTTTCCGCTAGCGGAAAAGCGCTCTACTTCTCTCGTTCGCTCATCCCCTTCTACAGAGATGCTGCACCAGAAAAAGTCCATCGGCATATCGGCATATATGCCTTCCGGATGGAGACCCTAAAAAAATTCGTGGCCCTCGGGCCGAGTCCGCTGGAACAGACCGAAAAACTCGAGCAGCTCCGTCTCCTGGAAAACGATATCCCCATACAGCTCGTCCATACCTCAGGCTGCAGTGTGGACGTCAACCGTCCGGAAGACATCGATCTTGTCAGCCGAATCCTGGCTGACGAAGACAGTAACCCCTCATTGAAATAAGGTTTCTAATAGGGAGTTGATGCGTATGTTATTTTATAAAACCATATCGGGAGCCATCGCCGCTCGTTTGCGATCGACCCTAACAACCGTAACCACTCTGCTTGACGCCGACATTTACTTCGGCCGCTGTCCTTCACGTGTACCGGCCGGATCGATCGTGCTGTTTCCCTGCACAGCCAATTATTTTGCCTGCGGTTTGGCCGGTATCGTTTCATTGAAAAAACCGAAAGCCTGTCCCGGCCCGACCGATTTGGAAGAAATGGCTCGTGCCGTCAATACCATTGATCAACATCGCTACCATCGATGTCTGCAGCAAAAGATGGACCTGAAGCAAAGGTATGCCGGCGGGGACGCCGTCATTGAGTATCTGTCGAAAACGGCCCGCACCCTGAAGGGCCGCAGCAACTTCAGCGGTATATTCTCAAACCGGGACAAGCAAACGGCGATCAAAAACATGACGCAGGTATTGCATGCAGTCATTGCCGATGATACGGCACGGCTCGACGTTGAGATGGGACATATCGATGTTGGGACGGTGGAGGTATTGACCCGGCGGCTGGAGAGTCTAAAAGATATCGCCTGGTGCCTCTCAGCTGAAATCATCGACAATATATCCAAAATACGCGGTTTGTACGATGTGGCGGACCGAGACGGTGATCTGTCATACAGTCAGCTGGCCATCTACAAGGATATCAATTCCGTGCTCAACAGCATTGACCGCCTTGAGGTGAGAGGTAGGGACTCGGCCGGAATTTCCCTGATGTTCATTTTGAAAGCCACGGATTACCAGGATTACCTCATCAGTATAGATCGGGCTGACTTGAGTGATCGGTTAAAGGATCGCAGATCCCGGGATGTCCTTGTCAACGGCGGCATCGCCGTCAACGAACTTGAAGAAATTGACGGGCGGCCCTTGGTTACGGTCACTTTCGCCTATAAAGTCGCTGCAGAAATCGGTCGTCTCGGCGACAATATTCGTTACCTGAGGCAGCAGATCAAAAAAGACCGACTGCTTCAAATTCTGGTACCCTATAATCACGTCTACCACACGGTATCCAGTCACACCCGCTGGGCATCGGTGGGAGCCATCACCGAGGCCAATTGCCATCCGGTCGACAATCACGTCGCAGGATCGGGCCCCCAAAGACGAATCATTCACGTCTGTCTTAACGGAGACATCGACAATTATCTGGATTTGAAGGCCGAGCTTTTAAAATGCGGCCAGCAGCTCCACAAGGATATCACCACCGACACAAAAATCATACCGCTTCAGGTGGAGAAGTATATTGGGCAGGGATCCAGCGTGGAGGAAGCCTTTCGCCGTGCGGTGAACGATTTTAAGGGGTCACACGCCATATCCATGCATACCGATCTGGCACCGGGGAAACTCTTCCTGGCACAGAAGGGCAGCGGCCAGACGTTATTCATTGGCCTCTCCGACGACCTCTATATGCCGACCTCGGAAGTATACGGCTTCGTAGAGGCGACGCAGCATTACATCAAAATGAACGGCGAAAAGATCGTCAGGGGAAAGACGGGCGATACCCAAGGCCAGATTTTCATTCTCGACCAATACAGTTGCGGGGGGCTGGACGGCATCCAGGCCATGTACTATGACGGCACCCCATTGATTCTGAAAGAATCGGATATCAAGCGGACTGAAATCACTTCCCGCGATATCGACCGCCAGGAATTTAATCACTATTTCTTGAAAGAGATATCTGAATCCCCAAACTCAGTGGAAAAGACCCTGCAGAACCGCTGGAAAATTAAAAAAGAAAACGGCGTGCAGCATTGGGTACCGGCACTTGACAAAGTCATTCCCGAAAAGCTGCGTCGGGCCTTGACAGCGGATTCGGCCACCGCCGGTATCCGGCGCATATATTTCGTCGGACAGGGAACCGCCGGTATTGCCGCCATGTCTTGCGCCGATATTTTGAACTATTACCTGAAAGACCCAACCCTTCAAATCAGGGCTCTGAAGGCATCCGAACTGAGTGGGTTTACAATTCAGCAGGAAGACCCCGCCGGCAGCATGTCGGACGCTCTGGTGGTTGCCATCAGTCAATCCGGGACCACCACAGACACAAACCGGGCCGTAGACATGGTGCGCGAACGCGGCGCTCACACACTGGCGATAGTCAACCGGCGAGACTCTGACATCACCTTCAAAGTGGACGGCGTTGTTTACACCAGCAGCGGCCGGGATATTGAAATGTCGGTGGCCTCGACCAAGGCCTTTTATTCCCAGATAGTGGCCGGAGCCATTCTCGGACTCTATTTGGCCGGTCTGAAAGGTCGACGGGACGACGGTTTCATCACCAATGAAATCAAACGGTTGCTGTCCTTGCCGGACCATATGCGTAAGATATTGGCCAACCAGAGTGCCATCGGCGAGTCCGCCAAGAAATGGGCCACGCATAAAATCCACTGGGCGGTGGTCGGCAGCGGTCCTAACAAAGCTGCGGCCGATGAGATTCGGATCAAACTGAGTGAGCTCTGTTACAAAACCATCTCAACCGATTATGTGGAAGACAAAAAACACATCGACCTGTCGGCAGAACCGCTGATCATCATCTGTGCCGCCGGGGCCAGTCAAACGGTCATCGGCGATATCATCAAAGACACGGCCATATTCAAAGCACACAAAGCCACGCCGGTGGTAATCACCACGGAAGGACAACGCGGCTTTGAACCCTATGCTGAAGATATCTTTTACGTGCCGCCCGTCAGTGAACACCTTGCGCCCATCCTCAATACTCTGGTCGGACACATCTGGGGGTATTATGCAGCCCTTGCGATAAATGAAGGGTCACGGTTTCTCTATACCTTTCAAACTGAGTTGCAGAAGACGATCAACGATTTCACCAACGACGGGCTCGACATCTATGAAGTTCTTCTCGAAAAGAGCTTCAAGGAGAGAATCGTCTCGTTCTACAGTGAATTCCGGCGCAAGAATTCCCTGAAAAGCTTTCCCGTCAGCATGGGACTTGAAGCGGCGACGGACCTTACCCTATTGTTGAAATACCTTGCCGGCCGACTGCCGGTGAGCGACTTCGAAATTGACTTCGGAATCAAAGGCACGCCGCTAAACATTTTGAACCGCCTTTTCAGCCGAATCGGCGAGTGCATCAATGCCATGGCCCGGCCAGTTGACGCCATCAAACACCAGGCCAAAACAGTGACCGTCGGAACCAGCCGGATCAGCGAAAAACTGGAAGGGCTGCTCTTTGACACCCTCGCCGATTACGACTTCAATGTTTCCCAATTGACGACCAGCAACATTATCGTCTTAAAGAATTTACAGGATATTATCTCGGGGATCAAAGGAGCGATCAGATACCGCATCGACAGCCTGAACCTTCTCGGCGAGCCGACGGAAGAAACCACCATCAAGGTGGAACGAAAAGACGGCGTACTGGCCCCCATTCCGTCCCGGGTGGAATCCGACGCGCAACTCAAGGGTACCAAGAGAATTATCGTTCGACAGGGAAACGTTTATATCGGCAAAGGACGCAAGGATGATCGAAGCATATTGGTCATCCCAATAATTTCCATGAACCCTGAAACGCCCAACATGATAGAGCACCTGCTGCTACTCAACATCGAGTTCAAGAAAACGGTGCCCCTGGCCGCCAAGATTAAAGCCCTCGGCGGGAAATATGAGCACATTACGAGCATCGTCCAGGAAAACAACATCCACTGGGAAGACGATCTTCTTGAGAGAGTTCCCATGGACGAACTCTTTGGTCGTTCCGCGGAAAAAATCGGCGAATATATCGTTTCCAGGGCCGGATCAAACCAGGAAATGATGAATGCCCAGGCACTACCGGTCAATGAATAAGTGGTTGGTCTTCAGTGAATCGGATAAAGGTGCACTCGATAAGCCTGCTCCCGCTTTTTGAAAACGGCCCAACAAATTCAGGACCGCCGTCCCTGCTTGAACGCCAGGGCCGCACGGATGAAATCACGGAATAGCGGGTGGGGATTCATGGGCCTGGATTTGAACTCCGGGTGGAACTGGCAACCGAGATACCACGGGTGCCCCTGCAACTCGATAATCTCAACCAGGTCGCCCGAAGGTGACATACCGCTGAACACCATGCCGCTGCCCTTCAGCTTTTCTTTGTGTTCGTTGTTGAATTCGTAACGGTGCCTGTGCCTCTCGGAAATATTCTCCTGCCCGTATGCTGTATAGGCCAAAGTCCCCTTCGCTAGCCGGCAGGGATAGGCACCCAGGCGCATGGTAGCGCCCTTGGCCGAATTCACGTCCCGCTTGTGAACCTTCCCTGTCTTCTCGTCGAGCCATTCTTTCATCAGGTAAATTACGGGGTAGGGAGTGGTGATCTCGAATTCGGAACTGTTGGCCCCATCTAATCCGGCGACGTTGCGAGCGAATTCAATGACCGCAATCTGCATCCCGAGACAAATGCCAAAAAAGGGGATCTCGTTGATCCGGGCATAGTTTGTGGCACAAATTTTCCCTTCGACGCCCCGGGTTCCGAAACCACCGGGCACCAATACACCGTCAGCATGGGTTAAATATTGACTGCAGGTTCCGTCTTCGACCTGTTCAGAGTCGACAAAAATTAGATTGACACGACAATCGTTGGCGATGCCGCCGTGGTAGAGAGCCTCGTTGAGGCTTTTGTAGGACTCGGTCAGATCAACGTACTTGCCGACGATGGCGATGGAAACTTCCTGGCCCAGGTTATTGAATTTTTCGACAAAGTCGTTCCAGGCGTCCAGGCGGGGCTCACGGGTCCAGATATTGAGCAACTCGATAATTTTGGCATCAAGCCCCTCGCGATGGAATACCAGCGGGACTTCGTAGATACAGTCCACGTCTTTGGCCGTGATTACGGCATCTTTGCTCACATTGCAGAAAAGCGCGATTTTAGACTTGATGTCTTCGGAGAGATAGCGGTCCGTCCGGCACAACAGGATGTCTGGCTGGATCCCTATGCCGCGCAGCTCTTTTACACTGTGTTGGGTAGGCTTGGTCTTTAATTCGCCGGCGGTTCCGATATAGGGTACAAGGGTAAGGTGGATGTAAAGAACATTCTCTTTACCGACATCGGTTCTGAACTGCCGGATCGCCTCCAGGAAAGGCAGGCTTTCGATGTCACCGATGGTTCCGCCGATTTCAACGATGACAATATCCACGTTGCCGGCAACCAGCTTGATGCTGTTTTTAATTTCATCGGTAATGTGCGGGATGACCTGGACCGTTCCACCCAGGTAGTCTCCCTGGCGCTCTTTGTTGATGACCGAATGATAAATCTTGCCGGTGGTAAAGTTGTTGTCTTTTCCGACTCTGGCGCTTGTAAACCGCTCATAATGGCCAAGATCCAAATCGGTTTCCGCCCCGTCGTCGGTAACGAAGACCTCCCCATGCTGGAAGGGGTTCATGGTACCGGGGTCGACGTTTATGTACGGGTCAAGTTTTTGGATCGTCACACTAAGGCCGCGACTTTCAAGCAAAGCCCCAATGGCGGCCGAAGCCAACCCTTTTCCAAGCGATGACAGGACCCCACCGGTGATAAAAATGAATTTCGTCGTCTTCGCCATTTTTCGGTGTCTCCAAATCCAGTTAACCAGCCGACGTCCGCTGGGGTCAGCCGACGCTGGTCTCAGCGTCCCAAGCGATGCGAAGGATGCCGAAATGTTGAATTGACAATCCTGAGGAGGTTCGATAACCGTCGCGATTGTCTCTATGGCAAGGCAGAGATCAATGCATGCGAGCGGTTGGCAACCGCGTGATATCGGGTTTCAATGCCTTGCATCTATGATCGTTGCGGAATTTCCATAATAATCTGCCGCCCCGTTCATAGCCGTCCGGTCAGTCGAAAAGCCTGCGAAACCGTTCGATGGTTTTCTGAACGTCACTTTTCCCGTCAGGGTCGGGTTTCCCCGATTGCAGAGGCTCGCCTGCAGGATAAATCGACTTTAGATAGGCAATGTCAAATAACTGATGGGACAATTTTGGTTTTGTCAGGACCTTGGCGACCTGGATTTTGCGCAGAAGGCGATCACCCTGAAAAACTTCGACCTGAAAAGGATACCAGATTTTCTCGATTTTGCGCCAGCCGTGGTACCTGATTTCGAAGGACTCCCTCAAACGGGCCGATGAGGCCGGCTGCAGCAGCCAGCGCACGGGTCTGAAAGTGGTTTTGTCGAGCCAGAGCTGCGGTACCGCTTCATCGGGATATTGAGCCCCAATGACGAACACGGGAGCCCCTTGAAACCGGCCGACACTGGACACGTCCGGCGCCATGCCGAGCAACACCAAATGGTTTTTCAACATCTCCCGTGTGTTATAGAGCAGGAGGTCTTTGTAGCGATCGAGGTCGCTTTCCCTTTCGGAAACGATCCGCTGGTTGACAATCGTTACAGATCGGCCGCCGGAATAGACGTGAATGTGTTCACCTGCCGCCGATGAAAATTCCGATCGAAACGCGCCCGGCAGCAGGTAACTGACGGTCTCATCAACACTTGTCGTTAACCCGGGGGAAGCCATCTCTTCAAGGATCGATCTCTGCTCGACCTGCAGTTGCCGGATGCTGCCGATTTCCTTTAGCATCAGATCCAGCAGATGATACCCGTGGAGAACATAGGATGCGGCATTAGGAGGAACAGCGGCGAGCGGCACGGCAAGTAAAACGACCAGTGCTAAAATGGTAAAAATCCGTCGCATCACACCATCCCGGCGGGCAGGTTAATAGGTCCTGTCAGGTTTTTCGGATTGGGTTGAAGAATTGACTTTCGACGTTCAGAATAATTCATCCGAGAATTTTGCCCCGTCTCCCAATTCCTGTTCAATTCTCAGCAGTTGATTGTATTTGGCAATGCGATCGCTTCGCGACATTGAACCGGTTTTGATCTGTCCGGCATTGACGCCGACCGCGAGGTCGGCAATGAACGTATCTTCGGTTTCACCGGACCTGTGGGAGATTACTGTTGTGTATCCGGCGCTCTCGGCCAATGCGACGGCATCGAGAGTTTCTGACAATGTCCCGATTTGATTCAACTTAATTAGAATGGAGTTCGCCACCCCTTCCTCTATCCCTTTACTGAGAATTTTGGGGTTGGTCACAAAGATGTCATCGCCGACGATCTGGATGGCCCCCTCCAGACGATCGGTCATCAGGCGCCATCCCTTCCAGTCCTGCTCCGCTAACCCATCCTCGATGGAAAGAATGGGATAACGGTTGATCAGATCTTCATAATAATCGATCATTTCGGCGGCTGTCATTGACTTTTTCTCAGAAGCCAGCACATATTTTCCATTTTTATAAAATTCGCTGGCTGCAGCGTCCAGCGCGATGCCGACATCTTTACCGGGAGAGTATCCGGCGGCTTCAATGGCTTTCATGATCTGCTTTACCGCCTCTTCATTGGCTCTTAAGTCCGGGGCAAATCCGCCTTCATCGCCCACAGCGGTGTTGAGGCCGTCTTTTTTCAACAAGGACTTGAGGGCATGGAAGGTTTCGGCTCCCATCTGCACCGCCTCGGCGAAATTTTTGGCTCCAATAGGCAGAATCATAAACTCCTGGATATCGAGGTTGTTGCCTGCGTGTGCGCCGCCGTTTATGATATTCATCATCGGTATCGGCAGATACCGGGCATTGATGCCGCCGATATAGCGGTATAGCGGTATATCGAAAGCGTTGGCCGCGGCCCGGGCGGCGGCCAACGAAACGGCAAGAATGGCGTTGGCGCCGAGCTTCGACTTGTTGGCCGTCCCGTCCAGAGAAATCATATGGGCATCGAGGGTTTTTTGGTCGGCAGCATCCAACCCGATTATGGCCGGAGCAATGACCTTCATGATGTTGTCAACCGCCTTCTGCACGCCCTTGCCGCCGAAGCGTTTGGAACGTTTGTCCCTAAGTTCCAAGGCCTCGCGTTTGCCGGTGGATGCCCCGGATGGCACGGCCGCCCGCCCCATGGCGCCGCTGCCCAGAAACACATCGGCTTCTACTGTGGGATTTCCGCGCGAATCCAATATTTCTCTGGCGTTCACATCGATGATTTCCGTCATGACTCCCCCTTTTTGTGGCCGTCCATCACCCCTTTGCGGGCCCAACCGGCTCCCGCCGTTCCTGCTTGACAAATAAATTGGTGATGTTACTCTTACGAAGTTTCAATGTCAAGTATTAGGGTCTCAAGAGACCCTAATACTTGACAGGTGACCCTATTGCCGCCGACCAACTATCACCGGCGGGGAACTTGCGGTATTCTATGAACCCCGACGATCTCTACACCAGTGCGCATCTGTTCGTTGCCGGTATCCGCGTTTCAGAATACCGTGACACCGCACGGCCTTCAATGGAAACCGTCTGCAAGTTGTTGGCTCTTTCCCTGGAGCAGGGAAATTTTATCTGCAAAAAGCTGATGGAGTACGGCATCATCGATGTGGTCGAGGGTGCTTTCGGCACCCGTCTTTTCATTAAAGACCATCTCAAAATCGAGGAAATTCCTGGGAAAGAAAAAGAAAGCCGAATTGAAGACGAGGTAAAGAAATTTCAGGTCAGCCGCAAAGAGTTCGCTCAGAAAATAGAGTCGATTCAGGCCGCCCAGGCCGAAAAGAAAAAAAGCCTCTTCGCCGATGTGGAGAAGCGGTTCAAGGAGCAGATGGACAAAAGAACGCCTCCGACGAAGTGATGTCCACCCCGCAGGTCAATCGCTGGGCCCGCTATGTTTTCTAGTGGGCACACCGGTTGCTCAATTTCCGCCATTCATCCACTTCCACGAATGGTACCCAAAGGCCGAGAAATACCCCAATTGCGAGGGACAACCTTCAGCCCCCCTGAAAGCGGACGACAAGCGGATTCCTTTGAATACTACCATATAGAGCGACAATCACGATTCACATTTCGTGCGGCATTCTGACGGACAGGAATGTTAAAACGCTCCCGGCTCGGCTCTTCAGGTTGAACTATTTCTCTTCTCAATCAAAGCTGAAAATAAAAGATAAAAATTTCTGTATAACACTCAAGCATCGCCGTTTTTTACCGATAATAGAGAGTGTCGGATATAGGAATACTGAGTCTGCGAAAATTTTCAACGGTCCTATTTTCTTTGGAAATCCTCCGAGGAAGCGGCCCCAACGACAGTTTTCGCAAGGATATCCCCCTTGACTGAAAAGGGTATTAATGGTATCCTAGTATCCAAAATCATTAACTATTTTTATCACAACAGCCTGATACGAACACCACAAACCGCAGGGCCGGCTATAACTGATGGGAACTTCAGAACAGGGTCTTCTTCAAATGCGCTACCGTAAAATCACCCGCATGGACAATAAGGAAGTCGTGCTCGACACCGATATGATCCGCCTTCTCATCGCGATCGAAGAAAACAAGGCGCTGGAACAGATTGCTCGTGAAATCGGCATGGACACCGATACATTGAGCGCAACCCTGGTGAAACTTCTGAAACTAAAGCTGGTCGAGCCGGTGCGGAAAAACGGCGGAAAAGTCCGCAGCCAATTCCTTGAAGCTCTGAAACTTCATCTATCCCGCGCCGTAGGCCCTATGGCTCAGATATTGCTTGAAGACGCCATGAGTGACATGAATCTCTCCGGCAATGGAATCCCTCAAAACCAAGCAGCCGAATTGATCAGCGTGCTTGCCGTCGACATACCCGACGAAGATGTCCGCATACAGTTCAAGAAAGCCATGCTTCCGCTGATCAGGGCATAAGTTCAAACACATTGGCCGCGGGGCCGATAGCGTCGATTTATATATTCAAATGACGATTAACTGAAAGAAAGAAATCTCACTAGCAAGGAGCTCTCGGAAATGATGCAGATTACTTGCGGCAATTGCGGAAAAAATTACCGGGTAGACGAAAGCAAAATTAAGGGAGAAAAGGCCCGCGTAAAGTGCAAGGTGTGCGAGGACTTCATTGTCGTATCAAAGCCCGCTCCCGTCCAAACGCCACCAGTCGGGGACATGTCTTACTCTGCAACGCCATCGGATGACAAAACCGACCCGACACACGTTAATCACGGCGCGGAGGAGCACCAAGGGATGGCGACACAACCGGATGAACCGGGTCCAAATTCGACTGCCGAACCATCGGCGGCAGAATCAATGGATGAGGATGTCACCCCGGGGCTGGCCAAACAGAAAATCCGGTTCGGTCTTTTTACAAAGATCATCCTGGTGATGCTCCTCATCAGCCTCCTGCCGTTCGTTGTCTTTTGGGGAATCGCCTATAAGGAAACCGTCAACCGCATTCACAATGAATCCGAGCAGTTTTTCACTCTGACCTCGGAGAGCCTCGGCACACAAGTGGATGGATGGATCGACAACAACATTCTGATCCTCAACTCCGCAACGGACCTGCCGGATATCAAATCAATGGACCGCCCCAACCAGGAGCGGGTTCTGCGTGAGCTCAGCCAAAAATACCCCTACATGTATCTGGTATTTACCGTTGGCCTCGACGGGCGAAATGTCGCCCGCAGCGACGATGTCCCTCTGAAAGATTATTCGGACCGCCAGTATTATAAAGATATTATCCAGGGCAAAGCGGTTAGCTGGCAGACGCTTATCGGCAAAACATCGAAAAAACCGGCCTTGGTCATTTCCGTTCCGATTAAAACAGGTGACCGGGTTGTCGGTGTCCTGGCCGCGGCCATGACGATCGACGAGCTGTCGAAATACATTGCCAATTGGAAAAGGGGTAAAACCGGTTTTGCTTTTCTGCTTGACGAAAAGGGCAAGGTGGTCGCCCATCAGGTTCAATCTTACGTCGAGACCCAGAAGAATCTCAACAGCCATCCTTTGATCGCTGCCTATCGAAAAGGCAACTGGACCAACCTTACGACCAGTTTCACCAATGAAAAAGGCCACCCCAGCTATGGCCACGTGAAAGAAATCGCCAGAGGATGGACCATCGCTCTCCAGCAGGAAGATGCCGAGGTGTTTTCCACTATCAAACGCGTACAATGGGTAGCGGTGATCTTGCTGGCAGCAACGATATTGATCGTCTCTCTAGTCGCCTGGTTCTCCGCCCGAGCCATCGTTACCCCCATCATGAGACTGACCGAAGTCGCCGAACGAATGAGTCTGGGCGATCTGAACATGCAGATCAACATCCCTTCGAAGGACGAGATCGGCCTTCTCGCTCAGGCGATCAAGCGGATGCAGACCAGCTTGCGCTTGGCCATGGAACGCCTGCGGCGCAAAAGAGATAACTAGTCCCTCAATATGGATCCAACCCTGCCGGCGTACCTTTCATGGATCGGTTGACGCCGGCTGTTAACGCAAGAAAAACCGAGAGCCCATACCCAGTGCGAGGGCTCTCGGTTTTTGTGTCTTGATAGATGCGGAACCGTCTTGAAACTCACATCGATTGTATCGCGATCGGCCTCGGAGTCAAAGTGCGCCCTTCTTCACTGCCGCTTGGAAATATCTTCCTCTGCAGCCGGGTGCCGTTGTCCCTGAATTCGCCTCAAATCGTCCCAGGCCCACTTGTACGGCAAGCCATTCGGACGAACGGATTTTTCCGTTTTTATTGTGTCGAGACACTCTATATAGGCAGCGGTGGCCTTTTCTAAATCACCGCGCAGCTCGCATGACAACCCGGTAACATAAGCGGCGGCGGCCTGCCATTCCGCCCCACGGGCCATCTTCATTTTTAGTTCCGCCGCGGAGATCACACCTTGAAGGAACTCCGCCTGTATCGAAAAAAAACTAAACTCTTTAAAATCCTTCACGATAATCGAGAAAAATTTTTGCCCCACCTTTTTGTCATCAAAAAATCGCACGGCCGTGATGCCGGCCGCCATGGCGGCCTTGACCCGCAAGTGTGGATCGGCGCCGCGATCGCTCACGACCCTATCGTAAATCCTGACAGCTTGCCGGTGCTCTCCCAAGTCGACCAACCTGTCGGCCACATACGCATACACCGTGGAATCGTTAGACTCCACCACCGCTCTGTCAAGAAAGGCCCGTTCTTTCACTCGCCGCCCCTGCCGCCGGTACAGCTCTGCCAAGAGTAGCAAGGTGTTTTTCTCGGTTGGATTCAGCCGCAAACTTTCCAGCGCCTTGTCTTCGGCGGCATACAGATCACCCTGACTCAGATGATGGAGCGCAATTTCATTGATCGCTTTCGGGAAGTGGGGTTCGCGCCGCAAAGCTTCATGGATGTATTCCAGACCGGACTCCCTTTGCCCTCTGTGAATCAGGATTCGGCCGATGTGGTAAGGGGAATCCGGATCCCAGGGGAACGCATCCATCGACGCTTTGAAATGCTTCAGGGCGTCGTCAAGACGGGCAACCGAAACGGAATGAACGCCGACGTGAAAATCGTGCCGAGCGGTTTGGCGTTTTTCAAGCCCCGGCCAATCGGGCCAGAATATCAATCCCAACCCGATGAACAGCATCCAGGCTCGAACCACAAACCGCCGGTTGCCGAATTGCCACTGCTGCCAGACTTGCCAAACCGCCGCGGCGGCAAAAGCCGACAACAGCACGGCGGTGGGCATTCGGTAACGGTCCGAGGCCTTGAAGAAAATAATCGAGAGAAAGCTGAGGATAGCGCCGCCCGCAATCAGCCATTGTTCGTTTGACGGCCTGCGCAGAAGCAGGAGCCCCAGACATCCGAGCGGACCGATCAACCAGAAACTGACCCATGGCAACGACAGGAATGTCGAATAGGCCCGGTAGGCGTAGACATCGAATTCCTGGCTCCATTCGCGGCCGTTGAAAAAAATGATCACCCTCCGCAGGAGGTTGTAAATGACACCGGCCGGGTCCTCCCGGATGATTTCCAGAACCTTCTGTCCCCAGAAACGCTCGATGTCTTTTTCCGTGCGCAAACCTTCCTGTAGAGGCAAATGCATGTACTTGTCGAACAATATGCCTACTGGCGGATGCAACCCCTTGAATTCGGGTGCCAGGCCTGAATAAAGGCTCCAGGTCGCCTGCGCCCGAAGCATCGGCACACCGGATACCTGATAGTTACGGTGTACGATGGGGCCGATGATCACGATCGTTCCCAGACAAAACAGCGTGGCCTTGAGAATGGCGGACTTGTAACTCGACCGGCTGGACCGGAGCAGCCACCAGAGGATGAATGGCAGGAGCAAAAAAAGATTGGCCCGCGCCCCGGCGGACAAGGCGAATGTGAATCCGGAGGCCGTAACGGTCCAAAACCGGTTGGATGGCTTCAAGAGCAGCCAGAAAGTCAGGCTCATGAAGAATATGCTGAAACTCTCGGCATACTTCTCGGCTTCAAATACCACCAGCAGCCAATTGGCCGCCACCAGGTAACCGCAGATGAGACCGACCCGTCTGTTCCATGCCAGGGCGGCGGTCTGTGCCATGAAAACAGCGGCCAGGGATCCCATAACACTTTGAACCAGCTTGTTGGCCAGTGGACCCTCACCGAATAGTGCTTTTTGCAGCGCCAGAAAGGCCGGGTAAATTGGAAGGTAATTACCGACGGTGTCCCAGAGCCAGATCCCCTTGCCCATCCGTCCGGCCCAGCCTTCATAAACCTGCGCGTCGATGACCGCAACGCCAAAGAGCGGATTGTCGGTGGATTGGATGATGTAGATCATCCGAAAACAAAGAGCCACCAGGAACAAGGCCAGGGCTGAATCTCTTCCAATGGTCGCTTCACTGGATGCGGGGTGACTCCCGGGTTGGATCGTTGCTATCCTATTGGAAACCATACCTTCACTTTAGTCCGATATCCCAATTCCACAAGCCCGGCCTGCTCTTCATCTGGACCCCGCCGGGTACGGGTTCGACCAAATTGACGAAGACCTGGTAGCCGGCCTGTCTCAATTCTGAAACCTTGTCCTTCAGATCCAGCTTCCAGTTGGGATAGACCCAGTGATTCTGCCCATAGCGATGTATCCAAGCCTTTTCGCCCTTGGGGCTGACGAAAGCCTGGTCCTCTCCGATGCTGTCGGATACCGTGCGGGATATGCAAAGGGGCCAGCTTCCCCCGACGACGATCCCCAATGGCAGCGGACTTCGGCGTGGGAGGGCCAGATAATCGTCCCGGCCCAGTTCGGGACTGACGATGGCCCCTGAAAAACCGAGGTCAGCAGTAATGCCAAGCGCCAACGGGTTGCAAAGGTTGCAGAAAGGGCCCGCCCAAAGTTCCAGGTTGCTGCCGGAATCCATCAGCCCTGTCTGCCAAGGCGTATTGAGTATGAAGTAACGGGCACCGTTTTTACGCACGGCGGCTATGGTTTCCATCACGGCCTGTTCTTCATCGGGCCAGACGACCGGGGGAAGCCACCACCAAATCCGGGCCAACATATTTGCCGGTGCCTCGGCGAGGATGTCCTTGGTCAGCCACAGGCCAACATGTCCGGCAGGGGGTTGATGGCCCACCTGCCGGAATACATCGAGATGGCGCGTTCTATGTTTCTGTCTGATGGGGGCCGGCAAAGAAAGCAGAACCTGCGGTTCGGGCAACTCCCGCCTGTCCGTTAAATGGAGTTCCCTTTCCAAGGCTTGGAGCCGATCAACAAGATATGTCTCGCGCCGGTCGGTCAGAAAGACGGGAGTCCCTTTGGCCGGCACCCGGTTTTTTGCCGGGGAAAAGGTGAAACGACCCCTCTTCGGTAAACCCCTGCCGACCCTGTATACGGCATGCCATCTCTCATCTTCGTACCCCAACCTCAGGACGTCGCCCTGCAAAAGATCGATCCTGGGGACAACATACGGTTTTTTTATCGGCCCTTGCACGCGCCCCACAAACAATCCCGATCCGGTCTGAGACCTGATGTCCACTGGATTCTTCGGTTTCTGCGGTAAGAAATGGTAATGGGTGCCCGGGCGACCGAGGGCTTGGTCTAAAAGTTCAACGGCTGCTCTTTTAATTTGCACACGGCTGTCGGGCTGATCATCGATGTCACGCAGCATCCGATACGCCTGGACCGTGTAATAGACGTAATGCGGCCCCTTCTTGCGGCCCTCTATTTTCCAGGCTTTCACCCGCGGTTCTCGCCGCATGATGTGCACCAGGACATCCAGGGACAGGTCATGGCAGGAAAAATAACGCCGCGGCTGTTGATTGTATGTGTACTGCCGGCGGCATGGCTGCACGCAGCGTCCCCTCAGGCTGCTTTTCCCGCCCATGTAGGAACTCCAGTAGCACCGGCCGGAAACCCCGTAACACAGAGCCCCGTGGACAAAAACCTCCAGCCCGATATTTTTGGGGCATACCCCAGCCAGCGATTTGATTTCATCGACAGTCAGCTCGCGCGGCAACACGATACGGCTGACCTGGGGGAAGCGTTGAATTATTTTCAGTGTGGAGCCGGAGCTGAAGTTGGCCAGCGTGGACAAGTGGAGCTCCCCGGAAAAGCCGGCCTGCCGGGCCAATTCGATCACCCCCAGATCTTGAATGATCAGGGCGTCCGGCGCCACCGACTGCTGGAGTTGTTTCAGCAGTGAACCGGCACGGGTCAGATCATCCGGTTTCAGAAGGGTGTTGAGTGCCACATAGACCTTTGTTCCTTTCGCGTGGGCCAGCTGGGTGAGTGCCGCAAGCTCCCCCAGTGCGAAATTTTTGGCCTCCATGCGGGCCGAGAAACTCTTCAAGCCGCAGTAGACGGCATCTGCGCCGGCGGCCACCGCCGCCAGAAAAGCCGGCCGGCTGCCAGCCGGCGCCAGTATTTCCGGTTTAAACTGCGTATTGTCAGATCGCGTCATCTGGCTCATCTCACCTCTACCATCTTATTTTGCGTATGGTATTCACCGGTTATGATGGCTGCCTCAACAAGATGGCCTTCAGTCCCTGCTGTGCGGCCCCCTTGCCGATACTTATTTTCGAATGCGGATCAGGTTCGAGGGTCATGCACCGAACGCAAGAGTGGCGGAAAATGTTTAAACGTCTACACAAAGGAAGAGGGGCAAAGGGATCCGCCAACCCTGGCAACGGCGGAGGTCGGCAGCACAGTCGCGGGACCTTGGTTAGGGGTTATGGGAACGCATAGAGACATATACGGAAGATACCATGGTGCACTATCTCCATAACTCCCCGGCTATTTACTCTCATTCAATATGTCGACCAGATACTGTCCATACTCATTTTTCAGATAAGGCTCGGCAATGCGGTTCAACTGGTCATTGCTTATGTACCCCATCCGCCAGGCAATCTCTTCGATACAGGCAATTTTGAGTCCCTGTCGCTTTTGCAGGGTTTCAACGAACACCGATGCTTCCAAAAACGACTCGTGGGTGCCGGTGTCCAGCCAAGCAAAGCCCCTTCCCAGCAGTTCCACTTTCAACTGTCCCCTATCGAGGTAGTCCTTTATGACCTCGGTGATTTCAAGCTCGCCCCGTGCGGACGGTTTGATGCTGGCCGCAACCTCTGTCACCTCTTTATCGAAAAAATACAGTCCTGGAAGAGCGTAGTTCGACTTCGGTTGCTCGGGTTTTTCTTCGATGCTGAGAACATTTCCCGTCTGATCGAATTCGACGACGCCGTAACGTTGGGGGTCCCTGACCCAATATCCGAAAACGATGCCGCCCTTTTTCATCTGTACGGCCCGATTGAGTATATCCGCCAGGCTGTGGCCGAAAAAAAGGTTATCCCCCAGGATCAGGCAGCAGTTTTCATCACAGATGAAATCTTTTCCGATGATAAACGCCTGGGCCAATCCTTCCGGTCTGGCTTGGACGGCATACGACATGCGAAGCCCGATGTGCGATCCGTCACCGAAAAGGGCTTCGAATTTATCGCGGTCTTCCGGGGTTGAAATGATGAGGATATCCCTTATGCCGGCCAACATCAACACCGACAGCGGGTAGTAGATCATCGGTTTGTCATAAATCGGCAGCAGTTGCTTGCAGACCACGTGGGTAATCGGGTAAAGCCGGGTTCCCGATCCCCCCGCCAGTATAATTCCCTTGACCGAAGTGTTGTTCGGTTTCGGAAATTGCGCATCGATCATTACTTTCCTCCTCGGAATTCAACCGAAATGAAAATTCGAGCGGGGTAGAAGAAAATTACCCGGAAATTTCGGCGTCATTATTGTTCTTCCGGTAAAGATCGGCCATCATCTCGGACAAAGCCGTCTCCCAGCGTCGCGGCCTAATGCCGAAAACGTGCTCGATTCTGGCACAGTCCAGGACGGAATTTGCCGGCCTCTTTGCCGGTCTGGGAAACTCTGCGGTCTTGATCGGCACCAATTCTTTGTATTTCAGAATCTCGAATCGTTTCGAGAGGCCGTAAATGGCCTTGGCGAACCCGTACCAGGTCGTCGCCCCGGCATTGCAGAAGTGATAGGTACCCCAAGGCGTTGACTTCCCGCCTGTTATATCGTCCACAATAGTCAAAATCGCTTCGGCAAGGTCCGCCGCATAGGTCGGGCACCCCTCTTGGTCCATCACCACCCTTACGACATCCGACTCTCGTCCCAAAGCCAAAATGGTTTTTACGAAATTATGCCCGTGAACACCATACAACCAGGCCGTCCTCAAAATAACGTGCATCGGCATGTTTTCTCTAACAGCCCTTTCGCCTTCGGCCTTGCTCACTCCGTAGGCTCCCACGGGCGAGACCGGATCCTGCTCCGTGTAGGCTCCTGGCTTGGAACCGTCGAATACGTAATCGGTGGAAATATGAATCAGCGGCAGGTCAATTTTACCGCAATGTCGCGCCAGGTGGCCCGGCCCGTCCCTGTTGACGGCAAATGCCGCTTCAGATTCCGATTCAGCCTTGTCGACGGCAGTGTAAGCGGCCGCATTGACCACACACCCGGTCTTGGCCGACGGGATTCGGGCCCTTATAGATTCAGGATCGGTAATGTCGATGTCAGGAAAATCGATCGCAAGAATGTCGATCCCTTTACGTCTCCCTCTGTTGACCAACTCCCATCCGAGTTGGCCGTTGGATCCGATGATTGTCAGCATTGTATTCCCAAGATGACCTTGCCCGTGTCGTTTTTTAGGCCTCAAAAACCCTGCGTTTGGCGATGAGGCGTAAAGGAGTCACGAAGTCGACGAGTGACAAACGGCTTCTCAGTATATTTCTCAATCCTCGAATATAGGCAATTTGTTTCGATCAATATGAGATAGGCAAGGATACGCGGCGTCTTTTGGAGAGAGTATCGGTACCTTGATCGGCCAATCGATACCCAGTTCAGGGTCGTTCCACAACACGCCGTGTTCGGATGCCTGCGTGTAATATTCGCTGCACTTATAGTGAAAAAGGGCGGTTTCACTGAGCACGCAAAATCCATGGGCGAATCCAGCCGGGATAAACATCTGGCGCTTGTTATCGGCCGACAGGCGGCAGGCGGTCCACTCCCCGAAGGACGGCGAGCCTTGGCGGATATCCACAGCGACATCATAAACCACACCCTGCAGGACCTGAACCAGTTTGTCCTGGCCGTGGGGATGCTGGAAATGAAGCCCTCTAATCGTGTTTCTGCCGGAGAATGACAGGTTGTCCTGCACAAAATCGGCGTCGATCCCCGCGCTTTTGAAGCGTGCCTTCTGGTAGGTTTCAATGAAAAATCCGCGGGAATCCTCAAAGACCTGCGGTTCTATGACCCGTACATCTTTGATGGTTGTTTCGATGATTTTCATGGAACCCTTTCCGTCACCGATAGACGAGCCCGCCAACTGGATTGGCGTGCTCACCATTTTGCGCCTGACGAACGGTGTTATCGATAGGGGGTCATCGGGAATCGTAATTCTGCTCGATCCATCGACGATACTCACCGCTGCGTACCGATTCGACCCAGTTCATATTCGATAAATACCAATCCACCGTCGCTGCCAGTGCTTCTTCGAAACGGTGCCGGGGTTGCCACCCGATCGATTTTCGGATCTTATCCGCGTCAATGGCATACCGCCGGTCGTGACCCGGGCGATCGTTGACGAACTCTATTAAACGACGGGTTGACTGATTACCCGTGCGACTCAAACGTCGGTCCATAATGTCACATAAAATATGGACCACTTCGATGTTCTGCTTTTCCGAATCGCCGCCGATGTTGTAAGTCTGACCGGGCACTCCTTTTTCAAAAACCTCGAGCAGTCCCTCGCAGTGATCGACCACATAGAGCCAATCCCGGACATTCTTCCCGTCGCCGTATACCGGCAGAGGTTTGTTTTCCAATATATTCAAAATCATTAACGGAATCAACTTCTCCGGGAACTGATAAGGACCGAAATTGTTTGAGCAGTTGGTAATCAACGTCGGCAGGCCATACGTCCGGTGGTAGGCATTGACGAAGTGGTCGGAGGCCGCCTTGGAGGCCGAATAGGGACTCGATGGGTCGTAAGGCGTCTCCTCGGTAAACCGGCCGGTATCACCCAAGCTTCCGTAAACCTCATCGGTGGAGACATGGTGAAATCGAAAGCCGGCGGGGCGGTCGTTTTTCTCCCATGTCCTGCGCGCGGCCTCAAGCAGGCGAAAGGTCCCGAGCACATTTGTTTCCACGAAGGCTTCCGGTCCGACGATCGATCGATCCACGTGGGATTCGGCGGCAAAGTGGATCACCCCGCTGAAATTGTTTGCGTCGAAAAGACTGTCCAGCAGACCGCTGTCCCCAATGTCCCCATGTTTAAATTGATGGCGACAGGCCGCCTTCGGATCCAGGCCTTCAAGGTTAGAAGGATTGCCGGCGTAGGTCAGGGCATCGAGATTGACAATCCGCAGATCCGGGCGCTCGTCCAAAGCGTAGCGGACAAAATTCGCTCCGATAAATCCCGCGCCGCCGGTTATCAGCACCGTATTTCGTTCATTGGCCACAGCGGTTTTCGTGCTCCTATTACAAGATTGTAATTGATAAATCGCCTCAATTTCCGTATAATTAACCACTTGCTCACCAACCACAATGGCTGGTCGCACAGGTGAAGACCGTTAATTATAGACAATTATTTTAGCGGCGCAATTAAAAATTTAGCCGGTGTCGAATACGGGGTCGCCGTGTCGGGCTGCGACTGAGGCTGCTGGATGCCTTTTGGCCCGCTCATTGACCGCGTTCCCATATCCGAAACCCCTGTCTCGCTGACAAACAACTGTGGCGGAGCCGATTTGGCGAAAATACTGATAATAGACGATTTCCCCCTTTGGGGGGCGGACTTGAAGGCCGAAATTGAAGTGCACCACGCCATTGTCAGCTGGCCGGTGCAGGGTGATATCGGCACGCATCTTCAAAAGCAGGACTACGAGGTTATTCTGCTCAATCTTCAGCTTCAAAAAGTCGACAGCTTCAGTTTGATGAAACAGATCCAAGCGGCAAGTCCCCACACGCCGATCATCGGCCTCAGCGACTCGGATCAAGCCGAATTGATCGTCAAAACGGTCAAGAAAGGCGCCTTCGATGTCATCGTTCCTCCTTTCTTCAAGGAAAAAATCCTGCTGTCGATCGGCCGGGGCTTGGAAAACAGGCACCTGAAAAATGAGATCGACTATCTCAAGCGTGAACAGGACATCATATACGATTTCAACCGCATCATCGCCCAGAGTGCGGCGATGAAACGGATGATCGCCACCTTGAAAAAATTTTCCCTAACGGACTCCACCATCCTGATCACCGGTGAAACCGGCACCGGGAAAAGTTTCTTATCCGGGGCGGTGCACTACAACAGCCGCCGCCGGACCCGACCGTTTATCAAGATCAATTGCGCCAATCTACCGGAAACCCTTCTTGAAAGCGAGCTTTTTGGACATGAAAAAGGCTCCTTCACCGGTGCAAACAAAACCCGCGTCGGCAGGCTCGAACAGGCCAAAGATGGCACCGTGTTTCTGGATGAGATCGGCGAGATGAGTGCCGCGCTTCAGGCCAAACTGCTGCGCGTGTTGGAAGAAAAGTCCTTCGAACGGGTCGGTGGCAACCGGACCATTCTCTCGGATGTGCGCATCATCGCCGCCACCAACCGCAAACCGGAAACCCAGGTGATGGAAGGCTCATTCCGGGAAGATTTGTATTATCGCCTGAATGTTCTTAGAATCCATATCCCTCCGCTGCGGGAGCGTACAGAGTGCATCGGCCCCCTGTCGATTTACCTGCTTGAAAAAATCTGTCGCAACCTTAAAAAGAAAATTAGCGGATTTTCCCCGAATGTGATGGCGGCGTTCAAGGAATATTCCTGGCCGGGGAACATACGCCAATTGGCCAACACGATCGAACGGGCCGCCATCCTCGAAGGCAGTTCCTGGATCGAACCGCAGCACATCATTCTGCCGGACTTAAAAACGGTTCAGCCGGTTTCGGGTGAAATACAGATTCCGAAACCGGCTGAATCACTGGCGGATCGCGAGAAGCAGACAGTCTTAAGCGTATTGGAAGACTGCCTCTGGATTCAAAAAGACGCCGCACACCGTTTGGGGATCACCCCCAGGGCATTGAATTATAAAATTAAGAAATTTGGTATCACGCATCCTCGTTGGCGAAAAAACAAGTAGAAACAGACTATGCCGTTTATGACTTGGAAGGTTGGGTTCAATAGGGTTGTCCCATTTTTTCATTTATTACATAAGTTCTATAAAATATATTACATAAAAGTTGGTCTGGTGTTCACAAGTATTCCATAAACTCTATCTTAGTTTTTCAAGATTTTAATATTACTCGATATTTTTTCAATTGACGATTGCCTGCCAATCTCCGATGCTGGCATTTTTTTTGCATTAATTGCCTTTAGATTTAATCACGATTTAATCACGTCATCTTCTGCCGACTAATGAGTGCCCATCCACGAATGGTGGATGGCATAATGGTGTGTCCAGTTTATAAATGAGAATTTTTTTCGCTGGGCAAGGCCGCACAAGGGTTTGTGGCGAGGCGTACTTTATGTACGCCGCAGCCGGAAACCTGCGGAGAACGCCGGCCAGTGGAAAAAAGGCCATTTATGGATGGACACTAATGAACATGGTAGAAGAAACGAAAGCCACTTTTCCCGTGCAATATCTGTAGTTAGGTTAACAAATATGAAAAAATTAACGAAAATATCGATTGCCCTGCTTGTTTTCTTCATTATTTCGAGTGCATATGCGTTTGCTGCATTCATTGGGCATCAAATAAAGCCCTTACCTGCTCCCGCTAATTATTTGATCTTGGGGCTGAGCCTGCTGACGATCAGTTTTATCCTCAAGCACTTAATGGATGAATGAGTCTTCAAGATTCTTGTAATCTTGAAGCTTCTGCCCTCCCTGCATGCAGGCTGATAACCACTCGTCCTTTCGGTTTTCTGAAGCGCGAATAAGTCTAGTCTCGAAACAGAGGGACTCTGCTGGCTGAATGGGAACTCGCTGATCGAAAAGTTGGTGTTCTCAGAAACCGTTGCGTCTGCCAAACGATAGCGACATGGACAGCAAAGATGGCACCACTAGATCAGCCCTTTTTCCAGTAGATGGTGTATATGTAACAGACCAACGAGCCGATCCGAACCATCCGTAACAATCAGGGATGTTATTTTATAATCTTGCATTACCTTCAAAGCCTCAGTGGCCAGTGCCGTATCCCGGATAGATCGTGGATTGGTCGTAAATATCGACTTGAATACGATGTCGCTAATCCTGTCGTGTTGAGCAATCGTTCGTCGTATGTCGCCATCCGTATAAATTCCGAAGTGTCGCCCCTCATCGTCGACAACCACAACAACCCCCTGCTTGCCTTTTGTCATAACCGATAAAGCTTCTTTGAACGAACTGTCTTTGTGAACCACCGGCAGGTTTTCCTTGACCATGATATCGGCGACTTGGGTCAGCAACCGTTTTCCGAGTATCCCTCCGGGGTGCCGCATGGCAAATTGATCCTCCTTGAACCCACGCATGGTAAGAAGGGTAATCGCTATGGCATCCCCCAGAGCCAGGGTGACGGTTGTACTGCTGGTGGGGGCGAGGTTCATGGGGCAAGCTTCGTCACTGACGTGAGTGTTTAAAACCACATCAGCGTTTTTGGCCAGTTTCGATTCTGTGTTTGCCGTGATGGCAACAATCGGCAGGCCGATACGTTTGACAGCGGGGATGGTCCCCAGCAGCTCTTCGGTGTTGCCGCTGTGAGAGATCATGAGGCAAACGTCACCGGTAACCATCATGCCCAAGTCGCCATGGACGGCTTCTGTCGGATGAATAAAAAAAGAAGGCTGACCGGTACTGGCCAATGTGCCGGCTATCTTGCGGGCGATATGGCCTGATTTTCCCACTCCGAGGACGAGCAATCTTCCTTCGTGCCCAAGAATAAGTTCAACGGCTTTATCAAACGTTGAGTCTAATCGTTCGGCCAGTTTGTAAATGGCGTCCGCTTCGCGCCTGAGTATCTGTTTAGCGATGTCTATGGCTGAATTCACATTGATCACCCGTTTTTAACCAGCTTATCGATTTTCAGCCACAGCGGCAGCCATTGTTCGAGTTCTTCCGGTGTGATCATGTTGGGCCCGTCACACAATGCAAGGTCAGGACGGTCATGCACTTCAAGAAATAGCGCATTGATGCCGACGGCGATGGCCGCTTTGGACAGCGGCTCGACAAACTCTTTTTGCCCGCCAGACCGGTCACCTTTACCACCCGGCAATTGCACACTATGGGTGGCGTCGAAAACGACGGCAGCTCCTAATTTCTTAACAATTTCCAGCGCCCTCATATCAACGACCAAGTTGTTATATCCGAAGGTCACCCCTCTTTCTGTAACAAGCAGCTTCTTGTTGCCGGTGCTGTAAATCTTGGTGATGATGTTTTTTACATCCCAAGGGCTCAGAAATTGTCCTTTTTTGACGTTCACGACCCGTCCGGTTTCCGCTGCTGCAACAAGCAACTGCGTTTGCCGGCATAGAAAAGCTGGAATCTGAATAATATCCAAAACTTCTGCGGCAGGTTTGATCTGCTCAATTGAATGCACGTCGCTGATTACCGGAATTCCGAATTCTGCTCTGACCCTTTCCAAGATATCAAGGCCTTCATCAACTCCAGGTCCGACGTAAGAATCGATGGAACTCCGATTTGCCTTTAAGAAAGAAGATTTGAAAATCAGTGGAACGCTGTGCTTGGAAGCCAATTGCTGCAACTTGTTGGCCATAGTTAGACTGTGATCTACATTTTCGATTACGCAAGGGCCTGCAATCAATACCAATGGATTGTTCTGATGAAATTGAATTTGTTTAAGGCTAAAACTGATCATTTTAAGTGAGTCCGATAATTTTTATTGGCACCAATTGACAATGAACAAAGCTTTTCATGTCAAACATACCAGGAAATTCCCCATTTTCACAATCGCAAAATAGTCCGCGCGATTTTTAAAGAAAAAAATCAAAATTATCTTCTTCCAGGCGAACTGCTTTGAAGGGTTTTCGGGATATTGCCGCCGCTTGAAGGCCGACAAATGGTAGGCCTGTGGTACCCCATCTGAATAGGCGCACGAATGAAAGCCTCGCATATGGATTAATGCGATTTGTCGGAGAGGTAATTTAATGATTTGGCGTCTCGATCGCGTCGCCAAATCATTATCAAGAACATCAGTTTGAGAATCTAAACAGAAAGTGAAGGGAATAGCAAACACAAGATATTTCATATAATATTAGATAGTTGATACTATATTTATTAATTTTACCTTATACAGCGAATGATTTTTAATACACATATTAATGGGCCAAAAATGATATCCAGAATAAATACATACTAATATTAGATAGTTAAAATATTGGCGCAAATCTTGCTTTTGCCTCGGGTACATTTTGTCATTTCGATAACGCTTCAATACTACGAGGTACTGCTTTGCCCTTTGCCTTCGCAAGATTCAATATTAAAAAACCGCGCTATACGGAAATATTGGCTATTTTCATGATTGCAGTCGTCTGTTTAACAGCCGCATCGAATGCAAAAGCTGCAACAGTCGTATTGGCATGGGAAAGTGGCTCTTCTAATGCAATCGCTGGCAATAAAGTCTACTACGGTAACTCCAGCGGAAACTACCAATACTCGATCGACGCCGGCAATTATGAAAGCTGCAGTATTTCAGGTCTTCAGGAGGGAAAAACATATTATTTTGCAGCAACCTCTTATGACACAAGTAAAACTGAAAGCGACTATTCGGAAGAGTTGGTTTACCAAATCCCCGTTTCTAATTTAGACACGGACAACGACGGAATCACAGATAAAGATGAATTGAATAATTATGGAACTAATCCCAAAGTAGCCGATACTGACGGGGACGGTGTAAAAGACGGTGAGGAACTGTCCTATTGGGGAAATAGATGGAATGCCGATGACGACGGAGATGGAACCATCAATCTTATTGATTATGATTCGGACAACGATGGACTGTCAGATGGCTACGAGATATATTCAATAAACAACCCTTTGTTGCCTGTTTCAACCTCAGCAAACGAGTTGGTCGTTGATGACAGCGGTCCGGGAACGTCGGCTACCGGAACATGGAAAACGTCTAGCGGGGCGGATCCATACGGGAGTCGATCTCTCTACAGCAAAGCCCCTGGGGATAAGTACCGCTTTGAAGCACCGGTGAGCGGAGTTGCGGATGTAATGCTGTGGTGGACGGAACACAGCTCCCGCAGCACCAGCGTACCGGTTGAGATCTATGATGGATCGAATTTGATTGACACGGTCTATGTGGACCAGAGCAGAAACGGGGGTATGTGGAACCCTTTGGGCGCATACACGTTTAACGGCACCGCCCGGGTTGTAATTGTGTCCACCTCCAGCAGCCTGACAACCTCTGCCGACGCTGTGAGATTTGTTCCCCAGTATGGGATCGTTTCGGAACCGGCGAACGAGGTAATCACGAGTTCACCAGACGAGGTAATCCTCGATGACAGCGGTCCGGGAACGTCGGCTACCGGAACATGGAAAACGTCTAGCGGGGCGGATCCATACGGGAGTCGATCTCTCTACAGCAAAGCCCCTGGGGATAAGTACCGCTTTGAAGCACCGGTGAGCGGAGTTGCGGATGTAATGCTGTGGTGGACGGAACACAGCTCCCGCAGCACCAGCGTACCGGTTGAGATCTATGATGGATCGAATTTGATTGACACGGTCTATGTGGACCAGAGCAGAAACGGGGGTATGTGGAACCCTTTGGGCGCATACACGTTTAACGGCACCGCCCGGGTTGTAATTGTGTCCACCTCCAGTAGCCTGACAACCTCTGCCGACGCTGTGAGATTTGTTCCCCAGTATGGGATCGTTTCGGAACCGGCGAACGAGGTAATCACGAGTTCACCAGACGAGGTAATCCTCGATGACAGCGATCCGGGAACGTCCGGAACATTGCAAAATTTCTGGAGTAACTGGAGGAACTGGAGGAACTGATCCATACGGGAGTCGGGCGCTCAATAGCAAAGAAATTGGTGCAGTTTACAGTTTTAAAGCAACCTAAAGCCAATTATTTATTGGTATTTTTTTGCTTATAACCCAATTAACTGCATTTTAAAGGAAAAGCGTCCTAAACAGTCTGTCCTCATTCAGGCAGAGTTGACAAGACGATAGGTTAACGCGTCCCGCAAGTCCTTACCTTTTTTATAATTGGTCTATTCCTGGCGGCTTTCTCCGTTCAATCTCTTAATCTTTTCCATTATCACCATCGCTGCGAAAAGCGGCAATACTTTCTGCCGCTTTATCCGCCTTGGGTCGGTAATCAACCTGTAAAGCCATTCAACTGAAAATTTCTGCCAAATTTTCGGAGCTCGTCTGACATTGCCGGCAATGGTATCGAGGGTTCCACCTAACCCTTGACAAATTTTAATATTTTTCAATTGATCTTTATGATCAGCGTACCATTTTTCCTGTCTTGGTGAACCAAGCGCTAAAAAAAGGATATCTGCTTTTGAGGCATTTATACGGTCAACCAGATCGGGCATTTCCGTTTGGTCGACATATCCATTCGCCCTCCCGGCAATGCTAATTTTTGGATATAATTCTTTTAGTGCCTCCACCGCTTTCTTATTGACTTCTTCTTTAGCACCATAGACGAAGACCCTGTATTGGTTTGTGGCGGCGATATTACAGATTTCGAAAATAAACTCCGATCCGGGAATACGCTCAATTTTGACTCCATACAGAATGCGCGCCGCGAGTACCACTCCTACCCCATCTGGTAGCAATAAGTCTGCGTTTTTAATAACTTCGTAAAAGGCAGGATCTTTTAATACGGAAAAATTTTTTTCAGGATTCACGGCAAAAATTGAATGTGGCCTTTTGCCTAATGTTAGAAAATGCTTGACTCTGACAATGGCTTCATTCCGGCTAACCTTGTCAACCCAAATATTTAGTATATTAAGTCGTTCTTTCAATTTGAGAAAGTTTCTCCTTTATGATGTGAGAATCTGGTCGTGTTTCCAGGCCAATTACCGTTATGAATGAAATATTTTTTGAAATTCCACGCTGAACTAATTGAAGCGTCCAGCTTTGATGTTTAATACCGTAAGAGGGCGAGAACCAACCAAGTATTGGGTTCTCTTGCCCTTTTACAATTGAAACATTATGGGCTGCAACAATTTTTATATAAACTGTTGCGCCTTTGTTATTGACTTCCCACCAGCCGTCATCTAATTCGGTTAAATTTGAATGGGGATGAAAGTGGTAGTTTAATTCAAATTTATGCTCTCCTTCGCCCTCAAAAGTATCTTCAATGAAGATGTCAAGTCCATCTGAAATGCTTATCGACCTTATGTGCAATACCGGAGACTGGAGTCTTTTATATCCGTTATGGGTGGCTCGAAGGAATAGGCCTTTGTCGTTCCGGGTGTTTTTTATCAATTTGGCTTTAAAAGGGTGACTCCAGATGAAACTTGTTTCTTGTTTGGCCTGGTCTTGATCATCGATTGTAATGGTATTGTGCGCCCGAGTACTTTTAAAATATTGTCTGTATTCGCTCTCTCCGTTGTATCGATATGTGCCGGGATCCACCAGCATTTCTTTCCCGTTTTTTAAAAGGCAAATGGAAAGCGCGTCGGCATGACCATGATTGTATAGGGGGCTCAAACCCAAAGAACCATGGTCAAGACTGAAAACAACATTATTTTTTCTTATTGTCGTATAACCTGATTGTACAAATGTCTGAACTTCCTGTGGGCTTTTTGGGGGAATGATTCTTCTGGGATGTAATCCCGGTGCGATGGCATAGCCGTCGTCACTATCCCCGATAGATAAACACCCACCACCGTTTCTTTGAAAAGCAGCCATAAAACGCTCTGCTGAAATAAGGCGGTCTTGGACATCACCAATTTTCAAGAAACCGTTTAATGTTTGGAAGTCAATTGCCAGCCAGTACAAATCTAATACGAACCTGTGATAATTTAAAGATTGTTCTGCCGGCCCCCCATCTGTTAAAATTTGACGACTTAGCTCTCTCTTGAGAAGTTCGTTGCCTTCTGTAAACCATCTTCTCCCCTCTCCGGTGGCAATGAAAACGATTCCTCCGAATATTAGGCCTATGGCTTCGGCAATGGTGTGATTTCCACTCGAGCTAAACAGTGATAGGCGTTTCGACACCCACCAAGTGTGTCTATATAAAGTGTCGAATATCAACCTGATTTCATCATCCGTCAAATTGTCAAGAACTTTAAGGCAGTAAAAAAATACCGGAACCCTTAAACCGCACTCCATTGCGGAAATATAGTGAGGCCCATATGGAAACGGATTCTCGTTAATCCACTTAATGACATTAATCTTTGCAAATTCTTTGATATGGACAGTATCTTTTTCATGTGGAAATCTTATTATGTAACTGATCAAGAGGGCTATGTGTTGGAGTCTGGCAGGTTCCCATACCGTTCGAATATCAGGGCCATGCCCATTCGTTTTAATGTCGGTTAAAAAGGTATGCGAATATTTATATTCGTATTTTTCTATGGATTCAAGACTGGTATTATGCGTAAATACTCGACCATTTAATATTTTCTCAATTGAGCTAAAATTGTTTACTTCGAAAAAAACCGGTAGTTTTAAATTCTGTAAAACATCTTTCTTAACCTTTGGAGCGGTAACGGGATCAATCCTATTTCCAAGTAATTTTTTTATCCTTCTCAGAAATATCAGCTGCTGAACCCTGTACATCATTTCTTTCAGGGATGAGCACCTCAGCCTTAATAAATAAAATTTCAGTCTTTTGTCTAACATAAATTGGTAATTGTCAAAAAAAAAGGGGCTGCCCTTGTGCCCTTTTTATGAATTTAACGGATCGAATCAGCCTATAATATTTTATAAATTGCTTTTATCGAACTTTTTTAATACAGCCTATTCTTACCCATAAAATCATTTTAACTTAATATTGTTATACACTTTCCGTTTCGGATGGATTCAATTATTTTAAATGTTACCAAAGAGGTATTGTAAATCTCTTCGAGAGGTATCAAGCCTGCCACACCTTTGCCTTCAATAATATTATTTATCAGAATTTTTATCTCCTCTTTTTGCCCTTTGTCTTGTGATATTAATTTTTTCTTTTTATTCTTGTCTTTCGAATAAATTTCAAGCTTTTTAAAGTCATCTATTATGGCAGTAGCACCGTTTGCAAAAACCTCGATACGTTCTTTTGGCAAACCCTTATCACCGTTTGCAAAATAGGAAATGGTGCCTATCGAGCCGTTTAGGAAGTTGATAGATACGTTTAATGTATCATTCAGGGCATTGGGGTCTTTCATCGCGGTGGCATAAACAGATGAAACCGTTGACCCGGCTAAATATGTAAGCGTATCGACGAAGTGACACACCTCTCCGACGATTCTGCCGCCCCCGAACTCAGGATCATGATACCAGCTATCCTTTGGAATGGCGCCAGCATTCACGCGATAGACGAAAGCCATCGGTCCATCGCCAAAGTCCTCTTTTACTTGGCGAATGAAAGGAGAGAACCTCCGGTTATAGCCTACCATGAGTATTGGTTGCCGCCTCGATTCGCCTATCTCTTCATCATCTAATGGTGTTATGGCCATACTTCGTACCAAGTCGAATACTTGCCCCAGTTCCTCTTCATTGAGGCAGAGTGGTTTTTCAGTAAAAACATGTTTACCGGCTCGCAACGCTTTCATGACATAATATGCATGTGAATCATGTCTGGTAGCGATAAATACCGTGTTAATTTCTTGGTTTTCGATAATATCTTTCTCATTCGTTGTACAAAATTCGAATTTGAAACGGTCGGCCACGGAGCGTGCACTGGTCCCGGAATTGGTCATAACCCCCTTTAAGGAAACATCTGGTTTTGCAGGAATATTGGGGAGCAGATGACTTTGGGCATAAGACCCTGCGCCGATGAAACCAATGGAAACCGCGCTGGGCGTTGAGCTTTTGTCCTCGAGATTTGAGCTGAGAAAAGGTTTCCTGTCAATTTTTTTATTGATATCGTATTTAATGAGTATACCGATGAACGGTTCGGATCGTGACAATATCATGTCATAGGCCTTTGGAGCCTCATCGAGCCGAAAGGTGTGCGTTGTCAGATATCCCAAATCAATCTTTTTGTTGTAAATCAATTCCTGAAAAGCCTGCATATTTCGATTTTCGGTCCAGCGGACATAACCAACGGGATAATCAAGGCCTTTTTCTTCGTAATTTGGATCATATCTTCCAGGCCCGTAAGAACAGGACATTTTCAGCTGGAGTTCTTTCTTGTAATAGTGAGGTTCACGATCAAATCCAGTGGGAACTGCGCCTAATACGACGATGGTTCCTTTTTTCCTACTGATGGCACCGGCAAAGTTGATCGGATCCAATGAATCGGTTGCAGCGGTAATAATAACCCCATCGCATCCTATGCCTCCGGTAAAATTTAAAATACGGTCCTCAATTCCATGGTCTTGTCGATTTAATCCCAGATCCAGGCAATGTTGAGTACCGATATGAATCATATCCGAGTCTATATCGATACCGATTACTCGTATTCCGGCTGCCCTGAGTAGGATTGCTGTCAATTGTCCCAGAAGTCCTAGCCCGATTACTGCGCAGCTTTCTCCCAGTTTAAGATCGGCCTGCCTGACGCCCTGAAGAGCGATTGCCCCTAATGTATTGTATGCCGCCTGTGAAAGATCTGCGTTTTGCCGAACTTTAACGCAGAGATTTACCGGTACGTTGACAACCTCAGAATGACAAGCCGTTAGGCCACCACAGGCGACGAGATCACCCAATGTGAAACCGGTAATGTCGGGAGAAACACCGATCACTTCACCAGCACATGAATACCCCAAAGGTGAATAAGACTCGAGTTTTTTCATGACTGCGCGATAGGTTTGCACAGGTCCCTGTGATTTTAGGACATCAACAACCTGCCTTAATTGTTGGGGTCTTTCCTTAGCCTTACCAATATAGCCTTTTCTGGCTGTCTTAACAGAACTGCCTTCGGTACCGGCACTGATCAGAGAATAGTGATTTTTAACGAGCACGCATCCTTCTCTCATTAAAGGTATCGGAACTTCAATCACCTCCATCTGACCTGTTTTAAGCTTCTGACCAAGTTGCTGCATACCTTTATTTCTCCGAAATATTATGCCTATATGGCTTATTGGGTCACGCTTATTCGGGATATAACCTTTATCCAAAAAGACTCTTAATAATATTTTGTACTAGTAATTTATTAAGTGCTAAATACTAAAATATGCTGCGTTATGAGCTCAAATAGTTACCCTAAGATGGATTCCAGGGAGGTATTTACACGGAAAAGGCCTATCAAATTAACGGCAAAAAAAGCGCCGTTCAATTCCTCTTTGCAGTCACCAAAACTATGCAGATTATCTTCTATGCGTGTTTTTTGTGAGCGTCGCCTGAATCACCCATGAGTTATCCGATCGCTAGGATAATCGTAAATGCGGTATAAAGAAGTAATGTATTGATAGCGTTTAACTCTTTAGTTAACCTCTCTGATTATAAGAATTATTGCTGTGTGTTGAGAACAGGGCCAGAACGAAGGGGTCTTGCCATGAATCGTAGACGATTCACCCAAGTTTTAAAAGATGATTATCGAACAGTTGAGAGCTTTGCATACCTCAGAAAAGCGTGCTGAAATTATGCCACTCTGATTGAATTTTTCAAAGACAAAAGAGCAACTAAATTCATTGCTCATTTAGCTTCATCCGGTTCAATTATTCTACCATTATTTTCTATGGGTTAGCTGGGAATTTTTTACCCTGCATTCATAAAACTTAACGTATTGGTGTTTGACTTCAATTCAGAGTTTCTTATGCTGTAGAAGGTGCCCATTAGCAACCAAAATATTTGACTCATTTCGAATCTAAAAATATATCCATTAGTTAAAAAAGACGAGATTCCTGTTGAAAATATCACTGATATAAAATACCATTTTTTGTTCAACTCAATTTCAGAACTGATTATATCTCTCACCAAGACAGTAATAATTCCTATGTAAATTACAAGTCCCATTACTCCTATAGCCATTATTAACTCTAACCAGTCATTGTGGGATGACCGAATACGATATTTTCCAAGTAAAAACGAAGATGTGTCAGAGCCGATCCCATTACCTAATAACTTGCTATAAAATGGTGAATCTACGAAAACCTTTAAATTATGATTCCAAATCTCAATCCTTCCACTGCTTGCCTCATTTAAATCGCGGGAAGATGTTTTCCAAAAAATTGTATCAAAATTTTCTGATAAAACTGAATCCCACAATGTATATGATATTATAGCAAGCAAAAGAACCAAAAAATATCTTTTATTTCGACCAATAAAAAAGATCAGCCAAAACGATAAGAATCCGACATATGCGCTTCTAACATAACTTTTGTAAAGGCTAAAGACGGACAAGACGAAAGCAACATGTAAAATAAAATTAAATAGTTTCCCCTTAAATCTTTCTTCACCAATAAAACATGCGTATATATATGAAAAAAATACCATCGCATGGCCCAAACTATGGACATGAGCGAACACTCCTTTCTGTCTTGCCAATCCACTATAGTAATCGATAATAGAAACTGAGGCGTCTTTATATATCAAAGCCGCACTAAAAAAGACGGGTACAATATAACCAATGAGAAGTAAAATTAGTAAAAGCCTCACTTTTTTATAGTCATCTGCAAAGGTGCGGACAGCAAAGAAAGTAACGAATGGTAATAATAATCTTGCAAGTGGTTCAGTCTTCGTGCCCCAAGCATAACTGCTTACTGAATAAATATAAAAAACAAGGATCATTATACTGATAATATCTAATTTTATTTTGTGCGCCACTATAACTATAGTGAATATTAACAAGCATGTAATAAACGTAGGAATAACTATGTGGATTGGGAATTCGAATCTATCAACAAGAGTCGTAAGTATAGGTCTTGTCAGCGCAGCTACCATTAGTGTTAGGAACCCAAATTGGGTAATAATATTTTTCTTTATAATTTTCATTTGATCACAAAAAGTTAACAAACACCCCTAATAAGGTTTGCTTAACTGGCGACACTAAAGGGTCAACGGGTTATTTCCAAATTCGTATTTGACCTGTTTTTCTATCTTTGTGTGTCTACCATCTGACATACTTGTAGATTTGTTTTCCATCTAATCCGATTTTGCTGACACAATACCCTTTGGCCCAGATATGATGACACCAATACCGTCGCTTTATTTCATGATGCAGATTGAACAGCTTTATGTCACTTTTCCCTTTCAAAATACCGACAGCCTCAGAGACCGAATACTTAGGCGAATAGAAAGTACCAAACGGATGTGGTCCACTTGCACGTTGCCTTCCATAATTTCGACTCGACATCACTCTGATAATTGCCGTATGATGTCTCGGACCAAACGACCAATCTGGCCTTACAATATCCGAAATTGGCATTTCTGGCGCCACACCACTTGGTATTTGCACTGCCAGAACGCGTGTGTTAATTTTTGAATTGGTTCACTGAATACCTCCTTTTGTACTTTATGGTCATCACAACCCCGTTCTTGAGGAGGTATTTTTTTAAAACCCTAACCTATCAGCATAGTAATGCTCAGACCATCAGCTGAGCTGATGGCTTATCGGGTTAAATGTCATTTCACCCAGAGCATTAGTAATTTTTTTAGATTTTATTGATTTAAGGATAAGATGTATCGTGCAATCAGAATAATTTGAAGTAAATCATTGAAGGCTTTTAAGCTTAAATCTCGGAAAGACTGAGAGGGCTATAAAGTGTATTCCATTGTCAAAAGCATTTTCTACAAAATTACAGATGTCGCATATTCAAGGTAAAAATCACGAAACAGCTACGTGTATTATTCTACGTGAAAACTAAGAAAATTATTCAGATTCCGACGATCTTCTACTTTTTAGGCCTCATAAGAGACTATTCTGGCACAATGCGCAATGAACGTGGTGGTGCCAGGTCTTGATCCAGTGTTGCATCACCGGTAAAAACATACGCTCCCCGGCTCCATCCGTAAGTCTCTCGTTTCAAGGTCTGAACGATTGGTGGCTTTGTCGTCCAGTTAGTCCTTTTTGGATTTAGACCCTCATCTAAGCAGACAGTCACAGAAGTATAGTTACCAGCCTCAATATCGACAGAAAAACATTGGGAAATAGCTACACCGTCATTAACATTTTTTCCGTTAAGAGCATAATCATCATCTGGCGTACCGTATGTATTGTCTTGTCCGACTGGATTGTTAAACCCCGGATCTGCAACTTTGCCAGTATAGGGTGCGTCGTCTTCTCTTTTGTAATCCTTCTGCATAGCAGCAAGTGTTTTTTCTCCACCATCAAAATATAAAGTCGCAATTCCGTCTGAATGGTAAAATGTATTATGTTCTAAAATAGCATCCACATTGTCATATAATTGCCAATACCAGTTATTTGAATACCCTCCACTTAATGGCCTATTATTGTAAAATAAATTATTTTTTAAAGTAAAGTTTGATCCAGCTTGCAGTACAACTCCTCCTCGGCTTATTTGAAATGGGTCAGCCCCCTGATCTCCATTCCGAGCAAATGTATTGTTATAAAGGAATATATGGTTAAGAGATCCCTGATTTCGGTTCCAAGTTACAAAACCGTAATAACTATTATCTATAAAAATATTGGACCACCAATAATGGTAAGTACCTCCATCATAACTCGAGCCGCCCGCGGTTCCGTTTCTATAGAACAAGTTCCCATAAACATACATATGGTTATTATAATCCCAACCACCACCGATATTCAATCCGACCTCATTGTTATCGTGAAATTTATTAAAACGATATATATGATTTTCTTGGGCAGACCATTCTTTTGTAGCAATACCGGCTTGATTCGGAGCACCATATATATCATTATGCTCCCATAGATGATTCTGACATCCGTGAATTTCGATTATATTTGCAGACCGACATCCAGAAGGATAGGAACCTTCATCATGTCCGAATTCATTTCCCTTAATTAAAGCATTGTCCACTTCAATAAAACTTACTCCCTGAACTGCATCGGTGCCATTCTGGCCGAAATGAGTAAATTTATTGCCTTCAATAACTACATGTCTTCCTCCCCTATATGTAAACATCGTGCCATTAGTTTCATAGACATAGTTTCTTCTTATGATAGTATGATCAACATGTTTTTGGTCATCATTGCCGCCCAAATTTCCATATATATAGAAACAGGGATCCGAGTCTGATTGCTGTGTCATTCTAAAATCCTGAATTGTCAAATAGTCTACACCTACTGCACCATTTCCTACAAACATCCCACGGTTCAAATTGGCTGATGCAGAACATACTAAGTTTAGTGGATCGCAATCCCCGGCTTGATAACCGTCTATAATGACGTGACCTTCGGTAGATCCTTCTACTTTTGGCGTTAGTCGTGTCGTAAATGTCCCGCTAAAAAAAAACGTATCGCCTGAATAATCTCCCGAGAGGTTGTTGAAGTCTGATGCACTCAAAGAATTTCCAATGCTTTCACCGCTTCTGTTGCCGTTACCGTATTGGGTCACATAGTACTTGTTACCTGCTTCAACAGCATTAACGAATAGCGGGAAAAAACCAAAAACGATAATTGATGTTATAATGATAATTAATTTCATAAAAGACCTCTTTTAATGTCATTTTTAAGTAGCTGATTTAATATTTTTTAAAAATTTTCATCTTTATATTGCCTATTATATCATCTTCATTCCGTAATTCAACAATCAATCCATAGCCAGAGCGCTGCAAAATATATGCTAATTTCGATATATTCATAAATAAAATGATAAATTTTTCTCTCAACCACTCCTGCTATGCTATTAAATACCTGCTTCAGCCCAATGCAAGTTTTATGCAAAATTTTCAATTTAAAGGAAAAATAAAATATTTAAGTTGATCACGCAAGGATATATTCTTAAAAATTGCAATCACAGCTTGTGAGAATCGTTATTAATAACGAGGATTCAAAGGAAAGCCAAAAGAAAGAATATTTGCCTGATTTGAACCAGAGAGGCACAGATGATAGGCCTTGTCATTGTGTTAAGAATCAAAGAGTTCACTATAATAGACGTATTTTCAGCTTCATCACAGCTAAAGTTGGTTTTCCTTGTGTAAAAATGTCTAAATATCCGACTTACTAGAATATATATCAACTAACGTCGAAGCGAATATTTTATCTATATTATAATAATTTTGTGAGTGATATTAGTTCATTGCAGATAAATCGATTTGCTTATTTTTAATCAAAAAACAGTATTTATACAAACGCTATAAGCATTACATATATTTATAAATTTAGCAATATATAGAGTTATTCTGAATTGTTATGTAGTCTCTTATGGCTTAGTAATCTGAAATAAGAATTAAGATATTTAACAAATAAGAGGTTAACAATATGATGTTTTTTTCTTTTGTTATGCCTTGATATGATATTAGCCCTTAATGTAGGAATTTTTATACAATAATGAATTTATTATTGTATAAAAATTCAAACCTTTAATTTTTCCAATAACTTTTTATGTATGATATAACCTACAATATTTTTAAGAGAAAAATCACTCCTCTTTTCCTATCGCTGATGACAATCATTGATGTTCTGAACTATAAACTTGAGTTTTCCATTCGGTTCCCTTGCCATTTCCGTGACATATTCGAATTGTATGCGAAAATAGACTTACCCAGCCTATCTCTCGCTTCGCGTAAAGTATTGCTTTTTCAATGGCGGCGGTGAACCCATTTTCCTTTTCGATGCGAATGATAACTTGTTCAATATCGTTTTGGACAATTTGGCCATTTTTTACATACTTGGCATCTTTAAATAGATGATCGAGTCTTCCGACAAACCTTCCTTCGGGGGTGATGATGTAGTCTTCGATTCTTCCTAATATATCAAGTTCTAGTATCATGCCACCCTTGCCGCATTGACAATTCTGGTTTTCGCTAATTTTAACGACATCCTTAATGTCATAGTTTATTAGAGCAAAAGAATAATTTGAGAAATTGGTCGCAACGATCCTTCCTATTTCACCAGTACCAGCTTCTGTGTTATCTTCCCGTAAAATCCGAACATGTGAATGATATGGCTGTATATGAAGCTTTCCGTATTTACATTCTGTAACATGGCACAAAATCCGAGTAATTCCCATACCATATAAAACCTTGCATCCGAAAGCCTGTTCAATTACGCTTCTTTGAAATTGAAGAGTTGTTTCAGAGGATGTAACAATCATTTTGGGCTGAAATTGTAGTTTAATGTTTTCATCAAGAATGTATTTTGCTACATAGTAAACACTCGATGGATAGCCATGGATGAAAATTGGCCGATATTTATTGAGCGCTTCTATATAGTATTTCAGGTTTTTTCGTGAAAGATGGTATGATGAAAAGAAAATTTGGTTTTCCGCAAAATTATAAACCCAGAAAGGCGACTTTTCTCTATTAACATCAGTGATTTTGTGCCCTGCAAAGGTGGCGATCCGATCACCTCTGTGAATTCCACAAAAACTACGATGGTACCACCAATAAGCATATTCTTTTTGGTAAGCATTCTTCGAGTAAGGCACTTTTAGCGGTTGCCCAGTAGTGCCGCTTGACTTACTTATGAAATATGGCTTGTCCAACAAAAATTCAGAATACCTCTTATTCACAGTAGCTTTATCGATTATTGGCAGGTTTTGCAAACTAAACCCCTTATTCTTGTATGACTTATAGAATTGGCAATTATATTTGATAAATGTAAGGTATTTTTCTAGCTCTTGTTCTGCAATTCTCTCTTGATGGGAAATACCATTTGAATTAAGAAATTCGAATATTTTTTTATAATGTACTCCGTATTTCTTTTTTTTCTTATAGCTAGCCGGTATACTTGTTGACAAAACTTTAAGAGGATATGGTATTAATTGGTAGCTTTTAATCAAAAGGTTCGAAGCCATATTTTTAATATCTCCTGTTTATAAATGGATATTTATACTGCGTATGCGTTTCTTTTAATTTTTATTTAAACTGTTTGGGTTTGTTAATTCGAATTTATTTATATGCACAATTTTAACTTATAATTATTACAGGTAACCACTATTCTATCCTCTCGATGTGCCCCTTCCACCCGAAATGTGGCCGTAATTTTAAGTTAAGTTTTGGTCTGTCTTGGAATATTCTTCCTTGAAGTTCTTGAATATTACTAAGGACCTCAATATCTTCTGGATCGAACCAGGATATGGGCATATAATCTTTATCAAATGCTCTATAAAGCATAGGTATTTTGCGATAGTCGAATCCTAGTAAATATGTACTTACCATATCAACCGCAAGAGGATTAACTCCGGCAATCAATAAACCTGTGTTTACAGGTTTACCGGCAACTGGACCATTTCCTTCCATACCAATAATTCCATCTATTATTGAAAAGTACTTTTTTGGTGTGTCTCTCATTGTACCGTCTTCTTTTCCATAAATCATAATTCTATTTAAATCGAGTGCCATTCTCCAACATGTATCATTCCCAAACCAATTGCCGCTTCTAATTACCTCCTCAGTATCTCCAAATATCCGGTACCCAATATCCTTTAATTTAACTACGATATTCTTAACGCAAGGTATGTTATCTGTCAGATATCGTTTAGCGTTAAGTACAAGTGCGTTTTCAATCTTGTGTGTAATACGTCTTTTCGAATACTGGTCACCATTTTCTTCTGGTGATCCGATCGAGTAATGCGGTAGGTAATTTTTATCTCCGTTAATTCCGACAAGTCCTTTCAAATTTAGTGTAACACCTACCTTTTTGTGTGTTTTTAACTTGGGTATACTAATAAAAGTATCGCATTTTATAGCAGTTTTAGAGATAAGGTACTCGTGTCTACCCGATTTATGATGAGAGTTTGTTTCGTCTAAATCATAGTATGCGCCATAGTATGTTTTATTTTTATTATCGAGTTCAGAAAAATAACTTTTTTCTCCAAGATTAAATAAAACGTTACCCTCAGGATCGCCTTCGAGTTTTATTCTTTCTGTGGCAATACCGTTTTGATTAATCCAATACTCATTACGCAAATCAATAAATTCTATGTTAAATTTTTTTTCACTCCAATAAATTTCCTGGATTTTTTCGATACCAATATTTTTTTTTATCAAATCAATATTTGAATCTGATTGAGGTGCGTCTGCAATTATAACTCTTCCTTCTCCTCCTAATGCTAAATAAGCATAATCAATTACAGATCTTATAACGGATCCATTGGTAATAACATGTTCCCACTCATCATTGTATCTATGTGAATGAGCAATCATATTGGGTTTTATAAGTACCGTATCACCTTTATTGATAATTTTTTTTAACGGATTCCAGGTCTTTTTTCCATAGTTTTCCCTATCATAACCCAAAAATTTAAACATCTGTCTAACAGTATCATAAACGCGGTTTTTTGAATCAAATAAATTTTTAATTGGAATTTCCGGGTAATTTTCATAAGGGTGAAAAGGGGGTCTATAGGTATAACTTTTTTCCTTTTGTTGAAGAATAGCGACAGTAGTTTCATTAAGCATGTTTATATCCTAAATTGAGATAGTAAAGTTTTTTATTTTGTATTTATTTTTTTTTCATACTTTCAATATGCTTTATATAATTTTTCATTATGTAATAAAATGTTTTAGACCTTCTTCAAGTTTTTGTTGGTATGCTTTCAAGTTGTAACTTTTTTCATATATTTGTCTGCTAGTGTATACCCATATTTTTTCTTAGTTCCTCATCATTTATAATTTTTAGAACATAATCGGCAATTTGTGAAGGGTTATGAGGATCTATAATATAGCCATTCTTTCCATGTATGACGGCCTCAGAAATGCATCCTTCGTCTGATGAAATAACTGGTAAGCCAGCGCTCATAGCTTCAAGGTTTACTAAAGGGAAAGCCTCTAGTTCGTAATAGGTTGGAAATACAAATATATCACTCTCTTTAAAAATTTTATCTTTCATATTACCGTACACAGCACCTACCATTTTTACTCTATCATTCAATTTATAAGCACTAATTAGTGATTCAATTTTCATTTTAAAATCAAGTGAAAGTGTATCTCCTGCAATCACAAATTTAACGGTCCTCACTCTTTTATTAACTAACTGTGCCATTTTTACAAACTCGATGGGTCCTTTTTCAGGCACTAAATTTGAAAGATATAGTATTTGTATCCCATCTTTTTTTCTTGCTTCTTTTTTAATCTTTTCTGATTTTTTATCTTCAATTATACAATTCGGCAACTTAAATAAACGATTGTGATCAAAAAACCAACTAATATCTTTTTTAAGTTTTTCACCTAGTAAAAGCTCCCTTTGGAAATTTGAAAATGGCGCTTCTTAGAATCCATTGCATAACATAATGTTTTTTTGCATTATTTTTAAAACCTTTACCGTGAATGTATAAGATCGTTTGTTTATTAACTAATTTTAATATCAATAGTAAAAGAGTGTCTATATAAATTGAAGGAGGTTTAAAATATATAAAAAAAAGACACATATTTCATTTGATTCGAATATTATTTTATTGATAATCCTTATTAATATTAAAGGTGCTCTGAAGATTTTCTTTATACTTATTTTTTCGACCTCATGCATTGTTAAAGAAAAATTCTTTTCGGCTATTGAAACTTCATAACCCATTTTTCTCAAGGAAGAGTTAAAAATCTCAGTCATAACATTAGATCCATGATATGGCGGAGGCAGTTGACCAATTACTAAATATATTTTTTTTCATTATATATTTTATTTATTTTTGTTTATTATATTTTTAATTATTATATCTAATTCTAGCATAAATTTATTTACAGAATATTTTTCCATAGACTGAGCTATTACGTCTCTACTAAGATTTAATCTTGATATACTGATTATTGCGTTGGCAATATTTTTTGGAGAAAGATCTTTTATATAAGTCCGTTAAAATTATCAGTTATTATCTCAGGATATCCTCGACATTAGATGCGACGACTGGAGTACCACATGCTAAAGCTTCAAGAATTACCATAGGAATACCTTCCGCCTGTGATGGAAGAACCAACAAATCTGCTAAATTGTAGTATTGATTTAATTCATCATGCGAGATGTAGCCTAAAAAGGTGATGTTGTGTTCGTAATTATTGTTTATAGCAAACCTGTTAAGTTGCCTTTTGTATGTCCCCTCTCCAGCAAAGTAAATATGATAATTAAATTTTAACTTATTAAAATAAGGTACGCATTGTATTAAAAGTTCTGGACCTTTTGTCTTTTCTATCCGACCAACAAATAGTATAATAAAATTTTCATCAGAAATTGACGTTTGTTTTTTTTAAACTCCAATCTTTTATTTTAGGCCTAAATTTTTTTGTGTCTACTGCGTTCCTTAACAGAGTGCATTTCCCTCCAGCCCCCATACTTTTCGGCTTTTTTAATACATAAATTATCAATACCAATTATCCAATCTGATCGACGATAAATTGCCCTGTCCATTAATTCGAATAGTTTTTTAAAAAATTTCCCCCGCCCATTTGATATTTGGATCTTTCTACTGGATTATCCGATCCATGTTGTTGATAAATTATAGGAATATCTTTGTTAAAATATATAAAAGGAATGCAACATTCAGGAGAATGTACATAGAGAACATCGATATTATATTTGAGTATTTTATTTCTCTTCATTGTATATTCTACAAGACACTTTAGCCTCATCGGATATCTTAGAGGCATAATTGTTTTGCAGATTGGAATGAATTTTATTTTCTTTTCTATAATTGTTTCCTTCCAGGGAACTGTATCATTTATTCCTATCCCAAAAATTATTACCGATTTGAAATTTAAATATGGTAAAACATTCTTAATGAATCCTGTGGACCCACCAAACGCCATACTTTTTAAATAATCACCCGGATCAATTATTCCCAATGTTAAATTTTTATTATCCATTAAATTTCATTTTCCTATATATATAGGACATTCTATTTATTTTCTACATTATCTAAACTGTAAAAAGATCCGATAAATAAGTGAAGGCTCCGACCGCCGCAGGCGGCGGGCTTCAAACGTGGATCATATAAGTCCGGTGACCAAGTCCACGGTAAAGTTGTCATCGCTGGGCTCGCTCCACATGGCTTTGCTTTTCGATATATTCTGCGATGACTTCATCGGTCACGTTTCCTGATGGTGCCGCAAAGTAGCCGCGAGTCCACAAATGACGACCCCAACATTGCTTGGCTAAAATACGGCTTTCGCCCAACAAACGCCTTGATGTTTTCCCTTTGATGCGTTTCATCACTTGGATTACTGAATGATACGGCGGCACCGAAACAAAAAGATGGACGTGGTCCCTGGATACATGCCCCTTTATAATTTCTACATCCATCGCCTTGCATATCTCGCGGATCAGTTCCCGCAACCGCGTCGCCACAACACCGCTAAGCATCGGCTTGCGATATTTCGTGATCCATACCAGATGAAACTTGATGTCATAGACCGAATGAGAGGTTTTGCGATAATTCTTCATAATATCGCAAGCCTACTAAAGTCGTCGCCTGAAGGCGAGGGATTTTCTCCCATTCCCCGAGGGGGACATTAATTCCCACGTTCCTAGCCCCGCAAGCGCCTTTTTTACGTTCATTTTTTTGGTAAATAATTCTTTTATCGGAAAATCCTTCTGCTACTTCACGTGTATTGTCTGTTGAGTTATCGTTTACAATTATAATCTCCATTGAATCAAAGTCTTGTTCAATAACGCTTTCAATAGCACGCCATAAAAACATTGATCTATTAAATGTTGGTATAACTACAGTAAAAAATGGCTATCCATATTATTTTTCCGAAATAATTATTTATTCAGAGCTCTATACTATTTTTTTTGTATATTGTTTTTAAATATTTTACATATTTTTGTCTTATTCCTAAAGCCATGGTAATATTTTCATATAATGTTTCTGGCCTATCTTTTATGCCAACTCTTGGTATATTGAATAAATCATCTGACAATGTGCTAATTTTTGTTCAGTCGTAGCAGCCAACTTAAATTTCATCGTCTTTAAGGTTTGAACAACTAAAGCATTTTTTCTGCCTCCGGGAAATGCAAAATATTTTATTTTTTTTCCTGTCCATGACAATAATTTTTTGTTTGCTTCAGTAATTTCATCAACTAATTCTTTTTTTTCGCATTTAGTGCATATCACATGATCATCAGTGTGATTTCCTATAGTGATGTATTTACTCAACGACATTGTTTTTAATTCATTAACAGTTAGCGACTGCCTAAATTCGCTGCGGTAGTCAATTTTGTCCATCATATCTCTTCTTAATTTATTTGGAATTTCCCAGAGTACATCTAATGATTCAATTCCTAAATTTAATTTACATCGTTTGGCCATTTCCCACCAAAACATTCCCTTTTCTATTGGTCGAGTACTTATAAAGAAGGTGCCTGGAATTTTGTAATTTTCTAGGACAGGATAAATATTTGTGTAATTTCCCCTCCAGCCGTCATTGAACGATAGCCATATGGGTCTTTTTATATTTTTTCTTCCCTGTTTATTTCGATTAATTCATCAGGTGTAGTAAATGTGAACTTTCGCTTTAAAAACCATAAAAATACTTTTTCAAAAGTGTATTTTTCAGGATTGTGAGCGTATACACATACAATCTTATTTGTTTTATCAATATCTCTTAACTTACCAGGTATTTCTGATGCCATTAACCAAGAAAAGATTTTTAGAATTATATTCATTTTATTTTTTTACTCTTATTAAATCGAAAATTTTATTTTTTATCTTTTTAGTAGTCAAAATAATCATATCACACCAAGAATAATCAATTGTACTTTATTCTTTTCCCGTAACGTTAAAACAGCAAAAAATAAAGAATCGAATAACATATTGTCAAATAGACTGCAGATATAAAAAGAGTTTTTAATAGTAATACATTTACCTCAAAGTTTTTTTTCATATTATGAGTACTTTTTTAAAATGAATGTACGGAATAATGTTTTTAACGTAGCCTGTTGAACCTTCGTAAAGTTGATCATTTGAGTAATCAGCAGTGTCAAGAATACCAATAGTGTAATTAATGTATCTGTTAATTTTATTCTTTATTTTTAATTTCCTAATCTTTTAGGAATAAACTATTTGGAGTCATTATTTTTATTCAAATAAATTCTTTATCTTATCCCATTTTTCGACTGAGTATACCTCTAATAGGAAGCACCATAAAAGTTGGAATGATAATCATCACATAAACGATCAACATATTTTTTAAATTAAAATATTCAAGATTATACTTTAAAACTCTTATTGCCTCCTTTTTTCTGCCTAAATATAGGTACCTTTTAATTAAGTCATATAATTTGATTCCAATACTTTTTTTAAAAAGACAATGATAATTTTGAGGTATATTTTCTAAATATTTTTGACTTTGGTATTTTTCGATAAGTTTTTTTAGTTCAAGAGTAAATTCATCTTTGTTAGCGTCAAATTTGTTTGATGTGTCTTCAAAATATATTGCTTTCGGTTTTGTTGAAAATGCGATTTTTGAATTTAAAAATAACCGAATCCACATATCAATATCTTCCCCCATTCGTAAACTGTGTCAAACAGTCCTACTTTTTCGAATATATTCTTTTTAACACATACTGCACTAGTCCTTACGGAATAATTTCCGCTAGCTAAACATTCAAAATAATTTTCAATGACACCTTCCCAAGGGTATGGTGGAATCGGTGCAAAATTTACTTTGTAGTATTTCCCATTAGGTTCTTTAACTTTATATGCGGTAGCAAATACGCCAGACTGAGGAAACCTTTTAACTAAGCTTTTAATTGTAACTAAGTAATCCGGAAACCAAAAATCATCAGCATCTAAAAATGCAACATATTCTCCTTTAGCGATTAAAATACCTCGATTACGTGCTTCTGATACACCGGAGTTCTTTTGATCAATGATTTTTATTCTAGTGTCAGTATATCTTTTAACAATTTTTTCACCACCATCAGTTGAGCCATCATTAATAACTATAATTTCAAAGTCCTGAATTTTTTGAGCTAAAACAGAATCGATTGATCTCTGAATATGTTCCGCTTTGTTGTATAGAGGAATAACTACGCTAAAAAATGTCATATTAGGCTTTTCCTTTTTTATCCTTTTAAAAATCTATCCAAAAAATAGAAATTCTGCCTCTATAATAAATTTCTCACGTTAATATATCTTCTGGAAATTCACAAAATTAAAACAGCTCCAAAAACCGTTATATACTACATTCAAATTTTGCGGAATTTACCTAATGGTTTGTATGATATTATAAACCAAAGTAGGGTATAGCTAATGAAAAGATAAACAGCGATTAAAATAAAAGCTTTTATCATTAACACTTCTAAATGAATATTATTATTTAGATAAATTATTACTGGTGTTAATGACAGGCAAATCACAAGCCAACAAAAATATGCATAATTAATAGGAAATATTCTTAAGTATAAATAATTAAAATATCCTAAAACTAATCTCGATAAAAACATAGCAGTAAAAGTACCTACTGCAGCCCCAATAATTCCATATTTTGGGATTAATAATATATTTAATATAATATTAATTAGGCAACCAATAGAAGTCGCTATAAGGGGTGCTCGTGTTTTACCGGCACTCACCAAACATTCGGATACCGGACCCATTATACATTCAGAAAAAACACCCAGTGCTAAAATTGAGAGTGCGATTGATCCGGTTGAATATTCAATGCCATAAAGTATTATCAAGACTTCTTTTGATAATACCATTAAACATATTAATATAGGCAAAGATATACCAAACATGGTCTTTGCTAATTTATTAAACGCTGTCTTTAGATCGGCTATACGGTTTTTAGACATGAAATTTGAAAATATTGGTAGAGCTAAAAATGTAAATGATTGTGGAATGAATGATAGCAATGCTGCTATTGACCACGCTGCACCATAGACTCCGACATCAACTGGAGATAAAAAGTATCCTATTAAAAGTCTATCTATCTGTGAATAGATTATCCAAACAAATGACTCTAAACTCAAAGGCCAGGCTAATTTAATAAGTTTAGGTGTTATGTCGTTGTCATAAATGCGCGGTTTATCTTTACCCGCAGTTTAATTGTCATTACAAATAAGGACATCATGAAAACAAGCATACCGGAAATGACAAATGAATAACTTGCTGCTGCTAGCACCAATGAAAATAAAACAGGATGAAAAAAATAATTATATTCAATCCTGGCGGCATTAAATCCGCTAATATTACTTTGGGTATTGTTTTACTATAACCTCTGTATACAGCGATAATAACATAAGTAGTGATGTAAAATGGAAGCACTAATAAAATCGGTTTTAAAACAACGATCATTTCAGCAGAGTGAAATATTTTATTTGATATTTCTGAAGCATAGATATAAAGCACGGCAGAAAATACTACAGAAAACAGAAAACAGTATGTAATAGAAATTGAAACTAATTCATTTATTTTAGTATTTTGTTTTTCAATTAGGTATTCAGAAATAAATTTAGGTAAAAGTCCGGAATTCCCAAATTTGACGTTACACTGACTAACCTAAAGACTGACAATCCAAGCAAGAAAATACCAAAATAATAACTATTTAAATATCTTGCCAGGATAATATCGTCTCGTCATTGTCAGCACCTTGCCGAACAATATACCAATAAAGATTATTAGGCTACCTTTGTAAAAATCTTTATACATAAACGTTTGTTTTCTTCGCTATAAATTTATTGCCATTTCCTGTTTTTGTTTTTCATAATAAAAATATTTTAGACTATAAATCTTTTTAAACAAGTCATCTAAGAATGCTTTGATCCCAACTAAAAATAAGAACTGTTTTGTCATCACCGACATCATGATAGACTAAATTGTTGAATATATATTCTCTTAATTCCTGCGACATGAGAAATGATGAATAAAACCTTCCTTTATCAATAATCATCCACCCCCGTTTATTTTTTAATATAGTGTTTTTCACCATTTCAACGTCAAAAATTCTTTTAGCATTATTAACTAAAAATTGCGGCTCATTTGAGTAATCATCCGCTATATAATAATGTATATTACTACACCCGTAATAGAAAACGGTAAGCGGTTCAGATGGAATTAACACATCGTTAGGTTCTGATAACTCTGCAATATAATCGCAAGCTTGTCTCCAGTTACGATGTCCAGATCCCAAGTTATTTTCCGGGCTGTAGTAATCAAACAGGATTCGGTAACTATAATAAACCCATGGGTAAAAGTGAACATCAATACCAGTAAAAGAATAAGGCAAGATGTAATAATATTATATCTGATTAAATTATATTTCGAAAGTAAATCTGTTATTTTCCCTAATTCTGATTTAAATACATTATTAATTGAATAGGAAGCTAATAGAATAATCAATGGAAGGATATTAAATATATATCTGTCACTTCTCACTTTTGTGGGGATAAAAGTAAGTATGAGCAAAGGAACTGCAATGAGAATAAAAGTGTAAAACCCAACTTTATTCTCATGTGTTATAGTCTGTATGATTCCAAAAACAAAAAATACTCCTAACGGAAACAAGGAATTTGAAGTAAGAAAATTTACATAGTATAATGGATTAAATTTATGGCTACTAGCCCAAATTGGTTTGAAAAATAAATGTGACTTTATTAATACAAGGATACCAGGAGATACAGAAAGAGTTAAAATAACCTGTAACCGCAATTAGTGAAAGAAGAAAGAAATATTTTGTTTTTATAAAACCTTTTAAGCCTTTACTCAAAGTTACTATTATTCCCATAGTGACTAAATATAAAATGAGACTCGGACCGAAAGTTGCTGTAAGTGACTGCACAGAATAGGAAATGTATAGTAAAATTATCGAAAAAAATACCCACATCCAATTTATATTTAAGCTATAAAAATAACTTGAAATATTTGAGTACTTCCATGTTACAGGTTTCTTATCCGGCATTTTCAATTCTGTAATTTCTTTCAAAACCATAATAGAATGCAAATACCCCGGCTACATAAAATAACTGAAACATGGTGTACATTCTACATTCCCTGGACCATGCAATCTGGTAAGGAATATAGGCGACTAAAATGGCCGATATAAGACCTACAGCCGTACCATAGAATTTTTTCCCTATGAAAAATAATAGTATGATCGCTAAAGTCCCAAATATGACACTTGGGAGTCTCGCAGAAAACTCGCTAACACCAAAAAATTTAAATGAGAGAGCCACCGTTTTCGTGTAGAGCAAGGCTCTCTTGTAGAGTATACCAGATGGCAATTCAGGTTTACCATTTTCAAGGATTGATTGAGCCGCAAACACATGTAAGGGCTCATCCGTCCCGAATCCCGGTCCTCCAAGATTTATAATTCTCAGGCCGAACCCTGTTACCACAATAACAGTTAATATAACGATCTGATACAAAACAATTCTTTTATTATTTTCAGTCGTTTTTTTATTCATTTTTGTAACGCTCGAATAATTTTTAAAATACAATGGGAAAATATTATTTCTAATAAAATGAGTTGACCAGGACCTCTTAAAACTTCGAAATCTTCTCTATAATTTATTCAAACATTATAGAGCCGACAGACATACAAACTACAATAAAAAAAGGCATGATTTAAACGCCTTAGGTTTTTCATAGATTTCAATTCTTGTTGATTAAGTTTTGTAGGTATTTCTCTTGAACTCGCTTGAGATCATTCGTTCTAAACCACACGATAGGGTGTATGGAGGGATGAAATCGATTTCTTTGAGTTTTTCTGCAGAGACCCTTGTATCGGCACAAAATTTTTTAATTCTTATTGTGCTTATAGCGAAGGTTTTGCAAGTTATCTTAGATACAATGTCAAAAGTAAACCCACCTAACAATCCAAGTATGTAAGGGATACGTATATTTATTTCATGTGGGAGATCGAGTGTTTTTTTTGTTATTTTTATGAGTTCATTTGTGGTTATGTCAGGCTTGTCCGCGTAATTGTAAACCGATACTCCAGCCTCGGAATTCAATAATGCAACTAAAAATTGTGATAAATTTAACACATACCCCATTGATTTCATATTCTTGCCATTTCCAACCATAATAAACTTTTTGGATGCGATTTGCTGAAGCAAGTTGTACACATTACCACGGTTTTTCTCTCCAAATATAACCGCCGGCCTTACTATGACGAGGTTATTTTCCCTATTATTTTTGGCCCAATTTTGGAAAATAACCTCTGACTCGTACTTGCTTTTGCCATAATCATTAAACGGTTTAATTGGACTGTTCTCATCGGGAATTATAGTGTTCAGGCCGTAAACTGCAACTGTACTAGTGAAAATAAGCTTTCTAGTATTATTCTTGTTCAGTGCAAAAATTAAATTTTCAGCACCACCAACGTTTACATCGTAGTATAGGGAAACAGGCCTAACGTCGTCTCGATGCTCTGCCGCCAGGTGATACACAACATCGGTGCCGCTCATAGAGCTGGAAAGCTTTTCTCGATCGCGAATATCGCCTATGATGCACTTTTCAGGGAAGCTTGAGCTTTTGCATTTATCGTAAATGGTCACATGGTGGCCCTTTTCGATTAAATCTGCCGCGAGGTTAGTGCCGATGAAGCCGCTTCCACCTGTGATAAAAACATTCATTTCAAATCCATCATAATGCGGTCTATTATAATTGATTGTCCATTTGTCTTGATATTATTCGATAATCTCATCGATCCGGTACTGCACGATGTCCTTGGCTCGCGTAAAAATAATTAATTCACCGATGAGTCCAATTGTAAAAAACTGAATCCCAAAAACGATGAGTAACATACCCAGAATCAAGAGAGGCCGATTGGCCAATTCTATCATTCCAAAAACCCTTAGGGTACCCAAAACTGCTGTTATGACAAGACCAGGCAGAATAACCGCTGATCCGATGAAACCAAAGAACCTCAGTGGCTTCACGGTAAATTTAATTAAAAAAACCAGCGTCATTAAATCAAGGATCCTCTTTAGATAAACATTTGGCTGCACGACCCTTGTGCCCCTATCCTCCTTGCTTTGTTTGACGTTGACCTCTTTAATTCTAATCCCTTTACCACTGGCTAATATTGGAATAAATCGATGAAGATCACCGTATAATTCTAAATCGTTGATAATATTCTTGTCGATCAACCGCATCCCTGAAGTGATATCATTAAATTCAGTACCGGTAATTTTACGGACTAAAAAGTGGTAAACAAATGACTGAATTTTGTTTACCATAGGATCTTCCCGAGGGAATCTTCGTGTAATAACCAATTCAAAACCGTCTTCATATGCATCGAACAACTTTTTTAGTTCAGATGGTTCGACCTGAATATATGAGGCCATTGTCAGTATGACATTCCCTCTAACCTGCTTGAATCCTTCCGTCAGAGCCGATGATTCGCCAAAATTTTTAGTGAATTTTATAATCCTAATGTTGTTCCCATTTCTTTTTAATTCCAATAAATCCCGGTAGGCTTTGGTGAAATCACCATCGATGATAAAAATAAACTCATGCGTTTTCATCAAATTATTAAGTTCATCTGAGTATATTTTATATAATTTTATTAAATCGTCATGCCTCTCGCTGATAGGCACTACTACACTGACATCGATTTGAGTGTTATTCATTTTATTCTATGTCCAGTTTGAATTTATTTTATAGATTGAAAAAATCACCATAATTTTTTATTCGCGTTGAAAAACCTATCTTTTATTATATATTTCACCAATACCAGTCGTTTTTACAAAATATTCGGCGATCAACCCCCAAGATATTAAATTCCCGAATAAGGTTAACAATAATAGACTAACAGTCATATATACGGTGGATTCACCGTCATTTAGAATAGTGTAAATTGATAATATAAAGATTATGCATCCAATGAGACCAAAAATGAGACCGAATGTTGCAAACCACACGATTGGTTTGCTGCTGAAATGGATCAGCATTTTAACGGTTATTATATCAGACATAACCTTCCATGTCCTTGAAAGTCCGTATTTTGTACTGCCATATTTTCTGGCCCTGTGATTAACGACCACTTCAGTTATTTTGGCACCTACAAGTGTGGTCATGGCTGGTATGAAGCGGTGAAGATCTGAATATAATCTGACGGATTTTATGACTTCTTTTTTAAACGCTTTAAGAGAGCAGCCATTGTCATGGATATAGACGCCTGTTATTTTACCGATTATCCAATTTGCTATTTTTGAAGGAATAATTCTTGTTAATTTTTTATCTTTTCTATCCCTCCGCCATCCGCAAACCACATGATAACCTTCATCAATTTTTTCCAGCATCATTGGTATATCGGCAGGATCATTCTGAAGGTCGCCATCCATAGATACAATGATTTCTCCGTTAGCATGGTCAAAACCAGCCTGCATAGCGTTTGTTTGCCCGAAATTTCTTTTGAAACGGATAATTTTTACCTTGCAGTTAGATCCAATTGATTCTGATAAATTTTTAACTTTTTTCAAAATGTCGAAGGTGCGATCACTGCTTCTGTCGTCAACATAAATTATTTCATAGGGTTTGTTCATTTTGTCTAGCACATTTCGTATTTCCCGATACAGGATTTCAATGTTTTCTTCCTCATTGAATAATGGAATAACAAGGCTTAGATAAGGATGGCACATACTTTTTGCTTCGCCTATTACTTTATAATGTTAATTGATTATTATGAGGTTCAAATTTTTCCGTATGGGTCGATTATTGGTGTTCTTATTTTTAGATATCTTTATCCTTTAAGCGTTTTTCTATCCAATCATAAACACTATTGACTCGTTTTTGGTGGGCCTGAAAGGTGTGATTTTTTTCGACAAACTTTTTCCCATTTTCCCCAAGTTTTTTTCTCAGTTCCGGATCTCCGGCCAATTGAAGTATACCCTTTGAAAATCCCTCTGGTTCAGCGGGTGCCAAAAAGGCTTCTTTCTCTGTTATGATTTGACTGTGTGTATAGAGATCAGTTAACAATACAGGCTTTCCGGAATGCAAATAGGGAAACACTTTCATAGGCGTGTTAACTCCAAATATTCGAGGGGCGACCAAGATATCCGCTTCAGCCAAAAATTCATCTAGCCTGTCAAACGGTTTTGGACCTGTAAAATGTACCTTTTGCTCTATGCCGTACCTCTTAGTCATCTTTTTATAATATTTTATGTCTTCATTTAAACCACCGATAATAACCAAATCTATATTTCGGTTTTTTTTGCAAGCCAATGCGAAACTCTCGATCAGCAAGTCAATCCCCTGATACTTCTCGAGATTTCCGATGTATAATAAGGCCAAGCCCTTGATGTTAAACGCTTCCTTTAGTTTGCCAGTCGATACTGCATTGGGATTTTTTAATTGTGAAATGTCATGTATGGTTACGGTCTTTTTTGAACCTTTTTCAAAGCAGAGTTCGTATAGAGCATTACAAACCGGTAGATTGACGATGCTGTTTTTTATAGCATAACCTTCCATTCGGTTAAAAATACCTGAAAAGGCTTTTAGTCTCGGTACTTTCTCTACTAATTGTTGTGCAATGGATGAATCGAGGTCGTATGCATATGGTATGCTATAAAGATACTTAAAAAAAATGGACATAAAAACTGATTCTTCACCGGCATGAATAAGGTCATAATGGTTGCGATTCACTAAGCGCCACGCAGTTGCAAACATAAGGAAATCTAAAAAAACCTTTTTTATGGAAAATCCTGGTCGGATGTTACTTAAATATTTTAAATTCGGTGTCCTATAGATCGTTAGATTTTTTAAACTTATATCGTCTCCTTCGCTGTAAACTAACAAATCGACTTTTGTTTTTTTCCTTTCAACTAAAACTTTTAAAATCAGAAGAACATCAATAGGAGTTCCACGATTCTGAAAGAACGGATGCGGAGCAAGTACTAAGATTCTCAAAATACCAATTCTCCTTTAACCATCGATCTGCTTATATTATTATCATTCTAACCAATGAACTGTGGATAGGTTTTTCTAACATCTTCTTTTTCTTGGAATGCCCTCTGGGTCGACCAATTAAGTTCATCTTTCATGGTGTCGGCTATCATCGTAAGTGTGTCCTCTTTTACCACACCTGCTGTTCCCAAATCAGTCCTTCTGAAGATAATATCACTCAGCTTCAGAGCCATTTCATGTCGAATGGCAAATTTAGTTTCTGCCATGATGATCGACTCTTTAGATATCCCTGTATTGTTGATCTTAGAGGCTAAATCGAGTATCATATTCGACTCTGTGCCGTAGTTTGTCAACAAACGGTCAATTTCCTTTTCCCCTATACTTTCCCCCCATTTTTTTTGGATATCCATTTTGTAACTGATGAGATTATCCGCATCAGCACCGACTAAACGATCATTATAATCTCTATTGACCTTAGCGTCAGGGCTGATCCGGTTGAGAACACTTCCGGCCAGATCTCCGGCTGTGGTGTATTTTATTGCAATGACATTTAGGATACGGTTTTGATTATCATGACTAATATCGAATATCTTGGGTTTAGTTAAAATTCGCGGACTGGACTGACGCTTGTTGAAATTTTTAGCACACGGGACGAATCCCCAGTGTAGGTATTTGATATCGTCTAGACCTAAATTGGCAGAAGGGTAAACCGCATTAAATTTCTTGATAAAATCCTGACACTGCTGCTCGGATGGTTTCAATTCATTAAAAGGGGCCTCGACGCCATACCATTCGGTACCTATTATCGATCGGTCTCGCCAAGGCAATATAAAGAACAATCTTGACTGCCTGCTGCGGCTACTCTTCAACCCGATAGCCGTATCATTATTAAAAATAGGCTTTGTCACAAGATTCAATCCTGCAGCAAAATGTTGAATCGGCAACCGCTTGTTGCTAACGCTTCTGTCTCCCATAATCGAATGGTATGGGCCGATGCAGTTGACGGCTCTCTTGGTCTTTATGTCAAATTCTTGATTCGATAAATTGTCTCTGGCAGTTACGATGATTGTGCCATCGCTACGTTCCAGATATTTAAGCGCTTCAAGGTAATTTGCGACCACAGCGCCCAATCGATTGGCCGACTTGATAAACGCAACGACGAGCCGTTCTGTGTTTTGACAAACACCCTCAAACCACTCAGCACCACCCCTTAATTCGTGCTGGTCGATTGCTGGAAAAGATCGAAGCATGGTTTCTTTATCAACAATCCTGGCCTTTGGTAACGGGGGCAGGTTATCTTCTCTCGAGCTACAGTACGCCGATATCAAATTATAAAGGTTAATTCCCGAAGCCATAATCACTGTGCCTTTTGAGCTGTATCCGTAAATAGGCATTGCACAGCGCAACGGACGAACCAGGTGAGGCGCCAGTGACATCAGCCAGCCGCGAGACCTAATGGATTGAATTACTCTTCTAATATCAAAATGTTGAAGGTAGCGCAGACCACCATGAATGATCTTCTGACTGTTGGCCGAAGTCGCATGGGCAAAATCTTTCTGTTCAATTAAGGCGACTTTAAGACCGGCTTTTGCACCCAGCCAACAAGTGAAAGCGCCGGATATCCCTCCGCCTACCACAAGTAAATCAAATATGTCATTTTGGAAACTATTTAGGTCTCTCTTCATTTTTTGTGCATTAAACACTGCTGCGGGTTCAAAATTGTGTTGCTCAGCGCCATTTTGCCAATTGCATACGTGATTGATTGATAAAGAACCGCCATGTTTTTTCCAACTTTCCGTAAGCACAGACGTTAGATTTTTGGTTTGAAAGAATATTTTTTAAACTTTTACAGGGTTCCAACGCATCGATATCACTATCGAGAGTAAAGCCAAAATTTCCAAGTCCAGCCTCATGCAAGGGAAACGGCAAGGGATCGCTTCCAGGCAAAATGGATATACCTTTGGCTTTCGCAATTGAAAACTGTCGTGGCTGTCGCCAGAATACGGGACGACCTGAGTTATCCCCTAAAAACAAGGAGCAATTATTCATACTCTCTATTAATGATGTAACGATACGCCCCCGCCGTCCCAACCATTTCCCCACGCCCCATGGCAAGACCGGAATCTCGTTGTGCTCAATTATATTATTTATGAGGTCTTCGATCTGAAATCCATCTTTATATTGCCCACTAGAGCCAAGTGCGAGGACTTCCAGGCCTTCTGAGGTTTGAATTTGCCTTCCAGAGATCAATAACAGGGTCTTCGAATCGCCTGCTTTGGCATATAATGAAACGTCCTCTTTTGTGCGATAAAATTCCCATGTTGCGAGCCCCGGCACCCTTCTTGAGCCGTCTCCGTTTGCAGCCGTCAACAGGCGACTGAAAGTTTTATCCTCGGCGGTCTGGGCCAGAAGTAAAATACCTGTAAAGTGATTTTCACATTTCAAGCTTTTGGCCCTGTTGTGGAAATTCGAATAGGCGGCATTAAAGCATTCTTCAAGAATAAAAACATCATAAAGATGGGCATGAGCATCGATGATAAGCATGATATGGCAGGGTCGGCCGTTTGTTGATTCGCCGCTTTTTGAGGTGCTCTCTGGAGTAGGAGCTCAAAGGCTAGTTAAATTTGGATTGAATTAAAATAAGAAATTTTGGTAAGCGTTTACAGGGTGCCGCAGATGCAAGGCGTCGGGCGCGTAGACGACCTATTCCTATTGGTACTTCAAGTGCCCGACAACAAAGCAGATGCGACGCCCTGTGAATGCTTACATCTGTTTTTATTGGAGGTGACTCTTTAACCTCATTCAATGCACCAATTGTAGTTGCTATAATTGAATCCGAAAGCATTGTCAGGATACTTCTATCTCAGTATCTGGAAATAAAAATACCTCCATCACGCACGCTGACTGGCAGGGACGTGCCCAGAGGTTTTGAAACCACTTTCTAGAAGAGTGCCTTGTAGGGTAATTCGGGAGCGAAAGTCAGGTCTATAAACAACCGATTTTCGGTGTATTCGTTCGACTCTATAGTAGAGTTGTTTTTCGCAAACTGATAACCCAAACGGATGGCGGCCCAGCGTAGCGGCTGCCACGTAAACCCGCCACCGGCCAGGTACCGATCGTCTTCACGCTCCGGGATATCGTCCAGGTATTCGCTGCGGCGCCAGGCCCCAAAGACATCTCCATAAAACCGTCTGAACAGCTCGTAATCCGCAGTGACCCCAAGGCGGTAAAAACGGGTAAATCCAAGGTTCTCCGCAGTGAAATAGCTTAAATCGTAGCCGGCACCGGCCTCGAGGCGGGCGCCCCCTCTTTTAAGCGCCTTACGCAACAAGAAGTTGAGGTAGGGCCCATCATCGTTATCGGTTATATCATTGACCCTAAAAAACCACCCACCGCTCAGGTTCATTGTTATGTCTTCTTCTATAGCGTATTCCACACCGATCAGCGGATTATGAACGTCAAAGTCCTGATTCAAGACAAGGACTCCGGACCCACCCCCGGGTGTACTTATTAAAGGGCCGTTATCATAGGTTAAGTGGGAATATCCGTACTCTATGTATCCATTGGTTCTGGGGTTGATCTGCCTTATTAATCGCAAGGTACCGGCATATGCATTAAAATCGTCCGTCGGTATGCCGATGAAATCGTCGGATTGATCGAAGAGTCCCCGCGCATAGGTACCCGTGAGTCCGATGCCCCACTTCGGCGTCAGAAAATATGTTACGCCGATGTCTGCTCGATGTCCGTCGCTGTCTTCGTATATTTCACTTAAATCGTTTCTCAAGGCTTTGTTTTGATACTCTGCAAAGGCCTCATCTTTGGTGCCAAACTGATAATCCAAACGAATTCCGGCTGTATTGGTCCAATAGTCATTCAGTCCTTGGCGAACGGTCGGGTCAAGAGTTGCACCCGGCTCGCCACTTCTCACCGCATCTATTTGTTCAAAGGAAAGCTGATCATTTCTTTTTGAGAAATTGTCATAAATACTGAGGCGGGTGTTTTTAGTTATATCGACGAAACCGTCGAGACCGGCGTCATAAAGCCATTGGTTATTCTCGTCAAAATCATTGTAAAACTGGTACCTGGGGTTAAAGTATACACCAATTCCGGCTGCCTTTAATTCAACGCCAGCGGCCAATCTCAACCCTACGCTGGTAACGATATCATCCTGTTCATCTTGCGATTCTTGAAATACGTTGTCGGTATAGTATGAGTTGATATCCAAGATCGGTTCGAAAGTGTATTTGGCAGCGAGAGAAGGAGAGGCAGTCAGAATGAGAATTAAGGCTATTATCAAAATAGGCATTAACTTGATTTTTTTCATATTAGTCACCCTCCCTTTAATTGTCGTTTATCGGCTTCCGTCTCCTGAAAAATGTGTACGCTGCCGCCTATACCACTCGACTCCCAACCGACTCTATATTCGAAGTGGCCCGGAGGGTCAATTCAAAAAATGTCATCATGGAACGATAATCGTATCATCCGCTTTCAGCAGCAGGTCGTCCTCGAGGTTTTTGCCTTTGGCCATCGCTTTGTAGTCAATCCGATAAACATTGCGTTTTCCGCCCTCGTATCGGACGAGAACGATCTCGTCTTTTTCCGCCCATTCCGTAAAACCACCGGCAATCGCAAAAGCCTGCATGACAGTCAAATTTTTTACGATCGGATATTCACCTGTTTTCGCTACCTCTCCGAGTATGTAAAATCTTTGACTTTGTGGATCGACAACCGACACTGTGACAACAGGATTGGAGATGAAATTTTTTAAGCCATTCTCGATGACATCCTTAAGCATCATCGGGGTGAGCCCGGCAGCCTGTACGTCATTTAGCAGTGGAAAACTGATTTTTCCATCGATTCTGACAATTATTTGTTCTACTGAAAAATCGGATTCCTTCCATGTAACGATATTCAGGATATCACCTGAATTAAGTTTATATGTGGCTTTTTGAGGGGCAGATGCCCGCTCCTCACCTGCTTTTTTATCAGCAGCGTAGGAAATCCCCGTCAAAAGCATCACTATCGCGGACAAGACTGAGATAAAAGTTTTCATTCCGGCCTCCTATATAAATGTTCATATAAATCTTAGATCTTATTGCATGTTGAATAGGCTACCGCGGGAGATGTTTTCAGTCGGCACACTCGCGGCAATTTTAACCGACCCAATCGACTATCTGGCTCCTCGCCCGAGAATCACAATTTTTATGGTTTTCAAAACAATCATTAGATCCATAAAAATAGACAGGTTTTTGATGTAATACAGGTCATAGTTGAGTTTCTGTATGGAGTCTTCAACCGTCGATCCATACGGATAGTTAACTTGTGCCCAACCTGTGATACCCGGTTTGACAACGAACCTTTCACCGTAGTACCGAATTTGTTTTTCGAGTTTTTCTATGAAATATTTTCTTTCCGGCCGAGGACCGATGAAACTCATCTCCCCTTTGATGACATTCCACAGCTGCGGCAATTCATCGATACGTAATTTACGGATAATTTGCCCGACGCGCGTCACGCGAGCATCATGGTCTTTGGCCCATACAGGGCCACTTTTCTCTTCGGCATTGGCAATCATCGATCTGAATTTATGGATAAAATAAGGCTTCCGACCTTGACCGATCCGCTCCTGAGAGAAAAAGATCGGGCCTTCGGAGTCGATTTTGATCAACAACGCCACCACGAGCATCAGCGGTAGAAAAAGAACGAGTAACACCACGGCCAAGACCAAATCCGACATTCTTTTAAAGAACCTTTTCGAAGGTGATGTTTTGAACCCTTCAGAGAAAATCAGCCAGCCGGGGTTGATTTGCCCTACGTCCAGCTTGCCTGTCAAGATTTCGTAAAAACTATTTCCCTCTAAAACATCTATCCCGCTGACCCTGCATTTTAACAATTCTTCAATTGGCAAAGTGCCCCTTTTTTCTTTAATGCCGACCACAATTTTACTGATCTTTAATTTCTTGGCCAGCTTCGCAAGTCCCTCATACTGCGTTTTGCGTATGATCGGTGATCGGGCGTCTGTAATAGTTCCCTGATGATATTTTTCAGTAACGATACATGAAATTGTATAACCACAGTCGGTTTTATGGTTAATCTCGTTGACAATATTTTGGGCGAGGTCATCGGAGCCAACTAGAATAATTTTTATGTTGAACAATCCGCGGCTGATGACAAATGAATAGGAAAAACGCCAAGATCCGAGAAAAACGGTAAGTATGCACAGGCTGAGAATGTAAACACCGGAGTCGATCGTGGTTTGAGGGAATAAAAAGTAGATCGCTGCAATGAGAATCGTCGCAATCCCCAATGCCTGTATAAGTTTAATAATAATTTCCTTGCCCTTCCTTACGGCGTGGAACTCATAGAGGTCGGCATAATACAGGCAACTTTGGCACACAAACGTTATTAAAACCGCCTTGAATATCACTAGGGAATTAAACTCGGTTGAATTAAAGGTATTGGTGATCAACCATGCACTGATGACCGAAAGGAATATGAAAAACCCTTCACCGATGACGAAAAAGACATTGCGAATGGGATAGTATTGTTTAAAAAGTCGAAGCATTTAAATGACACTTACCTCATGGGTACGCACAAGGTAGATTATGGTGTTGAGATTCTATTTCGAGTAGTATTCGCTGTATTTGTGATATCCGTAACGTTTGGTTTTACGGATGTCGTAGCAGTTGAGGACTATCCCATGGATTTTATCCCGTCCCAGTAAATTCATCATTTCGTCCACCAATTCGCGGTTTGATCGTCCCGATCTAACCACCGGTATAATGTGTTCAACGAAGCGTGCCAGTGCGTAAGTCTCGGCAGCCAATTTCGGTGGGGGAGCATCGATGACAACATAACGGTCGCTATATCGAGTCGATAGTTCAGTCAATAGAGCTTGCATTTTCTCCGACGAAATAAGTTCGGAAGGATTGACCGTTGCCTTTCCGCCCGGAAGTATCGTCAGGTTCGATAATGGTGTTCGCACCAGCAGTGATGATATAGGAGTGTTTTGAGTTAAAAAGTCACTTAGTCCTTTAATATTGTCACCAAGACCGAACCTTTTATGAACATCCGGCTTGCGGATATCCGCATCGACAAGTAAGACGTGGCTATTGATGTTTTGTGCCAGGCTAACTGCCAGGTTTATCGCTGTAAATGTCTTCCCTTCCCCCGGGACGGCACTCGTAACCAATATCGTCTTTGGGCTTTTTCCCGACTTCGGAAAGAGAAGATTAGCGCGTAGGATCTTAAACTGTTCGGTTTCAAAAGAGTTGGGTTTGGCGAGGGTCACTAGAGAGTAATGAAACTTTAGGGTTTGGCCGGTTCTCAGCTGTGGCTGTTTTGATCCCACCTGTTCTTCGTGAGTCAAGTGGTCGTCTGTTCTAATGTATCGAGTATCGGATTTTCCACTGGAAGTACCTTTTAGAAATACTGTATTTTGCGAAATTTCATCCCGCTGCCCTGAGATTGCCGTCGATGTTGTGCGTTCGACATTCGAATAGCCGCTATTTCTTGTTTGATGCGTTGAAAATACTGGCTTCTCGTCTTCGATCACCCTCGAGTCTATCTTGTTGCCATAATCGATTTCGTCGATTCTTTCATGATTAGCTGATCTTGTTTTGTGGTTTGGTGCCGAGTCTTTAGGGGAGTCCGCTTCTTCATTGAACTTCTCCATAACCGACGCTTCATCGAGCAGGGCATGGATGGATTCCAGCTTTGATTCCGAAATATTCTGATCATCCGATCTGTGTCGCTCATAACCGTGAGTGTCGGACGCCTTCAGCCTATTGTTGCGGCGATTTTTTAACGATTCATAAGGATTTTTCGGCTCTTGCTGCAGCTCTTTTTTAGATTTTTCGAGCGCCTTGTGAATTTTGCCCATTGCGTGTTCTTTCTATTTGTAACAGATTTGAATAAAGCGGCAAAGTGCTGAAATAACTGCACCCGCAGCAAGCTACCGGGCAATCCTGAATTTCGGCTCTGTCATTCTGCTTCCGCCGCGCACTTTGCTACGGATGATCTTATGCGGATTCATCCCCGCTGAGAGCATCGGGGAATTCAAACTTAAAATGAGGGATAAGGTATCAGGTGCTCAAGTATTGCCTTACCGTCTCGATCGCCTGTTCGGTTCCGATTAGCGATAAATAAGCAAACGCGCCAAATACGATTACGGTCATGATTATGACCAAACTGCAAAGGGTTACTTCAGCCCGCCTCATAAAGATATCTCTTTTTGTTAAAACCTTTGGAATTGCAGCAATAACGGGAATCTCGAGTTCACTTTCGATTTCTTCCGGTCCATTGTATGTGTCCTGCATGTATTCTCGTAAAACAGCCAGGCCGGAACCAACACCTAACCCAATCACGATACTTGCGATCATCATCATCATTAAATTGGGTTTGGCCGGGATTCGGGGCAGGCGCGCACTTTCGAGTATCTGAAACTGTTCACCCTTCTGTTTTTGTTCCATGCTGACAGCCATCTCCGCCTCGAGCTTGCGATTCAATAAGGATTTGTACATTGCACTGAGGTTTTCGTAATCCCGCTGCAAGGTAATATATTCCTGTTCGCGTCGGGGAGTGTTCTCCACCCGCACTTGATAGCCGGCGATCTCACGATTTAGGGCGGCGATATCTGCCTCGACGGCTGCCTTTTCACTCAGCAACCCACCACGCTGGCGTTCGAGTTGCTGCAGGTATCTGGTCTTCGAGGTCACGAATCCGCTTCGATCTCTATTTGCCGATCCCCCCTTGGTGGCCGCCATTTCACTCTCCAATTGCGCAATTTTACTTCTGAGGTTCCTGACGTCGGGATGTTGATCCGTGTAACGTGTCAAGAGGTTGGCCAGCTGCTCTTTGAGGAGCCCCACATCGGTGGTGTCCACCTCCAGTATGTTAGAGCCATCCTTACCACTTAACGTATTCATGGTTGATACGTAACGTTCCTCTTCTATTTGCTTGTCCAATCCTGAAAGGCTCAATCGGATCCCCCTCAGGGCGTCTTCCTTTTTATTCAGCTGGTCCTGCAGCCGGTCCAGGGTCGACAAGTTGCTATTCAGCTGTTCCGGCAACTCCCCCATGTAACGTTGCCGATATTCCTTCAGAGAGGCCTCCATTTCACCCAAACGCCGACGCGCGCCCTCCAGTTCTTCTGTGAGAAAAGCGCTGGTGCCGATCGCACTCGATTCGCGTTCCTTCGAGTTGGCCTCTATAAAATAGCTGGACAGGGCGTTGGTCACCGCCATCACGGTTTGCGGTTCATCACCCATGAAGGAAACTACATACGCATTGTTAAATATGCCCTCTTGCGCCAATTCGATAGTGACATTTTTCCAGAATCGGTCAGTCTTGGCTTCGATCGTCAAATCAGGATATTCGGCGCCTGAATAAAGATTGAAATCAGTAACGATCCGCTCAAGAGATTTTCGATTCAGTAACAATTGGGCAATAGTGTTCAAATGTGATTCTTGCACATCAGAATCGACCGTTCGCACAATATCTTTCGGCAGCTGTTGTGGCTGGTAAAGAATCATCGTCGAAGCTTGGTAGGCCTTGGGGAGAATCAACGACAAGAGGAGTCCAGCTATGGCCGATATAAAGAGAGGTAAAATTAATTCCCACCGTCGCCGGTATGCAATGGTAATCAAATCCCAAAGCGTTAGCTCGATTTTATCTGCTGCTTTCATCTCTAAAGGCCCTCTATATGCTTAACCAATTAAAATTATATGTTATAACATTTTTATTTTATTTTGCAAGGACTTATAGCCGATCCCCATTAACCTAGCGGCCTTTTCCGATGCCAGCTGGTGAAGTTCAATACCTTTTTTTCGAATGCCTTTTAGCCGCGACGGCAAAATGGAGTCGAATCTCGCCAAGTGTAAAATCATATGTCTTTTTTAAACCGTATTTGTTAGAAGAAAAAACCTGTTGGCAGAGGAATGTCAGCAACACCAGCCCGCAATTGAGGGATGGATAATCTTAGAATGTTAGAGAGATAGTAAAGGCCCGAACGAAATGTATCCGTTTCCAACTTGGCTAAGGGCAAAGACAGCTCCGCCTGGTCACTTACATAACACAATGACATAAGACCCCCCCGGGTAACCCGGGGTCCTATCGGTCTGCGGTTTTTTAAGGGCCGACCTCACCTCTGCCATTGCAGAGACGGGGCGCCGGCTCATTCAGCCACGGATAAACCCGTGGCATTCTGCCATCGACCGCATAAGGTTATAAAATTTAAATATATTTGCAATTATCGACGAACCAGAGAGGGTTATTGAAATCAATCGATCATTGCATCTTCAAAAGCAACAAATATGCCACTGGATTGTCAACGTTAAATTGGGTGGCGTTAGGGGGAAGACGGTAATCCCACATTATAAGATTGTACAATATTTTAGCATTTTATCGCATCTTTTTGAACACTTTCTCTCAACCGGAGACTATAAAGATCAAATGTCGATGTCGTACTGAAGAGAGTATACGCTGAGGGCTGCATTTGTGTAAATCATGACAGCATTATACCACCTCCGGGTTCATTCATCCATAGATAAGCACGCAGCTTGCTTATAATCGTGTCCAGTAATTCGGGGAAATTTCATGATGAGGCTTAATCAGAAGATTGATCAAAGGAGAAAGCAGATGCAGGGGGTCTATCGGCTGTGGCCGAGACGGACGACTATGGCTTGAAAGCTGAGAAGATGCCACCGAGATCACCGGTCGCGCTTTTCGGCCGTAAATACAACCTGAATCAAATAAAGGAACCGGTATGGATTAGAAAATTAACGGGCCAAAAGTTCGGAAAATAGTTGACTGGCTTTGGATATATTGAGGGGTCTATCCAGGGCCCCCTTGACACGACACAGTCGGCCGACGCTTTTTCTCGCCAGATTCTTCCCGTAACTATCCACCAGGAGCACGATCTTACCGTTTGTGTCGCCAAGCAATAGAGCATTTAGTTTGTCTATCTCGGCGTCGCTAAGACTCGGCACATCCATTAAGATGATTTCCGGTCTGAGGGTTGGATAATTTTCAATCGCATCGTCCACGGATTTGACCCTTTCCACGTGGTAGCCCAGACACTCGAACAGATCACTCGCTGCCGTGGACATTTCGGCTCTGGCCTCAATAATTAATATGGTCTGTCCGTTGCCCATGACGATGGCTTGCGGTATTTCATCGCTCTGGTTGCCGGCCAAAGGTAACCTGATTTCGAAAGTCGTCCCTTCTGGAGTGGACGAAACAACGGCGATTTCACCGGCGTGGCCCTTTATGATACCGTATGTCGTCGACAAACCCAAACCGGTCCCCTTTCCGACCTCCTTTGTTGTAAAAAAAGGATCGAAGCATCTTTTTCGAGATTCCTCGCTCATCCCTTCGCCGGTATCCGATAGCCGAACAATGGCGGACCGGCCGTTGCGCAAGGCTTCCAATTTTATCCCTCCCCCGGCCGGCATGGCATCAGTGGCATTGGTAAACAAGTTCATCAAAGCCTGACTTAATCCCGATTTGTCACCCAAAACGGGCAGAGAATGACGGATGTCAAGGCGGATGTCGATTTTCCTATCCGTCGATTTCCTTATAATTTGATATGTCTCCGCAATAACCGTAACCAAATCGAGCGGCTTAAACTCATTGGTGGTTTCTTTTCTGGCAAATTGCATGAGGCGCTCCACCAGCTGCGCGCCGCGCTTGACGGAAGTATCTATGCGCCGGACAACCTCCTGCAATTCCGCATCGTCTTGATAATTTTCCTGAATGGCCTGGCTGTTAACCAGAATGCCCGTCAGAGTGTTGCGGAAATTATGGGCAACACCGCTAGCAATGGTGCCGATCGCTTCCATTTTCTGTGAATGCTGCAGCTGCAGTTCCAGGCGCTTTCGTTCGGTGATATCGGTAATCAGAACAACGCTGCGCATACTCTGTGCTTCGACGGGTATAAACTTAACGGTAACGTGCCTTCCGTTAAGCTCTATCGGCCGCGCTTCGCCGATTTCGACCATCTGCGAGCCGGCCTGAACGACAAGGTCGTCAATCCGCCCGCGTTGACTGAGGTCAAAGAGCTCTTCCAATCCAACCATCAGAATTTTTTCGATCGGTTTTCCGATAAGTGCCACAGCGGCTGCATTGGCATAGACGATTTTGTTTTCGATGATCTCAAGGATGCCTTCTTGCATGCTCTCCAGGATGGCTTGCAGGTGACGGTTGCGCGAGAGCAATTCCCTTGTCAACTGCCGTGGCGACACATGCTCCAGACCGAGGACTTGCTTGGATTCTTCATCGGCCGACGGTTCAAGCCGCTTGTCTGATTGATCGACGGCGTTGAGAACATGTTGCATGACCACTGAAAAGGGGCCTTTAGCGATAAAGGCATCTGCCCCGATGTCGCTGACGTCGGCAGACAGTTCCGCAATCACTGCTGAAACCACCACCAGGTAGGTGTTTTTAAGATGCGCCATCTTGCGGATGACGCGACAGAGTTTGTCTCCGTCGATTTTGGGCAGAATCAAGTCGAGGAAAATGATGTCCGGTGTGTAATCGGTCAAGGCTCTCAGCGCGGAAACCCCGTCTTCGACAGTGGTCACCATATGCCCGGCAGCCTCTAAATGTTTTTTGATAAAGGTGAGGAAAACCCGATCATCGTCTATCAAGAGAATCTGCTTCATTCGTATGACTTCCTGAAAGGTCTATCCTTCTGTGAACGTTTCGGCTTGGCCGGTAAGTGCCTCAAGGCCGTCAACGTATCCCGCAGTTCGGCTCTTCATATGCTGTATCGATACGAATAAGGGTCCGGCGCCCAGTATCTTCAGCTTCCGGCCCGGAACATGCGAATGCTTAATGTGGACTTATTTCATAATAATAGGTATTAAATCGAAATATCAAAAAATATTCATTGGCCCGGTTCGTCACTCGATTCCCCGGCGATTTCCGTTAAATCGACTTTCAATTGTTCAAGCGAATCGGACAACCTTGGGAGGATCTGGGAAAGTCCGGCCAAGTCACCCTCTTTTCCTTTTTTTTCTAACAGTTGCGCCAAATTATAGGCTTCCTCCGCCTTAAACAAACCGACCATACCTTTGATTGAATGCGCGTAGCGGCTGAGGGCGACGGCATCTCCGGAGGTCAACGACGCATTCAGGCTATCCATCAACAGGGGATAATCAGCCACAAAAAGATCGAACACCTCTTTAAAAAATCCCCGGTCATGATCGAAAGCCTCGTCTATGAGCTTCCGGTCAATACCGTGGGCCCTAAACCGGTCACTAGCCCCTTCATCATTTGAAATATCCGACTCTTGGCGGTGGGATTTGTCGGCTTCGATCCGGCGGATTATATCATGCAGTTTCCCGGGTGAAATGGGCTTTGACAGATATTCGTCCATACCGGCTTCCAAACACCGTTCCCGGTCGCCCTTGATGGCAAGTGCAGTCATGGCAACGATGGGCATATGAACACCGCCTCCAATGGACTTCTCTATATTGCGTATGGCCTGCGTGGCCTCGTAGCCGTTCATAACCGGCATCTGCACGTCCATCAAAACCAAGTCAAAGCTGCCTTG
>CAWBYM010000016.1:0-12203 GCA_963792945.1 uncultured delta proteobacterium | reverse complement strand
CTGCTCTGAAAACTCTTCGCGCCCCATCACTATCCGCCGAAATAGACAAACGTCAGAGCCCTTATTCCTACCACTTTACTTCCGATTCTTTTCTTTACAGCCTGAAAAATAAACTGACACCAGAATGAAGAAATTGTTGTCACATTTTAGCAGCGTCGAAGATTTTTCCTATTAATACTTATAGTTCAGTCGGCACTATTCAATCATGAAAGTGGCACGTCCTTTGCGTTACCGACAGTCAGTACAACAGCAAACAGGCAACCGGCCGGTGAAACCATTGCCAGCCTAAGATTGAATGGCCTTAACGTTTATCAAACACGTCAGTAGAGACGGATACAAGGAGGAAGTTAGAAATGGACGATATAAAGGCGGTTATGGTGGCGTGCGATTTTTCCCAGTATACGGCATCAGTCGCTTCGTATGCGGTCGGTTTGACCCGGCGTCTGGGGGCACAGTTAGTGATCGTGAACGTTATAAACCAGCGTGACGTGTACGCTGCACAAAAAATCGAGAGGGAATTTCCTGCCTTTTCAGTGCCAGATTACTGGTCAAGACAAAAAGAAGAACGACTTAAAATGATGGAAAATGTCGTTGTCGAGTGCGGCGGAAGCGACCTGAAAGCAAAAAAAATCATCCGGATGGGTGTCCCCTTCAAGGAGCTGCTCCAGGTGGTCGAAACCGAAGAAATCGACTTGCTGGTGATGGGAACTAAAGGCCGCGGTGATCTGGTCGGAACGATATTCGGCTCCACAGCCGAAAAAGTCTTTCGCCGCTGCCCGGTTCCGCTGCTCAGCATCCGGCCTGCTGCCAATTAAGCCGAATACCTGTTCATTGTATTAAGTCATGAATCTTCTTGATAAAGGAGGCCTATAATGTTGGTCAAAAATTGGATGTCCCAGCCGGTCATCACCGTCGATATCGAAGAATCCATGCAAAATGCCATCAGCTTGATGAAAAAACACCGTATCCGCCTGTTGCCGGTTATGAAAAAAGGAAAGCTGGTTGGGATTATTTCCGATCGGGATTTGAAACGGGCATCGGCCTCCGATGCCACCACGCTCGATATACACGAGCTCTTGTACCTGCTGTCGCAAATAAAGTTGAAGAATATAATGACCAAAAATCCGATCACGGTGCCGGATGACTACACCGTGGAGGAAACCGCCGAAGTTCTCCTGGCAAAAAAAATCTCCGGGGCACCGGTGGTCGATAAAGCCGGCCAAGTCGTCGGAATTATCACCCAGTCGGACCTGTTCAGGGTTCTTATCTCCCTTACCGGCATCAGCAACCAGGGGGTGCAGTTTGCGTTCAAACTGGAAGACCGCCCGGGCTCCATAAAAGAGGTGGCCGATGTGGTCCGTAAATTCGGGGGACGGATGGTCAGCATTCTAACTTCCTACGAGAAGGTTGATGCCGGATTCCGCAAGGTTTACATCCGTATGCAAGACATCGACCGCCAAAAACTCGGGCTGCTCAAGAGTGACCTGCGTGAAAAATTTACGGTCCTTTACATGGTGGACCATCGCGCGAATCAGCGCGAGATCTTTCGCAAGTTGATTCCATCGCGATTGCTGAAAAACATTAACGAGCTGGCCCTCAAGACATCCGGCGAACGACGGGAATCAGTGATAGTAACCGGCAACAAGGGATAATCCCCCATGAGTATTTATAACCTCGACAGACTCTTTCACCCAAGATCCGTGGCTGTGGTGGGTGCCAGCGACCGTAAAGGATCGATCGGCGCTGCGGTCATGCGCAACCTCATCGAAGGCGGTTACCGTGGTGACATACACCCCATAAACCCGAGCCATCGGCAAATTTGTGGAAAGCTCTCCCTTTCTTCACTCTCCGAGCTCTCCATTCCCGTGGACCTCGTTGTCATCGCCGTACCGATCGAATCAGTGCCGGCCGTCATTACCGATTGCTCAAAAATGGGGGTTGGCGGTGCGGTCATCATCTCCGCCGGCGGCAAGGAAACCGGTATCCGTGGCAGCGAAATCGAGCTGTCCATTGCCGATGCCGCCAGAGGAAGCGGCGTCCGTATTGTCGGCCCGAATTGCCTCGGCATCATCAATAGCCGCGTGAATCTCAACGCCAGTTTCGCGACCCAAATGCCCACACCGGGCGGCATGGCCTTTATTTCGCAAAGCGGTGCGGTCTGCAGTGCCATTATGGATCTTTCGCTCAGGGAAAAGATTGGCTTCAGTTACATCGTCAGTCTGGGTTCCATGCTCGATGTTGATTTCGGCGATGCAATCGACTTCCTCGGCAACGACCCCAGGGTCAGCAGCATCGTCATGTACATGGAGAGCCTCACGCGGCATCGCAACTTCATGAGCGCGGCCAGGGCCGTCGCCCGCATCAAACCGATCGTTGTACTGAAGGCCGGCCGCACCCGGACCGGAACCGCCGCAGCCGCTTCGCATACGGGAGCCATGGCAGGCGAAGACGCCGTATACGACGCCGCCTTTAAACGGGCCGGCATCGTCCGGGTCAGAACTTTTGAAGAGCTTTTCGATTGCGCAGAAGTTCTGTCCAAACAGCCCCGCATGACGGGGAAAAGCCTGGCAGTGGTCACCAATGCCGGGGGGGCCGGTGTCATGGCCGCTGACGCTCTGGCGGATTACGGTCTCGAACCTGTGTCGCTCTCCACGGATACGTTGGCAAAACTTGATGCCGTTCTGCCGGCCCACTGGAGCCGCTCAAACCCGGTGGACATGCTGGGAGACGCCTCGGTCGAAGAGTACCGCCAGGTGGTCGATATTTGTACAACATCTCCTGGAATCAATGGTCTGCTGATCATGTTGGTCCCCCAGGCCATGATTGACCCGACAGAGGTAGCGATCACCGTAGCAGAGAGAATCAAAAGCGCACCATTCCCGGTCATTACATCCTGGATCGGCGGTCCGCGTGTAGATGACGGGCGATCTGTTTTCAACCGCAACGGAATACCGACACTGGACACCCCGGAGCGGGCCATCAGAGCCTTTTCCAATCTCTGGAACTACTCCAAAAATATCGAACTGCTCCAGCAGATACCATCGCGACTTCCTCGCCGAATCAACTTCGACCGTCAGAGAGCACACACACTGATCCGCCAAGGGATGGACCGCAAGGAAAAGCTCCTGACGGAGGTCGAGTCCAAATCGCTGTTGAATACCTACGGAATTCCGACCAATCCGACCGAAACCGCTTTCTCGGCGAAGGAAGCGGCTCGAAAGGCGTCTCAAATCGGATACCCCGTGGTGCTGAAAATCTATACTCGCACGATTACCCACAAAACCGAATTCGGCGGCGTCATTCTCGGCCTGCAAAACGAAGAGCAGGTCTGCAAAGCCTACGATCAGATTACCCAGCGAACGATGTCACACGGGACCTATGGTGCGGCTTCGGGAGTGACGATCCAGCCGATGCTTCCAAGTCCGACAGTGGAGCTGATACTGGGAGTCAAGCAGGACAGGGATTTCGGACCGGTGATTCTCTTTGGAATCGGCGGAATCATGACGGAAGTCATTCAAGACCGGGCCATTGCCCTGCCGCCACTGAACCGCCTGTTGGCCCGACGTTTGATGGAAGGAACCAAAGTGTTTCGGCTTCTCAAGGGCTATCGCAATCAACCGGCAGCCAACCTTGAAAAATTGGAAGAGATTTTGATCCGCTTGGCACAGCTGGTTACTGATTTCGCGGAAATCGATGAGCTGGACATCAATCCTCTCTTTACCGCCGGCGACAGTTTCACTGCTGTGGATGCCCGGGTCATCCTGAAGCAGAGTGTTGTCAAAGCGCCGCTTCACCTGGTCATAAGCCCTTACCCGGTCGAACACGAATCCCATGTCGTCACCAAAAGCCTAAACAAGATCTTCATCCGTCCGATACGGCCGGAAGACGCCCAGATGATGGCTGACCTCTTTAGCTCTCTCACCCCCCGAAGCATATACATGCGCTTCTTCGCCATGATGAAGCAGCTGCCCCCCGGCATGCTGGCCCGGTTCACCCAGATCGATTATGACCGTGAAATCGCCCTGGTGGCCCTGCCCGAGGACGAACGCAGGGAGCAGTTGCTGGGTGTCGCCAGGATCATCCAGGAGCGCGACCTGAAAAAAGCCGAATTTTCGGTCCTGGTCGGCGACCCATGGCAAGGGAAAGGGATTGGGGCGGAGCTTCTCAAAAACTGCCTGCGGATCGCCCGGCAGAGGGAAATAAAAACTATTTGGGGACATGTGCTTGTGGAAAACACCCAGATGCTGGCGCTGGGGAAAAAACTGGGATTCAGCATCAAGAAAAGTTCCGAACCGGGCGCATATGAACTGCAGATCGACCTTGAAAAACTAAACAGCATATAATGTCGACTGCCGCTCGAGAGGACAGGCAATAAAAGCTTCAAAACTGTCGCGCAAACACCTGAACCAAAGGAGGATTCCATGACCCCATTGCTGAAACTGGCGGCTTACCAAGCAGGAAGCTATCATAAAACCCGGCCGAAGGTCGCCGAGGTGGCCATGCAATACGTGAGTTCGGCCGAAAAAAAATTTCGTGAGTTGTCCGTGAAAGAAGCCAAACCGGCCTGCATACCGCCCACCATATGCTTTTCCCGCAAAATCGGGGTCGGAGCAGTGGAAATCGCCGATGGTTTGGCCGCAAAATTGGGCGCCCGCGTCGCCGACCGCCTGATCATCGAAGATATAGCCGCCGATGCCGCCCTGAAGGAAAAAACGATCCGGTTGTTTGATGAACGCTACCCGGGGAAGATTGCCGAGCTGGGCGCTTTCCTGTTCGGAGAGAAATCGTTCGTCATGACCGATTACGTCCGCGCGCTCTTCGGGTCCGTTTATACCCTGGCTGAATCCGAGCCGACGATTTTCGTAGGGCGCGGCGCGCACCTGATTCTCCCCCGAGACCGTGTTCTAGCAGTTCGCCTCATCTGTTCCACCAGCTACCGGGTGAGCCGGTTGGCCAAAATGTTCGACATTTCGAATACCGATGCGGAAAAGAAGCTGGCCGAACTTGACGAGGAGCAGAAACGGTTTTTTAAGAAGGTGTTCAAGCGCCAAGATGCCTCACCATATGAGTTCGACCTGGTAATCAACATGGATTTTATACGGAACCCTGTCTGGGCCGTTGACATCGTGCACACGGCCTTCCAAACGATTTTTAAAAATCGATAAACAAGTGCCCGCCAAACCAGGGTGTTGGAAAAAACCCTAAAGTCCGCCACAAATAAACAATCCGGCGGGTCGGCGTATATGACAACGGGAACAATTATGCTGAGTTTTAGAATAATATTTCAATTGGCTCTAATTTATAATCCCCCTGTCCCCCTATTGCCAAAGGGGGAACTGTGAAAGCCTGAAGTGGTTCAAACCCAGCTCTATCGTCGATAAAGGATACCGGCCTGTTAGCGTTCCCCCCTTTCAAAGAGGGGGGCCAGCGGGGATTTTTAACGGCCGCATTCACCTTTTAATCGGAACATATTTAGGCAACAGCTTATAATCTCGTGCCGAACCTCGGAGCCGGTCAAAATAGCGGATAGGCTTTCAACATCCTGGTTCATTCCTCCAATGAAAAATTCGACCCCTTCCAAAAGTCAATTATTGTTTTACACGCTGCAAAAGAACCTGACACCGCTTCCGCTCAACAACTGTACTGCCCTAATTTATTATCAATATTAATATACAATTCATATAGTTAAACCCTACCAATTTCTGCTCGATTGGCACGGGAATTGCCTATCTATTCTCCAAGACAACGCGGAAGACTGACTCGTCCAGCAGTATTTACCGGAACCGGAGGTTCGATGCAGAAAAAAAACCTTTCTTACAGCGGAATACGCGGCATCCTGCTGACCAGCATGATTCTCGTCCCGTTCATACCCTTCATGCTGATCATGGGCCTCAGCTTTTACTCCCATAAAACGTCGCTCGAAAGCGCGACGGTCGCACGCATGCAACGGGTCGTGGACGATCATCGTCAGATGATCGAGAACTTCCTGGAAGAAAGGAGCCGGGATATCGAATTCGTCATCAACTCCTACACTTTCACGGAACTCAGTGAACCCGAAAACCTAAAAGCGGTTTTCGAACGCCTCAAGAGAGTATCGGTGGCATTCAAGGACCTCGGCATCTTCAACGCCGAAGGCATGCACGTCTCCTACCAGGGGCCCTACCAGTTGGCCGGACGCTATTATCGAGATGCCGAGTGGTTTATGGAGGTCATTAAAAACGGTGTCTACATCAGCGACGTGTTCATGGGTTACCGGCAGGAGCCGCATTTCATCATAGCCATAGCCACCGGAACCGGGGACAAGCGCTGGGTCATCCGCACGACCATCGATACCGAGACGTTCGAAAAGCTCGTCGGGGGTATACACATCGGTGAAACCGGAGAGGCCTACATCGTCAACACTTCCGGAGTGCTGCAGACCAACAGGCGGTCGGGAGGAAGCCTACTGTCTAAAACCACGGACAACGTGCAATACTCGATGAGTGAAGAATCGATCGCCAGCTTCATTCAACGCGACGAGAGTGGCGAAAATTATCTCTACGCCATGGCACGCCTCAAAGACGGCGGCTGGACCCTCGTGGCCCGGCAGAAAGCCACGGAAGCATTCGCCATGCTCTATTCCACAATCTACTGGTCGGTAGCCATTTTCATTCTCGGCGGTGCGGCCATTATCACCGTAGCCTTCTACATGACCGACCGTATTGTCAACCGTTTGGAAAATATGCACTCCGAAAAAGAGAGTCTGAGCCGTCAGCTCATCGGCACCAGCCGTTTGGCGGAACTCGGCGAGATGGCCGCCGGTTTTGCCCATGAAATCAACAATCCGCTCCAGATCATCAAGAGCGAACAGAGCCTGATTGAGACCCTTCTCGAAGAATTGAAGGAAGGCGGAAAACTCGAAGCCTCGGAAACCCTCACCGAGTTGGAGGATTCCCTCGATCAGATAAGGCTGCAGATTTCGCGCTGTTCGAAGATCACCCAGGCCATACTCAAATTCGGCCGCCAAGGTGAACCCGAAACCGTCATAATCGACCTGCACAGCTTCATACCGGAAGTGACCAAGATGATCCAACAGAAAGCCAGTGTGCACGGTATTTCATTCGACCAGCGTATCGATCCGAAATTCATGGCCGTAAAAGGCGACCCGGCCCAGCTCCAGCAGGTGATGATGAACCTGCTGAACAACGCCATCGACGCCATTTTGGCGCGTCACGGCGTATCGGGCGGAGAGCTTGTCGGTTAAGGCAGTCGCGGCGAATGACGGTATGGTCGAAATCCAGGTCATTGACAACGGCTGTGGAATCAGCCCCGCCAATCTGGAAAAGGTGTTTTCACCTTTTTTCACTACCAAGCCGGTCGGTGAAGGGACCGGCCTCGGCCTGTCCGTGTGTTACGGGATCGTGGAGCACATGGGGGGAACCATGGAAGTCAGCAGCCAGGTAGGCCAGGGAACGACGTTTACGGTCAAGTTGCGATCCACCGCTTGACACCAGCCGGCCGATCCCCTCTTTTCAGCCTCTGATATGTGAGGATACAAAGCCATAAGGATATTTTCGAACGCTACCAAAGACAAACATCGTTATGGAATAAACAATTTACCGCATAGGAGTTTCGAACATGAAAAACGTGAAGATCATGCTTGTTGATGATGAAGAGCGATTTCTGGCAACCACCCAAAAACTGCTGAACAAAAAAGGCTACGATGCCATCACCGCTTCCAGCGGCAGCCTGGCGCTAGAACTTCTGGGCCAGAAACAGGTTCACGTCGTCATACTGGATGTAAAGATGCCCGGAATGGACGGCATCGAAACACTCAAGGCCATAAAGAAGCAGTACCCCATGGTCGAAGTGATCATGCTGACCGGTCATGCAACGGTGGAATCCGCCGTTCAGGGGTTGAAAACCGGTGCCTCCGATTACCTGATGAAACCGGCCGAGATCGACGACCTGATCGAAAGAGCTGAGGAAGCCTACGTCCGGAGACAGCAACTCGATGAAAAGATCAGGCTGATTCAGCTGCGAAAACACATGGGATCGCCAAGAAAGATCCTCGAAGAGGGCAAAAAAGAATAAACAGTCTCGCCGGTTGGCTGGCAAATATCCGGCCGATCCCCGGACTCATCACCCCTACTCACATCGACCAAAGCGAGGGAGCACATATGGAGAGCACAACCTCAAAAAAAGCGACCGGATACGACAAATATGTCGACTGGAAGATATTTTCCATTCCGGTGGTCTTGTTGTTCGTTTTTCTGTTCATGCCCACACCCTATGGTATGAAAGACGTCGGGGTGGAATACAAGGTCGCCCCGAGGGCGGTTGTCGATTTCTTCACCCAGTCGCTCTTCAACAAGCAGTCGGCGGATACCGAGCAGTGGGAGCTTCTGGCGGCCAAGATCATGCACGAGAACATGTTGATGGGGTCCTTGGGCAGAAGCGCTTACGAAAAACGCGACCTCAAGTGGGCCCAGAGCCAAAAAATTCCGGCCGATCAAAAGAACTTCGACCGGGCTAAGGCATTCATCAAAGAGAGAGTCTCCGATGAGCAATACCAGAGCCTCATGCAGCAGGGGTTGACACTGCGCAGGGAAGGGTTGAAGTACGAAGATCTCGCTGAAAAAGACCGCAAATCAGCCGACATGGGCGCCTGGCACATCAAGGTCGCCATCGCCATGGTCGTGTTCGTGGTGCTCTGTTTCCTGACTGAATGCATTCCGCTGCCGGGCGTCTCTTTTTGCGTGGGCTTGCTGCTGGTATTCACCGGCGTCTACTCCAGAAAGGATGTGCCCATGCTCTTCTGGGACGACGCGGTCTGGTTTATCATGGGCAGCCTCATGTTCGCCGTGGCCCTGGTCAAAACCGGGGTCGACAAGCGCATGTGCCTTCTAATGTTCCGCAAACTGGCGGTTCCGAACGTAAAATGGATTACATTGATCCTTTTCATCGTCATCAGCCCGATGGCGGCCTTCATATCCGACCATGCCCTGGCGGCCATGTTTCTCCCCATCGGCATCCTGCTCTACCAGAACAGCCTGACCCGCGAGGTGCCGGATGATCCCGAGCTGGCCAAGCTCCTGATGATTACCATCGCCATGGCCTGCAACATCGGCGGCCCGGGCGCGCCGTCGGGCGGGGCCCGCAACGTCATCATGATCACCTACCTGAACGACATGTTCGGCATGGACATCGGCTATCTTCAGTGGATGATTTACTGCATGCCTATTGTCATCATCATGATCCCGGTGACCTGGTTTCTGGTGAACTGGCGCTTCAAGCCGCAGATTACCTCCCTGGCACCGGCCATGATTCAACTCAAAGAGGAAATCGATCGCATGGGCGGCTGGAATCGTCAGCAGGTGTATGCCCTGGCCATATTCCTGGTCATGATCTTCGGCTGGCTCACGGAAAAGACATTCTATGACACCGGCATTCTGCCGGTTCGTCTCGGCATCGGCGTCATCGCTATGGCCGGGGCCGTGGCCTACCTGTTTGCCGGGGTGACCAACTGGCGCGACTACCAAACCAAGGTCGACTGGGGCGTCATCTGGCTCTATGCTGGGGCCATCATCTTCGGCCGAACCCTGGACAGCACCGGCGCGGCCTACTGGATGGCCCGCAGTATTCTCGAACTGCTGGCACCGCTCGGTATCAACTCCGGCCTGCCGCTGCTGGCCACCGCCAGCGGCATCACAGCCACGATCACGAACCTGATGGCGGACGGCCCGGCCGCCGCTGCCGTCGGTCCCGTGACTCTGAACATCGCCGGCCTGGCTCATCCGGGGACGACCTTCATCCCGTTCATGGCCATGGTGACGGCCATTTCCTCCTCTTTCGCCTACTGCCTGATTATCGGCACGCCGCCGAATGCCATCGTCTACGCCAGCGGTTACCTCGGACCGAAAGATTTCCTGCGGGTAGGGGTGATCATGTGGTTCTTTTCACAAATCCTGCTTCTGATCGTCACTCTTGTCTACTGGCCGTTGATCGGATTTGGCTCGCTACCCGGTTTCTAGACCCGGAAAATGAAAGGACAGTCGTTCATGAAAAATATCGCAACACAGGAACGCCAAGGGAAACATCGTCTATTTTGGATGGATGAGGGAAAGATCTATTTCAGCCGGGAATCGGAGCGAAAGTTCTATTTTTTCCTGTCGCTGATCATCTTCTTCGCCGGTCTATTTTATAAGATGGGGGTGCTGCAATGATGGGCAACGAAGCATACGTGACGAATGGGATATCGCTGAAAGCATGCAGCCAAGCTATCTCCGGCATGCTGCTGCATCCTCGGCGCTTTTTCACGGAACTGCCGGATTCGGCCGCACCGCAGGCATTGGTTTTCCTGATTGTCTGCGCGGCGGCCCACAGCATCGCCAGCCCGATATACACCGGTCCGTCGAATTATTTCGTGGTGAGCGGGATATCCCTGGCAAACGCCTTCGGTATGGCACTTCTAATGGCTGGGATCGGCTACGTTCTCGCGCGAATCTCGGGCGGTGTCCGAGTGCGCTTTGACAAACTGTTCAGCGTCTACGCCTTTTCGTCGGGAATAACCCTTTTGGTCTCCTGGGTACCCTCTTTTCTGGTGCTTACTGAGATCTGGAAATGGTGGCTGGTCGGGACCGGCCTGACCCACGGACTCGGTTTCAAATGGTATCGGGTCCTTGCGATCATTGTATTTTCGATTGGTCTGACGGTCCTCCTTTTCCATTGGCTGCTTTCTCCCGGCACTCCAATGACGACGCCGTTCGATATTGTAGAATAGGAATAAAGAGGTCGCGTAGACCCAATGGTTTCTTCCGTTACAGACTTAAAGGTCTTTGCTCCAAATCGAGGACGAACCGCTCTTTTATCATAACCATTTCCCTACCCGGAATGTAAAAACCCGGGCGCCGAGGGAGGCGTATCGATGGAAAAGAAAATCAAAGTTCTAATGGTTGACGACGAGGCCCAGTTCCGGGCCACCACTCAGAAAATCCTGAACCGGAAGGGATTCGAGACTCTTATCGCCGGCAGCGGCGAAGAGGCTTTGGACAAGCTGGCCGCAGACCCGGATGTGGTCATTCTCGACATCAAGATGCCCGGCATCGACGGCCACCAGGCCCTGCAGGAAATAAAGAAACGCAAACCGGACCTGCCGGTGATCATGCTCACCGGGCATGGCGCCCTTCCCTCCGCCACAGCGGCCCTGGGAAAAGGGGCTTTTGACTATCTATCGAAGCCCTGCGATATCGAACTGCTGGCGGCCAAGATCATCGAGGCTTTTCAGCATGGCAAGCCCCCCATCGAGCGTAAGGAAAAAACAGTGGGCGAGGCCATGGTCCCGATCGAGGAATACACCCGGTTGACCGGCGATCAGAGTGTCGCAGATGCCATAGCCGAATTGAAGGCCTCCTTTACTTGCAAAATTTCGACCAGCCGCATCATGGAAACCGGCCACCGTTCGGTTCTGGTGATGGAGGGCGGGCAACATGTCCTCGGCATCGTGGCCATTACGGATCTTCTTAAAATGATCATGCCCGCCTACCTCTCGGCCCCCAAACCGTCGACAGCCGACAGTATCCAATACTCGCCCATGTTCTGGAAGGGCATGTTCAGTTCCGAAATTAGAAGAAGCGCCCCAGTAAAGGTGAAGCAAATCATGTCTCCCGCTCCGCCGGTGATCGATGCTGGGGCCAGCCTGATGGAAGCCGCCTACCGTATGCAGTCTGAAAATGTCCGGCGACTGGTGGTTAAATCGTCCGGTAAAGTCGCCGGTGTGATTCGGGAACAGGACCTGTTCTTCGAAATGGAACAAGTTTTGAATTCATAAGGTCCTTATGATCCCATACCCAAGACAGCCTTTAACTAAAGATGGGCTGCCGATAAAAAAGGAGGCGTTTTGAATATTATAGCCAGGACCAGCTGGAGGATATTTTTGCCGGTAAAATCAACAATTGGAAGAAGGTCGGGGGACCTGACCTACCTATCACGATCATTGTCCCGGGCAAAAACACCGCTGCGCACATCAACTTTCAGCACCAGGTCATGAAGATATCGATACCAAAGGACTCCGTTGAGCGGATAATGGCCGATTACCGCTGCACGCCAGAAGAAGTGGCAAAGGCGTTTTTCGATGCACAGAATCGGGCCGAAGGGGCCTATCGCACATGTTCTAGATGAACGGTTTGATAGACTCGGGGCAGGTGCCCATGCGGTGCCACGTA
>CAWBYM010000015.1:0-23347 GCA_963792945.1 uncultured delta proteobacterium | reverse complement strand
TGATTTCGGAGGGATTTTACTCGAAGAAAACGTTCTTCGGACAGCCGGGCACGAGCGCACCGCTACCCTCGAAAAAGTCAAAACAATTATTCGCCGCTCCGGTTTCACGCCGGCGCGACGCAATTCTTTCTATGAAGTGCTCGAGGTATTCGACAACCGGGAAGAAGTTGAGTGAAGCCAATAAACATTTTAAAAGCCATCCGATATGAGCTTATGAAAATACGATTAACTTAATAATCGCTCTTTGTAGTAAAACCCTCCTCTTATGCCTCGTTTAGAAAACACGATCTGCCACAATTGATTTCTTCTTGATCTAAAACTTCCTGCGAACGAGAGTAGATAATAGGTCCACATGCGATAAAATCTCTCATCATATGCATCCTTGAGTTTATTCCAATTTTCCCTGAAATTTTTATACCAAGCCATTAATGTGTTATCGTAATATTGCCCGAAGCTATGCCAATGCTCAATTACGAACCGTCCCTCAGCTGCGGAAGTGATCTGTTTGGCTGACGGTAACATTGAATTCGGAAAAATATACTTGATTACCCACGGATCCGGTGTTTCATTCGAAGTATTTCCAGCTATCGTGTGCAACAAAAAAAGACCATTGGATTTTAAACATCGATGGACAATGTTAAAAAAAGTATTGTAGTTTCTGCTTCCCACATGTTCGAACATACCAATTGAAACAATACGATCGTATTTTTCCACTAAATCGCGATAATCCTTAAAGTAGATTTTAACATTCAACCCTTGGCAGGTACTTTTCGCATACTTTTCCTGTTCTCGTGACACTGTGATACCATGAATAGTTGCACCATATTTTTCAGCCGCATATTTAGCAAAGCCGCCCCAACCACAACCGATATCTAAAACCTTCATTCCCGGTCCTAATCCCATTTTTCGACAAATGAGGTCCAACTTGTCTTTCTGGGCGGTATCAAGAGTTTTTGCTGTTTCCCAATAACCACAAGAATAGTTCATCCATTTGTCTAACATAGCGGCGAATAGATTATTTCCAATGTCATAATGGTGCTTGCCGATGACATATGCTCTAGATTTAACTTGAGATATTGATATCTTCTCCTTGAGGTAAGTCCAAAGAAGAAGAGAAGTATTTGCTTTTATCTTTTTGTCGAGACGGTTTGCCATTATTTTTTCAAAGAACTGGTCAAGGGCTTCACAATCCCACCAGCCATCCATATAGCTTTCCCCCAGAGCGAGGGAACCGCCTGTTAAGACCCTTTCATAAAAATTGACATTATGGATATGAAGGTCCCAGGGTCTTTGGCCATTTATGTGAACATCTGCAGAAGCCAGAATTGATCCAACAACATTCTTAGCTTTAGGCCCCTTAGAGGCATCATCCCTGGCAAAGCCTTGATAATTATAAAGAGTGTTGGGTGGATGATATTTCATCTGATAATATAAATCCAGCTATAGCACGGGCATCCGAACGGGTGACATTCGTGATGGTTAAGGGTTTTAGTACTCGATGCCGGCCTGTGCTTTAATGCCTGCATTGTAGGGGTGCTTTAGCTCTTGCATGTCAGTAACGAGATCGGCCATGTCCACCAAACATTTGGGCGCGTTTCGCCCAGTGAGAACGACATGCAGGTGCAATGGTCTACCCATCAGAATTATACTCAAATCCGCCTCTTTAATAAGACCAAAATCGATCGCCATCAATATTTCGTCCAGTATAATCAGGTCATATCCGGAGAGAACCAGAGCTTTGCGGAAAAAATCCAGTCCCTGTTCTGCGATGCAGATGTCCAGGGGCTCGCAGGTTCTTGAATGGACAAATCCCGCACGCCCGAATCTTTTTATCTTGATTGGTAGTCGGAATTTCATCAATGCATTTATTTCACCGATATTCTCTTGTCCCTTCATGAATTGAATAATGAGGACTTTGAGCCCCTGGCCGACGGCTCTCAATGCAAGTCCAAACGCAGCCGTTGTTTTCCCTTTTCCATTTCCGGTGAAAATGATGATCAAACCGGAGGCGGTCTTTCGCCACTGATCTATTGGGTGCGCGTGCATTGTGTGTTTGGCTTCTATTGCATTTATGGTATTTTCAATTCGCAAAGCTGATCACCGAGAGTGAAATGGCCAAATTGAATCTTAGCTGCGGGAGCATGGGATGCAGATGAATTTACCGTTTACGATTCTGGTTCGCGATTCCATTACGGATTCACCACAGATGCTGCAAGAAACAGAATCTCTGACTGCGGCAGGAGTAGGTTCAGGTATTGCAACGGGGGTAACCGAGAGAATATCTTCCTGAGGGGCGGACAATATCCATTCGGTAAGACTATTTCGATCGTCCCCGATACTATCAGACAAACCACTGAAATAAAAAACGACGCGAATGGCCCTTCCTGAGGATCGTGAATAAATGGTGTATACGTGCTTTCCATAGTCGCGAAAAATGAGGTTCCCTTTACCGAATGTACAGCCGGTGATGCACTGGAGCGCATCAACACCACATGCATCATTCTCGACAATGGAGACTATTTCCTCATCTTTTGATCGTGCTGATTCGATCGCTTTCAGGCCAGCCGAAGCCATTCGGTATCCGATGGCAAGCCCGGGGCACTCATGTCCGTGAAATTTAACTATTTCATCATATGTCATCATGGTATCACTCGACACCAACAGTCTGATATTGGTACGGGCGGCTGCAATGTGTTCCGTCAATTATAAAAACACCTAACATTTCAACCTTATCCGCTAATGAGCATATACTCAAAATAGAATGTCGCCACGATATATTCTTTGTCAATTCCACATCGTGGTATATCTGTTTAAGGCAATGGGGTGTTAAAAGTAAAATTTTCTTCTCACTAAAGATCACTATTTTGACTCGGGGCAGCCCCTTCAGAGGGACGTTGGCTGCCCCGCTCATGCGACGAACAGGTGTGGTTGGCCGCCATTATTCTGCTTCGTTTTCACTCTCCAAATCGGCGACACGCTTTTTGATTCTGCTGAGAACGCTTCCGAGATAACCGGCATGATCTTTTAGCATCATCTGTTCCTGCTGGCGATTAAAACCGAATGCCGGCAAGCCATATTCATTGCCGAACCAGGACCACCCGCGATATGCCCTGCGGCGTCGCCCCCGCCCATAGCCATACCAACTGTCATGCATTGGCCTGAAGGGTCCGGGCATTGATGAATCCGAACAAAAACCGGCGGACCGGCCTGCCATCGAACCCCTTCCTTCCGGTCCTGTACCATCTCCTCTTGGCATAAAACATGCGCCTCTTTTCTTGATAGACACTGATTGAGGTTGACCAATGTATTGGATCTTTCCTGGACAGTGGCAGTATATTCTCAAATATACTTTAACCTCATTTTAAATGTTAATCCGTTTTCATCAATGACTTCTTCGACCCAGCGAACTTCGGTTAATCCAGTGGTACGAATGTAATCCTCATGAACAGATGAAGCTGTCGGAGAAAACTTTCGCATGCGGACAATGAGATAGGTCCCGGGTTTGGCAAATTTTGGTGCGACGAGGTCAAGACCATCTCGACGACACATGACGATTTGGGCCTGAAAAACATCACTTCTCCCCGTCAGCCTGATACACTCAGCTTGGTGCGCGCATGTAAAATCATTGTTCGTCGAAATATTTCCGCTATGATCCATGCCATACTCCTTGTTTCCGACTGTTGGGAGGTATACGCTGGCTATTTTTCGTACCCGTATTCTGATTATAGCCGGGCATCTGGAAGACATTTATCTGCCAGGCGCCCCTTAAGGTAGGCATTCAGCACATCCTCTAAATCGCCACAAATGAACCCGATAACCCGAACACCTATCATATTGAGGGCGGTTTTCATTGGACGCGAAATAGCACCGCACAGGAGCACTTGGGTGCCCAGCCGACGCACTTCGCGGGCCTTTGGGATGGGACCGCTGCAAGACAACCGACTGTCGACGCGACTCACTTCTTTGCCGTTTTTGAACTCAACCAGCAGCAATCTTTCGGAGACGTCAAAGACGGGTGAAATACGATTCTGCCAATGGGCAATGGCGACTTTCATGGAGATCATATTGAGCAATCAGCGTGCCAAAAAGGAGGGCGTGCACCATGGTCCTGATTTTCAATGTTTAATTCTCAAAGGCCTCCATCAGCGGCTGACACTATCATTGCATTATGCAATTTTAAGCCACTCAGGTTAATGCAATTTGCATTGATCAGTATGGACATTCGAAAGTGATAAATTATGAACGACAGCAGTGATAACTTGGCTCGCGATATCATTCTGGATTCAATCAATGAAGGCGTGTTCACTGTTGATAATGAATGGCGAATCACATCCTTCAATCGGGCCGCCGAGCGAATCACGAAAACGTCCCGAAGTGACGTTCTCGGCCAATCATGTTGCGACGTGTTTCACGCCGACATATGCGAACAGGCCTGTGCCTTGCGGCAGTCCTTTCGTACCGGAAGGCCGGTTGTGAATGTCACAGCCCATATCATCAACCATCAGGGACATCGTGTCCCCATCCGCATTTCAACGGCTATTCTCAGAGATGATGGCGGTCATATCATCGGCGGCGTGGAAACGTTTCAGGATCTCAGCCAGGTTGAACAACTGCAAAAACAGTTAAAGAATCATTATACATTCGAAGATATTGTTGGCCGTAGTCCCGCGATGGTTCAGTTGTTCGAATTACTCCCTCAAATTGCAGAAAGCAGCAGTACGGTTTTAATCGAAGGGCCGAGCGGAACCGGAAAGGAATTATTCGCCAGGGCTATTCACAACCTTTCGCCGCGCCGAAAAAAGCGATTTGTTCCGGTGAACTGTGCCGCCCTGCCAGACTCTCTGCTGGAAAGCGAACTGTTCGGTTACAAAGCCGGGGCGTTCACAGATGCCAAACGTGACAATCCGGGTCGGTTTGTTTTGGCAGATGGCGGTACTATATTTCTCGATGAAATCGGCGATATTTCAGCGGCGCTTCAAGTTCGGCTTCTGCGGGTCCTCCAGGATCGAATCATCGAGCCGCTGGGTGCGGTGTAACCTTTACAAGTCAATGTGCGGGTCATTGCGGCGACCAACCGTAACCTGCACCAGCTGGTAAAGAAGAACCGGTTTCGCGATGATCTCTATTTTCGTATTCGGGTGATCCATCTTGAGATACCGGCACTTCGCCAACGACGAGAAGATGTCCCGCTGCTCACGGATCATATAATTAATAAATTCAATCGTTTGCATGGAAAAGATATCGCCGGTGTTTCCGTCGAAGTCATCGCCCGGCTGATGGAACATGATTTCCCCGGAAATGTCCGCGAGCTCGAAAACATCATTGAGCAGGCGTTCGTTCTGTGCCGCGGCAGTATTATCGAACGTCATCACTTACCCTCGGAACTGCGTGCAGGTTCCCACCCATCGACCGATGCGTTCAGTGCCATGAGCCTTCAGGCCATGGAAAAACTTCTGATTACCGAAATCCTGCTGCGGCACCAAGGCAATCAGAAGCTTTCCGCTCATGATCTCGGTATTGACGCCAGTACGCTTTATCGTAAGATCAAGGCCTACGATATTGATGTGCCCCATAGCGATGGGCGGACCCGCCGACAATAACATTGCAAGATGCAATGCTATTGCTTTCCTCGCACCATAATTTCCCCCCGGTAATATTATAATTGATTAAAAATATTTGAGCAGTCGGGGAGTTTTTCCCGCAAACGCTGCACAAGAGCGGAGGGAATGATCGGCAGCGGAAGCGGGCACTGTCTGAATGCATTAGGCCGCCTTGGGAAAGAACATCGGCAACCCCGGATCTTAGTGTCAACCCACAAACGCTAGAATGGATTCAACAGTTTAATATTGTAATGAAATTATGTTCTTTCCTTAGGCTGCCTTATGCATGAGTTTGCGCGCTGAAGTCGCCGATCATTCCCTCCGCTCCCGGTTATTGGAAAACTCCCCGAGGGCTCAAATATTTGTAATTAAGTACACAAGCCGACCAGATGCCCCTGTGGCACGCTCCTTGCTCAAAAACCCATCAGACAGATCTCCCTCCACAGACGATTTCGCCAGTGGTCCCGTTGCAGCACTCACTTTCTCAGTGTGCTGCATAGAACGGCTGCTCTACGCTGAGAAATGCGCTGTCCATCATTTGGCGACAGGCGTCCTTTGTAGAGTTCATTTTTCAGTGACTTGGGTGATTCAATTGAGCGTTCAGTCCGGCGACTTATCAGGAAATCGAAAGGGAGAACGATCCCTCCGACGTCTCATCGATTTCTGAGTCGTAATCTCGTTTCAGAGGAAAAGTAATGGCTGGGCGGTAAATGTTCAATCACGTTGTCATTATAAATCAATCAAACGGCAGGAGCGGTTGACGGTAAATAATCTATTTTGACGAAGTTCATCAACTCATTCAAGGAGGAACGTCAAATGGCAGTCGAAAAAAAATCACCTATTGTAAAAGCACAGAAACTCGCTGACCCCATAGCCGCATCGGTCGATCCTGCCACCCAGGAGATGATTGAACGCGCCCATGAACTGGGAATCGATACGGCCTTTGACAGAGCGGTCAACATGAAACCGTGTGCGATCGGTGTCCAGGGAACCTGTTGCAAGAACTGCGGCATGGGCCCCTGTCGTCTTCCAATGCCGAAGTCCGGAATAGAAGGGGAGGACGATCGTAAGGGTATTTGTGGTGCAACGGCCAACACGGTTGCCGCCCGCAACTTTATCCGAATGATCGCCGGGGGGGCCGCCGCCCACTCGGACCATGGGCGTTGCGTCGCCGAAGTCTTTCTTTCCGCCGCCCGAAAAGAAACCGATGTCTATAAAATCAAGGATCGAATCAAACTGGAACAGGTCGCTGAATGGCTCGGGGTTTCTACCAAGGTGACGGTCGACGGACAGGAACTCGACCGCGACCTGGATGAAGTGGCGGTCGAAGTCGGAGAAAAAGCGCTCAATGAGTGGGGCAAAGCCGAGGGCGAGGTTCTCTTTACCCAAAGAGCGCCCGAGGCACGCTACGACATCTGGAAGAAGCAAGGAGTACTGCCCCGAAACATCGACCGTGAAATCGTGGAGATAATGCACCGGACCCATATCGGTGTGGATCAGGATTACCGCAATCTGATCAAGCAGGGCACCCGGGCCGCCCTTGCTGATGGCTGGGGAGGATCGATGCTGGCCACCGAGCTCCAGGACATCCTATTTGGAACCCCCTATCCTTTGGTCGCTGAGGCCAATCTCGGCGTGATGAAAGAAGACATGGTCAACATCGTTATACACGGTCACGAACCGGTGTTATCGGAAATGATCGTCGCGGCGGCCGGCTCGAAAAAAATGCAAGAATACGCACGATCAAAGGGTGCTCGCGGGATCCAGCTCTCCGGCATATGCTGCACGGCCAATGAAATTCTTCAGCGGCACGGTGTCCCACTCTGCGGAACCTTCCTCCAGCAGGAGCTATCGATCATCACAGGGGCCTGCGAAGCCATGGTGGTCGATATACAGTGTATTTTTCAGAATCTGGCGAACGTTGCCAAGTGTTTTCATACCAAACTCATCACCACCCACCCCATCGCCCGGATGGAGCAGGACAATGTCATCCACATCGAGTTTGACGAGCATTACGCCTTGGAAGATGCCGAGCGTATTATCAAAATGGCGGTCGACAACTTCCAAAACAGGGGGACTGAAGTCATGATTCCGAAACAAAAATCCCCCATGGTCGCTGGATTCGGCGTCGAAGCGATCGAATACCACCTTGGAGGGTCGTTTCGCGGTTCTTACCACCCCTTGAATGACAACATCATTAACGGCCGCATCCGAGGTATCGGGGGTGTCGTTGGATGCAACAATGCCAGAACTCGCCACAACGACGCTCATCTGCAGGTCGTTAAAGAACTCATCAAAAATGACGTCATCGTATTAACCACGGGGTGCAATGGCATCGCTTGTGCGATGGAGGGTTTACTGACTCCGGAATCTGCAAGTGTTTATTGCGGCCCGGGCCTCGCAGAGGTGTGTGAAACGGTCGGCATTCCGCCCGTCCTTCACATGGGGTCTTGTGTCGACAACAGTCGGATTCTCCTGGCCGCGACGGAAGTTGTCAAAGCCGGAGGATTGGGCAAAGATATCAGCGATCTGCCGGCCGCAGGCAGCGCACCGGAATGGATGAGCGAAAAGGCCATCAGCATCGGGCACTATTTTGTAGCTTCAGGGGTATACACGGTGTTCGGCGTCACCCTGCCCGTTTCTGGGGCACCCGTGTTCAAGAAGTATCTGTTTGAAGAATTCGAAAAGTTATATGGCGGGATGTGGGACTTAGAGGTCGATCCGGTTCGTCATGCCCAAAAGATGATTGCCCACATAGACAAGAAGCGCAAGGCGCTGGGAATTGACAAGGCCAGAGGAAGAATACTGGTCGACATGGCAGCACGCCGCGAAATGGCAACAGCGTAAGTGTAGGGGAGAACAACGACAATATGAACCGAATCAATCGGCCATGGGAAGCTCTATGTTCCAAGGCCGATTACGATGTGATGTAAAGAAAGGAAGCTAACTATATGATAAAATCAGTTTGAAGCCATCGTACCCTCTTCGGTTTTGCCTCGGCTATCCGTTCAGCATTCTTCGTATCTCCTTTGTTTCGGAGGGGCCGCCTGATCCCTATGACCCTTCCAATGTCATCCGCTAGTTTTATCCATCCTCAACACAATACCATCACCTCAAGGATTGGCGATTTGTTTAAGATTACCCAATGCTATTCACACAATTCAGCTATTAAGTCTTCATACCAAAATATGAATCAATTGGTAACAAAGATACATTGCCTGAACGGAAATATTAGCGTGACTCAATACTTTGACCTGTTTGCCAGTATGGGATTTATCTAAAATGGCGTTGAAACTGAACATACGATCAGGCTATAGTGAACTTACACAAATTATGTGGGCACACGGATAAGCTTTATAAACAAGGGAAAAGGTTCGACCTTCAGAATCATAAGAAAGTAACGGCATTAAAATCCATTGGAAGAAAGGTCAACATGGCAAAATATGTATCACTAATTAAAAGCAGTCCGGGAATTTGAACCAACCCCGTCATAATGTCCAAAGTAAGTCCGTTTGTTGTGGATTTGCCGGTAGACCATATCTGAAATGTAAATACCAACTGGATCGGCCAGCGCTTGGGATTGGCTGATGGCATCAACTGATCTAGGTCAGTATTTTTCCTAAAGTTACGATTCCTTCCTCTACAGCCGGAGTAAAAGGCATTCCGAAGCTGATCTGGATGTGGTTTCTGAAAAGACCCGAATTGGAGCATACTACCCCCGGTATGACGGCGATATGTTGCGCAAGGGCTTTCTGGTGGACGTCCAATCCGTCGATTCCCGGCGGCAACTGCACCCACAGGAGCGATCCTCCCGCCGGAACCGATAAACGGGTGTCGTTCGGGAAATGCTTCTGAACCGCCATTGCGGTCCGGATCATATTCTGTCCCAGGGCTGCCCGCAACCGGCGCAAGTGCCGTTCATAGCTGCCGGTGCCGATGAACTGAGCGATGACGTGCTGATCAAGGGAGGATGTGGATACGGTGGTTCCGGCTTTCAGATTCTGGATCTTTTCCCGGAAGCGACCGCCGGGCAATACCCAGCCGATCCGCAATCCCGGGGCCAGAGTTTTGGAAAAAGAAGAACAGGTCAAGACAAGGTTGTCGCGGTCATACGCCTTAAGCGGCAGAGGGCGCTGATGGCCAAAATGGAGTTCGGCGCTGATGTCGTCTTCGATTAAGGGAATCCCGTGGCCGTTCAACAGCAGCACGAGGGCTTCTTTATGGCTGTCCGGCATCAGGGCGCCCAGGGGATTGTGAAAATTGGGCATGAAAAGGCAGGCATTGATTCGTGTGCGGCGGATCAAACGTTCGAGGGCCTGAATCTCCAATCCCGTCTGTGGATCGGTCGGCACTTCGGCCACCATCAAGCCGAGTTCTTTCAACATTTGCAGGAATGTGAAATTGGTTGGGGCTTCGACGGCCACCGTGCCACCGGGAGAGACAGTTGCCAGCAGGCAGAGGGCCACCGCCTCCATGCAGCCGTTGGTGATGATGATGTCTTCCTCGGTGACCCCTTCCACGACCCCCAGGTAACGGTGGGCCATGTGTCGTTTCAAATCCCGTGATCCTTCCGACAGCGCATAAGACAATAGCTCCTTCAAGCGTCGCTGCGTTGTCGCCTTTAAAATTCGTGACAAAGCTTTAAAAGGCAGCATTTCGGCATCGATAACGGTCATTCCCAGCGGTAGAAGGGCGGTATCGTTGATCGCGGTGACCACAGAGTTGATGACTGATGATAGTTGGATTTCCCGGGGGGGTATCGAGCGTTTGCGATGAAACGGTGCTTTAATCTGTTGAAGCGTCACAGGGCTGACGAAATACCCGGACCGGGGCCTGGCTTCCACTAAACCCATTTTTTCGAGTTCTACGAATGCCTGGTAGATTGTCGAAATGCTCAGGTTGGTGCGGCGGTGAAGCCGGCGTATTGATGGAAGCCGCTCCCCAGCCCGGTAGTTCCCGCTGAGGATTTCCCGTTCGATCTCCTTGGCCAATTGGCGGTAACGAAATTCCTTTCCCGATCGTTTCACGAAATCGCTCTCCCTTGGTTCTCGGTCGATACCCATTTCATCTGTTATGATAAAATTTATAGAACTCTGTATCTGTTTTTAATACCATTTCCTGGCGTATGAATCTACATCTGATACCAGAATGTAAACAAAGAGGCGGCCCAGGGCCTTTCACGGGCTTTCGAGACGCGGCCGCCCGGAAGGAGGGGCGTTAAAATGGGAAATATGCAAAACAGCGGTGCGAGAGAAACCGGGGGGTTTACTGTAAAGAGCGGTATGGCAAAAATGCTTAAAGGGGGGGTCATCATGGATGTCGTATCCCCTGAACACGCCGTTATCGCCGAGACGGCCGGTGCGGTGGCTGTGATGGCACTGGAACGGGTACCGGCGGATATCCGCCGAACCGGAGGGGTGGCCCGCATGTCGGATCCGGGTCTGATTCGCGAAATCATGGCCGCGGTCAGTATTCCGGTGATGGCCAAATGCCGGATCGGGCATTTCGTCGAAGCCCAGGTATTGCAAAGCATCGGTGTGGATTACGTCGATGAGAGCGAGGTGCTCACCCCGGCGGATGACCGCTTTCACATTGATAAACAGGCGTTTACGGTCCCGTTTGTCTGTGGATGTCGGGGCCTGGGAGAGGCCCTGCGCCGTATCGGGGAAGGGGCGGCCATGATACGGACCAAAGGTGAAGCCGGCACCGGTGACGTGGTGGAAGCAGTGAGACACGCACGAACCCTCATGAGTGAAATCCGGCAACTCCACCAGCTGCCTGAAGAGGAATTAATGGCGTATGCCAAAACCATTGGGGCACCTTATGACCTGGTGAAGCAGACCCGGGAACTGGGCCGGCTGCCGGTCGTCAATTTTGCTGCCGGCGGACTGGCCACACCGGCCGATGCGGCGATGATGATGCAGTTGGGCCTGGACGGGGTGTTTGTCGGCTCCGGAATTTTTAAGAGCGACAATCCGGCCGAGCGTGCCAAGGCGATTGTCGAAGCCACGACCCATTTTAACAATCCGGAGATCCTTGCCCGGGTGAGCGAAAACCTTGGGAAACCGATGCCGGGTATCAGCGTCCGCGACCTACCGGAAAAGGAGTTGCTGGCTGGGCGCGGCTGGTAACCGAATCGAGATAAGAAGAAACAATGAAAATAGGCGTGTTGGCGCTACAGGGCGCCTTCATCGAGCACCAGCAGGTATTCGGGCGGCTCGGGGTCGGAACCGTTCAGGTGAGGCTTGCCCAGGATCTCTTTGGTCTCGATGGCTTGGTCATCCCAGGCGGTGAAAGCACGACGATTGGCAAATTGGCCGACCATTTCGGGTTGACGGATCCTCTGCGCCGGTTCGCCGAACACAAAGCGGTGTGGGGTGTCTGCGCCGGAATGATCCTTCTGGCCAAGCGGATCGACGACGAGCCGGCCCGGTTGGGCATTATGGACATTGCCGTATCGAGAAACGCCTTTGGCCGTCAGGTCGACAGCTTCGAAACCGTCGTAACGGTGGACGGGTTCGAAAAGCCTCCGTCCACCCCGTTTCCGGCGGTCTTCATCCGGGCGCCCAAGGTGACGGATACCTGGGGGGAGGCCCGGGCCATCGCCCGTTTAGAGGATGATACCGTCGTAGCTGTCCGGGATCGAAGGCACCTGGCCACCGCCTTTCACCCCGAACTGACCGATGATCCGCGTTTGCACCAGTACTTTCTTAATCTGGCACGCCCTTGACAACGGGACGGTTCCGCAGGAAACTTTCAGTCAGTCCCATTCCCACATGACCCTCTGTAAACGCCCTTTCTTCAGCTATTTCCGGTTGACATAGCCATCATTTGAGAATAGCCTACACGGTTTCTGATCGATCTTAGATAATCTTAAATACACACAAGGAGCTAAAGATGGGCATCCCTGAAGTCACTATCGAACAATTTGTGGCCGAACAACACAAGTTCTTTAGAGAAAATCTGGCGGAAGAAGACTTGGAAAAAAAGACTTCCGTGCCGGTGATTACCGTCAGCATGGAAGCCGGCAGCGGCGGGTATCTCGTCGCAGAGGGAATCGCCAAAAGGCTGGGTTTCGAGCTGTATTCGAAGAACATCCTCAATGCGGTCTCCCACAGCGCGGATGTCAGCAGCAGCGCCCTCGAATTGATCGAAAAAGAACGGTTTTCCAAATTACAGGATTTCGTTTCCTCTTTACTCACCGGCGAATATGTCTATTCCGGCGACTACTTTCAGCACTTGGCCAAGATCGTCAACGCTCTGGGGATTATCGGCCGGGCTGTCATCGTGGGCCGGGGCGCCAACTTCATCCTCCCCCCCGAAAAACGCTTCGCCATCCGCGTTGTCGCTCCAGAAGAGGTGCGCGAGAAAAATGTGGCCTTTCATTTCGGAGTGCCCCTCGTTGAAGCGAGAAAGAGGATTAGACACCGTAACTCCCGACGAAAAACTTTTATAAAGGACACCTTTCACGAGGATATCGCTGACTGGAAACACTACGACCTTATCATCAATACCGCGCGTCTTGACCTGGATGCTGCTGTTGAAACGGCCATCGGCACCATCCTGGGTGCTCAGAAAAACCGTACTTTCGAAAAGGCGGCATCCTTCATACTCAAGAGGAAAAAATAACCTAAGGTGAAATCCTGCTCGCTTTTTGTAATCTTGATATTCGTGCCGGCATTTTTAACCTTATTGAGGTTTCTTCTTCCCATAGATGAGAGATTCCGGGTGGCGCTCGAGGAAATCGGTCAGGGTACGCAAGGATCGGGCGGCGGACATCAGTTCCACCAGCGCGCTGTTGATGTTCACCTGCAGCGGTGATTCTTCGTTCAGGGTCGTTTCCACGGCGGCCAGCGAGTGCTGGGCCTGCGTCAGGGTGGCCGCGATTTCCGGTGTGACTCCCGTTCTCAAATCAGCGACCAGGTGCTGGATTTCACCGAGGATACGGTTCAGTTTCCGGGCGGCCTCGTGCAATTCGGGGGCGTCCATCAGTTCCTTGAAGCTTTCGACGGCATCGCGCAGGTCCCGGCCAATTTGATCCAGAGGCAGGTTGTCCAGTTTGGTGAGGATGTGACTGACCTGGCTGCCGATTTCCTCAATCGGCGTCGGTACGGTGGGAAATTCCGGATGGGGGTCGTTCCAGGCAATCCACCGCTGTGGGGCGTTGGGGAAGATGTCAAGGGACACCAACTGCTGCCCGGTTATCAGGTTGCCGATCTTCAGCTGCCCCCGTAAACCCTTTGCTACCAGAAAATCGAGAACCTTGCGCCGCTCCTCCTCCTGTGCCATTTCCACACTGGGAATAAAACGTTCCGGAGCAATTTCCACCAGGACCGGAATACGGAAATCACGCCCCGCGGCATCGAACTCGAGTTTGATGTCGACCACTTTGCCTATCTTTATACCCCTGAATTCGACCGGAGCGCCAGGGAAAGTCCTCTCACCGAGCCGTCGAAGTAAAGAACCCAGTAGCTTTTTATCAGGTCGGTCTTCTCCTGGCTGGCGGTAAAATTTTCATAAAGATTGAAAACCTGGTCGGCTGCGGCCGGCTCACCGGTTTCCAGGTAGCTCGGTATGTCGAAGGAGATGCCGCCGACCAGCATGGTCACCATCGATTCCGTGTTGAGCTGCACCCCTTCGGTGCCGATTGACAGATCCAAGCCGCTGGCGTTCCAGAAGCGGGAGTTTTTGTAGACGAACTTTTGGTACGGGCTGTTGATGAATATTTTTATGATGACGCTCTGGCCATCATCGGCCAGCTGGTAGCCGACGACCTGCCCCACCCTGATTTGCCGGAAATAGACCGGTGAACCCGTGTCGAGCGACCCGCGCTGTTCGGCTTTCAGGATGAAATGGCGGCCCGGCAGGTCGGCCGTGACGATCGGGGGTTCCTCCAGACCGGTAAAACTTCTGGCCGCCTTGCCGGGTTGGCCGGGATCCAGCCCGATATAGGCACCCGAAAAAAGGGTGCCGAGCCCGGAGACTCCGCTGACGTTTACGCGGGCCCGTACTACCCAGAAGCGTGTGTTTTCCGAGAGGAGCTTTTCGGCCTGCCTGACGAGGTCGGCAGTGACGACGACCTGTGACAGGTCCGGGTTGAGGGTGATCTCCCGTACCTGACCGAGATCGACGTCCTTGTACTTGATCTTGGTTTTTCCGGCTTCGAGACCTTCGGCTGTCTGGAAGGTGACGGTAATCGTCGGGCCTTTTTCCGTCTGGGCCTTGTATATCAGCCATGCCCCGATGAGTGCGGCGACCACTGGAATGATCCACACGATCGAGAATTGGCTGAGACGGGATTGGACGATGGCCTCCGGTATATCTTCCGGCAGGGCCTCTTCACTTTTCCGCTCGTTCATTGCAGGACTCCTTGTTGATCCCAAATCAGTCTGGGGTCGAAACTCATGGCGGCAAACATGGTCAACACCACCACTGCGCCGAAGAACACCAGCCCCGGCCCGGCTTCGAAGAGGGCTAGGGCACCGATTTTGACCAGGGCGACCGTGATCGTAATGACATAGATGTCGACCATGGACCAGCGGCCGATGACCTCGGTCAAACGGTAAATACGGGTCCGGTCACGGGGTCGCCAAGTCGAGCGGCGTTGGATCGACACCAGCAGGCCGGAGAGAATGGCGAGCTTCAGCAGCGGCACGAGTATGCTGGCGACAAATATAATCAAAGCGATCGGCCAGTTGCCTTCTTTGATGAAATAAATCACCCCGCTCAAAATGGTGTCGCTCTGAACATCTCCCAAAGAGCTGGCTCTGGTGACGGGCAGCACATTCGCAGGAATATAGCAGATCGAGGCCGCGATCAACAACGCCCAGGTCCGTTTGACGCTGCGGGGTTTGCGTTGGTGCAGGGTGGCGCCGCAGCGCGGGCATCGGTGGGTGCGTCGGTCCGGCGAAGGTCCGGCACGGCAAAGAAGGTGGCAGCTGTGGCAGCTGATCAGCCGAGCGTCCTTAGCGGTGGCATAGGTTTTCGTCATCGGAGTTCCCACCATTTCTCCCAAACCCTGCCGGGATCCAGGGAGGCGGAGACGGCCGCCAGGATATAAATGAGGGCCAGGAAGCAGTAGAGTGAGATTCCCGGGACGACGTCCGCCATTTTCGTCAGCTTCACCAGGCGCGACCAGAATGCCGAGCATGAACACTTCCAGCATACTCCAGGGTTGCAGTCGACGGACCCATCGAAATACCCACCAGATGGCCGGGGCCATTCGGTTCAATTTCAGCGGCACCAGCACATACAACAATCCTGTCAGGTGCAGGAGCGGCGTGACGACGGTGGTCAACAGGACCAGAATTGCGATTTCCTGCATGCCTTGGAGGTACAACTCCTTGATACCGGTCAACAGAACGATCTGCCGGTACTGGCCTTCCATCGTCATCGCCAAAAAGGGAAAAGTATTGGCCAAGGCAAACAGGATCAGTCCGGCGACGGTTAAGGCCAAAGTCCGTTCGAGGCTATTGGGTCGGTGGCGCGACAGAACCGCTCCGCACCGGGAGCAGCGGGCCACCGTGCCTCGCGGAATCGGTTTCAAACGATGCAACAGGTCACATTCGTGACAGGCGGTCATTCTTTCTTTCGGCATTCAATCTCTCTGCCGTCGTCCACAAATCGACGTTCGGCGGATTGTGTCTTTTGGGAGTGGGCCTTCCGGCCGCGTCAACAAACATGTGCACGCAATCAGTATTCGGACATGGTTCGAAAGCGGCGGCGGCGCACTCACAACCATTCCTGCAGTTGCCCGCGGCGGTGGTCGGTCAGAGGCAATCCCGGTCTGGCAACGGGACCCATTGCATCATGATTCATAAGGGTCCGCCTGTCAATATTTGACCGTCATAAGCAGTGCTCCCCGATGGTGCGCGATGAAACAGAAAAGGCCTTGCGAGCTACTTTTCAACGTCGTGTTTTTCATACGATACTGGTGTCCCCTCTTATTTTCCCTTTACTTTTTTGTAAAAATTACATACTGTTAGCTTGATGAGAGTTGGTATTAAAGATAAGCGGCAGGGCGCCTCTTCGCCCGACAAAGCGCCCGAATCGGTTCCGAGGGGACTGTTTGACCGCCGCGACCATGACCTGCTGCGCATCGTCACCGGTGTCCTGAACCGGGACAAGACCTTCGAGTACACCCGCAGAATCTACTACCCCTATTTTCACCCCAACGGCATCAAGGAGATGGCCGAATCGAAGGGCCTACGCATTGCCTATGCCGTGGTGCACCTTCTCAGTTCGCTCGAGGGCGGGGCTGTGGACGAACGCCTCAGCGCCCTGAGGTCCCTTAGGGACGAAATTCTCGATACCGCATCAGGAACCATGCCAAAGAATACCGCCCGGGTCCTGTTGGAGATCATGAAGGAGTTGGTCAGGTCCCACGGCGATTATCGCCGGCAGCTGGAGCTCGCTCATGATTTTCGAATGGCAGCCACCGGCAAGCCGCGGTTCGTGCGGGAGCAGCTCCGGCGCTACCATCTGCTGGAAATGCCGGAGGAATGGAACCAGATCGCCTTCGACGACCATGTACACGACGCCAACTCAAAGGGCCGGAAGTCTTCCACTCACCTGATCATGGATGCCTGGATAAAAGGCATCCGGCGTTTGCGGGTCATCCATTACAATTATATCGAGCCGCGCTTCGCCGCCGAGCTCCTGGAAGCGGCCGCTATCATGGGGGTCGACGTACGTATCGGGATCGAGTTTTCGGCGCGCTTTAGAGGCAAATACGTTCAGGTGATCTGGGTGCCGCGGGGCTTTCCCGACTCCCAGGCCTTTCTCTGCTTCCTCGCCGAGGATCCGGTCATGCAGATTATGGATGAGGGACGCGTGGTTTCTCGATATCAGCAGGATTATGTGATGGCATTGCTGCGGGAATTCAACAAAACCCACCGGCTGGAAATCGCCAAGGTTTGCCGGATCGATTTGCCCCCTTTGGAAGAAAGTGCGTTTGCCAAATTCGTCGCCATGGGTCAAAAGTCCATTCTGCACCTGTCAAAATTCATTCACCAGTGCATGTTGGAGGCCATGCAGAGGCGGGTTGCTGTCCTGCGGGAGCGCTACGAAGGCGCCGATGCCGAGGAGCAGGGCCTGATTCGAGAAGAAGTCGACACCTTCAATCGCCTGGATATCGAACAATTCCTGGAAGGGTACCTGCGACCGGAAAAAAATTCGGATATCCCCAATCCGGGCTTTCCCAGCGACGGTCCGGAGGTTCCCGGCCTGTTGCGTTTCAGCCCGTGCGAACTGATCAAACGGCTGACAAGCCTGCACTCCGGACATCGAATTACGCTCAACCTCAGCAATTTAAAGGTGGAAGATGTCCTGGAGCTTCTTTATGACTGCGAGGGGATGATCACCCGGCTCGAAATATTCAACCTCAAGGACTACGCCGACGGTCGTACCGACCACCTGAACGACATCAACAGGCTCCAGCAGGCGCTCAATGAGGGCAGTGTCATCAGCGTGAAGCGGATCATCCGCAGAATTCTATCCGGCGTGGAAGCTTCGGAGCTTCCCGACAAAGTCGAGCGGAGTGTGAAGCTCAAGACCATTCTACACGATATCCTTCACTTTAAGGCCCTTTATGAGGGAACACCCTTGAAGGCCAGAATCGGTAGCGATTCCACCGGACGCTCGCCCCGTGTGCATGGTATGGGGTTGGCCCTCATCGAGACCCTTCCCCCCCGGGCAAGAAAGGAGGTGGCTGAGCAAAGCGGCCGAAACCGTGAAATCATTCCGATGACCATGACGGTTTTTCGGCGGTTGACTTTCGTACCTTACAGAGGGTCCAGCCGCCTTTTTCGCATCCTTATCCTTACAGCGGGGCGCTTGCCGATTATTCGTCGTCTGGGCCATCGGTGCATCGAGGACTGGCATGTCGAGGAAAAATCGATTCGGATGAAGCAGCCTGGGGACATCGTCACCCTCGGCGGCGTACAAAAAGATTTGACCAACGAGCTTTACCTGAAGCCACCGCAGTCGGTTCGGAAACACAAAAGGCTGTCCTGGCGCTACATGAACACCCGGCTCAAAAACACCCTCAAGGTCCTAATCGGATTCGTTCCTGCTTTCACCACTTTTGCCCTGACCAAGGACTGGTGGGTGCTGGCTTACGGTGGCGCTTTCATCTGGTTCGGCATCACAGGTTTGCGCAATATTCTACAATCCGTTCTCGGGGGAGGGGGGCTCAAACGGTCGCCCTTGTTGCGATGGAACGACTTCGTGAGTTGGGACCGCCTGACCGATTCGTTGCTCTATACCGGTTTCTCTGTTCCGTTGCTCGATTTTTTGGTGAAAACCATCATTCTGAACAAAGGCTTTGGTGTTACTACAGCCAACCACCCGATACTCCTGTATACCTTCATGGCGCTGGCCAACGGCATCTACCTCTCCAGCCACAACGCCTTTCGCGGATTTCCCCGGGGGGTCATCTTGGGTAATTTCTTTCGCAGTGTGTTGTCGATACCGATTGCCATCGCTTTCAACGCGGCGGCCGGTTCATTGCTTCTCCTGGCGGGCGTTCCCGCTATCGACAATATCCTGCAGAAGTGGGCGGCTGTCATTTCCAAAGCGGCATCGGATTTTGTGGCCGGCATTATCGAAGGGCTCAGCGACCGATATACCAACATCCAGTCCCGTTTCCGAGAATACCGTAAAAAACTTAATGGACTATTCAAAGTCTATGCCCAACTGGAAGTCATGTTTCCCGAAACCGGAACACGGGAGATTCTCGAGAAACCATGCCGGTATACTATTCAGCACAATGCCGAGGCGCGGGATTTGGAGAAGGTCATCATGGTCCATGCCCTGGATATGCTCTATTTCTGGATGTACCAGCCGCGTGCGCGTACGGCCCTGATGCACCTGCTCAAAACCCTCAACGAGGAAGACAGCCAATTGCTCGTGGCCTCTCAATTCGCTCTGGACCGCAACCGTGACATTAGCCAGATGTTCATCGACGGCGTTCTCGGTAAGGATTTTGCCCGAGCCCTCTCCTTCTATCTTTCCCGTTCACCCGAATATCTCGATATCATGAAGCAGTTGGCGGAATAAACCCTCGTCAATGGGCGAATCCCTCCATAGGCTTACCGGTAATGTCAATTTTCGGATCGTTCAGCAGGCCGGAGCTCTACGATGGTATCCCGTGCACCCGGTATCGGTATTCCGCTATTCCCTTTGTATTTTACAAAAAACCTGTCAGAAAGACGGTACCAGTAGGTGCCGGTCCAGAACCGGTAATACAGTCCAACCGGGAAGACCTTTATCCGTTGCGTTTCGATCAGATGGTCACCGATTCGAATGTCTTCGACACACTCTTTCACGGCTTTCAGTTTGATGGCCTTTAGATTGTCGCTTCTAACGGTCCAGAATACCACCGAAGAACGGTCAGATGCGAGGAATTGACGAAGAGAATAACTCAGCGGTTGAAACCAATCCGAACTGTCCAGTTCAATCTGTCGAGAAACAACCTTGCCTTTGCTTGTGCCGGTAATGTGGAGGGTATTTGCCCGGCGATGGACATGGATATCGGTGTCGGGGGATTGAAAGCGCCAACGATAGGTGGTTCCGGAGGGATCACAGTAGTTGAAAAATGTGTTCGTCCCCTGTCGGACACGGATGACGGTCTCGTCTGCGCTGTCCTTTTCCCAGGTGATAATAGCTACGGTGCTACCCGTTGATTGGGTATACTCATATCGCTCCGTCGCAGAAAGGGGTTCGCCCTGGAGCCATGTAACGAGGGGTATCAAAAAAAGAAGCCTAAGAAATCGCGGCATCATTTTTTCAACTACTAATCCACTGCTGGATGATGCGAAGGGGGCGCGCAGCCTGAGACTTGCTTCTCGATTTGCTCGCCTGAGGCCATTCCCAGTCAAGGATAGCATCTGAAATGTTACCCGTTCAAACCGGAAAGGGCGAAACTCCTCACGGAAGGAGTTAAGGCCTGATATGTTCGTATGCGGATTCCGTCCGATCGGTCTCAGCCGTTGCGATAGGGGAATAGGGCACAATCATCCGCATCACAGGCTTGACGGCCCTTTTCGCTGCCCCCGACACAGACAAAGCAAAAATCCTGTATCGCTTTCCGCCGAGCCTTCATTGAATCAGTGACACCCGCAAGGCCTTCAATTCGATGCGCATGCAGGAGGCAATGCGTCCATTGGCAGTTGACGACCTCCTGCCAGTCATCATCGGAACATTGAAGGCAATGGTCCTGAAGGGCACGACGAAGACCAGGGTCGCAAACACTTTGTCGATTCTGGTTCATTTGGTTGCCTCTTTATCGCGACTTGACGCGAAATCTCCATTCCGTGGTAGCGGATGCGACGAAGCATTTCGTGGTTTCTGACTTCTTCGGGATGACCTTCTGCCAACTCGTAGAGTTTACAGGTGTCGGTATCGTATTGGTAGGTGGTGTTCTCAAAAACAAAAAAAACCTCGCTCATATATTCTTCTCCGTTTCGTCGATAAAAAACAGCCGTTGCCAGTAATGGCAAACAATCCATTATTAATGATCGACGATCAATATTGTATGAGAAATCGGTTAGATCATCGTTAAACCAGACTTCCGGAATCATACCGTTTCCCACTGGCTGCGGCTAAGCCACCTGTTGGGGCCGCTCTTTGTCGAAGGGTTCGACTTCCAAGGCATACGCCAGAGGCAGTGACATTCCGCACCATGTTTTAAGTTGACGATCTGCTGGCAAGGGTTGATCAACGGGTCGGGCTTGGGGCGTCACTCACTGTCGAACAGAAATCGGAAGGAGTGGTGGCGGGATAGATAATCGAGTCGGAGCTGCGGTTATCCGCTAAACGCTCTGGAGGTAGGAGTTGAAAAGTTTGTAGTATTTGTCTTTGGAAATCCGGTTTCTCAATACCGAGCAGCGGATGAAAAGGATGAACTCCTTTAGGCTGTCGACATAATCGAAATCGCAGGGGCATCCATAATCCGGCCGGTTCTTATTTTTCAAAAGCATTCGCTCCGCCTCAGTGGCCTCGATGTTCGCCATGGTAATCGCTTCAGTGTATGTCTTGCCCTCGATCGCATCGAAAAACGCTTCAATTTGGCATTCCTCTGAAATCATCTTTCCTCCATCCTAGCCAACTTCATGGGACCGGTTTCAATCTCAAAGACGACTGATAAAAACAGGGCGAAATTAGGTTAAGACCCTATGCATGTCAAACAATTTAGTGTTAGATTTTTGTTAGCGCGCTGCAACAGAAGTCGCGGCCGCCGTTGATCGGTTAAATATCAAGTGATAACAAAATGTTTTCATGTAATGTCATTTCAAACTCCGTCGATGGGCCCGGGCAGGTGGCGTCAAATAAGGTTTTACAGGTTCAGGACGGGATTTGTTTCCATCTTATTAGGATTTTACTTGACCTTAAAAACATAATTTTTCTATCTAAAGGGATTTACATGATGGACCATACCATCGAGTTGCCGTTTTAGAAACGGGTTAAATGGCGGAAAGCAATATGGCGAATTTTGAAGGCTCCGAAAAGAAAATTGAAATCATTCTTGCCGAGCCACAGCAGAACCTGCGAGACAATAGTGACGGCCGCTGGCGTCGGGTGGTGCGCGCCAGTGGCGCCGAGATCCTGAACTGCGTATCGACGGCTGAACTCGATGGTTATCTGCTGTCTGAATCGAGCCTTTTTGTCTGGGAGAACCGGTTGGTGCTGATAACCTGCGGCCAAACCACCCCGGTACGGGCGGTGCCTGAAATTCTTGAGTTCATCGATCGTGATAGTATCGCCTATCTGTTCTACGAACGTAAAAATCTCAAATTCCCCAGCGAGCAGCCCAACACTGTCGATGACGATTTTCGTTTTTTATCCGAATTATTCCCCATTGAAACCCTGCGATTTGGGTCAGGCGATCGGGACCACGTGCATGTCTTTTATTACGGCGATGGAGGCCCCACTTCGCCGCGGCATACCACATTGCGGGTGTTGATGAATGACATCGACCCTTCTGTCGGGCAACGATTTACCCACACGAGTACCGGAGCCGCTAACGTCCGGGATATGCTTGGCGGTCTCAGCCTCATCAAGGCCCCCATGGTCGTTGACACTCATTTTTTCCATCCTCAGGGGTATTCACTGAACGGTCTTTTCGAAGGCGGCTACCTGACGGTACACGTCACGCCGGAACCGGAAGCGTCCTATACGGGCCTGGAGACAAACATCATTGATCCGGAATGTTGTCAAACCGTCCATGAGATCACCCGTATGTTTAAACCGGCCAGGTTTTGTGTCTTCCTGAAAACGGCCGAGGAACATTTTTTCAGGCACTTGAACGACATCCTTCCGATTGATTTAGCGGGGTTCGGACTAGAAGAGAGCGGACAACGCAGACTCGATGGCCACTTCAGTGCGGCCTTTCAATGCTACCGCCGAAACGATGAATTTACCTGACTCGCCATCCATATAGGCGCTGAGCTGAATTCCAGCGTTTTCGAACCGATATTAGAGGGGTCCCCAGGACATCATTTCCCGGCCGCCAACCGCAATCGTTACGATAAAGCGGCCTAATCCTTGCCAGAAAGATCAGCAACCGTGCCGATTACGAAGACCGATGACATGTGGATCCGTGAGGAATTGGGCGGAATTTTTGAAATGGGGTTCAGGAATGCGCGGATCCTTTTTTCGAAGGTCAGTCCGTTCCAGCGGGTCGAGATCGTGGAAACGGCTGGCCATGGGCGGATGCTGTTGCTCGACGGCATCGTCATGCTGACCGA
>CAWBYM010000014.1:0-133227 GCA_963792945.1 uncultured delta proteobacterium | reverse complement strand
TACGGCCGTGTTCGGCCGTTTCCACGATCTCGATCTGTTGGTATGGGCTTCTTTTAGAAAAAAGGGTGCGAACTTTCTTGAACGCCATTTCGACAATTCCGTCAAATTCTTCACGGACCCATGTGTCATCTGGTTTAGCGGTCATCACTCTTGTCGGTCTTTCCCGATAAGGATCAGGCGGCGAACGCACAACCGCAGGGGGTGTTTGCCGGACTTGGGTATCCCAGCAGCATTGTCGCGAACGGTTTAAAATCGCTGGAATTCGACTCAGCGCTTAGCTGGATGGCAAGTCAGGTAAATTCATCATTTCTACGGTAGCTTTGAAAAGCCGCTCTGTAGCGATGATCAAGCCTGCGGTGGTCGCTCTCTTCCAGTCCGAATCCCGGTAGATCGACCGGAGACCGTTCGCCCGATTGCTCGTAACCATCGTCATCGGCGGTTTTCAGGAAAACGCAGAATCTGGCCGGTTTGAAAATACGGGTGACCTTGTCGATGATCCGGTGATCATCCGGTGCGACGATGTTTGTCTCCAGGCTCGTGTAAGATGCTTCGGGTTCAGGGGTGACGTGAACCGTCAGGTATCCCCCTTCGGCGAGTCCGTTCAGCGAATACCCCTGAGGGGAAAAGTAATAGGAGTCAAGGACCATATCGCCACCCATGAATCCGAGGGTATCGAGCATGTCATTGACATTCGCGGCCCCGACGCCGGTCCGTGCAAAACATCGGCCCACAGCGGGGTCGATGTCGTGCATCAACACCCGCAGAGTGGCCTCCCGCTGCGGGGTCGGTAAGCCGTCCCCGTAGTAAAAAAGGTGAACGTGATCTCGATCGGCGGATCCAAACCGCAGGGCTTGCCCGGGGAAGAAGTCGGCTAAAAAGCTGAAGTCTTCTTCGACGCCGGTTTCCTGCTCGCAGGGAAAGCTGAGATTTTTACGTTCGTAAAAAAGAAAGGCGATCTTTTCTCGATCGATAAATTCGAGGATCTCTGGCAGTGCCCGCACCGGGGTGGTTTGGCCACAGGTAATGAGCAACAGGCGGTTTTCCCAGACAAACAGGCTCGATTCGGACAGTAGATAACCGTCGAGTTTGGCCGTGGATACGCTGTTCAGTATTTCGGCGCCACTGGCGTGCACCACTCTGCGCCAGCGGCCGTCCGCGTTGCATCGCAGGCCCGGCTGCGGTTCGGCGAGAATGATCTCGATTTTCTTCTCCGGTCCCTCGAAGTGCACCATGGTTCTATACGTCACCTCCCCTTTTCGACACGGTGTCAGCTGGTGATAAATGCCGTCGCAAATCGGCGGCCATTTTAGATAGAAAGATTATCCTGCTATCGTCAAGGAAAATTCTCAGAGACGATGGAAATCGTCGCTACCAGACCGGAATACAGCGGTATTGTCGGTATAATGAGTGAGAATCAGACGATATCAAATGATAATCTTAAGTATAAGGCTTTTTATCCTCCCTGACTATTTTCAATTTTAACCGGCTCCGGTGACGCAATGGCCGCTGACCGATGGTGGGTAACCGCCTACCATTCCATTCTGCTACCCGATCCATAATTTACGATTAACAGGAAGACATTCCGTTTGTAATCTTTGAATTTAGGACCGAGGTGCCGCTCATAAAGGGCTGGTTTATTCCGCCAACTGCTTCATGATATCGAGATATTCGGGTGAACGGGAAAGATAGAAGGAGAGGGCTCGGGCAAAATCCTTACCGAGAACGCCGTCGATAAACATCTGGCTAATGTCACGGTTGCGGTCCAGAGCGAATTGAGAGGCCACGAGCAATTGGCTGTCTTCCTCGTTGAGGGTTTTGACCAGGTGCATCAGGGCCGTACGCGCACGCGGCTGGTACATCCAGAAATAGAGCATATCCAGGGCATGGACCATGATGACCTTCTCCAAATCCCGCGCCTCGGCATTGCGCTGAATAGTATACCGGCATGGCTTCTCGAGAATCTCCCGTGTTCCGGTTTCGGGAAACATGACTTCCAGTTGGGCATAGACTTTGAAGAGTCCATTAAGTTTTTTACGGTATTCCCGGAAACGGGACTGGATGTTGGTATATCGGTCGCTGAGTCCTTCGATAATGCCAGCGACAAAATCCGATGCGGCCTTGGAAATGACGGCCGCCCACTTCTGCAGGATATTGTCGATACCGGGGACGCCCGCGAAATGAAGCAATGAACCGGCCGTGGCATTGAAAGCGATGGCAATCGGAATCGACAACACGCTGCGAAAGAAATTGCCCACGATGACCCCCCGGGGAAATCCGCGAAAGGCATTGTGGCTGGAGAGGTAGATGCCATTGGCCAGCGCCATGACGGTATACAGGAGCATCGGGTGGTTGGCGGTCGTAACACCAAAGCCTTTGTCCAGAATGATGGTTTTTACCAAGAAGTCGAGTAGCGGAACCGAGAATCCGGTATAGAGCAACGAATCGGTCAATCGATCCCAGCTCACATAGTCGTTCCATCGCAGCAGGGGCGACCGCTTGAGTCCCCCGCCTCCGAGAACGGACTGCAGAATATTGCGCAGACCGGTGATGCCGAACCAGATAAAAGCACCGCCGTAAGCCAGCACCCACCATTCCTTGGTCAGGGTAAAAGTGGTGAAAGCAGGAACGAACCCGATCAGGACCTTGAGGGTGTTTTTGAGCCGGGTATTCATGTAACGCCAGGATACCCGTTTGTGGCGTCTATCCGACAGCGGGGGCTTCAGGTAAAGCTCGTTGGTCAAATCTTTTTGTACGCCGCCGAGGGTGACGATGTCCCCGGGCTGTTTCATCCGGATCGACTTTTCCTCGACATGCCAGTCCTCAATGCACCGATGGCCCAGACGACGAATAACCGGCAAGCGCCCCGCTGTAAGGATAAGGGCCCGGAAAAGTCGGCTGGACCCTCTGTAAGGCACGAATGTCAACCGTCGAAAAACCGTCATGGTCATCGGAATGATTTCACGGTTTCGGCCGCCTTGTTCAGCCACCTCCCTTCTTGCCCGGGGGGGAAGGGTCTCGATGAGGGCCAATCCCATGCCGTGTACACGGGGCGAGCGTCCGGTGGAATCGCTTCCGATTCTGGCCTTCAAGGGTGTTCCTTCATAAAGGGCCTTAAAGTGAAGGATATCGTGCAGAATGGTCTTGAGCTTCCCACTCCGCTCGACCTTTTCGGGAAGATCCGAAGCTTCCACGCCGGATAGAATTTTGCGGATGATCCGCTTCACGCTGATGACACTGCCCTCATTGAGCGCTTGCTGGAGCCTGTTGATGTCGGTCAGGTGGTCGGTACGGCCGTTGGCGTAGTCCTTGAGGTTGAAGATTTCGAGCCGGGTGATCATCCCCTCGCAGTCATAAAGAAGCTCCAGGACATCTTCCACCATTAAATTGCTGAGGTTGAGCGTGATTCGATGTCCGGAATGCAGGCTTGTCAGCCGTTTGATCAGTTCGCAAGGGCTGAAACGCAACAGGCCGGGAACCTCCGGACCGTCGCTGGGAAACCCCGGATTGGGGATATCCGGATTTTTTTCCGGTCGCAGGTACCCTTCCAGGAATTGTTCGATATCCAGGCGATTGAAGGTGTCGACTTCTTCTCGAATCAGGCCCTGCTCCTCGGCATCGGCGCCTTCGTAGCGCTCCCGCAGGACAGCAACCCGCCTCTGCATGGCCTCCAACATGCACTGGTGAATGAATTTTGACAGGTGCAGAATGGACTTTTGACCCATGGCGACGAATTTGGCAAACGCACTTTCTTCCAAAGGGGGCAAATCGATCCGGCAAACCTTGGCGATTTCCAGCCGGTGGGTTTTGTTGAATTCCCGCAGCAATGCCATCACATAATCCTGCTGATATCGAGAAACCACGCGTCCCTCATCCATAATCTGCATGACCGGATCCTCGGCGAGGAAGCAGAGAAAGGCCTGGGAGTCGGGAAAGCCCCGCGGCACCCAGATCACCTGAACGTATTTGCCTCTAAAGCGCGCCGAAAACTCGATCCCGATACGTACGTCGACCCCCATGATAGCGGCCGCTTCCAGGAGCTCGGCGGCGAAGCGCGGCTCGATATAATTGTAATGGATGACCCGCAAACGCCGGATGCCTTTTATCCAGGCATCCATGATCAGGTGAGTGGAAGACTTCCGGCCCTTTGAGTTGGCGTCGTGTACATGGTCGTCGAAGGCGATCTGGTTCCATTCCTCCGGCATTTCCAGCAGATGGTAGCGCCGGAGCTGCTCCCGCACGAACCGCGGCTTGCCGGTGGCTGCCATTCGAAAATCATGAGCGAGCTCCAGCTGCCGGCGATAATCGCCGTGGGACCTGACCAACTCCTTCATGATCTCCAACAGGACCCGGGCGGTATTCTTTGGCATGGTTCCTGATGCGGTATCGAGAATTTCGTCCCTAAGGGACCTCAGGGCGCTGAGGCGTTCATCCACAGCCCCGCCCTCGAGCGAACTGAGAAGGTGCACCACGGCATAGGCAATGCGTAGGCCCTTCGATTCGGCCATCTCCTTGATGCCGTTGGGGTGAAAATAGGGGTAGTAGATTCTGCGGGTGTACTCGAAGGTCTTGTCCCGGTTCAGGACACCGGTGACGATGCGCAGCAGGTCATGGTCGCGGCGGTCAAACAGTCCCCTCGGAACCGATTCGGGCGCTTTGTCGGGCGAAGAGGCGCCCTGCCGCTTATCTTTAATACCAACTCTCATCAAGCTAACAGTATGTAATTTTTACAAAAAAGTAAAGGGAAAATAAGAGGGGACACCAGTATCGTATGAAAAACACGACGTTGAAAAGTGGCTCGCAAGGCCTTTTCTGTTTCATCGCGCACCATCGGGGAGCACTGCTTATGACGGTCAAATATTGACAGGCGGACCCTTATGAATCATGATGCAATGGGTCCCGTTGCCAGACCGGGATTGCCTCTGACCGACCACCGCCGCGGGCAACTGCAGGAATGGTTGTGAGTGCGCCGCCGCCGCTTTCGAACCATGTCCGAATACTGATTGCGTGCACACGTTTGTTGACGCGGCCGGAAGGCCCACTCCCAAAAGACACAATCCGCCGAACGTCGATTTGTGGACGACGGCAGAGAGATTGAATGCCGAAAGAAAGAATGACCGCCTGTCACGAATGTGACCTGTTGCATCGTTTGAAACCGATTCCGCGAGGCACGGTGGCCCGCTGCTCCCGGTGCGGAGCGGTTCTGTCGCGCCACCGACCCAATAGCCTCGAACGGACTTTGGCCTTGACCGTCGCCGGGCTGATCCTGTTTGCCTTGGCCAATACTTTTCCCTTTTTGGCGATGACGATGGAAGGCCAGTACCGGCAGATCGTTCTGTTGACCGGTATCAAGGAGTTGTACCTCCAAGGCATGCAGGAAATCGCAATCCTGGTCCTGTTGACCACCGTCGTCACGCCGCTCCTGCACCTGACAGGATTGTTGTATGTGCTGGTGCCGCTGAAATTGAACCGAATGGCCCCGGCCATCTGGCGGGTATTTCGATGGGTCCGTCGACTGCAACCCTGGAGTATGCTGGAAGTGTTCATGCTCGGCATTCTCGTCGCCCTGGTGAAGCTGACGAAAATGGCGGACGTCGTCCCGGGAATCTCGCTCTATTGCTTCCTGGCCCTCATCTATGTCCTGGCGGCCGTCTCCGCCTCCCTGGATCCCGGCAGGGTTTGGGAGAAATGGTGGGAACGGCGATGACGAAAACCGATGCCACCGCTAAAGACGCTCGGCTGATCAGCTGCCACAGCTGCCACCTCCTTTGCCGTGCCGAACCCTCGCCGGACCGACGCACCCACCGATGCCCGCGTTGCGGCGCCACCCTGCACCAACGCAAACCCCACAGTGTCAAGCGGACCTGGGCGTTGTTGATCGCTGCCTCGATCTGCTATATTCCTGCGAATGTGCTGCCCGTCACGAGAGCCAGCTCTCTGGGAGATGTTCAGAGCGACACTATTTTGAGCGGGGTGATTTATTTCATCAAAGAAGGCAACTGGCCGATCGCTTTGATTATATTTGTCGCCAGCATACTCGTGCCGCTGCTGAAGCTCTTCATTCTCTCCGGCCTGCTGGTATCGGTCCAACGGCGCTCGACTTGGCGCCCCCGCGACCGGACCCGTATTTACCGTTTGACCGAGGTCATCGGCCGCTGGTCCATGGTCGACATCTATGTCATTACGATCACGGTCGCCCTGGTCAAGATTGGTGCCCTGGCACTCTTCGAAGCCGGGCCGGGGCTGGTGTTCTTCGGCGCAGTGGTGGTGTTGACCATGTTTGCCGCCATGAGTTTCGACCCCAGACTGATTTGGGATCAACAAGGAGTTCTGCAATGAACGAGCGGAAAAATGAAGAGGCCCTGACGAAAGATATACCGGAGGCCATCGTCCAATCCCGTCTCAGCCAATTCTCGATCGTGTGGATCATTCCAGTGGTCGCCGCACTCATCGGGGCATGGCTGATATACAAGGCCCAGACGGAAAAAGGCCCGACGATTACCATCATCTTCCAGACAGCCGAAGGCCTCGAAGCCGGAAAAACCAAGATCAAGTACAAGGACGTCGATCTCGGTCAGGTACGGGAGATCACCCTCAACCCGGACCTGTCACAGGTCGTCGTCACCGCCGACCTCGTCAGGCAGGCCGAAGAGCTCCTCTCGGAAAACACCCGCTTCTGGGTGGTACGGGCCCGCGTAAACGTCAGCGGTGTCTCCGGTCTCGGCACCCTTTTCTCGGGTGCCTATATCGGGCTGGATCCCGGCCAACCCGGCAAGGCGGCCAGAAGTTTTACCGGTCTGGAGGAACCCCCGATCGTCACCGCCGACTTGCCAGGCCGCCACTTCATCCTAAAAGCCGAACAGCGCGGGTCGCTCGACACGGGTTCACCGGTCTATTTCCGGCAAATCAGGGTGGGGCAAGTCGTCGGCTACCAGCTGGCCGAAGACGGCCAGAGCGTCATGATAAAAATCTTCATCAACAGCCCGTACCAGAAGTTCGTCTACAAAAATTCCCGCTTCTGGAACGCCAGCGGCTTGGATCTGTCAATCGGCACCGAAGGGGTGCAGCTCAACACGGAATCGATGGTGACCATGCTGGTCGGTGGCATCTCCTTCGACATACCGAGCTACCTGGAAACCGGTGAGCCGGCCGCAGCCGATCAGGTTTTCAATCTTTATGAAAATTTTACCGCCAGCCAGGAGAAGACCGACCTGGTAAAAAGCTACTGGGTTCTTTACTTCGACGGCTCGGTGAGAGGACTTTCCCCTGGCGCTCCGGTGGAGTTCAGGGGAATAAAGATCGGCAAAGTGGTCGACATCAAACTCGAGTTCGATGCCACAGGGCGTGATTTCCGTATTCCGGTCCTGGTGGAAATTGCTCCGGAACGTTTTATTCCCAGCGTGGAAATGGCAAAAGAGGAGGAGGAGCGGCGCAAGGTCCTCGATTTCCTGGTGGCAAAGGGTTTACGGGGGCAGCTGAAGATCGGCAATCTGATAACCGGGCAGCAGTTGGTGTCCCTTGACATCTTCCCCAACGCCCCACAGCAGTGGATTGCCTGGAACGACCCCTATCCGGAATTTCCCACCGTACCGACGCCCATAGATGAAATCGGCAGCCAGATCAGCCACATCCTCACCAAACTGGACAACTTGCCATTGGATAAAATCGGCCAGAACCTGAGCGATGCCGTTGCAAGCACCAAAAAACTGATGGGTGCCCCGGAATTGCACGAGGCCGCCCGGAAATTGAACCGGATTCTCGGGGAGATCGATCACCTGGTCGCTGATTTGAGAACGGGAGTCACACCGGAAATCGCGGCCACCCTGACGCAGGCCCAGCACTCGCTGGCCGCCGTGGAAACAACCCTGAACGAAGAATCACCGCTGCAGGTGAACATCAACAGCGCGCTGGTGGAACTAATGGCCGCTGCCCGATCCTTGCGCAACCTGACCGATTTCCTCGAGCGCCATCCGGAATCTCTCATCTACGGGAAGAAGAAATCTCAGTAAGGTTAAAAATGCCGGCACGAATATCAAGATTACAAAAAGCGAGCAGGATTTCACCTTACGTTATTTTTCCCTCCTAAGTATGAAGGATGCCGCCTTTTCGAAAGTACGGTTTTTCTGAGCACCCAGGATGGTGCCGATGGCCGTTTCAACAGCAGCATCCAGGTCAAGACGCGCGGTATTGATGATAAGGTCGTAGTGTTTCCAGTCAGCGATGTCTTCGTGAAAGGTGTCCTTGACAAAAGCCTTGCGCCGGGAGTTACGGTGTCGAATCTTTTTTCTCGCTTCAACGAGGGGCACTCCGAAATGAAAGGCCACATTTTTCTCTCGCACCTCTTCTGGAGCGACAACGCGAATGGCAAAGCGCTTTTCGGGGGGGAGGATGAAGTTGGCACCCCGGCCAACTATGACAGCCCGACCGATAATCCCCAGAGCGTTGACGATCTTGGCCAAGTGCTGAAAGTAGTCGCCGGAATAGACATATTCGCCGGTGAGTAAAGAGGAAACGAAATCCTGTAATTTGGAAAACCGTTCTTTTTCGATCAATTCAAGGGCGCTGCTGCTGACATCCGCGCTGTGGGAAACCGCATTGAGGATGTTCTTCGAATACAATTCGAAGCCTAGCCTTTTGGCGATTCCCTCTGCGACGAGATACCCGCCGCTGCCGGCTTCCATGCTGACGGTGATCACCGGCACGGAAGTCTTTTTTTCCAAGCATTCTTCCGTTAAGCTCTTTTCGAACATGGCCCGCTGTTCGGCCACGAATTGTTCGATAGTCACTTCAGAAGTACCCATCTTTATCTCCTTAGTTGATTTTAAGATCATCAATGGTCATGCGGAAGCCGGGCAGGTTACCCCCTGTAAACGGATATGTCAACTGGAATCAAGGAGGATCCAAAATTTCGAAGGGGATGGAAGGGGTACTTTTCAGCATTTCCGATGGTCATCCGCGGAGCGGGTAACATTGCCGGCCACAGGCCGGACCAATCTCTATCCGGTGGGATTGCACGCCAGGGTGCACAGCACCCGGTTTCAATACAACCGATCATCCGACAGGTCAACTCCGGGCCAGTTTCAGAAAGTACTGGTGCAAACGCGGATCAGCGGTCAATTCCGGATGAAACGCGGTGGCCAGGTGCTTCTGCTGTCGGACGGCAACGGCGGTCTGGTGGTTCAGCCGGGCGATGATGGTGGCCTCTCCCCAAGTCTCGATAACCTTTGGCGCGCGGATAAAAACTGCCGGGAAAGGCACGGATGTGTCACCGTCAAGCCCGTCCACGGTAACGCCGGTTTCAAAGCTGTCGACCTGGCGGCCGAACGCGTTGCGAGACACAGCCATGTCCATAATGCCCAACCGCGGCTGATCGCCGTTGACACGTTTGGCCATCAGAATCATTCCGGCGCAGACCCCCCACACCGCATTGCTTTCGGCAAAGCGGCGCATCGGTATCACAAGGTCATAAAGCACTGCCAGTTTGCCGATCGTCGTACTTTCCCCGCCGGGAATGACCAGGCCACCGAGCCCCTCAAGATCTTTGCCAAGCCTCACCTCAGCCACCTCAGCGCCGAGCCGCATCAGAATATCGATGTGTTCTTTGAAGGCTCCCTGTAGAGCCAAAACGCCGATTTTCATTGATACTTCCTTAAACCGTAAATCGAGACCCTCGATGCTTTGGGGTGTTTTGGATATTCTTGAAACGATCGCTTGGCAGAAAGTAACATCTTGATATCCACCTAACAAGCTTCCAACCTGGCGTCGACGGTTACCAGCCGCGCCCGGCCAGCAACTCCTTTTCCGGTAATTCGCGGACGCTGATACCCAGCATCGGCTTCCCAAGGTTTTCGCTCACCCGGGCAAGGATCTCCGGATTGTTAAAATGGGTCGTGGCTTCGACAATCGCCTTGGCGCGCTCGGCCGGATTGTCGCTCTTAAAAATTCCGGAGCCGACAAACACCCCGTCCAGCCCCAACTGCATCATCATCGCCGCATCGGCCGGTGTAGCCAATCCGCCGGCAGCAAAATTGACGACCGGCAGCCGGCCCAGCTCCCGGGTCTGCTTCACCAGGTCATAAGGTGCCCCAATAGTTTTGGCATACGCCATTACTTCCTCTTCAGGCAGTTGGTGGAGTTGCCGGATTTCACTCATGAGGGTTCGTGCGTGTCTCACTGCTTCCACCACGTCACCGGTGCCGGCTTCACCCTTGGTCCGTATCATGGCCGCCCCTTCCCCGATACGGCGCAGGGCCTCGCCCAGGCCCCGACATCCACAGACAAACGGTACCGTAAACGCCTGTTTATCAATGTGAAAGCGATCATCCGCCGGAGTGAGCACCTCGCTCTCATCGACATAATCCACACCGATGCTTTGTAATACCTGGGCTTCGACGAAATGCCCGATCCGGCATTTGGCCATCACCGGAATACTGACCGCGGCCATGATTTCGCGAATCATACCCGGATCCGACATGCGGGCCACCCCTCCGGTTCGGCGGATATCCGCCGGTACCCGTTCCAGCGCCATCACAGCCACCGCACCGGCCATCTCGGCAATAACGGCGTGTTCAGGGGATACAACATCCATGATGACCCCCCCTTTTAGCATTTTTGCCATACCGCTCTTTACAGTAAACCCCCCGGTTTCTCTCGCACCGCTGTTTTGGATATTTTCCATTTTAACGCCCCTCCTTCCGGGCGGCCGCGTCTCGGAAGCCCGTTAAAGGCCCTATGCCGCCTCTTTGTTTACATTCTGGTATCAGATGTAGATTCATACGCCAGGAAATGATATTAAAAACAGATACAGAGTTCTATAAATTTTATCATAACAGATGAAGTGGGTATCAACCGAGAACCAAGGGAGAGCGATTTCGTGAAACGATCGGGAAAGGAATTTCGTTACCGCCAATTGGCCAAGGAGATCGAACGGGAAATTCTCAGCGGGAACTACCGGGCTGGGGAGCGGCTTCCATCAATACGCCGGCTTCACCGCCGCACCAACCTGAGCATCTCAACAATCTACCAAGCATTCGTAGAACTCGAAAAAATGGGTTTAGTGGAAGCCAGGCCCCGGTCCGGGTATTTCGTCAGCCCTGTGACGCTTCAACAGATTAAAGCACCGTTTCATCGAAAACGCTCGATACCCCCCCGGGAAATCCAACTATCATCAGTCATCAATTCTGTGGTCACCGCGATCAACGATACCGCCCTTCTTCAGCTGGGAATGACCGTTATCGATGCCGAAATGCTGCCTTTTAAAGCTTTGTCACGAATTTTAAAGGCGACAACGCAGCGACGATTAAAGGACCTATTGTCTTATGCGCTGTCTGAAGGATCACGGGATTTGAAACGACATATGGCCCACCGTTACCTGGGGGTCGTGGAAGGGGTCACCGAGGAAGACATCATCATCACCAACGGCTGCATGGAAGCGGTGGCCCTCTGCCTGCTGGCAACTGTCACTCCCGGTGGCACGGTGGCCGTTGAAGCCCCAACCAATTTCACATTCCTGCAAATGTTGAAAGAACTCGGCTTGATGGTGGCCGAAGTGCCGACCGATCCACAGACGGGATTGGAGATTCAGGCCCTCGAGCGCTTGATCCGCCGCACACGAATCAATGCCTGCCTTTTCATGCCCAATTTTCACAATCCCCTGGGCGCCCTGATGCCGGACAGCCATAAAGAAGCCCTCGTACAGTTGTTGAACGGCCACGGGATTCCCATAATCGAAGACGACATCAGCGCCGAACTCCATTTTGGCCATCAGCGCCCTCTGCCCCTTAAGGCGTATGACCGCGACAAACTTGTCTTGACGTGTTCTTCTTTTTCTAAAACTCTGGCCCCGGGATTGCGGATCGGCTGGGTATTGCCCGGCGGTCGCTTCCGGGAAAAGATCCAGAATCTGAAAGCCGGAACCACCGTATCCACATCTTCCCTTGATCAGCACGTCATCGCTCAGTTCATCGGCACCGGCAGCTACGAGAGGCACTTGCGCCGGTTGCGGGCAGCCCTGGGACAGAATATGATCCGGACCGCAATGGCGGTTCAGAAGCATTTCCCAGACGACACCCGTTTATCGGTTCCGGCGGGGGGATCGCTCCTGTGGGTGCAATTGCCGCCGGGAATCGACGGATTGGAAGTCCACCAGAAAGCTCTGGCGCGTCATATCGCCGTCATACCGGGAGTGGTATGCTCCAACTCCGGGCTTTTCAGAAACCACATCCAGATCAGCTTCGGAATGCCTTTTACTCCGGCTGTAGAGGAAGGAATCGTAACTTTAGGGAAAATACTGACCAAGATCAACTGATACCATCAGCCAACTCAAGTTCGTCTCGTATTAACAAGTAGGAATTGATTTATTGAAATTGTGGTTGGTAAATCAAATATACATTCTCTCGAGATGTCAGATTAAGGCACGATATCCACAATTCAGTCGTTTGCTAAAAAATACAGATTTGCATAAGAAATCGATAGCGCATTTCCTATAAAAATCCCAACACTCAAATTTTCAGTGTTTATTACCCTAATTTTGCCAATGGTTTTAAAAAAGGAACACATTCGCATGGTCGGCAACGGACGTGGACAATGTTTACCTGGAAACCTTCGACGAACTGATGGTTATATGTCGATACCATTTCTGAAGAGCCTTTTACGTGCAACGATTTGGTTCTTGCTCCTCGCCTGCACGATTCCAACATCGGTAGCGGAGCCTGCGTCGGGGCCTGCCATCACGTTGACATCGGATGAACGGGCCTGGCTTGCAGCGCATCCGGATATCCGTCTGGCCTACCCGCCAGGTCATGAACCGACTTTGATGAGAAATGACGACAGCAGACTTGTCGGTATTCTTGCGGACTACTGGAATTTACTGAACACCAGGATGGGTACCAATTTCAAGCTCGAACTCGCACCATTGATTGAGGTGGATGATTTGATCAAAAAGAATCGGATTGACGGTTTGGCTATCGCAACACCCAAAAGAATTGAAGCCTTGGAATTAATTACCACGAAGCTTGTTTTCCAGTCATATGCGGTTGTTTATGGCCATGTATCGAAGGAGTCGTTTCGCTTTCTGGGAACCAAAGGGCAGATAAAAAGTAGCAGGGATGATCTCCATTTTAAAGCTTGAAACTTGATTCCTGACCTCCGGCCTTGTTTGGCCCGCAAGCCCTCCTATCGTCATTTACCTCTATCCGTCTACAATTCGATTTTGAATCCACCAAAGGTGGACAGGTGCTTGTCCCTCCATAGATGTGGGTAAACCTCGGGCAAGTTGAACGTTGGAAGTTTCCCGCCATGGCGGGATTGGACGTTCAGCCATTAATACTCTGAACCCAGGACCTATCCACATTTTTCAGTTGACAGTTATTCGATGCATAATATATAAAAACGTATATTATATATATAGAAACATCGGGGGGCAGGAAAAAATGGCTTTAAGCATTCGAAATCCAAAAGCAGAAAAACTGGCCCGCGAAGTTGCCGCCGAAAGTGGGGAAACGATTACCCAGGCCATCACAATCGCTTTAGAGGAAAGACTGGAGCGTCTCCGCGGGCGTTCTACCACTACAGATTTTTTGGAAGAAATATTTAAAATTTCTAAACGTTGCAGCGCGATTCCCGATCAGGATCCGCGTTCTGCCGATGAAATATTGAGTTACGATTCTATAGGAGTTCCGGGATAATGATTGTCGATACCTCTGCAGTGATCGCTATTCTTCTGGGTGAACCTGAAACAGCCACATTCGTCAGGGCACTTGCTAAAGATTCAAAAAGAATGATCAGTGCTTTTAACGCATTGGAGAGTGCCATCGTGATCGAGGCCAAGAAGGGTGAGGCCGGCGGCCGTGAACTCGATCTTCTGCTGCATCGCGCTCGATTTGAAATCATTCCCCTAAACGGAGACCAGGTAGAACTGGCCCTTATTGCCTGGAGAAAATTCGGAAAGGGTCATCACCCTGCCGGTCTGAATATCGGGGATTGTTGCGCTTATGCCTTAACGAAGTATTCTGGTGAACGGTTGCTGTTTAAAGGTAAGGATTTCAGCCAAACAGACATCAAGCCTGTAATAGACACATCGCCTTCAAATCGCCATTCATAATTCCGAAATCATTCAACCCTTTGTGGAACTGGGCCCCCCAATGGCCGATCTGTTGAAACAGCTACGAGAACGGACCGCTGCTGTCGATTATATCGAGAAGATCCTATCCGCATTCCCGGATCTTCGATCCGGGGCCCAACCTCAAATCCACCCTCAACACTCCACTATCCAAAATCCAAAATCCTTTAATTGAACCCCTGACCAATCGCGAACTCGCGGTCCTGGAGCTGCTGGTGGAGCGGCTTCAGAACAAGGAGATCGCTGACAAACTATCCGTTTCGCCGGCAACCATAAAAACACACCTGAATAACATCTATCAGAAACTCGATGCCGGCAACCGCCGGGAGGCGGTCGCGAAGGCCAAGAATCTTAGGATTCTTTGAAGGGGTCTATGAGGGAGGGATGACAAAAGGAAAACGGCTATTATTGAAAAGTCAGGGTTTCGATTTTAAGCCCCTCAATCCTTTCAAAATGCCTTTTATTAAAAGTGACGACTGAAAACCCGAGGGAGAGGGCGGTCGAACCGATGATGAGGTCATGGGCACCGATCTGAATACCTCTCTTGCTCATATCAGACCATAGTTCTGCGTATATCCTGGCAATTGAGATTTCAAAATTATAGATTGGAAACAACTCGATGACCTTCTCTACGTAAGCACTTCTCTTCAAACGCCTTTTTATCGAATCCGCTCGGTGCACACCGTGAAAGAGCTCGGCAACAGAGATAACGCTCAGTCCAAAAACCTCTTCTTCTCGACTTTCTGCAAATTGTTGGATCTCAGATTCCCGTCTTTCGGCTTCAATAAGAACACTTGTGTCGAGAATCACTCCCATAAATCCTCCGTCGCCATAGGAGGCTGATCTTTACGGATATCTTCAAGGTCTTCCGAGAAGGCATTTAATTCTTCATTCAATCTTGGCAGTCTTTTCAGTAAGGCTTTTAGTTCTCCCAGCGTCTTAAGGTCTGTTTTTTCATCGATAGGTTTCATAGATGCCACTGGTTTTCCGCCTCTTTCAATAATATAATGAACTCCTTTGAATTTTATTGTATTGAGCACCTCAGAAAAGTCTCTTACAGCCCGGGTGGCGGATATGCGCTTTTCCATTCACACACCTCCATGTAAAATATGATAATCATATTTTACATCTTCATGATATATTGTCAATAACAAAATATTTGTCAAAAAAATTTTAAAGAGCCGCTTAGAAAGTATTCCCGTCGCGTAGTGTTATACCGCTTTTCAAAGATAAATTCCGACATACCAAAGGATGATATAAGTGATTGTAGAAAAAATCGATTCTGTAACGGAACGTTTTTTTGACAACCACTATATTCTGACATTCAGCATAGAAGTTGAACGCAGCATTCGCCACCGCTCACGTCTTCCTCGGGAGCGTCGACGAATTTGCATTGCGTCGTCTCTGGGTTTGCTGGTCAAAATCTTTAGGTAGGCGTAAACGATCAGGAAGTAAATCCGATTCAGACGTTGACGTTATGCAGGCAAACGCCATTTAAGTCCCGGGAACTTTGCATAATCATGATCCAGAGTAACCCATTCACAGCCGGATTCGATGGCCAGTGCGGCAAACCAGGCATCCGTCACCAGGTTGCCGCGAGCGTCCGCTTCTGTGCAAAGGCGTTTTAAAATGTCCCAGTGACGCTCGCCGGTTGAATGACCACGCAGTTATATGGCGCAAGGATTACGTCGCATAAAGGAAGCACTTCATCCAAGTTGCTGGGTATCGCAAACACTTTTGGGTGCGTGGTGATGCGGATCTCTCTGCTCAGGATCTGGGGCGGCATACCGTAACGCGCATCGCCATTGACCACACCGTCAAGCCAGCTCCGGCAGATCTCATGGTCGGGAGAATCCGATCCGAATGGGTGCACGAGAATGTTGACGTCGGGAAGGTTCACGGTGCGTTCATGACCTCCTCCAGGTCACTGGAGCGGTTCAGGTCAACTCCCGGAAGGACGCCGCCAGTGGCTTCGGATACCGGCAACTCAATCCGCTCGCGGTGGCCTGTTCTGGCTTTGGATAGGATGAGCATTAAGCCTTCTTCGACCAACAACGTCAGGGTGCGTCCCTCGTCTGCGGCGCGTTTTTTAGCCCGTTTCAGAAGATCGTCAGCTATTCTAATGGTCGTTCTCATGCATGAATTTTTAATAATGATGCATCAGTATGTCAAGCGATCCATTAACCGGAAATACCACAAGGCGGGTGAATAAGGCACCTTTGATCAACCCTTGAACCCGTCTGGGGCGGTCAGACCCTCCACACTGACGGCGGGCAAGCTCAGACCGCTGGACCGGAGACATTAAACGTTGAGAAATGAAACCGTTTTCTCACAATGGCCCCATAAATTCGAACAATTGGGATAGTGCTTGCGATAAAATATGGAGAGAAAGACATGAACTCTGAAAAGAGGTGGAAGTTGGGTGATGTACTGGTTATGGCAGCCTTTATGATCTGTTTACCCGTGACAACTGCGGCCGATGACGGGGCACTGCTTAGAGAGACGGCCTGCGGGGCTGCCAAGGGGGCCGTTGTCGATGGGATTGCAGGAGATACCGGAAAGGGTGTTGTAGCTGGGGCCGTCGGTGGTGCCCTGATCGGCGGCATGCAGAGACGTCAGCGCTGACCATAAAAGGCACTCATGCCTGCGCGATGAAACTGCGGCGTTTTCAGCCACCAGACAATTCGGTAATTCTCTTATTTTACATTCTTTACCATTTGTCCTTGTTAATTTCCAAGAAATATTGGTAGAGAAGACAATCGTTTCTATTTAGAAAGACACCCTTTTGAGAGCAATTGTGAGTGATATCGAAGAAGTGCTACCGCAGAGGCCATAATTGGCGCCTTGAGCATCAGAATGCAGCAGCAGTAATGTTGAAAGTGAGGAGATGTTTATATGCCCAGTCTGCATTAAACCACCGGTAGAAAGCGAATATCATCCAGCAGGAGGCGAAATGGGAAAGAACCGATTTTCAGCGAAGACAAACAAGCCTCGTAAAGGCTTCGCACGCTTGATCGGCTGGTTTGTGCGGGCAACATCGATAGCGGCGCTTCTCGTTATCACTGTACTGCTTCTCTGGGCTTTCGAGTCCCGAAAGATGCCGGCGCTGGGCATATGGCACACAACACCTTTGACGAGTGAGTTCACTGCCCGGGATGCGACACCCCAAAGTGCCTTAAAGGATTACCTCGATCAGGAAGAGAGACTCTTTCGTGAGCTGCAGGTGAAAATTTACGACAAGGTACCGCCGACACCCGAAATGACCATCAGCCGTTACCGCGCCGGCGGTCCGCAGGACCCGCAGCAGCTGCCGCGCAATTGGAACAAGACTTTTGAGCTCGTGCCCGAGAGCATCTTGGGCGGTGCCCTTCTTCTTCACGGCCTCACCGACTCGCCTTACAGCCTGCGCCGCATCGGAGAGATCCTCTATGAAAAGGGTTTTTACGTTCTCGGTCTGCGCCTGCCGGCTCATGGAACGGTCCCGGAAGCGCTGACGGAGGTCAGCTGGCTGGACTGGGTGGCGGCAAGCCGTATAGGGGCGCGCCATGTCCGCCAACGGATCGGTCCGGACAAGCCCTTTGTGATGGCCGGATACTCCAATGGCGGCGCTCTGACGATCAAGTACAACCTGGATGCATTGTCTGATTCAGGCCTGCCGACGGCAGACAGGATACTGCTTTTCTCGCCTGAGATCGGCATCACACCGGTTTCCGCCATTTCCAACTGGCACAAGCTGTTCAGTTTCATCCCCTATTTTGATCAGTCCAAGTGGCTGTCCATCCAGCCCGAATACGATCCGTTCAAGTACAACTCCTTCCCGAAGAACGCGGGCCAACAGGCCTATTACATCACCGCCGCCTTGCAGGAGCAGGTGCAGGCAGCCAAAAAGGCTGGCCTACTGACGAAGTTTCCTCCGGTCACCACTTTTCTGTCCTGGATCGATTCCACCGTCGAAACATCGATGACCATCGATCGATTATACACCCAACTTGAAAACAAGGGTAACGAGCTGGTCATCTTTGACGTTGACCGCTCAGCATTGTTGACGCCTTTCTATCCTCCTAAAGACGCCGCAAAGCTTGATGACCTACAGAATCGCTCCGATCTTCCTTTCCGATTGACGGTCATTACCAACGTCGCCCCGGATTCGCGGTCAATGGTCGAAAGGACAAAGACGCCTCGTTCGCAGGCTGTTGCCGTCAAAGACCTGAATATGAAATGGCCGCCCAACGTGTTCTCTCTGTCTCATGTGGCCATTCCGTTTTCTCCCGATGACCCGATCTACGGTTCGGTAGAAAACCCCAACGGTTCATACCAAGGCCTGCCGTTCGGAAGATTGCAACCGCGAGGGGAAACCACATACCTGACCACCCCCCTGAGCCAGCTCATGCGGCTGCGCCACAACCCGTTTTTCGCCTATGTCGAACAGCTCGTTTTATCCATAGTCGATCAGGTGTTGGGCCGAAGTTCAGAATCGACGCCTGAAACATGATGGAGTCCATAGGCAATTGGCCTAAACTGACTATTTCCTTTCATCGACCTTGTAGCTGGTGATAAGTGGCCGCAGTACCTGGAACTGTTGCGTCCCGGTGGGCGGTATGCCGTGGCGGGTGCCATTGCCGGTCCGCTGGTGGAGTTGGACGTCAGGACCCTTTATTTGAAAGACCTCAGCCTGTTTGGGTGCACCGTTCTTGAGCCTGAGGTGTTCAACAGACTGATAAAGCGCATAGAGCGAGGTGCTATAAAGCCTGTCGTGGCCAGATCGTATGCCCTCGAGGAAATCCGCGAAGCGCAAACGTTTTTTTTGAAGAAGCAACATGTTGGGAAGATAGTGCTCAGAGTATAACAGCTATAAATCTAAGGTTTAATGCCTATCCAGACCGTACCAATTGCTAAGAATTTAAGCTCGGCTTGTGTTCGTCCATAAAATGGTTAGGTATTAGGATGTAGATATTCACAGGATAAAAAGATTACGACGCTTTCATTTAGTAACATTAATACAAAACGGAGAAATCTATATGCTTACCATTATGGGCGCCACAGGTAATATCGGCAGCAAATTGTCCGATCGGCTACTGGTTAAAAATCAGCGTACAAAGGTTATCGGCCGCTCGGCAAAAAGGCTGCAACCATTTGTCGACAGGGGAGCGACCGCCGTTGTGGGCGATGCGGGCGATTCTGATTTCCTTTCGCAAGCATTCTCTGGCTCTGATGCTGTATTTACGATGATACCGCCGGACTATGCGGCGCAAGATTTCCGGCAATACCAAAACGAGATAGGACGACAGATCGCCACGGCAGTTGAAAAATCGGGCGTCAGACATGTGGTCAACTTAAGCAGTCACGGGGCGCACCTGTCCGACAAGACCGGACCCATCAAGGGGTTACGAGACCAAGAGCAACGCTTGAACCAGCTTGACTCGGTCCATATCCTGCACTTGCGGCCCACGTTCTTCATGGAAAACATATTGATGAATATTGACATGATCAAAAACATGGGCATCAATGGCAGTCACATTCTCGGCGATTTGCCCTTTGCGATGATCGCCACCGAAGATATTGCAGATGTGGCAGCACAACACTTAATTGAGCGCAACTTTTCTGGAAAGACCGTCAGGGAGCTACTTGGCCCCCGGGATATCTCCATGGAAGAGGCCACCCGGATAATCGGAGGGAAGATAGGCAAACCAGATCTAAAATATGTTTATTTACCCCGAGAAGATTATATCAATGGGCTCCTGCAGGCAGGTTTGACTAAAGATATGGCAGAGCAGCTTGCTGAGCTCGATGCCGGCATCAACGACCGTCTGTTTGCCGGTGGTGAGCCACGCACGCAAGAAAATCGAACCTCAACGGATTTTAAGCAATTTGCCGACTTTTTCGCCCAATTTTACAATTCTTGAAATCAATCCCAACCTTTGTCGGCACCAACACCGGCAGATTATCCCCGGAAAGCATCGGATCTGAAATCGACTCAATTCGTGGATGAACCTCAATGTCCATAACCTTTTAGTAAGATTTTTGTAATCGTTTACAGGTACTTCTATTAAAACAGGAGCTAAGTCCAGTTCAAGTCAGGTGATCGCTCTTTTAAAGAACATTAAATGGCATCTAAACGGATCGGGTAGGTTGCCCTCAATATTGATTTTGGTAAACCACTTTAAAAGATTCAATTATCACTTCTCAGGCTTTGACTGAGGTCATTGAATTCTGACAAGGTTTATTGGTGTCACGCATTCTCTTCCCGGTTATCGTAAACCTCGAGGACCTCATAAAATGAATTGCGCCGTGCCGGTGTGAAACCGGCCCGGCGAATGATGGTTTTGACTTTTTCCAGCGTGGCGCTCCGGAAGTGGCCGGCGGTCCGGAGCACGTTCTCTTCGAGCAGCACGCCTCCAAAATCGTCGGCGCCGGCCAGAAGACCGAGTTGGCCGGCCGGCACGCTTTCGCTAAACCACGACGACTGTATGTGAGCAAAGTTGTCGAGGACCAGCCGGGCCACGGCGATGATGCGCACGTAGCGTGCCGGGTGGGCCCGGGACGGCACCCGCCGGCTGAGGGCTGAATCGCCGGGCTTGAAGGACCAGGGAACAAAGGAAGTGAAGCCTCCGGTCCGGTCCTGTAATTCGCGCAGCTGAATCAGGTGCTCGATGATATCCTCGCCCGTCTCCACATGCCCGAACATCATGGTGGCCGTCGTGAGAAAGCCGATGCGGTGCGCTTTCTCGCACACTTCGAGCCACTCTTCTGTTGTCGCTTTATTCCTGGCCACCTCTTGGCGTACCCTTTCGGACAGTATTTCGGCCCCACCGCCGGGAATGGTCCGGATACCCTCGTCGTACACTGCCTGCAGGATGTCTTCGACAGGCAATTTCTCCAGCCGGGACATGAAGAGGTATTCGGCCGGGCTGAAAGGGTGAATGTGAATTTCCCGGCAGGCGGTCCGGATGGCGCGGATATATTCCAACCATCGCTGCAAACCGATTTCCGGGTTGTGCCCGCCCTGCAGCAGGACAGTGGTGGCTCCCCGGTCATATGAGGTCTTGACCCGCTGGGCGAGTTCGTCCGGGCTGAGCGAGTAAGCCTCCTCATGCCCTGCCCTTCTGTAGAAGGCGCAAAAATCGCATCCGGTCACACAGATGTTGGTGTAATTGGGATTGGTGTCGATCACGAAGGTAACCAATTGCTTGGGCTGATGCCGCATGCGCACGTCGTGTGCCAAGCTCATCAGTTCGCCCAGCGGCACCCGGTCGAGCATTTCCAAGGCATCGCTCCGTTCATACCGCATACGGCCGGAATTGCTCTTTCGACCTTCAGGCCCATGATCGTGTGAAACTGACATTATTGATCACCGCTTTCCTGAAAATCATCGCAATGAAATGACGGCTCTATTCTCTTGAAAGGGACCCGTTTCCGAATCGGGAGCCGCCCAATAGGAACACGCCGTACCGTCGCCGAAATGTCGTTCGGATTCATCGAGGAATTTCGCCTGCCCGGCCAGGTCCGATGCATCGAGCGTCCGGCGGATCACTTTGAAATAGGCCTCGATTTCAGTTTCGGAAATGCCGAGTCGTCGGGCGGATTCCGGCACCGCTGCCTGCACGAGCGCCGGTTCACGCTTTTTAAACTCTTGGAGCCATTGTTCCAGAGCTTGCCTAACCGAGGGCGGCGCATCTTTTCGAATCACCCAGCGAGCGAAGACAAATGGCAGGCGGTGGGCCGCAAACCATTCGCTGGCAAGGTCGGTGACATGCGCCCGGGCACACAAGACGCCATCTTCTCCCGGATCGCTCGCGCTTCTTCGGCGGTCCCGCATCCGGATCAACGCGGCGTCGCCGATCAGCAGTTCACCGTTGGGTTGCTCCCCCGGGCCGGCCAACCGCGGGAGGTTATCGAAGCCGATTCGATATCCGAGCACGAGATAGAGAAGCCGGATGCTAGAGGCCGATTCGGCTGTCAGACGAATCCGCGTCCCTGAATCCATCTCGGTCAGGGGACGGTCCGTAAAGAAAAGGACGCTCATGGACCGCTCGGCCGCTGCAATTCCGAATTCACCGAGAAAATCCGTGGTGTCGGCGACGGCGGATAGACCACCGACGGGCAGCGCCGCGGCGATCACGCGGTTGTTGCACAACGCCACGATACTTTCCCGCGGAACCAAAGGCACCAATCGGCAGCCGACCGGAGGACCCAGAGCCCGGAAGGGGGCCATGTTGGTGTAAGGGATCATGGCAACGGGGTGGTTCATCTGGCCGGATCCTTTCTCCGGACTCGTTCTGGTGCCGGGCCTTGCCCACCGAAAAGCAGCCAGGGCGCAGGATGGGGTTTTTCGGTTTCGACCGCCGGGCACCCGTTGAAACGCCCGTCACGTTCGACCGGCAGAAAACCGGCGATGGCAATGGTTTCCTCCATTCTCTCCCGTGCCAGGCCCACCGGTGTCTGGGCACCGGCGAGATGGGCAATCTTTTCCTCGGAAATGGTGCCGTCCATGTCATCGGCTCCCCAGCTCAAGCCCGCTGCGGCCGTTTCCACCCCGGCCATAGGCCAGTAGGATTTCAGGTGGGGAACGTTGTCGATAATCAGCCGGGAAATGGCCAGAACCGCCAGCGTCTCCAAAGGTGTCGGGCCCTCTTCGATGAAGCGGTCGCCGCCGGGTTGAAATGCCAGCGGAATGAAACATGAAAAACCGCCGGTGTCGTCTTGGGCGTCGCGCAGGGTCAGCATATGCTCGATTCGCTCGGGCCAGCTTTCACCGAAACCGAAAAGCATGGTGGCATTGGTCGGTATCCCCATCCGGTGGGCCAATCGGTGTATCCTGATCCAGTCCCGCGGGCCGATCTTGTTTCGCCAGTGCTTCTGCCATAGGCGGTCGGAAAATATCTCGGCCCCTCCACCCGGCATGGCATCCATACCGGCCGCCTTGAGTTCGGCCAGGATCTCCGTCTCCTCCCTGCCGGTGGTGCGGGCGAAGTAGTCGATTTCCACAGCCGTGTACGATTTGATGTAAAGCGCGGGGAAGCGGTTCCGCAGTTCGGCCACGAGCGCCCGGTTGCGCGCATACGGCCAAACGCGGTTCAACCCTCCCACGATATGCACCTCGGTCGGCCGCAGACGCTCGACCTTGGCGAGGATCTCGCTTTCTTCCATGACATAGGCATGGGAGGCCGCCGGGCTGGCGGCATAATTACAGAAGGTGCACCCCATGGCGCAGATGTTGGCCGGATTGACATGCATGTTGAAAACATACGTCGCACGCCCGTCGAACCGACGGCGCCGATTGGCAAGGGCCGCAGCTCCGAGCGCGTGCAACGTGTCCGGAGTGACAGCTTCCGCCAGAACCAGGGCTTCTTCCCGCGACAGACGCTCGCAGCAGGCCCCTTTTTCAATTGCCGAACTGAATAATGAATCGCTTCGCATCACTTTTACACTTTCATAATCATCAATCAGGCCGAATCGGGGAGGCCGTTACATGTCGTTCTAAAAGTATCTCCCCAAAATGGGGATCAGGGCTCCGGCGGTTCCGGCGATGATGGATACCGGGAAAAACCTTTTGGCCACGGGGATGGCCGGCAGGTACATGGCTCCCATGGCGAGGGCGCATACCACCAGGGCCAGCGCGGCGAGCCCTCCACCATCTGTCAGGTAAAAAACAGCGATGGCACAGCCGAAAGCGAGCAGGTGGGTACCCCCCGCGACACAGAGGGCTTTAGACTCCCCGAGCCGGGCCGGCACACTGTGAATGCCTGTTTTCCGGTCGCTTTCGATGTCCAAAAGGGCGTAAATAATGTCCGAACCGCTGAGCCACCAGAAGACGAACAGGGCGAAGAAAACGACCGCCGGAGTGAAATTCAGGGTTTCGGCGGCCGCAACGAATGCCCCCAAGGGGGCCATGGCGAGACAGAGGCCGATGCCGAAGTGGCAGAGCGCCGTATAGCGCTTCAACAGCGAATATCCCAGCAGGGGAATCAGCGGCAGCGGTGACAGGACCAGACACCAACCGCCCAGGCCGGCGCAGGCCGCAACATAGAGCAGAAGTCCGGAACACGCGACGATCAGGGCCGTGGAAACCGTCAAAAGGCCGCCAGGCAGTTCCCGGCCGTCGGTTCGGGGATTCAGCGCATCGATCCTGCGGTCGAAGATCCGGTTGAAGGACATACCGAAGACCCTTGCACCCACTGCGGCCAACAAGACCAGCAGCAAAACCGCCGGGGACGGCGTCCGGCCCTCGGTGCCGATCCAAGCCCCGGCAAATACCAGCGGCAGGCTGAATGCCGTGTGTTCGATCTTGGTGAACCGGAGAATTTTCTGCACGAGAGGAGGCGATGACGCCTCAACTCCGAGAGTCTCTGCGTTTGGACGCAGCATAGTTCGATAACCCGTTGTTCAAATGCTCGGCGATATTCTCACTGACCGTCGCCAGATTGTCGTGAAGATGGGCCTGCCCGCCATGGCCGGCCATGTCGGTGATGCCTTTGATAATGTCCCACGGAACCCCATAAAGATGCGCCACCCAGGCGATAACCGCTCCCTCCATGTCTACCAGCTCGCCCCAGGCGGCCAAACGACGGCGGACGTTTGGATCGAAAACCGGCTGCTCGACCGTCACCAGGCGGGCCTGCGGCAACTCCTGCCAGAGGTCGCCGGAACAAAGGGCGGCATCGGACGGCGTGCCAGGTCCCGGCTGACCTTCCGACACGGCTGAGATACGGAAGACGTTACCAGGTGCCAGATCATGCCTGTCGACCAGCGCCCCGCAGATGCCGGCATTCAGAATCCGGCGGCAGTGCCGTTCACGGATCAGCATCTGAACCGCCAGAGCGGCCGAGACCTTGCCCATGCCGCTGACAGCCACCCACACCGGCAGCGTGTCGAGCCTGTAGAGGGCAAAGGGTGCGGAAGCGACCGCCTTGGCCCCGGAACGTGCCAGGAAAGGCCGGGCCTCCCGGTGGGTGGCAAAGACCACGCCGATCATGGTACGATACCGGCTTCCCGGGCGCGCAATGCCAGCATGTCCACGGCCGCCCGGCCGGTTTCCCCGAGATCGAAGCTGAAAGCATTGACAAAGGTCTGAATGTGCAGATCCAGCACCTCTTCCGACAGCTCTTGGGCATACCGATGGATGTAGGGAAGGGCGGTGGCCGGGTCACTCTGCGCCTGCTGGATGCTGCGCCGGATCAACGCCTCCACATTCGTGATGAATTCGTCTCCGAGCTCTTCTTTCGCGGCGATGCAGCCCAGGGGAATCGGCAGGCCGGTATCCGCCTCCCACCATGCCCCCAGGTCGACAAGGGATTCAAAACCGGCCTGAGAATAGGTAAACCGATTCTCATGGATAATCACGCCGCAGTCGGCCCGGCCGGATTCGATTTCGGAGAGAACCCTGTCGTACGTCGCAAACGACCGGTTTTCCGCCTCAGGCGCCCACAGGCGGAAAAGCAGATGAGCGGTTGTCCATTCACCCGGCAGCACCACCCGGGCTTTCGCCAATTCGGATCGTGCCAGCGGCCTTTTTGATACCACCAAGGGCCCGCAGCCGTAACCCAGGGCCGCGCCGCTCGACAACAGCCGATACCGCTCCCGAACCTGAAGCCAGGCGTGAAACGAAAGTTTACTGACGTCGATTTCACCGGTCATGGCCATCCGGTTAAGCGTCTCCACATCGTGGAGTTCGGGGACAATTTCAACCCCGGGCATCGTCAACCCGCCACAGGCAATCCCAAAGAAGATAAAGGTGTCGTTGGGGCAGGGTGAATACCCCAAACGGATGGATGTAATGGCTGCCATTGAGACCGACCGGCGTAAAAAAACGCTATTGGGGTGTCGAGGATGTCAGGAGCGGACGCTTCCTCGGGCCCTCAGTGTGATCGAAAAATCCGCCTGTCCGTCGATGGGATCGCGTTGCCGAACAGCCGAAATGACCATCTGGTCATAGGAGGGATTTTTACGGCAGGCGGGCCAGGAAATCAACCGTAATTTTCAGCGGGCGACTTTAGGCCCCGTATCGGCCAAAACCGTTTCGCAGCAGCCCGACGATGCAGGTAATCCAGCGCTGGGCACCGGCCTCATCGATTCGGTATAGCCCGAGACCGGCGTCAAGGTGTTCGATAGTTTGCGCCTGCAGGAAGCGGTCGAGGATCGCATCCAGCATGAAGCCGGCGACGTCGGGGTCCAGATCGTTCCGCAGTTCCCCCTTATTCCGGGCGTCGTCGATCAACCCGCTGAGGTATTCATGGCTGTAATGCCGAATCGCGAACAACAGCTCATTGCGGCGGGGAATCCCCGATTCGAACAAGACCCGCAGATAGAGCCGGTAGAGCAAGGGATGCGCATTGATGAACCTCACGCCCGCGGCAAGTGTTTTCTCGAGGCGATCAAACAGGTCCGATCCCGTCGTTTCCTGGCGGACCCCTTTGAGTACATCTTTGACCCGGTCCAGCGACATGTTGAATACAAAAAGAAAAAGACCCTGTTTGTCACCGAAGTATTGAAAAATCGACCCCTTGGCGATACCAAGGCGTTTGACGATCGTATTGATGCTGGCCCGCAGGTAACCGTGTTGGCTGAACTCTTCCAGCGCCACACCGATAATGCGGTCTCGTTTGGTCGGTGAAAGGTTGAAAAAAGTCCTCAGGGGTTCCATCACGCTCCTGTTCGGCACTCTTTGGTAGTTGCTCGGCAAACAGACCCTTGCCGGATGCAGGATTGATGGCACAAACGATGACCGGGCGCAAGCGGTTTTCTCAACCCCTTGGAGCCGGCACCCGACACCCGCTCTAAAATAAGTGTGCCAATGAAATTTAAGGCGTGATATAGTATACATGTGTTGCAGCGGGAGGGAGCAATCGGTCTCCCTCTTGTCTTTGTTTCTCATGTGATTCAATGCCCGTGCGGATTTAAACGTTCAGCAAACCAGGAGAAGAGACGTGAGACGATTTTCGATCCTATGGATTCTCATTGGCTTTGTCACGGCAATGGGGTGCGCCCACTCGGGCGACCGGCCGCAATCAGGTCCTGCCAACTTCGAGGTAGATATCCCTGCCGGATGGCAGAAGCACTACTCCAAGAAGTATTTCCTGATCTATAAGGGCGATCCTTACCGGCAATACATTTTGGTGCAGGAGCGCCCGCTCGACAGGCCTTTCAAACACTCCAAAGCAGTGTTGAGCGCAGGAATGCGGCCTTCGGGCGCGGCCGAGGTCATTGTCGCCGAGCTTACGGCCGACAGCCAGATTCTCGATCTCATGGTACTCGAAAAAACGCCCGAGAGCATCAAAGGCAACCAGGGATTCAAACTGCTCTTCACCTATGGGCTGTCGGACGGTACCCGTTTCAAAACCCTCTATTACGGCTTCACCAAAGGCGAGACGTTCTACAGCCTGCGGTTCAACGTCGCTGCAGACAAGGAATTCGACAAGGACCTGCAAGCATTTCATGCCGTGGTGGACAGCTTCCGGCTTGTCGATGCCGGGACCGGGTGACAATGTGCCCGGTAAACATCAGCCCCCAACCCGTCTGACGCTGGTACGGCACGGCCATGTCGATAATCCCTGCAAGATCCTTTACGGCCGATTGCCCGGATTTCACCTGAGTCCGGAAGGCATCCGCCAAGCGCGATCCGTGGCTCATGCATTAAAAAACCACCCGCTGTCGGCCGTTTTCAGCAGCCCTTTGCTGCGCGCCCGCCAAACGGCCGATCACATCCTCTCTTTTCACCAACCGTTGAAACTTCGCATAAGTAAATATCTAACCGAGGTGTATACGCCCTACGAGGGACGCGCATCGCGTGAGGTCGCCGCCATGAGGGGAGACCTTTACACCGGGTCGCAACCGCCATTCGAACAGCCCAGGGATATCGTCAACCGCCTCCTGAAGTTCATGACCAGGATTCGAAACCGCCACCGGGGTCAGCAAGTGGTTGCCGTCACCCACGGCGACATCATCACCTTCACCCTCCTTTGGGCCAGGGGGCTACCGCTGGAACCGGAATACAAACGCAACCTGACTGAGGCCGGCATCACCGACCGCTATCCAGCCACGGCATCCATGACGACGTTCACCTTCCCGGCCGGAGGGGACGATGAACGACCGGAGATCGAGTATGCCCGCCCGAACGACAAGCCTTTTGATCCACGAGTTTAAAGCACGGAAATTCTGAAGGGGTTTGGGTAAGCTTTGACCAGGGAGGGTGTCCCGCCAGGACCGCGGCAGGACCGTCTTTTTTTACCGGCAATGGCCCGGCATCACGGGAATCCACCGCTGAGGTAGCTGGCGCCGACGCGGTAGTAGCAGCCGATGCTATCCTTGGCTTCACGGCACCAGCGAACTTCTGCCAGCGTAATCTCCCGCTGTCCCAGGTGTGCTTGGCCGTTGCACTCCCCGGCCAAAGGGTACTGGCGTTTGATCAGTATCGTAGCACCGGAGCGCGGAGCCGACGGCGTTTCCAGATAAACCCCGCCTTCACTGTAATTGAGCTGCTTGGCCTGGTAGCATTGGTCCTGGTTGAAATAGCTCCAGACAACCGGAAGATCGCAGGCATGCCGTTGACAAACTCTCTTGTCTATGGTCGTTTCCATGGAATAGCCCCTTGCCCTCGCATCGGATACAAATGGAGCTGGAGGTACAGCAGTTACTGAGGAGACCGTTCGACTGGAAGATTCCGATGCTGATACTTGTGTGACGCCGCGATTGCAGCTGAAGTCCCTATCCTTGCCTGATATTTTACATCTTTGACGGTAAATATGTCAAACCGAATGTCGGCAAGGCCCGTTAAAGATAATTGTGAAGGCCCTCAGGGGATGGCTCGTCGTCATCCGATGGCGGCCTGACGGCCTCACCGTAGCGAAGGGCACCGCGGTCGGCCGCTAGGCCGTCCAGATAGGCCTGGTCGATGTCCCCGGTGACATAACGGCCGTCGAATATGGAACAGTCAAAATTCTTTATTGCCGGATTCCCCGCCGCCGTACAAGCCACCAGGTCATAGATATCCTGATAAACGAGCCAATCGGCACCGATCGATCGCTCGACCTCCTGCTCGCTGCGCCCGTGGGCAATCAGTTCACCGGCTGTAGGCATGTCAATGCCGTACACGTTTGGATAGCGGACCGGTGGAGCGGCGGAGGCAAAGTAGACTTTTCGGGCACCGGCATCGCGGGCCATTTGGATGATCTGCCGGCTGGTGGTCCCCCGCACGATGGAGTCATCCACCAACAGCACATTTTTTCCGTTGAATTCCGACCGGATCGGATTGAGCTTGCGCTTGACCGACAGGGTCCGCTGCTGTTGATCCGACATGATGAACGTACGGCCGATGTAACGGTTTTTGACAAACCCTTCACAGAACCTGATGCCGATGCGGGTGGCCAGCCGCAGAGCGGAGGGCAGGCTGGTATCCGGTACGGGAATTACGACATCGATGTCGTGGTCCGGCCTCTGCCGCAGGATGTTGTCGGCCAGCTTCGACCCCATGCGCAACCGGGACTGGTAAACCGAAATCCCTTCAAGGATGGAATCGGGCCGTGCAAAGTAAACGTATTCAAAAATGCAGGGATAACGGCGGGGGGCGTCGGCGCAGCCGCGGCTGTGGATGCGCCCCGTATCGTCAATGCAAACGGCTTCTCCGGGCCCGACATCTTTGATTAATCTGAAGCCGAGAACGTCCAAGGCCGCACTCTCCGAGGCGATCATGACATCGCCGCCTGGGCGGGTTTCGCGTTTACCCAGGCAGAGCGGGCGGATGCCATTGGGGTCGCGGAAACCGACAATGCCGAAACCGTTTATCAGGGCCACGACGGCGTAACCGCCACGGCAACGGTGGTAAACCCCGCGGACTGCTGTGAAAATGTCATCAGGCGTCAGCTTCGCCCGGCCCAATTTTTGGAGTTCATGGGCGAAGACGTTGAGCAGAACCTCGGTGTCACAGCCGGTGTTCATGTGGCGAAGATCGGATTCGTTCAACCGTCGTCCCAACTCGGCCGCATTTGTCAGGTTGCCGTTATGGGCCAGAGCGATGCCGTAAGGCGAATTGACGTAGAAGGGCTGGGCCTCGGCCGAGGAAAATCCGCCGGCAGTGGGGTAACGGACATGCCCGATACCCATTTTACCGGACAGCCGCCTCAAGTGACGGAACTGAAAGACATCCCGTACGAGCCCGTTTGACTTACGCAAGAAAAACCGTCCCTTCCGGCAAGTCACAATGCCGGCCGCATCCTGACCGCGGTGTTGAAGCACTGTCAGGGCGTCGGACAGCGACTGACTAACGAACGTGTTGGAAACGATGCCGACGACTCCGCACATGACGACTCCTTTCATCCCCGATGCCTGAAAAGTCCCTGTCAGTATCGTCCATATTGCTTTATTTGCCAGTCGGGATATGCGGCCAGGGGGTGTGCTGCCCTTGTAGCGACGGTCGGCTGATTTGATTGGTTGATTCAAGCCGTGTGCCCTGCACCCGGCTACAACCGCAACGATTCACGCACTGACGTGCTTTGCAGATGGCCATTGACTCGCGCCGGTCAACTGGTGTTTGACACTGCCGTATGGCTTGCCTATACTTACATTTTTCATTCGTCCGGCCGATGCAGTCCGACGGTTTGAGCGTGCTCCCAGGGCCTCAGGGGGGGCCGCCTGCATACCGCCGACCGCCGCATGCAAAATACCAATCGCCTTTTCCCGGCATTTCAGACAGGATGCGCCCATGAAGCCCAGAAGAACCATTTTGTCGGTACCCGGTCACGTTGAAAAAATGCACCGCAAAGCCAGCTTGAGTCAGGCGGATGTCGTTATGCTCGATCTGGAGGACAGCGTTCCACTCGAGGCCAAGAAAGCCGCCCGTGAAACCGTTGTCAGATCCCTCCTGTCGCTGGACTGGCAAAGCAAGGCCGTCTCTGTCCGCATGAATGGTCTGGACACACCCTTCGGCTACAAAGACCTGCTCGTCCTGGCCACCGAGGCCGGTGACCACCTCGACAGCGTGGTGGTCCCCAAGATCGATCACTGTGGCGACATTCACTTTGTGGATCGGATGTTGAACGGCATCGAAATGGACCGGCAATCCGCCAACCGGATCGGCATCGAAGCCAGTATCGAATCGGCAAGGGGGCTCGACCAGGCGACCGATATTGCCGGGGCCAGTTCCCGGCTCAAAACGCTGGTATTTGGTGTTGCGGACTATTCGTCCTCCATCGGTGCCCGGCTGGTCTCTCTGTCCGGTCACGGCGAAAGCGAGGAAGACCTCTACCCCGGTCACCGCTGGAATTTCGTCATGAGCCGTTTGGTGATGGCGGCCAAGGCCAAAGACCTGATGGCCATCGACGCACCTTACGGCAATTTCAAGGACCCAGACGGCCTGCGACGCGCGGCTGTCATGTCCTGCGCTTTGGGTTTCGACGGGAAATGGGCGATTCACCCGGATCAGCTCGAGGTCATAAACGCCGTATTCTCACCGACCCCCGAAGACATTGACCGCGCCCGCAGGGTTCTGGAGGCCTACGATGCGGCGGTGGCCGCAGGTCGCGGGGCCGTTGCCGTCGACGGCCGGATGGTCGACCAGGCGACCGTGCGACTGGCACGGATGCTCTGGGAACAGGCCCGCCACCTGGACCTGGTGTGATTTTCGGGCGGGATACATCTGCAAGCATCGATGATTCCCGCATCCGCCGGCACCTTTCTATCTCCTGCCTCTATTATGAGGGTTGACGGCGTTGCAGTGGGCATCTGCCTGTCATGGGTGCGAGTGGTCACCATCGATGGGTTCCCCCCGGGGCTCTATGCAACCGGCGTCATTGTGACTCGTGCGGTTGACCCGCGTTGAAACGGCATGGAATTTAAACTCACGATAGCTGTTGTCCTTAATAACCTGCTGAAGCCGACAACCATTCTGCTCTGCCGGATCGAGCCACTCCTTCCAGCCGTCAGGGTGCAGAATGACCGGCATTCGATGGTGAATATCCCTTAACCCGTCACTCGCCTCTGTCGTAAGGATAGTGCAGGAGCGATGCGATGCCTGTGACTCGCTGTCTTTCCACACCTCCCAAAGCCCGGCAAAGCCAAAGGGCCCGCCGGTCGGCAGGGTAATAAACCACGGTTCTTTGCGGCCTTTTTCGCCTTTCCATTCGTAGAAACCGTCGGCAACGATCAGGCAGCGTCTCTTCCGGAAAGCCTGCCGAAAACTCGGTTTCTCAGACGCTGTTTCCGCCCGGGCGTTGATCATCCGGGAGGCCATCGACAGATCCTTGGCCCAGAACGGCACCAAGCCCCAGTAGAAAAGGACGAGCAGATTGCCGCCGTTTCGCACCACTGCCTGTACCGGTTGGGTGGGTGCGATGTTGTAGTTGGGGCCGGCTTCGGCTTCGACACTGTCTATGTTGAAGGTGTGCTCGATAAGTTCGAGGGAACTGTGTTTGACGAATCTTCCGCACACAACAAGAGGTCCTCTAAGATCAAAGAAGAAAGGCGAGCGCCCTATGGTGAATGGCAGTGCGGGCACCCGGCATCGAAATACAGCCGGGCGTTCACGACATGGAAAAGATGGTCAACAAGACCGGTCTTTCGTCAGGCAACGGAATCCGGAGCTGTCTATCCCGAGCTATTCCGTAAAACCGTAGTGGTAAATTTCATATTCTGTGTTGCCCCCCAAAAGGGTGTCGATCTCGCTTTGGATCTCTTTCCTTTCATCGCTCTCCACCCAGGACTTCCAATCATCCGACGAGTGCCAGGTGCTGATGACGAGAAACTCTCCCGGTGCATCCTGGCGCTTTAGCGTCTCGCCGGAGATGTACCCGGGCTGATTGGTCGCCATCGATCTCATTTTTCTGAAAAGGGTGATCATCTGTTTGGCTTTGTCAGCCGGGATCTTCCGCTTGATAAGAATTTTGACCGCCATGGTTGACCTCCTCTATGTTGAATAACCGGTTGAATTTTGAAACATATTTTAATACCTTAGCAGAGGCGGGTCAAGAGCATGATCTTTCTCGGACGGCCGCAGCAACAATCAGTTCGACCGGTGTCGAAGCGGCGGCAGAATGCAACGCTCCTCCCCGGCGAAGAGATCCAAGCGCCATGCGGGTCGAAGTCTCTCCCATCACTGGCAAGAAAGGGCAATGAAACTGAATGAATTCCCTAAACCCTATATCCCCCGCAACGATATCAGCTATTGAAAGCTGCCCATCAGGCTCCAGGTCTTCACTGCGGCGGGGCATCCATTGGATCGGCGCCGCCCGGACCATGGTGTTGCTGATCGCGGCCGTCGCCTCTGCCGGTTGTGAAAGCGTTCGCTATTATTCGCATGTCGCCTACGGGCAGCTCCATATCGTCAGCCACCGCCAACCCATCAGGCAGCTCATTGACGACCCGCGAACGGATCCGGATTTAAAAGACAAATTGGCACGAATTCTCGATATCCGGGAATTCGCTGAAAATGACCTCTTTCTGCCCGTCAATGAAAACTATCTCGACTACGTCGACCTGGAACGCCCCTACGTAGTCTGGAACGTCAGTGCCGCACCCGAATTTTCCCTGACGCCCAAGACCTGGCATTATCCGATCGTCGGGAATGCTTCCTACCGGGGGTATTTCTCGCAAGAGAAAGCGTTGGCATATGCGGAAAAATTGAAAAACGGCGGCTACGATGTACATGTCGGGGGAGTGACAGCCTATTCGACCCTCGGGTGGTTTGCAGACCCGGTGTTCAATACCATTGTCAAGGGCCCCAACGAGGCGACAGCCGCTCTGATCTTCCACGAACTGGCCCACCAAATCCTGTATGTTCCGGACGACACGACCTTCAACGAGAGTTTTGCCACGGTCGTCGAACAGGAGGGCCTCCGGCGCTGGCTGGAAATGAACGGAAACATGGCCGGGTACCGGGATTACCTGGAGCGGCGCCGGCGCAACGAGGCCTTTATCGCCCTGATCACCCAATACCGGCAAGATTTAGGGGACCTCTACCGGAAAGACCTGGAACAGGATGTCATGCGCCTGAGAAAAGCGAAGGTCTTTTCGTCCCTCATAAAAGACTACGAATCCCTCAAGCCCGACTGGGGTGGATATCAAGGCTACGATGCCTGGATGGGCCATCAATTGAACAATGCCAAGCTCAATTCGATCGGGGCGTATTATGATCTGGCGCCGGATTTCACACGCCTGCTGGACAGCCAGGGGGGAAACCTCGTAGTGTTCTACGAAAAATGCCGGGCTCTTGCCGGCCTGCCGCCTTCCGAAAGAGAACAACGCCTCAAGGCCTGGAGCCGTTATCCGGCCGCGAGGCAGCAGGAACAGGCCCATTTGGATCCTCACACGACACCATGAGGCCCGATCTACCTCCTCACGTTACCCCGGGCTCGCCCCCTTCGGTCCCGCGCCGTCATAGATGATGAGCACCACCGAGGTGAGAATCAGTCCGCCACCGACATAGCCGATGGTCGAAAAAGACTCCTGCCACCAAAAGTATGCCACCAAAGCGGCAACCACCGGCTCGAGGGTGGCGGTGATCGCCGCCCGGGAAGCTTCGAGCTGTCGGAGTCCGGCGTAATAGAAGTAATAGGCCAGATAGGTCGAAAAGAAAGCCAGAATCGCCAGTGCCCCCCATGCCGGAGCCGTCTTGTGGGAAAAGCTCACCCAAGGAAGCAGAAGCAGGGCCCCCATGGGGAGGATGTAAAAAAAGATGGTCGGAGCGTTGTACCGCCCTGAAAAGTGTTTCCCGAAAATATAGTACAGGGAATAGCAAAAACCGGCGGTCAACCCGGAGATGAAAGCCGCCACGCCCAAGGGCGCCCCGAGGCCGTCATTTCCATCCCCGACGCCGAAAGAGACGCCCACCACGCCGGCAAGGGTCATCGCCAGCGCCAGACACTTGGCCAAGGTCAGCGATTCTTTGAAGGCAAAGCGGGAGATCACTGTCACCCATGCCGGAGCGGTATACAAAAGGACGGCCGCCAGTGCGGCGCCCCCCTTGTCGACCGCCAGCTGGTAAGATGCGTAAAACAAAGTCACCCCTGTCACGGAAAAAACCAGCAGGGTCGGCAGGTCACGTATTTGAACCCTCACTTGCCCCGCGACAACGGCATGTCCGCCGAAGCAGACCCATGATAGAACCGCCCGCCAAAATGCCACTTCCAGCGGCGCCATCCCCTGATCGAAGGCCAGCTTCGACACCGGACCGATGATCCCCCACAAGATAGCCGCGACGATGATGTATAGATATCCTTTGGACACCGATGACAATTCTCTGCAATTATAGTTTCATTTCAACGCCCTGCAATTCCCCAGCGGTCTCGGGGAATTGTTGTCGCACACTTTTTTAGCGAAGCAATGGGATTGATCAACGGCGAAGGCGGGTCCGCCGCCAGGATTCTGAATACACTAAGCCGAATTGGAATTCCAAAAACGCTCCACATGATAGGTCAAATCCTCACCACCGGTCAGCCCGACGGGACGCCATTCAGGAGGAAAAAGCGCATGGTAGCGCGCCGTGGCGAACCGTTGATCGACCAGCAGAACGACACCGCGGTCGGACTCCGAACGGATGACTCTGCCGGCGGCCTGCAGGACCCGGTTGATCCCCGGATACATGTAAGCGAATTCAAATCCGGCACCGCCTGCGTCTTGGTAATACTGCCGAATCAGCTCCCGTTCAAGTGAAATGCCGGGCAAACCGACACCGACGATCATCGCTCCGCTCAACCGATCGCCCACAAGGTCGATGCCCTCTCCGAAAATCCCGCCCAGGACGGCGAACCCCACCAGGGTATCCGTTCTATCTCCGGTAAACCGGTCGAGAAATGCAATCCGGTCGTCCTCCGACATATTCGATGTCTGGTGTATCGTAGCGACATCCGGGCAGACGTCGCTAAACCCATCGTATACCAGCTGCATATAATCGTAAGAAGGAAAATAGAACAGGTAATTGCCCGTCTTGCGGCGGATCAGGGCGCTCGCCATCCTGATGATCTCTGGTGCCGTGTGCTGGCGCTCCCTGAAGTAGGTCGAAATGCGATTGCAGATAAATAGCCCCAAATGCTCGGGCGCGAACGGTGAGGGAAACTGGCGGCAAACAGCCGCCTCCCGGCAGCCGAATATATTTTTGAAATAGGAGGGCGGCGTCAGGGTGGCCGAAAAAAAAACGGCTGCCCGGCATCGCTTCAAGGCCTCGCCCAGTTGCGCGGAAGGGTCGATGCAGAAAAGCTTGATCTTGAGATCACGGTCCTGCCTTTCGTAGCAGCACACGTAAGTGTCATCGTAAACTTGATAAGCACGGACAAACGACATGACGGTGAAATAGAGGTCAAGCAGGTCTTCATGAAAGGCGGCTTTCTGATTGCGCGCGAGCCATTCTTCGGCCAGTTTCGTAAACCGCCGAAGGTTTGGATAGAGGAATTCCGGGGGATTTTCTTCGGCACGCTCGCTGCCTCGGTCGGTCCAATCTCGAAGTAAGCGCGCCATCTGCGAATTGATACGCCCCATGCTTTTGTAAACCCGGGGCAGGGTTTCCCGCACCTTGCGCCGCAGGTCGAGAAAAGGTCGTTTGGATATCTCGGCCGAGAACATCTCGCGGGCACGGTCAACGAGATTGTGTGCCTCGTCGATCAGGAAAGTGTAGTCGGCAGTGGTATCGAGAAAAAATCGCCGCAGGTAGACCCTGGGATCGAAGGCGTAATTGTAATCACAGATAACGCCGTCGACATATACCGCCAGGGTCAATGACAACTCGAACGGACACAGGCGGTGGAACCGGGCCACCGCCTCGATGACACCTCGTCCCATGGCCTCCTGTGCGAAAATTTCGGGCAAGGCCTCCCCCAGTCGGTCGTAGTAGCCGCGGGCGAATTCGCACGCTTCGCCGCTGCACTCCTTCCCGGGATTGAAACAAATCTTCTCCTTGGCCGTAAGGGTCAGCGATTTGAAGCGAAGGCCTCTGCCTCTAAGCTCCTCCAACGCATTTTCGGCCACCGTGCGGGCGGTAGTTCTCGCCGTCAGATAGAATACTTTGGACGTGAAACCTTCAGCCATCGACTTGACAACGGGAAAAATCACCGCCATGGTCTTACCGATGCCGGTGGCCGCCTGGATGAGGAGGTGTCCCCCGGAACGAATGGTGCGGTAAACCTCCACGGCCATGGGCCGCTGGCCCGGCCGGTAGTCACGGAAGGGAAAAACCAGCGAAACAATGGAGGCGTCACGGAGATGCTGCCAACTGACGACTGTGGCCGCCCAACCCAGATAACGGTCGATGAGGTCCTGGTAGAAGCCCGCCAGCTCATCGGCGCTGAATGTTTCCCGTAATTCACGCATTTCACCGGAATCGAGATGATAATACGTCAGTTGGACATCGATTTTCCCTAATTGCCGGTCCACGGCGTACATATGCGCGTAGCATTTGACCTGGCCCCAGTGTAGGGGGTCCCGGTGGGCGGCCAAGTGGTCGATGTCGCGGTCGGTCGTCTTGATTTCATCGATAACCGTCCTCTGGGTTTCCGCATCGTCTGGTTCAGTAAAAACGCCGTCGATTCGACCGTTTATGGTCAGAACGAAGCCATCGGTTTCATGCTGCAGGCTGATCGGCACTTCGGCATGGTACGGTGGTGGCCGCGACATTTGGATCGCCTGGTGCGCACGAATCGCCTCGACGGAGCGCCGGACACCTGAAAATGAGAATTCCAAGTCACCGGACCGACAGACGAACTCGACCAGTTCACGAACGGCGATATTCAATTTGCGCTTCAATAGCCCCTCTCAGCCCGGACAAGTCACCGAACGACCGCCACTGCCTTGTTTGTGCATCGGCTGCGGACGCTCACTGTAATTTTTCAACGTCTTCAAGTCAAGGCGACCGCAGACCGCCGGCATCTGTCGGGTATCGACAGACGATCGGCCATTCGGGCCAGCCGGCGAGGTTTCGGTTTGACTCCTGAGGGGGGTTCATTCATACTTGATGGTTCGTTGGCTACCGTATATTTAGCGAGATCTCGCCAAGAAAAACTTGGCCTTCTCGGGTTAACGACCACCGGTCAGGTTCGCGCCACTAAAACGACCAACAGGGAAAAACTCTGAATGGAGGCAAAAATCATAATGCCCATACCCTCCACCGCTCCGCGCAAGTCACCTGCCCTTCGGATAGGACCGAAACAGCTGCTCAATATGACCCGTTCGCGGCTTTCCCGGCGCATCGCGTTTTACGTTTTTGTCAGTGTGATCTTGATTGAAACCATCATCCTGATCCCCTCGTATGTCAAACGGGAGAAGGATCTGCTTCGTCAATTGAGGACTTTGGCCACGGCCCAGATCGACGTTCTGATGGACATGCTGCCGACGACGGCCCCCCCGGACGATATCTTAAAGCACGTCAAATATCTCATGATGGGACCGCACATCCTCGGCGGCACCCTGTACGATGTCAACGGAAGCATCATCGGCACTTTCGGCGAACCGCCGGCGCTTTCGTTCGCCAATGTCGTTTCAACGGGTATGCTGAGCAAGAGCAGTGCGAACAATTTGCGGATCGATGACGCCTGGACGGCCACGCAGCTCAGGCGAGCCAATGTCCTCATCCTGAGACATGACGCCACCTCGGTGAAACATGAACTGTGGGCCTACACCCTTCGTATCGCCGGCTTGGTGGTCATCATTTCCCTGTTCGTCACCGCCGGGGCCTGGATCGCCATCAATCCGATCGTTGTCACCCCGATTCTGCGCCTGAGAAAAGACCTGGTTTCGGCCGGGGAGGCGCTCAGCAACGACAGTGAAACGCCTGCGTTTTATGCCGAGTCGGTGTACCGCCGGGATGAACTGGGCGATGTGATCACCGCCTTCAAACAGATGTACCACCGCATTTCCGAGGCGATCAGCGAACGTAAAAAAGCCGAAACCGCTTTGAAAAAAAGTCTCGAACAGGTCGAAGCCTACTCCCTGGCCTTGAATACGGAAATGTTACGGGGGCGGGAAATGCAGAAAAATTTCTTGCCGGATGGTCTGCCCCAGCCCGATGGTTGGAATATTTCAGCGTTCTTCAGGCCGGCCAGGCAAGTGTCGGGGGACTTTTACGACGTGTTCGAACTGCCAGACGGATCGGTGGGGCTGGTCATTGCCGATGTCTGCGACAAAGGGGTCGGAGCGGCACTTTTCATGGCCCTGATACGCAGCTTGATCCGAATCTTTTCCGGCCAGACCGCGCTACAGGGACTCGATTGCCGCATCGAGGAAACCCTGATAGGGCATGAGCCGCCGCTGGACAAGGCCGATATCGGTGAACAACCGCACCGGAACGCCCTCAAGGCCGTCCGTTTGACCAACGACTATATCGCCAGGAACCATGAAGATCTGGCCATGTTCGCAACCATATTCTTCGGTGTACTGGATCCGGCCACCGGGGAACTGACCTACATCAACGGAGGGCACGACCCACTTTACATTCTCGATCCCTCCGGAAGAGTCAAGGCTCATCTCGGTCCGACCGGTCCGGCAGTTGGTGTCCGTGCGGATGCCGACCTTGAAGAACGTCGGGCGCAGATCGAGCCGGGAGATATCCTTTACGGCTACACAGACGGCGTAACAGAGGCCCGTAACCCGGATGGTGATTTTTTTACGGAAAAGAAACTTCTGGCCTTGCTCAAGGAGGGGGCCGGGTCGGCCTCGGAACTGTTGGAAATCATCTCTAAGGCCCTGGAAACCTACACTGGAGAGGCCGAACAATTCGATGACATCACCATGCTGGCTGTCAGGAGAATTCCTTAAACCGGACGGGCCCGCCTGCCGCCGAAAGAAGTTATATTAAAATTCGCATGTCGACCAGCCCGCTCCGAACCGGAGGCCTTCACTTCGGAAAATAGGTTGCGCTAGACAGAGGATGTATTATAACTACTCGTGAAGATCCGCAGGCAGCGTTTTTGAATCCCCGAAACAAGGAGAGGCCGACCATGACGGAACAGCAAACAACTGAACAACCTACGCCGGAACCCGCCCCAGTTGAGGAGGAAGAGGTCATCCCGCGCAAGTCGTCGGGTGTGAGGAAACTGGGAATCATTATTGTCCTATTGGCGCTGCTGGCCGCCTCGGCCTTGCTGGCGCTCCAGTACGTCAAACCGAACGAATACGGGATCAAGGTCACCCGGATTGGCATGAAACGGGGTGTTCACAATGAAGTATTCCAGACCGGATACCATTTTGTCCTGCCGTTCGGCTTAGAGGAGATGAACCGGCTGCCGAAAGACATCCAGGTGCTCGAACTGACGAACAGCCCCGATACCGCATCGCGGTCGGCCCGAATTGATAATGCGGCCCACATACAAACGTCGGACGGATTTTATGTGGATGTTGACGTGTCCATTCTTTACCGTATCGTCGACCCCTACAAGGTGTTCACCATCATTGGCCCCGGAAAACTCTATGAAGATAACGGCATCATCCCCCAAGCCGAATCCAAGCTGAAGGATGCCATGGGGGTGCTGACCACCGAGGAGTTCTACAACAGTCCCCTGCGGGTTGACAGAACCGAAGTGGCCAAGGAGATGCTGAACCGGGAACTGAACCCCAAAGGGTTGCATGTTGAACAGGTGCTGGTCCGTTATTTCACTTACAGTGATGAGATCCAGCGCAATATCGAAGAAAAGAAACTCAAGGATCAGCTGGTGTTCAAGAACCAGGCCGAAGCCCGGGCGGCCACCGAAGAAGCCACCCTTAAAAAAATCATTCAAGAAGGCGTGGTGGCCGTGGGGGTCGAGCTTGAAAAAGGGAAAGCATACGCCACTCAAAAAAGGGCGGAAAAGGATCTGTATGCCAGGCAGAAAAAAGCCGAAGCGGATCTACTGGTACAATTGGCCGAAGCCGAAAAGGTGCGCCTCAAGAACGACGCCCTGAGCGGCATCGGCGCCGAGCGCATGGTGGGGTTGAAAATGGTCGAAGCGTACAAAGGATTGGAGGTTATCGTTCTGCCGAGTGACGGCCCTGATGGTGTCAATCCCCTCGATGTTGAAAAAACACTCAAGCTGTTCGATGTGCGGAAGGAAGGTGCCCAATGAAGCGGAGATCAACGATGCTGCTGTTGTGTGGGAGTTTGCTGTTTATCCAGGGATGCGTTCTCCGGACCACCGGCGACACCGAAGTGGGTGTTCGGACACGAAAGCTGGCCCTTTTTCACCCCATCGGTGTCGAAGACAAAGCCTATGCCCCTGGGTCGACCTACTTTTTTCTCCCCTACATCAATGACTGGAATACATTTGACATTAAAGATCAGAATCTGGAGATGACATTCACGCTTAAAAGGGGCGACCGCGATGAGAGGGACGATTTGTTGTTCAAGACCATCGACGGCAACGACATCAGCCTGGATGTCATCATCACTTACCAGATAGACCCGGACAAAGCGCCTTATATTTTGCAGTACGTTGCCCTGGACAACCAATCCCTGCGGGAGAAAATCGTGCGGACAGTCGTGCGAAGCAAACCCCGGGATGTTTTCGGAGAATTGAAGACCGAAGAATTTTACGTAACGGATCAGCGCGATACCCAATCCGACAAGGCCCGGGAGGTGCTGCAGGAAATTCTCGGCCCTATGGGCGTCAATGTAAAAACCGTTCTGACAAAGGATTACCGTTTTAACGCCGATTACCAGCAAGCCATCGAAGATCGCAAAATAGCCGACCAACAAGCCGAAAAAAACAAATCGGCCCAACGGGCGGCATGGGAAGAGTACAAGCGCAAACTGGAAGAAGCCCGGGGAGAGGTCAATAAAATCGTGGCCGATGCCGACGGTGACTATCAGAAAGCAAAAATCGAAGCCGACGCCTATTATCAGAAACAGCAACGCATTGCTGAAGCCGTCCGAACAGAAGCCATCACCGAAGCCAAAGGCATCCGGGAAATGAATGAGGCCATGAATCGGGCCGGCGGCGAAACGTTGGTCAAGTTGAAGATCGCCGAGTCACTCCAAGGGAAGAAAATCATTCTTCTACCGATGTCCGAAGGCGGGATGAATCTCAAAACCACCGACATGAACCAATTGATCCAGATGCTGGGCGTAAAGGCGCTCTCTCCCCAGAAACAGGAGCCGTAACAGCGGACAAAAAAGGCTGTCGCTACAACCACCCGGCCGATGTTACAAAGGAGCTCTCTCCGGGAGTTCGATTCCACGACCCCCACCGGTTAAAAATGCGATGAAAATATATACGGGCAGCGGCGACCGGGGCAAAACCAGTCTATTCAGCGGTGAAAGACTCTCTAAAAACCATGTCAGAATAGAGGCTTATGGAGATGTTGACGAATTGAACTCCTGCCTCGGAGTATTGGCCGCCGCACTGGATCCCGGCGCGCCTAGCCGCGCCGAACTGCAGGAGATCCAGTCGATCCTCCTGGAAATCGGGGCCTGGTTGTCCACCACTCCCCAGTCCTCTTCGGCTGCAGACCTCGAGTCGTTCAACGAAGAGTCGATCCGCAAGCTGGAATCGGCGATAGACCGTATGGAGCTGCCCCTGGCGCCGTTGAAAGGATTCATCATTCCCGGTGGGCACATGGCAGCCGCATTGGCCCATGTCGCCAGAACCGTCTGCAGGCGGGCAGAGAGACATGTCGTGGCCATATCCGACACGATAAAGGGCGGTCTGCCCGAATCATACCAGCAGCTACTTGTCTATTTAAACCGGCTCTCCGATTACCTCTTCGTCCTGGCCCGGTACTGCAATCACTCAGCCGGAGAACAGGATCTCCTCTGGAGAAAGTGATCCTGCCTTCGAAGGGCTGGAGGGCCATCGGGCATGGATTCAAATACGGCGGCGGTAACAATCGTGCCGTTGGTCATGTGGTCATCCAGGGAATGAACCAGCGCTCCAGCGGCGTCCTGCGGCCGGTGGCGCACTTTCTTTCGTTGCAGTGTGCAGCGGGGCAGGGCTATCCTGCCAGACACCGACACGTTAAGAATGCCAACAGTCGTATACGAAGCCGAGCTTCTGGAACGCCACTGGTTGTCTGACAAAACCTTCGAGGCGGTCCTGTCCCGCCCCACCGGGCTCAAATTCGTCCCGGGCCAACGCATCCGGCTATTTCATCAATTGCTCGAAAGAGACTATTCCCTGGTCAACAAAACCACAGACACCCGCCTGACTCTCTGCGTCCGACATGTCTCCGGCGGTAAGTTTTCTCCGCTTCTGGCTGCGGCTCCCATCGGAACGCGCTTCGATCTGACCGGTCCGCACGGGTACTTTACTTTCCGTAAGTCGGCCCACACTCCGGTGTTCGTTGCCACTGGAACCGGCATCGCCCCTTTCGCCGCCATGGCCCGGTCTGGTGTTGGCGGGTACGTGCTCCTGCACGGGGTCCGACAGGCCAAAGAGCTCTACTATGCAGCGCTGCTCCAGTCGCAGGCCCGGCAATATGTCGGCTGCTTGACTGGAGGTCGGCCGCAGGCAGCCGGCAATTTCAACGGCCGCGTCACCGATTACTTGACGACCGAACTGAAAAAGGACGCCTACGATTTCTACCTTTGCGGCCGGGAAGACATGATCCGGGACGTTACCTGGCTGGTGGACGATCACTTCCCCGAATCGCACGTATACAGTGAAATCTTCTATTGAATGAAAACCAAAAGCCGATCCCATTATACAGTCCCAAGGGTACGAGGAACGACGGTATGCCAGTGAAACCGCGAGATCCAGTCCGCTATCAGGGATACACGCCGGGTGACGTGGGCCGGATCACGGAGGCGCACGCCGTCTACTACCATGAGAACTGGGGTTTTGACCTTAGTTTTGAAGTTCAGGTCGCCAAGGAGCTATCTGAATTCGTGACGGACTTCCAGGCCAGCCGGGAAGGCCTATGGGTCGCCACCGTCGAAGATCTTTTTGCCGGCTCGGTTGCCATCACTGACACCGGCGGTGATGCGGCGCGTCTGCGCTGGTTTATTGTCATAGCGCCATACCAGGGGTGCGGTATAGGAAAAACCCTTATCCAAAAGGCCGTTGCCTTCGGTCGAGCGTCGGGCTACCGCCGGATATACCTCTGGACTTTCGAAGGTCTGGATCGCGCACGCAAACTGTATGAGTCGAGCGGTTTTACGTTCAATAGAGAAAACATCGTACAGCAGTGGGGCCAGAGGATCAAGGAACAGCGCTTCGATTTGATCCTGTAGAGTGCCCCCTGGCAAAAGCTCAATTCCATCCATTCACCCTAACCGACCAACAGCGGAGGTAAAATGGAATTCAAGGCTCAAAAAAAAGAAACCGTCGTTCTCAACCCACTCAAGGACATGGACCGCCGAACCATTCCGAGTGAAATCCGCGAAGACCCACTCACTGGAAGAACCGCCCGAATTTGCCATTTCATGAAGCTGCACTGGGAAAAACCGGATTTCGATTCCATGGTCGCCGGAACGGAAAAAACTTGCCCTTTCTGTGCCGATAAGGTCATGCACGTAACGCCCTGTTTCCCGCCGGAAATCGTTCCGGAAGGACGCATGACGGCCGACGACATGGTCCTCTTCCCCAATATCGCCCCCTACGACAGTCTTGGGGCCGTAGCCACCATGGGTGCCCGGCATTACACCCCGATGCTTGAGCTGACCACCGATCGGATGGCCAAAGCCTTTGGCTTGGCCATGGATTTCTTCAAACGTCTGGAAACGCTCTCTCACCCGGAGTCGGTTTACCACCTGATCAACTGGAACTTCATGCCGCCCTCGGGCAGCTCTTTGATTCACACGCATCTTCAGGTCTTTGCCACCTCCTCGGCCCCTAACCTGATGCGGGAAGAGCTGGTCGCTTCGCAAGCCTATATGGAAAAAAACAAGACTGTCTACTGGGATGATCTCGTCTCCCACGAAAAGGAGAATGGGGAAAGATATCTCGGCCGCATCGGCCGCAGTAACTGGCTGCTCAGCTACGCCCCCCTCGGGGTGGCCGGCGACGTGATGGCCGTGGTGGATGGCGTCAGCAGCACGCTGGATTTAACCCCGTCGGACCTCGAAGATATCGCCAAGGGGCTGGCCCGCCTGCTGAAAGCCTATGACAAAATGGGTATTTACAGTTTCAACATGAACTTTTTCACCGGCCGGACGAGAGACGATTTTTACCGCTTCCACCTGATTTTCTCCCCGCGTACCTTCTTTAACCAGGCACTGGGAACTCCTGACATCGGCGCCCTACGCAATCTCTTCAACGAAACCCTCTGCATGGCATTCCCGGAGGAGATCACCCGGATGTTGAAACCGGAATTCGAATAAAATCGTTGCACGATTTTATGTCGGTATTAAACAATTTCAATATGGAGGCAAAATTTTTTCTGGCATCAGCCGTAGATATTTTGTGAAGCATGATCGCACCTTTTGTACAATAGTTGTATTTTGTTCATTTTGTACATAATGTGCATACTATCGGATATTTCATCAATAATAAATTTTTGGTGTGATAAATGAGCATTTTGAGGAGGGATTTACAGCCGTATTGTCAAGCGCAAAAGTTTTTCAACTGCCCTTGTTAAAGGTAAAAGAATGCCGAATGGTGATATACCGGTTATTCCTTCGGAACGGTGTGATGACCTGCACAATCTGGAGTTCGCCGAAAACGCGGACCTTGTCCTTTTTATGGCCGGTAACCAATTCATGGTCATGGCCGAGATCGTATCCGCCTTCAGGGAAGACCATCCGGAAATCGAAAGAATATTTTTTGAAACATTGCCGCCCGGCCTTGAGCTCAAGCAGATTCTGGCCGGAGGTGCGGTATTCCGAGGCAGGGAATTGCGCCTATGGCCCGATATCTATACGTCCGTGAACGAATATGCCATGGATCGACTCGCGGGTGTCGGCCTGATTAGCTGGGGCAGCCACAAGCTCTACCTGCACAACCGGCTTTCTCTGATGGTCCCTGAAGGCAATCCGGCGGGCATCACTGCCGTCGAGGATCTTGGACGGGAAGAGGTCCGCATATCGCAACCCGACCCCGCCAATGAGGATATCGCCTTCCATATCATGGACATGTATCGCCAGGCGGGGGGCAATCAATTGCTGAACCGTATCATGGAAGAAAAACTGGTCCAGGGAACAACGACGATGACGGTGGTCCACCACCGTGAAACCCCTCTGCGTTTGGTCGAACGCTCTGCGGATGTGGGGCCGGTCTGGGCCACGGAGGTCACTCACGCCCGGTCTCTCGGACTGCCGATCGATGCGGTCGAGCCGGGGGATAAACTCGACCAGCGGGACCGGATCAACTACTATGTCTGCCAATTGAAAAATGCGCCCAATCCGGAGAACGCGGAAAAGTTTCTGGCCTTCCTACTGTCCCCCAAAGCTCAGTCCATCTATAAAAACTACGGGTTTGTCTCGCCACTGAAATGATCTTCCATAAGGATAAGCAGTATACCAGACTTGATCCTGACAACCATTGAAGTCTCCTGCCCGATACAAACAAGGAATGATGATCGATCTACGAACCTATTATCCGTGGAGCGGAAAGAAGCATAAACCTCGCCAGCCTTTGAGGTTTTTAAAGCGTGTCATTTTGATTCTCCTGGCGGTCTCCATTTTGTCCGTGGCTGTTCTGCGTTGGCTGCCGCCGCCGACATCCGCTTTTATGCTGCAGCAGTATGTCCGAACGAGCCTGGGCCGCCAAAGCGACGAAAAGATTCACTACCGGTGGGTGGACGGGCAGAATATATCACCGTATGCGGCGCGCGCAGTGATCGCATCAGAGGATCAGAAGTTTCCTTATCACTGGGGATTTGATCGGGAAGCCATCGTCGAGGCCTGGGAAGATCGCCGCAACGGAACGCGGATTCGCGGCGCCAGTACGATCACCCAGCAGGTGGCGAAAAATCTTTTTCTTTGGCCGGGAAAGAGCTTTGTCCGCAAAGGAATCGAAGCGTATTTCACCGTACTGATAGAAGCCTTCTGGCCAAAAACCCGTATCGTGGAAGTCTACCTGAATATCGCTCAATTCGGTCGCGGGATTTTCGGGATAGCCGAGGCCAGTAGGATTTTTTTCAGTAAAACCCCCTCACAATTGACTCGAAACGAGTGTGCTCTTCTGGCCGCTGCATTGCCGAACCCTCTGCGTTTGAGGGTAGACAGGCCCTCCGACTATATGCGACAGAGAATCAACTGGATTCTCAATGAAATGAACCGTATCGGCCGCATTGAGTTGAGCGCCTTGCCTTCCCCCCCTCTCTCGGGCGAAAAAACAGGGCCTATTGCCGGTTGATCGTGAAATTCAATTTCCCACAGGCATGAAATTCTCCGGCACCTGCACGGCCACCACTTCCCCACGAGCGCAAACCTGACCCGCGGCGATCAACCGCGATTCGACCACGACCTTGCGGCCCTTGATCTCTTTGACGGTCGCCCGCACCTCGAGAACCCCATTGATCGGTGTGGGGCGCAGATAGTCGATATGCAAAGAGGCGGTCACGTATCGCAGTGGCGGCTCGGTTCCCATCGCCCGCCCCTCGGCCCGGTAGGCCGCCGCGGATGCGGTGCCGGTGGAATGGCAATCGATCAGCGAGGCGATATAACCGCCGTAAACGACTCCCGGAACAGCCGTGTGATGGGCCTGCGGTGTGATCCGGCAGACGGTCTCATCTCCGTCCCAGTGGCTCTTGATTTGATAGCCGGCTTCGTTGAGCCGCCCGCAGCCGTAACAATGGCTGAAGTGTTCCGGGTAGTAATCCTGAAAAGCTTTCTCCATGTCAAACCATCCCTTTCTTCACTTATCTTTCGGTTGTCTCGGCGCCGGCACCCGCAGCGTTGATGGCTGAGACAAGCTCGCCGGTGAACCGCCCCAGCACTATCCGGCTGGCCACTTTGACCGGAACCCGATGGGCATCGGCTGTCACCCAGACCTGGATTCCGGCGCCGGCCAGCAACTCGAACACCGGTTGAACCCCCTTGAAATCCGGCTGCATTAAAAACGTGTCGTAGGCCTTTCCATTTGTGAATATGGATTCTTTTTTGATCACCTCTGCATGTGCAACCAAGCACTTGATTCCATCGCTGACCGGATGTTCGATGCGATTTCCCACTTGCAGGTCCAGCATGCGCGTATAATAGAATGCCGAGAGTGGATCGAGCGCACCCGGCAGAAGGGGCGTCACCCGCTCTGTTGTCCTGATCTTCGCGTCTGATTCGAAAACGGATTCCAAGCGCTTATAGCGTGCCTGTTTTGACAGCCAGTCGAATTCGACCACTACCTCTTTCGACTTCCGGTTTCTCCGGGTCTGTTCCCGATAGTAGAGAGATCGCGTCATGCCAATATCGGCGTAAGCGTCGATGCGGCTGCGATAGATGTAGAACAAATCAACGAAAGCATTGGTCTTGACCGTCAGGACGAAGTGATAGACCGGCTGGTTATCCAAGATCTCGACCGGCAGGAGCTCCAATGTCGCTTCGCCGGCAGGAATCAGACCCCACTTGAGTTCAAAATACAGCCTTTCCCCCGGCATGAACGGTTTGGTTGAATTCTCTCCCCAGCAGAGCGTTGCAGCAAGGCTTAAGGTCACGGTCAGGCCTGCGGCCACGACTCTTTTCAAAAAGCAGATGCTCACTTCGGCCTGAACTCGGTCTCGATCACCTTGAGCAATTCCTCACCGATGGAGATACCCATGTCGATGAATTGCGGGCCATACCTGGATCCGGTAACCGTCCGGAAAGTATTCCTGACTCTCTGCAGGCTGGCTAAGCCTTTGGGATAGCTGGCCAGGAAATTTTCCAGCGGTGGATTCTGATAAAATACCATGCACCAAAGGGTATCTGTGAAATTATCTGGCCCCCAGCGAAATTTGTCCGCGTCATATAGGCAATCAGACACCAGGGCGCCGCGGCGGCTGTTAACCGGAACCCTCTTTTTAAACGCTTCGTGATCGTGAATTGCCAGCCGGATGTCTTCCCGCTCTTCAATCGAAAACGGAAATTGTTTGAGCAGGACGGCCGCATAGGCCGACCCCTTGACGGCATGATCCGGCTCCTTGCGTTTGATGTCATGCAGTAAACTGGCACAATGGACAGTCACCACGCACCGATGGGTAGCTCGAGTGGTCCAGCCGATCCGTTCACCTTCGGCGATCATCAAGGTCCCAGCGTCCAAGGCCACCTTGGTAGCGTGTTGAAGACCATGCCCGAAATCCTCTTCCAATCGACCGGTCACATGGAACCGCAGATCCGAAACGGTCGGGTGGGTGTCGAATATGTGGCGGGATACGGAAAAAGCGCGAGAAAGATCGGTGTAGAAATCAGGTGGCGGATACCGAGAGACGATATGCCGGGCGCGGGCGCGCATCCGGATGTAGAATTTTGCCATGATGTCGGGCGGTAATCAGGTCACTGGGGCGGCCCTATATAAGGATCATGGCGGCAGCGGCCTTGGGTTGGGCCCACCAGTAGGTGTTTGAAGCGGACAAAGTCTACCAAGGCTAAACGTTTAGGGAAAAAGCCCGACCGCAAACCTTCCACTGTCCATCTTCCTTGATAAGCTTCAGGGTTTCGTCAACCTCATAGGTTTCACCGAGAAAAAAGAACTTGCCGACAAGGGTGAAAATCGGGTTGATGTTCCGTTTTCTTTCCGCAGTGATATGCACCTCGGCTTCAGCGTCGTCCTGACTGACTATTTTGGTGTGCACCGAATACAAATGGCTGCGCATGTAATTGAATTCAAAACCGTTGACCCTGGCGTCATCGCCCACCCGGGTCAGATAGTCGCTCACGATATCTGAATCTTCGCTACCGATATAGTCGCTGCACAGGTAATCGGCCATTGACGGGTCAAGGTTGTAATACGCTTTGGCAAATGCCACTGCCGTCTTTACCGGGGTATTCTGATGATCGGCAAATCCGAGTATAATTTGTAAAATGACGCCGATGACCAACACCGAGATGATTGTCATGAACCTGTCGCCCTTCTGCATGTGCGTCTCCTCCTTTGACTCTTTAAAAAGCCGCCAAATTCCTCGACCGGCAATTACCCTTATATATCATAATATCCCGGAAACATTGTCATTAGGATGGCTTGCAAAGATCCGAATTGAGCCGGTTGTGTTCTTTAACACGGAACAATTTCCGAGACAAGAATTTTCTCGAGAGTGTTATATGGTGCAGTGGCTTTCTCTTAAGCCAGGAATATGGCGGATAACGCCCCGCATCATCGATGAATAGCTTTGTGAATCAATCGAGGGGGGTTCGAATTGGTGCCTCCTGATGAAGTCACTTCTCAACCATTGTACCAAATGCACTTCGATAATGAATACCTTATCTTGTGCTACAAGCGCAGGTTAAATGTGGGTTTCCTATTGGCCTGGTACAAATTACCTCGCGTCCAGGTAACCTTCTTGTTACCCATGGTTGCAGGCCATCGATAATCTGAACCGTTAAAATGGTTTGTTTTTCCCGTAGAAACAATCCTGGACTCGCTTGCCACACGGGTAGGTTCCGGCGGAACTGAGCGATCAGTGCGACTGGTTCCAAAACTGATCAATGAGAATATCGATGAAAAGCCTTCTCTCACATCGAATATCATGTTGGCATTGGGGCAAACGGAGAGCTCGCCTTCTTCTAGAACAAACGGCAGCGGCAGTACTGTAACGTCTTGTTTCGTAACGAAAAACAGGTCCCCTTTGTAACAGTGAGTCCGGTGGCTTGAAACATTGCCGTCAAGGCTTGTCCAAATCGTTCCTGATCGAGAGACACAAGGACAAAGTGTCACAAATTAAAATGAAATTTCGCCTGCAGAATCCCAAAGAAATGGTAGACAAATTTAGAAAATATGCATAATACACAAACTAAAAGCCCAATTACTTGCTTTCTGTGGAAAGGCTAAGTGCGTTATAGGCAGTTGGAATCCGGGGTCTTTTTGCATCAAGGGGGATAATGCGCTGTTTGGAATCCCGGATCCTATAACAACTGGCGCAGACCGTGAAAAGTTATCCAGCTGTCGGTCAACACTTTCCCCTGAAGCCAGTTCGGATCGATCAGTTTTTTCATCAACTCCTTGAGCGGGGGGACGATCGAATAGGACGCAGGGGAAAATTGCTCAGTTTTGGTCAACCATTCTGGTCGCCCTGCTGTCCTTTCTAATTGGTCATCTGGTGTGCCGAGCATGGATATAGCTCTCAAGAGGATTCTCAAATTCATCTCTGAACCCATTCAATGTGGGGCGCTAAAAAGACGGCTGCCCGCGGAGCGAGTCATCGCCGAGAAACTCAACCTCAGCCGAACCACCGTCAGAGAGAAACTGGCCGTATTGCAGGCCCTGGGCTTTGTGACCAAATCTCAGGGCAGTGGCACCTACTTGAACAGGCCGCCGTCTTCCATTTTTCAAAAAGATATCTTCGAAATCGCTCTGAAACTCGGGCATTTCACGATTGAAGAACTCGAAGAGGCCCGGGAAATGATCGAAGTCGAGGTCGTTCAGGCGGCGGCTCGGAATGCCACAGAGGACGACATCAGGGCGCTTAAATATTTTTTGGACCGGCTTCTGAGCACCCGAGACGAACATTATGGTCATGAGCTTGATGTGGCCTTCCATTTGCACCTCGGGGTCGCGACCCATAACGCCGTCGTTGTTATGCTCCTCGAGGGCCTCTCGTCAGTACTTCGAAAAGTCCTTACCCATCGCAGAGAACTGGTCAATGCCTATCCTCGCGCCCTCGAAATGACCGACGCAACCCACACCGCCATTTTCGACGCAGTCCGTAAAAAGGACCCGAACATGGCAGCGGCTGCAATGGTAAACCATTTTTCCACCTGGAAGGATTATGCTCGGAAAGCCTGCCAGTATATTGACCCGCCGGTATTATGAAAAACAAAAGGCATTGAGGAATGGCCAGGCCCCACTAACATTGAGCAAATGCACAACATGGCTGCAAGCATTTCCGAGGTCATCATCGAAACGATGACCTCGGCTATCCGATCAATTCTAAGAGGCTTTTCGCAGCCGATACATAGTTAATATGGGAACTTCAAGGAGCACGTTGTTAAATACAAATTCGGAAAGCCCAATAGAATTTGTTATGAAAAGCAAGCTCCTAAAGTTTTTATATCATTTTTTTTGCACTCTAAACAAACACAACAGGAGGTATGACAATGGAAAGAGTGAAATTCATTGGAAAGTTTTTGGCCCTGGCATTATTACTTATTGGCATTTCCATGGCCTCGCAAGCTGCAGACAAGATCGTACTCAAGCTCGGTTATAGCTCGCCGACAACCAATCCGTGGCATTACTGCGCTGAACAGTTGGCACAGTATGTCAAGGACGAGACAGACGGCCAGGTGCGTATCGACCTATTCCCTGCCGAAATGATCGGATCGGACAAACAGATGGCTGAAATGATCAAGCTAGGCACACTGGACATGCAAATATGCCCGCAGGGGGTAGTGGCCATTTACGAACCCAAGTTAGCCGCCCTCGAGTTACCGTTCCTGTTCGATTCCAACGAGGCGGTTGCCAAAATTCTCGATGGCCCCATGGGCGAGGAACTGGCCGAGGGCCTTCCGGCTAAGGGCATCCGTGTCCTGGCTTACTGGGAAAACGGACTCCGCCACATTACCAACAACAAACGTCCCATTCTCAAGCCAGAAGACTTGCAGGGACTGAAAATCCGCACACCTGAGAACAAGATGACCCTGTCCATCTTCAAGGCTTTGGGTGCCAATGCCGCACCTTTCACCTACTCTGAGTTGTACATGGCGCTCGGCCAAGGAATTTTCGACGGCCAAGAGAATCCAGTAACCAACATCTACGCATCGAAATTCTACGAAGTACAAAAATACATCTCTCTGACAAACCATAAATACGAGAGCAAACCTTTCATCGTCAGCGAGAAAACTTGGCAAAAGCTACCTGACAATGTGAAGAGGGCTCTCAAGGAAGGCGCACAGAATTACGCGGTCATGAACCGCAAGATGTTCGCTGAAAGCGAAGTCCAACTTCTGGCCGACCTCGAGGCAAAAGGCATGAAGATCGACCGGCCCGACCTGGAACCTTTCCGAATGGCGACCAAGCCTGTCTATACAGAGTGGGAAGGTATTCTCGGCCAAGAATTTGTAAACAAGGTAGTTGAAGCGTCCAAGTAGGAAAACTCATACCGTCAGGGCGGCGCACCTTGCCGCCGCCCTGACGGCTGCATACGGAAACATGAGAATGAGGGTATTCGCGAATATTCTTAAAAGACTGAGCGATTTCCTGAATGTCTGGCTTGAACGGCTGGTAGTGGCTTCCATCAGCGCATTGATCATTTTATTCGTCGTGGGTATCAGCACCCGCTACCTGTTGGGTATTCCGATCATTTGGCTCTACGAAACAACAATGGTCATCTTCGCTTGGTCGGTATTCTTCGGGATCAGCGTGGCGTTCAAACGTTCGGAACACATCAGCATGAACTACTTCCTGGACCGCTGTCCCGAAGGCCTGCGCAAGGTCGTGGACCTAGTCAACACGAGCCTGCTCATTCTCTTTTTAACTGTTGTGGTCGTAAAAGGCACATCCATCGTCTTAGGCACCGCCAGCCAGTACTATCACACCATCCGTCTGTCCACAGGCTGGTTCTATGCTTCGTTCCCAGTCTGTGCAGTCATTTCCATCATCCATCTGCTTTCGATCGGTATGAACACATTGCTCAGTATGAAGTGCCGGAACAGTAAAGTCGACATTCCATAGTCAGGAGGGACCGTTTTCGTGGTCAACAAAAGCATGCGGACACCAACACGGAGAAGCGAGGGCTAAATTGGGAGTCACACTGATGCTGCTTTTCTGCCTGTTCATGATCATGGGACTGCCAATCGCAGTTTGCTTGGCGCTCGGTTCCATGGGCGCTATGGTCATCACAGGCCAATATTCGGTGCTGGCGATCGTGCACAAAATGGCCGCAAGTGTTGATACCTATGTGCTAATTGCCATCCCGTTCTTCATCCTGGCCGGAAACCTGATGAATGTTGGCGGAATCACCAACCGCATTTTCGCTTTCGCCAGCGCATTGGTGGGGCACATACCCGGCGGGCTCGGCCATGCCAATGTAATCTCGAGTATCATCTTTTCCGGAATGAGCGGGTCTGCCGTAGCCGATGCGGGCGGGTTAGGGCAAATCATTATGAAAGCCATGCGTGAAGAAGGCTATGACGCCGAATTCAGTGCGGCCGTGACCTGCGCCTCGGCCACAATTGGGCCGATCGTCCCACCCTCCATCCCCATGGTCATCTTCGGCGCAATGGCTGAAGTGTCCATTGGCGCACTGTTCGTGGGTGGTTTCATTCCCGGGCTGCTCCTCGGCGGCGCCACTATGGTCTTAGTCTATATTATCGCCAGACGCAGGAAATATCCTAAAAGCACTACGATTTCACTGGCCCGCATCGCGAGCAGCTTCAAACAAGCCTTCCTCGCCTTGCTGACACCAGTAATCATCATCGGCGGCATCCTGACCGGTGTATGCACACCTACCGAGGCTGCGGTCATCGCCTCGGTATACGCCTTAGCCCTGAGCGTGCTTTACCGGGAGGTGAGTTGGCGAAAGCTAGGGCAAGTGCTATTGAACACCACGGTCATGTCCTCGTCAATCATATTCATCATCGCTGCCGCGTCGGCGTTCTCGTGGGTCATCGCAATGGAGGGGGTACCGCAATATGTAACGCGAACGATCATGGATCTAACCGGGAACAAATATATTATCATCCTTCTACTGAACCTGGTCCTACTTTTTATGGGCATGTTTTTGGAATCGCTTGCCATCTTGACGATCATCGTGCCCTTCCTCATGCCGCTTATAACGATCGTTGGGATTGACCCGGTCCACCTGGGGGTGATGGTTGTGCTCAACCTGATGATCGGACTGTCTACGCCGCCCATTGGTCTCTCACTGTTTATATGCGGCAAGATCGCCAACGTAAAATTGGAAAGGCTCTACTGGGAGATCATCCCATTCCTTATACCGCTGATATCGGTCTTGGTGATCATCTCGCTCTGGCCTGGACTCGTCCTGTTTCTGCCAAACCTGATCCTAAATTGAGCCTGGCTGTATTAAGGCCCAGTTGGATGGGCATTAACCAGCGCAAAAGTATTCCTCTTCTTTCGCCATGGGCACAACCTCAAACTTTTCATATTGCGTAAGGCACCGGCAATTTGAGAAGAAATACCGATTACATCGGTAGCGGACGAAAATACCGCCAACAAGTCAACCAAAACACTGCAGCCCGGTGCCCTGATCCTACCAGAGGTGAAATCTCTAGAGAAGACGGACTGCACCTGAACCTTACCAAATGGAAAAACGGACCTGCGATCATGTTTTCGAATTCTGCTCCCTTAGCCCAAACCGTTGAAGAGTTACGCAGAGGCCGACGCAGCCTGGCGCTCTACCTTGAACGACAGCTGCAACGTCTGGATCGGGTGGAACCTCATGTGCAGGCGCTTCTGACCGAAACAGATCGCCCAAAACGCCTGCTGGCCGAGGCCGAAGAACTGTGCTCGTGTTATTCGGAGCCGTCGTCGCGGCCCGTTCTGTTCGGCGCGCTGGTTGGCGTCAAAGATATCTTTCATGTCGACGGTTTTGTGACTCGTGCGGGATCGGCCCTACCACCTGAGGTATTCGCCGGGGAAGAGGCGGTTTGTGTGACACGGTTACGGAAAGCAGGCGCACTGATTCTCGGCAAAACGGTAACTACCGAGTTCGCCTACTTCGAGCCCGGACCGACCCGTAATCCCAATGCTCTTTCGCACACACCCGGTGGGTCGAGCAGTGGATCGGCGGCAGCGGTGGCGGCCGGTCTCTGTACACTGGCAATTGGGACCCAAACCATAGGCTCTGTGATCCGCCCAGCCGCCTTTTGTGGTGTCGTCGGTTTCAACCCTACCCACGATCGGATACCGACGACTGGACTTGTCTATTTCTCACGCACGATCGATAATGTGGGCCTCTTCACCCAGGATGTTGCAGGCATGGCCCTGGCGGCGTCTGTACTGTGCGATGCCTGGTCTGGGCTTCCCATAGTAGATCATCAGCCGGTGCTGGGTGTCCCGGACGGCCCCTACTTGGCACAGGCTGAGTCGGAGGCGTTGAGCGCTTTTGAGAGTCAATTGTCCTGGCTCAAGGATCAAGGCTTCACTGTCAGGCGCGTTCCTGCCTTCAACGATATCGACCATCTTAATCAACTCCATCGCCGGCTGGTTTTTGGTGAATTTGCTCGCGAGCACGCCGATATCTATCCAAAATATCGAACGCGCTATCGTCCCCGAACTGTCGAGATCATCGAGGTCGGACAGACGGTGTCGGACGAAGAACTCGAAGAATTGCGTTGGAGTTGCGCGAAGCATCGGGAAGAACTGAAGACGCAAATGGTCGACAGCAAGATTGACCTCTGGATCTGTCCATCCGCAACGGGTCCTGCCCCTGAAGGCATTCATGCCACTGGGGACCCCAATATGAACCTGCCTTGGACCCATGCCGGTATGCCGGCCATAACCATTCCATGCGGCCGCGTTGATACGGGACTGCCACTCGGGCTTCAGTTCATCGCTTCTTTTGGCGCCGACGAGCAACTGTTGGCATTTGTTCAACAACTTAACGTCCTGCTCGGAGACCCGTTGCACAGGTGAAGTAATTCTTGACTCTAACGGTATTCTCTCCAGCCAATAGCCTCATAACCGAAGCCTGTGCCGCACTTCCCCTGACACTCACCCTTACCGCCTCTATCAGTATGCCTCCCTGACTCTTGATCGAACACTATATAGCAGTAACCTGGTTCTTCAGCGATGCCGGCAGCGTTTTCGGAATCTTGATCGTGAAAAGCGTCCCCTGGCCGGCAGTGGATTTGACCAGGATCTCACCGCCGTGCTGCTGAACGATTTTATGGGAGATGAACAGACCCAGGCCGGTTCCGTGGCGCCCCTTTGAAGAAAAGAAAGGCGTAAAGAGCTTCGCAACGGTGTCGGGTGCCATGCCGACCCCGTTGTCGCATACGGTAAAATTCACATGGCTGGCGTCCTGACGGATGCCGAAAACGATTTTGTGGCCGGACTTGGCGGCATCTTTGGTGCAGGCATCCAGGGCATTTTCGAGGATGTTCGTCAATGCCGAATGAATATAGCCGGCATCGACTTCGAACTCGCCGACCGTCTGGTCGAACTCCTTCACAAATGCGATATTCTGCTTCTCGATCTTGGCCGCAAAAATAGCGGCAAGCTCCTCGGCGAAGCTGAGGGGATCGACCCGTTCCCACTTGAGACCCCTTTTTTTGGCATAAAAGAGAATATCCAGCACCATCTTGCGGATACGCTCCACCATCAGCTTGACTGTCTCCCAGCCTTCCTTGATTTGATCGAGGTTCTGTTTGGAAAAGCCTGAATCGACGAGGTACATGCCGCCGTCCAGACCGGTCAGCAGACCCTTTATTCCGTGAGAAATGGAACCGATCATCAGACCGAGGGATGACAAATGGTCCTGCAGCTTGGTCTTTTCCCGCACCAGGGCCTCCAGGTTCTCGGTATAGGCCTTGAGCTGCCGCTTCATAACGATTTTGTCCTGCACCCTCTTCAATGCAATTTCCAAGGCATCGACATTGATCGGTTTGGTGATGAAATCGGTGGCTTCGAACTTGAGGCTTTTTATCGCCAGGCTCATGTCACCGTGACCGGTGATCATGATCACTTCGGTTTCAGGGTTCTCGCGTTTGATCATTTTGAGTAAAGCGAGTCCGTCCATACCCGGCATCTTGATGTCGGTCATAACGATCGGCGGATCGATTTTCCTAAAAATATCAAGCGCCTGCTCACCGTTTTCGGCGCTATGAACCGTGTATCCCATGTCGGCAATCGAGACGCCGAGCACATCACGAATGTCTTCTTCGTCATCCACCAGCAAAATCGGCCAGTTGTTTTGCATTAAAGTCATCGTGTGGCCTCTCTTCTTGTGGGAAGTGGTATCGAAACCAATTATAGTCACCCCTTCCGGTTCTGCCAGCACCTCAGACTCCACAGAATTTACCGGTGAGGGGATTCCGGTTTTGACTTGGAAATCGGAAAGGTCACCGCGAACGTCGCCCCTCCCCCTTTGCGGGATACGGCCTCGATATCACCACCGCAGTCCTTGACGATGCCGTAGCTGATGGACAAACCCAAACCGGTGCCCTTGCCCACTTCTTTGGTCGTAAAGAAAGGTTCGAACAGCTTGTCCTGGATGGCCTCGGGGATGCCGGTGCCGGTGTCCCTGATTTCGGCGATAACGTGATCACCGTCGGACCATGATTTCAGCGTGATCTGCCTCTCTTCTTCCCCACCGGCGCCGGATGCGCATCTCTCCTCTATGGCATCGCGAGCGTTCAGCAGCAGGTTGATGAAAACCTGCTCCAACCGCCCGGGATCCGCCACGATCTTGGGCAGTTCAGTATCGATTTCCCACTGCACGTCGATGCCTCTGACCTTCAACTGCTGGCTGAAGATATCGAAAGCGCTTTGCAAAACATCGTTAATCTGAATTCTCTCCAAACTCAGATCCGACTTACGGGCGAACTGCCGCATGTGGTTGATGATGTTGGCAGCACGATCTACGTTATTATCGATTTTTACCAGCATTGAGTTGAGAACTCGTCCCTCTATGGATTCGGCCCTCTCGATCTTTTTGAGAAAAAAACTGCTGGCGGTCTTGATGACTGAAAGGGGTTGGTTCAACTCATGGGCGATGCCTGTGGCCATCTCGCCCAGAGTGGCCATTCGGCTGGCCTGGATCAGCTGCTGTTCCGCCTCGAGGCGTTTGGTAATATCACTGGTGGTGATCAACAACACTTTTCCGCCGCCGTATTCGGACGGCGAAACCCGGATATTGACGAACAGTGCCTTGCCGTCTTTGCTTATATGCTTGACCTGGTTGAGAAACGATACATGCCTCAGCTCGTCGGCATAACGGGATTTATCTTTTTCGGCAAACAGCGCCATGAAAGGGGTGGCGAGGATTTCGTGCTTTTCGTAACCGTAATCGGAAAACACGCTGTCGTTGCAATCGAGGATTTCGAGAGTGTCCTGGTCGAGGACAAAAACTGGGTTAGGGATATTGTTGAAAATCTCATGGTACTTCTGCTCGGACTTCGCCAGTTCTTCTTCGAGCAGCTTGCGAGCGGTAATATCCAGGTTCATTTCCATGGCGGCAACGATCTCACCGGCAGTATTTTTTATCGGTGAGGTCTTGGCCAGCCAGTGGGTTGGCTTGCCATCTTTGGACAAACCGGTTTCTTCGCTGGTGTGCGATCGGCCATCCGCAAAGGTCCTCTCCACCGGACAAACCGTGCATTTTTCCTGCCGACCTTTGTAGGCCCGGTAGCAATAGTCGCCGCTTTGGGGCGCGAATTTTTCTGCGAATTCGCGATTATATTGCACCAGCTTATAATCTCGGTCCTGAACCGTGATGATGCACGGGACCACCTCGAACAGGTCCTGGTATTCGTCCTTCTGCCGGTTGAGTTCGGTCTGTTGTTTACCGATTTCGTCGGCCATAAGGTTGACGGCCGTGGCCAGTTGCCCCATCTCGTCTTCCTGGTCAACCACAACTTTGGTGCGCAGGTCGCCCCGGGCTATGGATCGGGTCCCTTCAATCAATTTTTTCACTGGCTGGCTGACGAATTTCAGAACGAGGACAAAAATGATGGTTGAGGTCAGCAAAAAAAGAACCATTGCCAAACCCGTGACACCCTTTTCGGCCAACAGAATTTCATTATCGGTTTCTCTCAGAGAAACGACCACGTCGAGCGCCCCAAGGATCTGCTTGTCCTGCGGATGGATGTGGCAGGCATCGGTTGAACAGCCGGGTTCGTTGCAGATCGGGCTGATGATGCCGAGCAACCGGTTTCCCTGGTCGGAATCGAAAATGCGAATTCTTTCTTTCACGTTGAGGTCGGTCACCGGCGGGTCGGACCGATGGCAGATAAAACAGGCCTCGGCCTTGATGTTGGTTATGCTGTCGACCTCTGCCGGCTGGTTAGAATACTTAATTTCACCCTCTTTGTTATAGATTCGAATATTGCTGATTTCCTGCTGCCGGGCGATGTTGTTGATGATCTGGTTGATGTCGTCGCGTGAGTTGTGCATCATGGCATAGTGGGTGCCGAGTTTGATCGTATTGGTCAGCCGATCGGTACCCTGCACAACATCCTCCATCAACTTGTCCTTCTGGTAGTTGATGTTGAAATAGGCCCAGGTCGAAATCGACAGCAGCAGGGTCAGCCCCACCATGACGATGAGTTTGGTGACCAATCGTTGGCGTAAATATTGGATGATTCTAACCATCGGCAGACATACCTCCATGGTTTGCACCAGTGGCTATCGGGCCGATTCGATCGGCGTCAGGCCGCGGCATCCAAGGATTGGCGTAGTTTTTCTCTGAACCCGGCGGTGACCGCCAGATTCAAATCCAGCCGCACCTCCTGCTCGGAGAGTCCCAGTGCCAGCCCGAGCAACTGGGGCAGGTAGAGAACGGTAACGGTGAGTTTCTCACCGCTTAATTTCGAAATCTTGCCCTGGTAGGCTTCCAGGTTCATCTGGCACATGGGACAGACCGTCACAACGGCGTCGGCCCCTCTGGCACACGAGAGAATCGAACCAACCAGCGCCATACCGACCGCCATTTTGGTGTTCATGTGCGCGGCTCCGCAACATTTGCCACCCATGTCCCAAAGGTGAACGCTTGCCCCGACAGCCTCTATGATCGGCACCATCGACTGCGGGGCTTCAGGATCGTCGAAGACAGGATAAGGCCTGAGGCACTGGCAGCCGTAATAGGGTGCGATCGACAACCCCTTCAGGGAACGTTTGGATTTTTGAGAGATTAGATCCGGGCCGATGTCGCGCACGATCACCTCCAGCAGATGCCGAACGCGAACCCGACCCGCGACATGCAGATTTTCCTCGGCAAGGATCGTATTGATCCGATCCAAAAGATCGGCATCGCGTTTTACCTTTTCTTCGACAGCCTTGAGGTTGAGATAACAGGCGCTGCACGGCACCAGAATTTCTTTTGGCCCGCCCGTCTTTTCCGCCAACGCCAGGTTGCGGGCCGCCAAGGCCAATGCCAGGTGCCGGCTGGTGGCTTCGGCGGCGCTGGCGCCGCAGCAGGTCCATTCCTCGATTTCGGTCAGTTCGGCCCCGACAGCGGTCAGGAAGGCGCGGGTGGACAGATCGTATTCACGCGCCGAACCTTCGAGGGAACAACCAGGGTAGTACAAATATTTCATGGGGCCTCCTCCAGTTCCGCGGCCTTCCGGAACAGCACTGCCAGCAAGCCGTCCCCTTTGGAAGGAATTTGCAAGGGGACTTTTCCCTTCCGCATCAGTTTTAGGCCCAACGCCGCATACCGCAACGGCAAGAGGGGATTTTTCATGGCGTTGAAGTAGAGAGTCATGAACTCCATCTCCCTGAGGCGACCATGGCGCCGCACACTCTCCAGAAAGCTCCTGTAAAAGAGGGTACTCTGCCGGTGTTGGATCAGACCTTCGCGCGCGGCCAGCTGCTTGAGCGCCCCCATGGCCTCTGTCAGAGGCAACCCGCGCGGGCACCGCAGGGTGCAGTAATAACAAGCGGAACAGAGGGTGAAGGTCTGGCTCTGAAAAATCTCTTCTTTCTGCCCGGTCAGGACCAGCCGCCACAGCCGGCGGGGGGTGATATCCATCGCAAATTCATTGGGGCAGGATCCCGTGCACGTGCCGCATTGGATGCAAGCCTGAACCATCTCCCGCACCGGAGCCAAATCCTCGCTGCCCGCCGTGTCCGAAAAATCGATTTCCTCTTTGACTTTCGCCCTCATATCGAATCACCTTGTAAACGCTCATTATTAAATCGGTTGAGCCCGCTAGGCCTGTTAAGTCCGTTGAGTCGGTTAGGTCAGTTTTGTCAGTTAATTGTCAGACGGGACCGGGCTTAGAACCCGTTGGCGGCAAGTTTCAGCTGCAACTCGCAACCGGTTATCCGGGCGACTGTGCCCACCTTCCGTTTCACACCCATCCTCTCACCCTCAAAGAAGCGCCGCGTCGATGACATCCAACATCTGCTCATGCCGCATATCTTCCAAAACCGCAGCCTTGTTCGGGCACGCGGTCGCGCAGCTTCCACACCCCTGGCACATAAGCGGGTTCACGATCACCTTCTGCTGATCGACATCCAGCATGCGGGCACCGTAAGGACAGGCATCGATGCACCACTCGCAAAGGCTGCAGAGACTATGACGCACAAGGGCGACAACTTTGCCGGCCGGCAGGTTCTTGCGATTCAGGATTCGCAGGGAGCGCTGGGCCGCGGCCTCGGCGGTGGCGATCGATTCGGCGATCGAACGGGGCGAGTGTGCCAGGCCGCAGGCGAATACGCCCTCCTTGAGCGCATCGACCGGTCGCCACTTCGACTCGGCTTCCTGGAAGAACCCATCAATGTCGCGGTCAATTCCATAGGCGATAGCAAGATCAGCCGGAAGATCCGGAACAACGCCCGTGGCCAGAACAAGCAGATCGGTGCTGATCTCGATCTTCTGGCCGATGATCGGTTCAAAGACGCTCACCGTTACCGCGCCTTGATTGATTGCGACCCGCGGCTTGTTTTCCGGACTGTACTGGATGAAGTCGATGTCGCTTTTGCGCGCCTGGGTGTAATACGTCTCCGAAAAACCATAGGTCATCATGTCGCGGTACAGTACATACACGGCGATGTCTGGATTCTGCGCTTTCATCTGCAGAGCGTGCTTGAGAGCAGACGCACAACACACACGGCTGCAGTAATTGCGCGGTTCTTCGCGCGCGTCGACACACAGGATCATGACCACGTTGTCGAGGCCTTGCGGGTCAATGGAGCGGTCAGCCAATTTCTGTTCCAGTTCCTTTTGGGTGATGATGGCCGGACAGGCGCCGAAACCGTATGATGCCGTGGGAGCCTCGTCACCGCCTGTGGCCAGAATCGTGACACCGTGCTCGAGTGTCTCGACCTCGCCCTCCGAATTTTCAATCGTCGTGTAAAACTGTCCCACACGTCCATAGGCGGCCAAAACACGGCTGCCGGTGCGGACCGACACCAGCGGCTGTTTATCCACCCTCTGTTCGGTTTTGGCCAGCAAGTCCGGGATTGCCTGCCCCTCTAATGTCTGTCTGAGCCAAATCAGGTTGCCGCCGAGCCGATCGGCCTTCTCAATGATCTCCACCGGGAACCCGTGCTCGGCGATCGCCAGAGCCGCCGTCATGCCAGCAATACCGCCCCCCACCACCAGGGCGCGCTGCAGAATCGGCACCGACACCGTCGGTGACGGATCGATGCGCTTCAGGCGGGCCAACCCCATTTCCAGTAAAGAACGCAGGCGGTGTGCTGAGGGGCCGCCTTGTGCCTGGGACGGTTGCACGTCGGCGGCCGGCGCCACGTTCAGCGAGCGGATATCCACCACGTCCATCATAGATGGAAGAAGACCGACTTCTCGTGCCAACTGTCGGATTTTACGGGCATACACATACGGCAGACAGGCGCCGATCAGGACCCGATTCGGCCGGTGGTTTTGAACCTGCTCGACCAGATCATTCCAGCCCTCGGCCGTACAGGTTCTGTCGATGATCTCCACCCCCACGACCAGTGGATCGGCAGCCACCTGCCGCCTCAGTTCGTCCACCACGGCGACTTCCGCCAGAGTCCCGTCGCAAGCACAAATGGTCACTAAGATTTTGGGCACCTCCCGCGAAACGTCTCGACACTCCCTTTCTGCTTCCGGCTCGAGAGCCAACCCCCCGCCAGCGCCGTGAATGGTCCGCGAGGCCGCAAGCGCAGCGGCGGACGCCTGCACGACAGATTCGCCGATGTTCGTCAGCCCTGAAAAAGAGCCCCCCAGCAGAACCCCGTCACGCGAGGTCTGCGTAAGCGAAAACGGCACTGTCTGTCCAAAACCCCATTTGTTTAAATGGATGCCGAGCATCTCGGCCAATGCCGCCGAACCGGCCACCGGTCGCTGCCCGACAGCCAGGACCACCATGTCCTGTCGGGATTCGTGCACAAGACCACCGGTGTCGACATATCGGATGATCAGATCGCCACTGTTGTCGTCATGCATCACCGAATGAACGCGTCCCCTTTCGAAATGGACGCCAAATTCGGTCTCCGCCCGATCGCGGTAACGCTGGAACGGTTTTCCGAAGGTGCGCATATCCATGTAAAAAATCGTGGTTTCGAGGACGCCGCCGGTTTTCTCCCTGGCCACCACGGCTTCCTTGATGGCATACATGCAGCAGACATTGGAGCAGAAATCGGCATCGGACTGCAGGTCTCGCGATCCGACACATTGCACCCAGGCCACATTGCGAACCGGCCGCTCATCCCCGGGTCGCACCAGGCGGCCGCCGCTGGGTCCGGTGCCGCTGAAGATCCTTTCAAACTCCAGGCTGGTGACGACCCCCGGCAGGATGCCATAGCCGAAAGTGTTTTTGCCTTGCGAGGGATCGTAATAAGACGTCCCGCCGCACAGCACCAGGGCGCCGACGTTCAAGCGGCGTCCCCTGGCAGCCTCTACATCCTCGTAGATTCCGAGGACCATGGGTATCAACTTGTCCGGATCGAAAGGCTTGACCAAGTAATCGAGGGCACCGATTTTCATGGCTTCGACCGCGGTTTCCACCGTCGCATAGGCCGTCATCATCACCACACTCAAATCGGGGTGGTCCTCCCTGGCTTTTTGCAGAACTTCAACCCCGTCCATGCCGGGCATCTTGATGTCGGTCAGCATAAGGTGATAAGGATTTTCGTCCAACCGTTTCAGCGCATCCGGCCCGGATTCGGCCATATCGACGGAAAAACCCTCGTCTTCGAGCCACGCCCTCAAGGAGTCACGCACAATCAGTTCATCGTCCACCACCAGAATTCGGAATGTCTTGCGTTCCTGCTCGGATAGCCGGATGGCAGCGGTGGGACACACTGATTCGCAGGCACCGCAGAGGGTACAGGCACTGAAATCGATCACGTACGGGTTCGGTATGGCGTGGGGCACCGGCAGGTAAATGGCTTTACGGCTGGTAAGCCCGGAGTTAAATGCATCCGGGACCGTCACCGGACAAACCTTCGCGCAGGCGCCGCACCCGATGCACAGCACCGGATCCACCCAACTCGGTTTCTGGCGCAGCGTCACTTCGAAATTACCGGCTTCACCCGCAACGGATATCAGTTCGGTGGACAGCAAAATTTCGATGTTCTCGTGAAACAACCCCTTGCGGAGACAATACTGGGAAGACGCGTCGCGATCGACCAGCGGCAGCATCTTGCACATGCCGCAACGATCCGTGGGGAACTGATAGTCCAACTGGCTGAGAATCCCGCCCAGATGGGGTGCACGGTCGATCAGAGTGACCCCGTATCCAGTTTCGGCCAGATCGAGTGCCGCGCGAATGCCGCTGATACCGGCACCGACAACCAATGCGCTTCCGATTTTCCTTGGCATGTTATTCTCCAAGTAGGGCCCGTTTGCCCGGTGGCCCGTTAGCCGGTGGTCCGGTTGAGCCAGTTAGAAGTGCAAAAACCTCAAAGCCCGAAAGAGTTTTATGGTTAACCGCCAGCCGGTTGAACGTCCCCGCCAGAAATTCGGGCTTAACCGGCATAACCGGCCAACGGGCTCAACCGCTCTATCTAATTCCAACCACCTCGTTAAATTCGTTCTCCCTGAACTCGGACAATGGCGGTTTCTCGTCGACACTGCGGCCAGCTGTGTAATCAAAAGCCTGCTGGGTGCTTTGGGCAACCGTCCGAAAGAGTTCCATCACCGGAATGTCGTTGGGACAGGCGTTGGAACACTGGCCGCAGCCCACACAGGCCGTGCTCATGTGCGCCAAGCGCGTGAGATGATAAAAAACCGTGTCGGTCGGCATTTTTATCACCCCTTTGCGCTGGGCCCATTGCAAATACTGGATCGGTTCGTGGTTGAACACATCGGTAACGAAGACGCACTCCTTGCAGTAACACACGGGGCAGGCCACCCGGCAGTTATAACAATTGACGCAACCGGCCAGATAGGCGGTCAGCCCCTCCAGGTCCTGCACGGCTTGACCGGTCGCACTGAACATCTCGTCGCGATAGGCTTTGCGCCGGGCCACAAGGTCGGCAATGACCTGTGTGCGGTTTTCCGCATTTTGGGCCGACGCCAATTCCAACCGGTTCAATAGGTTGCTCCCTATTTCACTTTGGGGCTGCAGCAAGAGGTGGTCGTCGAGATCCACTCCCAGCAGTCCGATGACGATATCGGCGCCCTCTGCCACCGGATATTCGCAGGCCCGGCAGGCCGGGGCGATATCGATTCCTTCTTGCGTCTCGGTTTGACCGGCCAGCGCACGGCGGCAGAAATCGAGACTCGATAGCGCAGTGTCGCCTCCGGCAAGCCTGAGATAGTCCGCATTGCCAAAAGCCCCCAGGCAGTCGATTCCCAGAATGACCACCTCCTCCAGGCGTCCCTGCTTTAATTTGACCAGTTCGATGAAGGCACGGATTTCGCAAGGTCGCAAGACCACGACCATGGTTCCGCCGATCGGTTTGCGCGAGATTTTCGACACCAACTTGGCAGCGTTCATCGGAAATAGCCGGCGCCAGCGGATCGATGTCGTCCAGGCGGCTCGGATTCGTGATCAGCGTCGGCATGACCATCTGCTTCATGGGCAATCGGCCGGGAACAAGCAGCGCCTTGATGTCGTCAAGCCGCAAAATCGATCCGAGAAATTGCCTTAAAGCCGTCAGAAGGTCCTGATCTTTCACATCGATTCTTGCTGAAGCCATCATGTTTTTATCCTTTTTGCTTTTCTTCGATTTAAGTTTATGCCGTTCTGTCAAGACGCGGCATAAACTTAAATGACCATCTTCAGTTTGGCCTGGGACGGCCCGAGCATCTTCACCTGGGCCACCAGTTCGCGCATGGTTTCGGCAAACTGAATGCCGTCGCTGGCACCGATCCAGGTCAACCGGAGCCGTTCGGGTTCGAAGCCGAACCGGGGCAGAATCTCTTTCAGCAGTTTGATCCGGCGCCGGGCCTTGAAATTGCCGTTGATGTAATGGCAATCCCCGGGATGGCAACCGCTCACCAGAACGCCGTCGGCTCCCTCCAACATCGCCTTGATGATGTACTGCGGGTCGACCATGCCGGTGCACATCACCCGGATCATTCTGACATTACGGGGATAGGTCTGCCGGGAGGTGCCGGCCAAATCTGCAGCCGTGTAAGTGCACCAGTTGCACACGAAAGCAATGATGGTTGGTTCGAAATCGGACATATATGGCTCCTTTTCTCAGGGTGACCGATCGATCCACCGGCCTGACGGGCTGACGGGCTCAACCGGCCAACTGACAAACCTTCCCGGTTCATCGCCCCACCTTCGCGATGGCATCCATCATGCCGTCGATTTCCGCAAAGATCTGCTGGCTCTTGAAGTGCCGACTGCGGGCGGCATCGCTTGGGCAAAACCCAGAACAACTCCCGCAGCCCCTGCACACCGCCGGATTCACTTCGGACACCTCCGTGCGTTCGTTGAATTCGATCGCACCATACGGGCACAGACCGATGCAGACCTGGCAGCCGACGCAAATATCCGGATCGATCCACGAGATGGTAGGCGGCACTTCGACCGTGCCAAGCGTTGCCAGGGACAGGGCCTTGGCGGCCGCGCCCGACGCCTGGGAAACCGTGTCCGGAATGTCCATCGGCTTTTGACAGCATCCGGCCAGGAAAACCCCGTCGGTGGCCGTGTTGAGAGGACCCAGCTTGGGGTGCTCTTCCAGGAAAAATCCGTCGGCACCCTGGTTGACCCCGAAAAGGCGTCCCACCTCGCCGGCGTCATGCCGCGCCTCTACGGCGGTGCACAGAACCACCATATCGACCGGTACCCGCACCCGGCGGCCCAGCAGGGTATCTTCAGCGATGGCGATCAATTGGCCCTGCTCTTCGGGTCGCATGGCCTGGTCGGTTATCTCGGCCACTTTGCCGCGAATGAAAATCGTGCCCTCTTCCTGGCAGCGGCGATAGAACTCCTCGTACCCTTTACCGAAACAGCGCATGTCGATGTAAAAATCGTAAACTTTGGTGTCGTGACCGACTTTTTCCTTGATCAAATGCGTGTATTTCAACGCGTACATACAGCACACCCGGGAACAGTATTCGTGGTAGTTCACATCCCGGCTGCCGATACAGTGCAACAGGGCCACACTCCGGGGGGGTCGTGTCAACGCCCCGTCTTCATCGCGAATCAGGATTTTCCCACCGGTGGGGCCGGTGGCGTTGCTCAGGCGCTCGAACTCCAGGGCTGTAAAGACGTTAGGATAGACGCCGTAACCAAAGGGTTTCATTGGCGTTGGATCCATAGTGTCATAGCCGGTGGCCAGGATGATGCTGCCCACTTTGACCTGGACCTCCTGCTCCGGCATTCCATGATCGATGGCCACCGCTTCGCAGGCACCCACACACTCCATACATTCGCAGCAGATGCCGCAGTTCAGACAGCGCCGGGCCTCCCGGCGGGCGTCGGCTTCCGTGAAGCTGAGGTCGACCTCGGCAAAGGAGGAAACCCTTTCGGCGGCTTCCAAATGACGGGATTGCACCCGCATTTCCGGACCAATGTTTCGCGGAATATCCGCCCAATCGGTGCCGGGCGGCGCCCGCATCTCCATCTCTGCGGCATAGGCGTCCAGGTCTTCCCCTTCGATGAAACGCTCGATCGCCGCCACCGCCTTGTGGCCGGCCGCCACCGCCTCGATCACCGAGGCCGGACCTGAAACCGCATCGCCGGCCGCAAACACTTTCGGAATCGAGGTTTGCATGGTGTGCGGATGAACCCGGATCGTGCTGCGTCGGGTGGCATCGGGTCCGGACCCGTCCGCCGCCCAGTTAAGATCAATCCTTTGGCCGATGGCCGGAAGGACCGCATCGCATGTTATCACGAATTCGGAGTCCTTGACCGGCACCGGGCGGCGGCGTCCGCTGGCATCCGGCGGACCGAGAGCCGTCCGAATGCACGCGAACCCGGTCACACGGCCGTTCTTTCCGATAATCCGCGCTGGTGCGGTCAGATAATGAATTTTCACCCCTTCGGCCAAAGCGTCCTGGATCTCTTCGGCGTAGGCCGGCATCTCTTCACGGCTGCGCCGATAAACAATCGTTACCGATTCACTCCCCAGGCGTTTGGTGACCCGGGCCGCATCCACCGCCACGTTGCCGCCGCCGATGACCACGACCGTGTCGCCGGGACGCCTGCGGAATCCCAAATTCACCTCGCGCAGGAAATCGACGGCATTGATCACACCGTCAAGGTCTTCTTCCCCCGCAATGCCGGTACCGAGGCCCAGATGGGCACCGATGGCCAAAAAGACAGCGTCGAACCCCTGTTGATCGAGATCCGTCAGGGTGAAATCACGGCCCAGCCGTTTGCCGGTTTGAACCGTTATGCCGTGGCGCAGGAGGTGTCCAATCTCACGGTCCAGAATATCGGGGGGAAGGCGATAGTCCGGTATCCCCAACCGGAGCATGCCACCCAACACCTCGAGTGCCTCGAAAATAGTAACTTGGTACCCTTTCAACCTCAGGTAGTAAGCAACCGTCAATCCAGCCGGGCCGGAACCGACCACCGCGACCTTCTCCTTGCGCTCGTTGATCGCAGACAATGGCAGTTCGAACAAATCGACCTGGTCCGCAGCAAAGCGCTTCAGATTGCGGATAGCGACCGCCGTGTCGATCTCCGCCCGCCGGCACTGAGCCTCACAGGGATGCGGGCACACCCGCCCGAGAACACCGGGCAGCGGCAGTCGCTCCATGATTAACTGCACGGCCTGCCTGTATTTGCCCTGGCCGATCAGCTGGATATACCCCTGGACATTGATACCGGCCGGACAGGTCGTCACACAGGGTGCGCGGTCTTTTTTTTCGATATTGAAGGTAATCGGAATGGCCTGGGGAAAAGCCCTTCCGATGGCTCTGCGTTCCCCTAAACCCACATCCCATTCATTAGGCAGAGAGACCGGGCAGACGTTGACGCACTCACCGCAACCGGTACAAATACCCTCCTTGACGTAGCGCGGTTTTCTGCGGATGGTGACGGTGTAGTTGCCGATGAAACCGGAAACCTCTTTGACCTCACTGTAGGAGAGCAACTCGATGTTTGCGTTCTGAGCCACTTCGACCATTTTGGGCGTCCCGATGCAAGCGGCGCAGTCGAGGGTGGGGAATGTCTTGTCGAACTGGAGCATGTGACCGCCGATGGTGGTCCCTTTTTCCACCAGATACACCTTGTGCCCTGAATTACCGATATCGATCGCGGCCTGCATTCCGGCAATTCCCCCGCCGACGACCAACATATCGGGATACACATCGGCCTCAAGGGTTTCGAGGCTTTCGTGATAGTTTACCCGGTTGATGGCCGCGGCTGTCAGGCTCTTGGCCTTGGCCGTGGCGTCGTCTTCATTTTCGGTGACCCAGGAAACCTGCTCCCGGACAGAGGCCATTTGGAAGTAATAGGGGTTTAACCCGGCCCGCTGGCAAGCTGCCATGAAGGTTTTGGCATGTAAGCGGGGAGAGCAGGAAGCCACAACCACCCGGTTGAGACCGAAGTCGTGGATGTCTTTTTCGATCATGGCCTGCCCCGGATCGGAGCACATGAATTTATAATCGCGCGCCACGACGACATTTTGCATATCCCGCGCGAATGCGGCCACTTCCTCGACCCGCACCTTGTAAGCGATGTTGATTCCGCAGTGGCAAATATAAAAACCGATTTTTCTGGTCATGGCAGAACCTTCTGTTGGCATTCGAATCCAGGGCTAAACCCACTCCTGCGTATCATCTACACCCTCGTCGGTTTGGGTCAAAATATGAACCAGTTGCAGTAATTCCCTTGCCTCCGGCGGTTTAATCAGAAAAGCTTCCGGTTCGGGCATCGACCGACCAGAAACCGGGCACTTGCACTTTAGGTAGTGAAGCCAGATTCTACGATCGATGGTAGAAAGCATAATGACCGGGATGCGATTCAGCCTTTGATCCGCCTTGAGGTTCCGATACAATAGGGTATGGCTGTCACACCGGCTCACATCGATGATGATCAGGTCAGGGTCTTCGTCTATGACTGCCTGGCAGAGCCCGGAATCCCCCTCGAAAATCACGGGCTGAAAACCACGCAATTTCAACAAATTTAAAAAGAAAATCTGCATCTCCGCTTCGTCGCATAAAATGAGGATTTTCTTCCGCCCAATGACCGGGGCCAACTTGGCCTCCTTAAGTTGATGGGGATGCAGCACAAGAGCGATGCGATGAGAAGTATTCCACGCTCGATCAATCGGTGTCATCGTCATGATGATGCAGATTATGTGCCGCATTGGCACAAGACGTTTTTTTAATAATAAGTCTAAGATGTTGTATTACTTACCGACAGATGCCCGCGTCCTTGCGTCCTCTGAAATGTTGCAATATACGCAACGTCAAGCTTATAAAAAAATTAATTATTAATTAATTTTAATTGGTTAATAAGTTGCAACATAGTTGCACAACAATCCCTGCAACAACGGAGGAGGGAAATGGAGCGGATCAACCGGAATTCTTTGCAGCCCGACATTCCCTCGCGCGACCACTCTTGATAATCTTTTCATTGGTTGCCGCAGGAGTCGAATCATGGCATTCACCTTGACACGAAATCACGAATTATCTATTTGTAATTTGTTATCATACCCAAATCCGTCAACAATTCTAAATTGCAGGTCACAACCGAAACCTTCGGATTATGCCCCATACCAATAGCCTCCCTAAACGTATCTCCCATTCTGATGGTGATGGCATTATCGCTTTGGACCGGGAATTGAGAATCATGAGCTGCAACCTCGTTGCCGATGACCTATTGGGTATAGAATTAGTACCCCGGGGGCGATTCCCGTTGAAGGCTATCTGCGAAGGTCTTTCTGCACAAAAGCTGGAAGAAGCATTACGAACCACCATAGACAACGGAAAATCATTTTCAGGGATTGAGCTTCAACTCCTCGATAGCCAGGGCGACAGCAAACGCTTAATTGTTTCGCTGCAGCCCCTTTACAATCACCCGGAAAATATCATCGGCGTTATCCTTTCGGTACAACCTTTTGAATCTGACACTGCAGGATTCGATAAGAAGCTTCCGGCTTTCGGTGTCACATCGCTCGAAAGCGTTCCTATACATGAAGAACTATTGGAATCGATGCCCGAGGGTATTTTCACCATAAACACCCGCTGGCGCATTGCGACCTTCAATCGTCAGGCTGAAAAAATTACAGGATATCGGCGTGAAGAGGTCGTTGGTCGTAATTGTTGGGAGATATTCCGGTCCGACATGTGCCACACCGGGTGCCCTTTGCAACTCGCGCTTGAAACCGGCCGGACGACCATGGACCAGGATATCCGCATTCTGGACAAGGGGGGAACACATCTGACGATTTTGGTCAACGCGGGGGTTTTGAGGGATTCGGACGGCTTGGTCGCAGGAGCGGTGGAAACGTTCCGGCCCTTGATCGGGGAAATCGGCTACTCTGAACATGATCAAAATGGAACTTATTTTGCCGATATCGTAGGGAGGAGCCATGCGATGCAGCATATATTTTCTATGTTGCCAAGCATTGCGGCCAGCGACGCCAATGTATTGATTTCCGGGGAAAGCGGAACCGGGAAAGATCTTATCGCCCGCGCCATTCACAACCACTCTCACCGCCGTAAAAAACCATTTATAACCGTCAATTGCTCGGCTCTGGCAGAGACCCTCCTTGAATCTGAACTATTCGGTCATGAGAAGTCCGCCTTCACAGGCGCAACGAATCACAAAACAGGCCGTTTTGAATTGGCAAAGGGCGGCAGCTTGTTTCTTGACGAGATCGGTGAACTCAAACCGGAGCTTCAAATAAAATTGTTGCGCGTAATTGAAAACCGCGAGTTCGAACGCGTCGGCGGCACCCATACCCTACCGATGGAAGCGCGTATCATCAGTGCCACCAACCGGGACCTGCGCCAAGCCATTGTTGACGGGCAGTTCCGGAAAGATTTCTACTTTCGCCTGCGAACGGTTCCCATATCTGTTCCCCCGCTGCGAGAACGAATGGATGATATTCCTGTTTTAATCGAATACTTTATCAAGCGCTTCAATGCCCGCTATGACAAGCGGGTGCTGTCGATTCATCCGGAAGTCATGCAAAAATTCATGAAATATCACTGGCCCGGCAATGTCCGTGAGCTGGAGCGTACCCTGGAGCACGCCTATGTGTTTATAAAAGGACCGGTGATTCGGGCTCTCGATCTACCGGCACCAGAAGAATTTCAACCATTAACCAGTGAGCCACCTGAACTTGAATGTGGATCCACCAGAGGAACCACCATGGAAAGCATCCGTTGGGCCCTGTCACGCACCAGTGGAAACCGCAAAGCGGCCGCCCAACTGCTCGGCATCAGTCGCACGACCTTGTGGCGCCATATGAAACAATTCGGAATCGACAAGTAATTGTTTCACATGTGTTTCACATGTTTCATATGTTTCATTCGCACGCGATACCCCACTAATTATTTGTAATCATTAAATATTGACCCATATTTGCCTGTTTCTTTTCCAATTTCTTCCATTGTTTGAAACTCCCTTGCGGTTCAAACTCCATCCCCTTGACAGCAATCGTTATCCAGTCGTTCACCCCTGACCATAAATTATTAATTATTAATGTGTTTTCAGTGCTTTACATCAGAGGCACGAGAATTGCTTTGACGTATGGCCGACAGAATTGTTTCCCATTCTAAACGATCCAAACTATCCAAGGACCAAACGGCTGCATGATTCAAACACCTTCCCTCCCTGTTGAAAATCAAATCGGCATCCTCGCCCTTTCACAAACATTCTCTATCATGAGTTTGAATCAAGCGGCCAGACAGATGCTGGGATGCGAGCGCGTGCCGGGAGATTTTTGCCCGTTGGACAATCTGTTTTCAAACGCCAATTTAACCGAGGCCCGAGACGCTGTGATCGACGTTCTGGAAAATGGTCACCCTCACAAAAATCTCACGGGAATCATGGTTCATTCAAACGGCAACGCCATTCCGTGCCATTATTCCGCTATACCCCTATTCGAGCGGTCCCGTAAAATCATCGGCGTCATTTTAAATTTCCGCGGCCTGGTCTCTAATAAGGCATCTTCCGCTCCCCAAAATCTTCGACAGCCGCTGACCCATATGCCTCGATTGACATACCAAAAGTTGGTGGAAGAATTACCGGAAGGGTTGTTGACCATCGACACGAACTGGAGAATTACGAACTTTAACCAAGCCGCTGCAACCATCACCGGATATTCAAAACAGGAAGCCCTGGGACGTCAGTGCTGGGAAATATTTCGTTCGGCAGAATGTCGCAAAAAATGCCCGATGCGGGCGGCACTGGACAGTGCGCGACCCCAAACCGATTTAGAGGTCGCAACGCTGACCCGCTCTGGTCGGCATCAAAACCTCCTCGTCAATATCGGTCTCTTCAAAGACGGCAAAGGTAAGATCTTGGGAGCCGTGGAAACCTTTCGCCCCATCAAGGGCAACCATTCGGACGACACCCGGAAACAGCAGAAATTAAGCGGGATAATCGGCGACAGCCCGGTCATGCAGCGGCTATTTAACATGCTGCCGGATGTAGCGGCCAGTGACGCCAATGTTCTGATCTGTGGCGAAAGCGGAACCGGAAAGGAGCTCATATCCCAGGCCATTCACGATCTTTCTCCCCGGTGCGGTCAACCATTTGTTGCCGTAAACTGCGCCGCATTGCCCGAAACACTGCTGGAATCAGAGCTGTTTGGGCATGAAAAAGGGGCCTTCACCGGCGCCGATCAAGAAAGGATAGGCCGGTTCGAGAGGGTTGGCAAAGGGACCTTGTTTCTGGATGAAATCGGTGAACTTCGACCCGAGCTACAGGTCAAATTGTTGCGCGTCATCGAGCACCGTTCCTTCGAGCGGGTCGGGGGAACGCGGCCATTGCGATTCAAAGGAAGGATTATAAGCGCCACCAATCAAGATTTACATGCCGAGCTCTCGGCAAAACGATTTCGTGAGGATCTCTACTATCGGTTGCGGACTGTTCCATTAACCATTCCACCGCTGAGAAACCGCATTGAAGACGTCCCTCTTCTCGTCGAACGATTTATAAAAAAATTCAACAGTTCAACCGGAAAAAATGTCCGGTCCATCGATCCAAAAGTCATGCGCTTATTCACAAATTACCCTTGGCCTGGCAACGTTCGCGAACTGGAACGCTGCATCGAGCATGCGTTTGTTTTCGTCAAAGGACCGGTCATTTTCGAGCGACATTTACCTGATCCACACAACTTCAGGCAGCCGGGAAAGAAGAAGGAGATGCCGTTCTCCTTGGGCATGAACTCCAACGCTAAAGAAAGTGTTGCGTGGGCACTGACAAAAACCGATGGTCGACGGCAGGAAGCCGCCGAACTCTTGGGAATCAGCCGGACATCAATGTGGCGGCGCATGAAGAGCTTTGGATTGGATTAGAATGAATGTTTCATCCGTTTCAATCAACGTTTCACATATTTTTCCCATATTCTTCGACTTTCCGGGACTATTTGAACCGACAGTCGGGACTTGTCTATTCGTTGAAACAAATCTTGTTTCAAATGAACCCCATTGGCCACGGCAGACTGAAATCAGACAGAACGAAAAGAAGTAAAACATGTATTTCCAAGTTATATCAACGAAGTTTAACAATGGCATGGGCTTTGCTCCATCCAAAAACAACCGCAACGCTATGGCACCCCATGGAAACCGAAGGAGGAAGTAAATGAACCCCTATGGCACACAAGTAGATGAGATTATCGAGCGGTATCCGGACAAACCAGAATATTTGATCTCTCTGTTGCAAGATATTCAGGGCAGCTACGGATACATCTCGCCGGAAGCCATGCAGCAGGCCTGCGACTGGGCAGGTGTGCCACTGACTCAAGGGTATTCCGTTGCAACCTTTTATCAGTCTTTCCGTCTGGATCCGCGCGGAGAACATGAGATACGGGTCTGTTTGGGCACAGCCTGTCATCTTAAAGGTGGCCAGCGTATGGTTGAAGAACTGGAGCGCCGCCTCGGCGTCCATGCCGGCGGCACCACAAAAGACATGCGCTACACGCTCAACACGGTCAACTGTGTCGGGGCTTGTGCTCTGGCACCGGTTTTGGTCATTGACGAAGAATACCATCCAAACATGACGGCGAGAAAGCTTGCGAAACAATTGACATCCCTCGAACACCGAGCCGAAATCGAAGGGGAGGAACTGGGATATGCATAAAGACAGCACGGCACTTAAAGTAGATCATTGGCGTTTGTCTTCCGTGAAAGACTTGACCGACCTGCGAGATCAACTCAACTCCAGCAGAGATCCTGATCAGCCAGAAATCGTTATTTGCCATGGGACCGGTTGCCTGGCCAACGGCGCCTTCAAGGTTTATGAGGCATTCAAGAATGCTCTGGACAGTGCCGGCATAGATGTCAAACTTATGCCGGGCATCAAGACGACAGGGTGCCATGGTTTCTGTTCCCGGGGACCGTTGGTCATCATCCGACCCCAGGGTATATTTTATCAGCAGGTCAAACCCAAGCACGTGGAAGACATCGTCCAGCACACACTTTTAGAAGGAAAACCCATCGAGGAATTGCTTTATAAGGATCCCAAAACCGATGACACGATACCTTATGAACAAGATATTCCTTTCTACAAACTGCAGCAGCGCATCGTTCTCCACAACATTGGCAAGATCGACCCCACAGATATCACCGACACCATCGCCGTAGGAGGCTATCAAGCTCTGGCTAAGGTTCTGAGCACCATGACACCCGACGAAGTCGTTTCCGAAATTGAGAAGTCGGGCCTCCGGGGCCGGGGTGGAGCCGGATTTTCAACGGGGCGCAAGTGGCGCAGCGCTTTAAAGGCCATAGAGAAAAAAGGGCGTCCGGTTTATGTGGTGGTCAACGGTGACGAAGGCGACCCCGGTGCATTCATGGACCGCACCATAATGGAAGGCGATCCTCACGCCGTACTGGAAGGGCTGATCATCGGTGCCTATGCCCTGGGTGCTGAACAGGGATACCTGTATGTTCGTGCCGAATATCCGCTGGCTATTCGGCATCTGGAAATCGCCATGTCCCAAGCGAGAGAATACGGTCTTTTAGGTGAAAACATCCTCAACTCAGGCTTCACATTCGATGCGCGCATCAGCCGAGGTGCCGGCGCCTTTGTCTGTGGCGAGTCCACGGCTCTTTTTACGTCAATAGAGGGTAAACCCGGCAATCCACGGCCAAAGTATGTCCGTTCCGTAGAAGAAGGCTTATGGGGACGGCCGACGGTTCTCAATAACGTCGAGACCTGGGCCAACGTCCCTTTGATTCTCGAGAGGGGCGCCGACTGGTATGCCGCACTTGGCGTGCCCCATTCCACCGGCACGAAGGTATTCTCTCTGGTCGGAAAGGTAAACAACGTTGGATTGGTAGAAGTACCGATGGGTGTGCCCATGGCCACTATCGTGGAAGAAATTGGCGGCGGCCTGCCGGGTGGCGGCCCGTTTAAAGCCGTTCAGACCGGTGGCCCGTCAGGTGGCTGCATTCCTTACCGCCTCAAAGATACTCCGGTGGATTTCGACTCACTGACAGCCGCCGGTTCAATGATGGGGTCGGGGGCGATGATCGTTATGGATGACAGCGATTGTGTAGTCGATGTCGGCCGCTATTTTCTCAAATTTCTGGAAGAGGAGTCCTGTGGTAAATGCCTCCCCTGTCGGTTGGGGCTGACACGAATGCGGGAGATCCTGGATAACTTCTCCAAAGGCGCTGGCACGTCCAAAGACATCGAAGACCTTACCAGTCTCTCCCATGCCATAAAGGACAGCGCTTTGTGCGCCCTTGGAACCAGCGCCCCCAATCCGGTTCTGACGACCATTCGTTATTTCAAAGAAGAGTACTTGGCCCATGTGAATGATCAGAAATGTCCCGCCGGCGTCTGCAAGGATCTCATTACCTTCAGTATCGATCCGGAGATCTGTAACGGCTGCGCCAGTTGTGCCCGCCAGTGTCCAGCGGGATGCATCACCGGCGAGAAGAAAAAGCCCTATTCAATCGATGCGGACGCCTGCCTGCGATGCGGTATCTGCAAGGAGACTTGTAAGTTCGGGGCCGTAAAAATCGAATAGAATGTTTAAAACAACAGCGTTTTCAATCGGGAGAAGGTAGCAATGATCAAACTTACGTTCAACGGAAAAGAGGTCAAAGCGAGGTCGGGGTGGACGCTGCTCGAAACGGCACGAGAATATGACATCGACATACCCACCCTTTGCTTCCATCCTGCCGTCTCGCCCAGCGGGGCCTGCCGCCTGTGCGTAGTCGAACTCCGGGAAGGTAATTGGTCCAAGATGGTCGCATCTTGTATCTATCCAGTGGCGGACGGTCTCGACGTTTACACGGATTCGGAGCGGGTACAGAATTCCCGCCGCTGGATATTCGAAATGCTTCTGGCAGCCTGCCCGGCCAGTGTAGAAATCCAGCAGCTGGCCGCAAAATATAGCATCGAGTCCACCCGTTTCTCAACCCACGACCCAGATGAGACATGCATGGTCTGTGGTCTTTGCGCCCGCGCTTGCGAGGAAATCGTCGGTTTATCCGCAATCGCGACTGTTGACCGGGGTGTATACAAAAGAGTCGGCGCCCCTTTCTCGAAACCCACCGACGTTTGTGTGGCCTGTGGTACCTGCGTGACGGTCTGTCCAACGGGTGCCATGAAGTCGATTTTTGACTCAGTGCGCGGTGAACCGGCCATGGGTCTAACCCAACTGGCCACTCGCTAAAAGGAGGATAGGATGAATACGGGCACAAATATCGGTGTCGTTCTCTGCGAATGCGGAGATAAGATCAAACCCCTGGTAGATCTCGAGGTACTGAAAACCAGCATCGAATCGGAATCCAATGTGGCTCACTGCGTCACCATGCCTTACCCCTGCCTTAAACCCGGATTCGAAAAAATTGTGGGGGCAGTGGCGAAAAACCAGTTGAACCGTTTGGTCGTTGCCGGATGCGAAAACCGCATCATGTTGAAAAAATTTGAAAAAGAGCTTGAGCCGCTTGAACTACGCAAGGGTCAGATCGATATGATCAATCTGCGCGGGCACGTTGCAGCGGTATCAGACATGACCCCGGTCCAAAAGGCGCAGAAAGCTGCCAAACTGATAAAGGCCGCGATTGCTGAAATGACGGTTCTCAGACCCAGTATAGAAGACCGGGCGAATATAGAAGGGCCGGTGATGATTGTGGGCGGCGGCATCGCATCCTTTTCCGCGGCCCAAGAACTTGCACGTCATCGTATCGACTATCTTCTCGTATCCTCAACCACCGACCCCCGGGAAATTATTCGGCACATTCATCGGTACTACCCCGGAGAAAGACAGCACCACAAGCGTGTGGAAAAAACAATCGACATTGCGCTCCATAGCCCTTGCGTGACGATTCTGACCGGCCACCGGCTCATTGGTCTGGCCGGAGTCACTGGAGCCTACAAGCTTAAATTCAGCGATATAAAATCCGACTCGGACCGCACATACCACGCCGGCGCCATTATCGCCTGTCTGGACGCAGAATTGACTCCACCGGGAAATGATTTCGGGTACGACGGAAAAACGGTGCTCCTTCCGTCCGAACTGGAAGAGCAGATGTATGACCATGGATCACCGGGTGGAAACGTGGTTTTTTGGGTCAGTGACTATGAGAGCGGACAATCCGAATTCGCTTCCCTTTCGGCACGCAGTGCCTGGTCGATCGCTACCCAGTTGAGTCAATGCTCACCGAGAACCCGTTCCATCATACTCTATAACGAACAGATGGAGATCCCCCTGTCTGGAGCGGAACAATCGCTTAATCGCAAACTCGACATCCATTGGGTTCCTTACGATAAAGCGGTTCGCCCCACCGTTTCGGACGGTTTCATAACCTTCTGCAGCTTGGCCGATCACGTTGAACATGAAGTTCAATGGAACCGCCTCGTCCTTTCCCCCCTACGGCAAGTGTCCGGAGAGGCCCTGAAGACGGCAAAAAACCTCGGCCTGGTGCATAAGGAAGATCGATTCCTGACAGGACACCACGCCCGGGTTCGTCCGGAAATGGTGGGACGGGAAGAAACTTACCTGGCGGGCAGTGCCCGTTATCCTTGTGACTTGAATGAAGCCTTATCCCAAGGCCGGCGCGCCGCATCAAGAACGGTCGAACTCTTCCGCAAATCGGCCAATGGCGAACTGTTTGTTCCCCGAATCGTTTGTGTTGTGGAGCCGACCAAATGTGTAGGATGCGGCCAGTGCCAGGAATTGTGTGATTGTGGCGGCATCGGCGTGGTGGAAGGATCAGGGGGAGGTCTGCCGCGCATCGTCGACCCAATGGTCTGCACGGGCGGCGGTACATGTGCCGCTGCGTGCCCCTATCATGCCCTGGTTCTTCAAAACAGCAGTAATGATCAGCGCGAAGCCCGGGTGGCGACCCTCGCGAACCAACTGGCCGGTGATGAGATCATGGCCATCGCCTGCGGATGGGGAGGGTTACCGGCCGCTGATAATGCCGGTAAAATGGGGTTGAAGTACGACCCCAGGATTCATATTTTGGGCGTCCCGTGTGTCGGTCAGCTCGATCCCTGCGTTATGGTTCGAGCATTCAAAGAAGGTGCCCCGGGATTGATTCTTGTCGGCTGCCTTCCGGAAGAATGCCACCATTCTTACGGCGTCGACCATTCCTGGAGTCGAGTCAATGTCATCAAAAAAACCATGACGCTGTGCGGCTTCGATCGCCGAAGAATCGCATTGGCCCATGCGGATTTAAACAAACCTGAAGAATTCATTGAGACCGTAGAGAGTTTTTCTCGTACCATCGAGGCCCTCGGTCCCATCGAAAAGAGCCCGGAGAACCAGAACAAACTGGATGCTATGTACGACTTGCTCAAATTCAACACCCGAATCCGCCATTTGCTGTCCGTGAGCCTAAGGCGGCCATGGGAAGATACCTACAGAGGCGACCAGCGTCATGGTCTGGATTATGATCGTGATTTCTCGGCTGCACTGGCGGAAGAATTTATGCAACATCGTATCCTCGGCCTATTCCGCCGAACGCAAAAGCGCTTCAAAGTCAACGAACTGGCGGGCATCTTGCAGGAGGACCAAGTGCAGGTGGCTGAATCTCTTTGGGAAATGATCCACAATGGCGTCATCGACTTTGCCCATGAAAACCATGAAGCCGTATATGCGCTGCATAACTGAAGTGGGGCCGTCAAGGCGCATCGGTTGAATAAATAGCAAGGATTTTGACTGTCCAGATTACCGTTAGAAAGGGTGCAAAAACAAAATGGACTGCAGTTATTCTGATCGACATATAAAGATGGTTCTGCGGACGGACCAGCGCCGTGCTATTGATCATGCAGATGGGTACGGTAAAAATGTGGGTCGTTGTGGAGATACAGTCGAAATATTTCTTGTTGTGGATCAAGACCAAATCGAAGATGTCAGTTTTCAAACAAACGGGTGCTTGAACACTATGGCCTGCAGCAACGCCATGTCAGATTTGGCAGTCGGTAAATCGATCAACGATGTCTGGCAACTAAAACCCGAAGACATAATCGATTATCTCCAAACGCTGCCCGACGACCATCATCACTGTGCCGAGTTGGTCGTCGGTGCCATGTACCGTGCCTTGACGGACTTGTCCTCGGACAAAAACAAATCGTGGATGAAACTATATCGGATCCAAAGATAGTAATCAGGCAGAGAGACCATTATATATACACTATAGATAATTTAGGGGTCGGGGAGTTTATCCCAAGACCTATTCTTTGATATTCCAAGCAGACGAATGCCTTTTGCGTCTCCGGAATGTATTTTTTAGGGCCAAGATCGAAACACCATCCGTTGCGTATTTCAGGGTCGCTATGGCATACCATTCAATATATGGCGTATAATTTTCGGCATTTTGCTACTTGATGGCATTACTGCGGTGCTATGCCGTATTTTTTCATCTTGCGCCAGAGGGTCGTCCGATCGATGCCCAGTTCGCGGGCCGCATGCTGCCGGTGCCAATTGTGATTGTCGAGGACGCGGCGAAGTTGTTCGATTTCGTCGGTTGTCATACTGTCAGGGCTGGTGCCGACACGGGGGCGCTGCCGCTGGAGTCCTTCCCGGCGCTTGAATATATCAGGAAGATGCCGAGGTTCGATGACCTCGCCCTGGCAGATGATCAGCGCATGCTCGAGGATGTTCTCCAATTCACGAACGTTGCCGGGATAGTCATAATTGAGCAAGATCTCCAAAGCTGCGGGCAATAACGTCATGTTCCGGTCATCTCGCGCTGCGCACAGTTTGCGCAGAATATGCTGGATCAGCAGGGGTAAGTCAACCCGGCGATCTTTGAGATTCGGCAGCCAGATGCGAAAAACGTTGAGCCGGTAATAGAGGTCTTCCCTGAAAAGCCTTTTTTCGACCAGAAGCCCTAAATCCTGATTGGTGGCCGACAAGATCCGGACATCGACTTTCTGTGTCTGGCGACTGCCAAGGGGGTAAAATTCCCTATCTTCAAGGACCCTTAAAAGTTTGGCCTGCAAGGGTAAAGGAAGGTCGCCGATTTCATCCAGAAAAATCGTCCCTCCGTCGGCCTCATTGAAGCGTCCCGGTTTGTCCCGGTCAGCGCCGGTAAATGCGCCCTTGATGTAACCGAACATTTCGGATTCGAGTAGGTTGTCGGGGATGGCAGCGCAGTTGACCTTGACCCAAGGCTTGGTCGCACGACGGCTGATGGAGTGAATGACCTTGGCCAACAGGTCTTTTCCGGTTCCGGTGGACCCCTCGATCAGAATCGTCGCGTCGGTAGTGCCAACGACACTGACGGTCTCGAATATTTTCTGCATGGCAGGATCCTTTCCGATCATGTCCTGGAACGTGTATCGCTCTCGTATGGCCTGATCGAGTTGGCGCACCAGGGTGAGATCGTGAAAGGTTGCCAGTCCGCCGACAATGGCTCCCTTTTCGTTTCTCAGTGCCATGTAGTTAGCCCTGACGGGAATCGTTTCACCATTGCTGATTGTCATCAATCCTTGGCTGCTGCTGCGGGCAGCGCCATCGGCTATCGATTCTTTGAGCAAGCACAAATCATGCGTAGCTGCACCTTGAAAAATCGACGAACACGGTTTGCCGATGACCTGGCGTCGGTCGAAACCGGAGATCTTCTCGGCCTCGCGATTGAAGAAGGTGATATAGCCGCCACGGTTGATGGTGAAGACCCCGACATCGAGGTTATTCAGGATCAACTTCAAGCTCCGTTCTTCATAATGTATGCGGTTGATCAGGTCGGCAATCGGCGAGTGATCCTGCAGAATCGTCAAACAACCGATCACATTGCGGTGGGTATCATAAATCGGCGTGGCCAGTCGGGTCAGAAGGTGCTTGGTTTCCGACTCGTTCAGGAATTCGACATCGGGTTCATCTGTAATCAGATCCCCGTCATGCTCGAGAGCGCATTGCACCATGCAGGGCACACCCGTAAAAACCTCCCTGCAGTCCCGGCCGATGACCTCGTTTTCCTTCAAACCCATCAGCGCCTGGGCGCTGTAGTTAATGGATGAAATCTGGTGGTCGAAATTGACCGTGAAGGCCCCGATGTTCAACTCATCGAGCAACATGAGCCATTGGTCACAACGGATACTGGCATCTCCAAATTGGGGAAGAATGGGCATGATTCAATCACCTAAATAATTCAGGGGTCGGGGAGTTTTTCCCGCAAATGGCGAACCAAAGCGGAGGGAGTGTGATCAGCAGCGAAAGCGAGTCCCGCCATGGCGGGATCTGAATGCATTAGGCAACTTTGGGAAAGAACAGCGGAAGTCTTGGTTATCAAATTCGGATCCTAATAGGTGGATTGAGCTCAACAGTTTTATATCATTATGAAACCTGTTCTTTCCTTAGGTTGCCTTATGTATGAGTTTGCGCGCTGAAGTCGCTGATTATTCCCTCCGCTACCGGATAATGAAAACTCCCCGAGGGCTCAAATATTTAACCCCCGCTCGCAGGCAAGCGGATGGTGAAAACCGACCCCTCATTTATTCTACTATCCACCGTTATTGTTCCCTTGTGATGCTCGACAATCCCGTAGACCGTCGAAAGCCCGAGTCCAACACCGTAACCTTCTTTTTTGGATGTGAAAAAAGGATCGAAAACGTGCGGCAGATTTTTGGGATCAATCCCCTGACCGGTATCTTTGACCGCAATCCAAACATCCGGTTTGCCGCTATCACTGCCGGCCGACACCTCCAGGGTACCGCCGCCGGGCATGGCATCGATGGCATTGAAGATCAGGTTAATGACGCATTGTTGCAATTGATTGAAATCGCCCGACACCGGCGGCAGGCCGTTCAGCACCGATAGATTCAGCCGGATGTTGCTCAGTTCGATTTTATGTTGACTTAAAAGTATGCTGCGCTGAATCAGCTCTTCTATGTTGACCTGACCGAACGCCGGAGGTGACTTTCGCGAAAAAGTCAGCAGACTGGATATAATCTGAGAGCAGCGGTTAGTCTCTTGTTCGACCAACGTGAGGTATCGCAAAAACTTCTGGTGTTGCTCTGCTTCCAGGGGGCCGCGGTTGAGCGCGCGGATCATCAACCGGACATAGTTCAATATGCCGGAAAGCGGGTTGTTGATTTCATGCACCACACTGGCCGCCAGCCGGCCCAGGGACATCATCTTGTCCTGGTGCAGAATGCGGGCCTGATCGGTGATCTCCCTCTCGAGCTTGCGGGTTTCTCGAAGATCTTTAATGAAACACACCAAACCGTTTTCGCGGCCCTGATCCATCAGAACCGCAGCGGAAATCTGTACCGGGATCCTGCGTTCATCGGCTCCGATGAGCGATGTTTCGTGGAAGGTGAGACGTTGTCTGCCACCGAATGCGGATCCGGCAAGGGCCTCTCGGAACCGTTGCTCGGATTCTTTCGGGAAAAACCGGCTCAGCGACATGCCGCCGATGACATCGGTCCGATCATATCCCGACATCTCTTCCATACTCCGGTTGAAGGTCACCACCCGGCCGTTTGGGTCACAGGCCAGGATCCCGTCCATGGAGCTTTCGATTAGGTTCCTCTGAAAACGGATGTTCTTGAGAAGCTGTTGGCTGGTTTCCGCCTTCTCTTTCTCCAGCAGGGCGGTATAATCAGTAAGCTGTTTGCGGGAAGAATAACGCTCGCGGGCACGCTTAAGGGCCATGTGTAGGGCGCCATCGTTGACCGGTTTGGTAATGAAATCAGAGGCGTCGAGCTGAAGGGCGCGGATGGCCAATTCCATTTCTCCAAACGCGGTAGCGACGATCACCTCGATATCCGCAAAATTTTCTTTCAGGTATTCGAGTACCTGAATGCCGTCCATACCCGGCATCCGAACATCGGTAATGACTATTTGCGGTAATAATTGCCGGCAGCAGCGGAGACCGGACGCACCGTCGGGAGCAGCGGCTACCTGGTATCCGGCGTCCTCCAGAGCCATGGTCATGACGTCCCGAATGTCTTCCTCGTCATCGATCAGAACGATTTTCCAGAGAGAAATTTCGGCCATGGAGGTGACTCCGATAGGTGCCTGGCTGCCATCCGGACCATCGGGGGATCGGGGCGCGAACCATTTTCCCTCAAGGTCTCAAGCGGCGAAAATGTGTCCGGCTGGTTTTGCCGTACCGGCCTTGGGGCCTCCCGAGGGCTCAACCAGGCGGGATTCCTTTTGACCGATAGCATACCCCTGGAAAAATGGAAAGAAAAGCTATCGGATGACGCATTCCCCGACCCACTTCTCGGCTACTTGCTTGAGCCGAACCATTTCCTCCGGTTTGAAGGCAGGTTCGAATCCTTGAAAGAATTCCGGATTCAACAGGCGCTGGTCCTGAAAGCCCTGCAGGACGAAGCGTTCCGCCCCCTCTATACAGCGGCCAATCGTTTCGATGACGGCTTCGCTGATAAACGGTTTGACGCAGGTGGTCCTGAACTCATAGGCCGGAGCCGCATCCATGATGATCCTAATACTCTCGAGGATGGATTGTTCCTGATCCTGGCCATGGAAATGAGGGGTATAGCGCCGCGGGTCGGTTTTGATATCCATAGCCACGAAGTCGACCAACCCCTCTTCGATGAGTCGCCGAACGATGAGCGGTCGACTGCCGTTGGTATCCAGCTTGACCCGGTAACCCAGTTGACGGATGTCTGTGCACATCCCGGCCAAGTCCCGCTCTAGGGTGGGTTCTCCGCCGGAAATGACCACGCCTTCCAGAAAAGACCGTCTTTCAGAGAGATAATCAAGGAATTCGCCGGGCGTCGGAAGGGTGGCCGCTGGTGGTCGACCCCTGGCCAGATCCGGATTGTGGCAGTAAGGGCAGGCATAGTTGCACCCGCTCAAAAACAGCACACAGCTGATGAGGCCAGGGTAATCGATGTAGGAATTCTTCTGAACGCCGCCGATGGCCATGGTGAGATCATTGAGGATGGCTTTTTATTTTGGACCTGGAGATTTCACCTAACTTTTCAAAATGACAGCCAAAACCGGTTTATGCTAAAGGCGAAATATCGATAAGATATTTGCGGGACGACTAGGCCGCCGCTTCCGGTTCGGACACAGCCTTTCGGTTTACTGTAACTTCGGGCCTTTCCGTCAGTTCCGGTTTGAAATTCCTGCGGCGGCGAAACTCAGCCAGCTTGCCGTCGTTCCACTGTTTAACCGGTCTCAAATATCCGACCACCCGGGAATACACCTCCGTTTCCGTCCTGCAAGTGGGACAGCTGTCCTGGCGGCCGTTGAGGTAACCGTGCGAGGGACAGACACTGAAGGTCGGGGTGAGTGTGTAATAGGGCAGCCGGAAATTACCGGCGATCTTGCGGACCAGGCTTTTTAGCACCCGGGTGTCTGTGATCTGCTCGCCGATATACATGTGCAGCACGGTGCCGCCGGTGTAGCGGGTTTGAAGTTCATCCTGTAGTTGGAGGGTCTCGAAAAGGTCGTCCGTATGGTTGACCGGCAGTTGGGTGGAATTGGTATAATAAGGTGCGGCACCGTCACGGATGTCGGCCTCGTTGGCGCATAAAATCGCCGGGTACAATTTTTTGTCCAGCATGGCCAGGCGATAGGAGGTCCCTTCGGCCGGAGTGGCTTCCAAATTGAAGATGTCACCGGTGGCCTCTTGAACGGCGGCCATCTCGTCGCGGATGAAATCCATTACCCTAAGCGCAAAACCCTGACCGTCCGGGGTGGTGATATCCTGTCCGAAAAAATTCAGACAGGCCTCGTTCATCCCGATGATGCCGATGGTCGAAAAATGGTTTTTCCAGTACAGATCCCCGGTGCTCTTCACATCCCGCAGGTAGAATTTGGTGTAGGGGTACAAATTCTTCTCGGTAAACCGCTCGAGGACTTTGCGCTTGATCCGGAGGCTCTCCACGGCCAGCATCAGTTTCTTCCGCAACGCGCCGAAAAAGGCCGCTTCGTTTTCGGCCTTGTAACCGATCCGGGGCAGATTGAGCGTCACCACCCCGATCGACCCGGTCAGAGGGTTGGCGCCGAACAAGCCGCCACCCCTTTTCAAAAGTTCACGGTTGTCCAGCCGCAGCCGGCAGCACATCGACCGTGCATCATCCGGAGACATGTCCGAGTTGACGAAATTCGAAAAATAGGGGATGCCGTATTTACCCGTCATCTTCCAGATGGGTTCCAGGTTGGGATTGTCCCAGTCGAAATCAGCCGTAATGTTATAGGTGGGGATCGGAAAGGTAAACACACGTCCCTTGGCGTCGCCCTCCATCATCACTTCGGCAAAGGCCCTGTTGATCAGGTCCATCTCCTCTTGAAAGTCACCGTACGTTTCTTCCCGGTAAGTTCCGCCAACGATCACCGGATGATCCCTCAGGGTTTTCGGTACGAACAGGTCGAGGGTGATGTTGGTAAAGGGTGTTTGAAACCCGACCCGGGTTGGTATGTTGATGTTGAAAACAAACTCCTGCAGAGCCTGCTTCACGTCGCGGTAGCGCAGGTTGTCGAATCGGACGAAAGGCGCCAGCAGCGTATCGAAATTTGACAAGGCCTGGGCCCCGGCGGCCTCGCCTTGAAGAGTGTAAAAGAAGTTGACGATCTGACCCAGGGCGGAGCGGAGGTGTTTCGGCGCCGCACTCTCCACCTTTCCTTCCACGCCCTTGAAACCGTTGATCAGCAAATCTTTGAGGTCCCACCCGACGCAGTACACCGACAAGAGGTTCAAGTCGTGAATGTGCATATCACCCTTTTTGTGGGCATCCCTGATTTCGGGCGGATAAATACTGTTGAGCCAGTACTCGGTAGTGATGTCTGAAGAAATGTAGTTGTTCAATCCCTGCAGAGAGTAGCACATATTGCTGTTTTCTTTGACTTTCCAGTCCAGCTTGCGAATATAGTGATCGACCAGATCGATATGGGCCCGGGTAGCGATCTTGCGGATCTGGGCGTGCTGCTCACGGTAAAGAATATAGGCTTTGGCGGTTCGGTAATAGGGCGAGTCGAGCAGTACGCGCTCGACGATGTCCTGAACCTCTTCCACCTCCGGCACCGGGCCGAACCGCATGTCGTGAGCCAGTGTCAGCACCCGCAACGTCAGCTTGCGCGCTTCCCGGCCGTCGAATTCACCGGTCGCCTTCCCCGCTTTGGCAATGGCGGCCGTGATTTTGGACGAATCGAAGCCGACAATTCTTTTGTCCCGCTTTTTAATTTTTTCGAACACAGTACCCCCTTCTGCTGCAGAAGACAGCAGTCACCGGATGGAAGAATACCTGTAAGTGGCAGGGAAATTAGATGCCGGAATAATATCTGGCGTTCAACATAAAGAGCGAGAGGCTGCGGCAACCGATCACCGTAGATAAGACAATATCGCAACATATAGTATGATGTCAAGAATAAAAATCCCATATATTGGATTTTAGAGGATCATAGGCCAAACAAGACCAGGATCAAAACGAACGGGGGCGGACCGATCCGCCGGCGGTAATGCAGCAAAATGAATGGAGTTGCTAGCGCATTCCGCTTTTTTCAGCGGCGGGCGCAACCCAAATATAATCGGCGAACGAACGCTCGACCGGTTCACCGGCCGACGCCAGATAGACCGACCGATACGGGAAGCCGGTCCTTTTGTAGGCCCGCTCGGGAACACCGAACCGGTGAATAATATGACCGTTTCCCACCAGCACGACCATTAACCGGTCGCCCAGAAAACGGGCGACCGATGACGCCATGGCGTCCTCCCAGACACACTGGGCTTGGTAAAAGTATTCGAAATTCGCATCCTCATGAAACCGGTGCTGGTTGAAAATATTTTCCAGATGGGACCGGTGTTCGACATGGGTCGTGTCGACGACGTCCGGCAAATCCTGCCGGTCGCAACCCAACAGGCTGTCGATGCCGCCGATCCTGATCTTGGAAGGGATGTGGAATGGGATGTTCAGGCCGAACAAGGGGATATGGTTGTCCTGGATAAAAACGAGGATCTCCCGGTACAGGTCGAAGTTGTGGCGCCAATTGGCATACCAATGGGTTTTTTCTATCAAAAGCTCCGCTGCCATGGAGCCATCCGACCACTGATCGAGCACCGACTGATATGTTACGGCAAACATTTCCATCCCCACCGCCAGACTGACCTGGTGGCGCAAAATGGCTTGCAGGATGCTCAGTTGGATATCGTGGTGGGCCGCATTGGTGTGACTCTCACCGATGTATACGATTCGGGAGCCGACCAGATCGGCGATCATCTCTTCAAAGGCGATCGCATTACCGGTGGCGGTTGAGATGATCTGGCCAGCCTCGAACCGACGACCACTGTCCTCTAATACCACGCTCTGGGACGCAGCGCTGCAGCCGTAAACCCATCCGGCCACCAACGCCAACCGGAATGAATCCCGCAGCCATTTTCTCGCCCAAGGTATATTCGCGAAAAAGGCCATTTCGGATACCTTTTTGATCGGTTCGATTTATGCGTTAAGTCCTACCCCGAGCAGGCTCAGGGATTCAGTGGCGTTCTGCTTTTGCGCCCTTTCGCTCCGTCCGGAACCGAACACCGCGCGGAATCCCGCCCCTCGAGGTCACTTGATTTTTTCACCTTGCACCGGTATGATTCCGCTATGCTATACGATCAACATCCCGTACATCGCAAACTCATCATCCCCTGGTATGACTCCCATACAGCCTGCCTGATCATCATCGCATTGATGCTGCTTGTGTTTCTGTTCGCGGCCTTAGGGATTTCGGTTGCCGGCGAAAGCGCGGCCCACCGCGGCAATATCTGGCTGCCGGTGGTGCTGTTGATACTGAGCGGAAGCGTCATCGTCCTGACATCGATCAGGCTGTTCAAGCGCTGGAAACATAGCCTCGCCAACAACCTGCACCTGCGTTAATCAGAAAAGGATTCGACTCCGCGGCAGACTGGCCATGCGTAATGTCCCTACCGCTCCGATCGAAGGGAGTGAACTCACCCCCTTCCGGGCCATTCAGTCAACGAATCAACGGCCACCCGCGTAGCTTGGATTTCCAGTCATAGGCCGGGAAAAAAGGCCCGTCAATGCAATATTCGTTGCGGTTGTGACCGGGTGCATAGCACCCGCTTTGAAAACAACCCATCAGTCGTGCCGGCCCACCGATGCCTGGTCCGCGACCGGGTGTCCGGGTCCCGTTTTCCCGTCGTTTAGGGCTAGCGAGAATCGGGTTCGCTGACGGCCAAACCCTCCAATATCTTCATAAACAAATCGGCGGAAATATACCCGGGTCGATGGCCGACGATATCACCGTTTTCGGCCAGGAACCAATTGTCGGGCAATCCGCGAATCTTGAATTTATCAGACAATGTCCTTTCACGGTCCGTATTGACCTTAATGGCAATGAACTGTTTTTTCAGAGCGTTCACTACGGTTGGATTCTGAAAGGTCTCTTTTTCCATGGTGTGGCAGTAGGCGCACCACTCCGCCCAAAAGTGGATGAACATCTTTTTCCCCTGGGATTTCCCCAGCGCCACCCCTTCCTCGAAAGCGTACCACTTCAGCGAACTGGATTCCTCCGAACCGGCTGTCGTCAACATCGCCGATACGATCAAGGCCAGGCCGATAGAAATAACGGTTTTCTTTTTCATTATTTTTGCATGTCCTTTGCTGCGGATCAATCCACCGCCTCAGCAAAATTCGCGCCGGTGTTCGATCGATGCCCCCGCCCTACTGTCTGTCTAACAGGTAGTTGAAAAATTATTGCGCCTGACAATACGGTGCTAAAATACTCCTTAAAATGCACATTTATCACACATAAACTCTGCTTTCCGTCGGATATTGCCTTGTCTTGACGACGCGCTCATGACGTTTTTCAACACCCTGCGAACGGTAGACCGGATGCCCAATGCAGTTCTTTTCCGATCGCCGCCGCACTCCCCCCAGACTCAGTTATCATGAAAACGGACCCGGGTATAAAGAACCCACAGCCCCATACCCAAGAGGGCACCATCGCGAGCGATATCCAGGAGATAATTGGATTGCCCGCCTCTTGCGGCTGTTGAAAAGCATCCGCAGTCGACATCGATGCCTCGCACACCGTTCGACACCAGCGCGACCATGAAAACGATCAATAGGGTGTTTATGACGATAAGGCTGCCGTCGACCCAGATGCCGCAAATCAACAAGGCGCCGCAAAGAACCTCGACCCAAGGCAACCAGACCGCGATGGAATTTACCAGATAATCGGGCAGAATCTGATAGTTCGAAATGACGATGGCAAACTCGTGCGGATTCTCAATTTTTGTGCCGCCGGCCCAAACAAACACCGCACCCAATATCAAGCGGAAAAAAAAGTCGGCCCGCGGTTGAATCCTACCCTGCCAATTGTCTTTGCGCCGTTCGGTCATCTGATTGCTTAACGCCTCTGATGGAGGTTTTCGGTCGAACCGGAAAACGTAGGGCCGGTACCAATGCCTTGGAGCCAATCCACCTCGTCGTCATGCCGGTCGAGTCCGGCGGGTTATTCACTCAGAGCGTGGGCTCTTTCCGCGGCAGCGGCGATGGCCTCAATTACGGTTGGTTTGAAACCCCGGGACTCGAAGACGCCTATGGCCGCCTCGGTCGTCCCGCCGGGGGAGGTCACCTTGCGACGCAGCTCCCGGGGAGATTCACCGGAAGCTGCCAATAATTTGACGGCTCCCGAAAAAGTCTGGGAGACCAGGGTGGCGGCGGCATCCGGCGCAAGACCGGCCGTGATGCCGGCCTCGATCAGCGACTCGACCAGATAAAAGAAATAGGCCGGCCCTGAACCCGACAGAGCCGTTACCGCATCGAGCGCTTCCTCTTCGAACCTAATCACCACACCGATGGCCTCCAGTAGGGTTCGGGCTGTCCGAATATCCTCCGGAGTGGCGAAGCGGTTGGGGCTCATCGCGGAAACGGCGCTGAGCACTAAGGCCGGGGTGTTCGGCATGACCCGAATGATGGGTAAGTTGCGGGCCTCCCGTTCATTCAGTGGCGGGTATAGGAAGTTTTCTATTTTCCGAATGGGGAATCCGGCGGCAATGGAAATAACGATCTTTCGCCGTGGGACGCTGTAGCCGTCACGGCGGACCAATTCTTCGAGAACCACCGGCATCTGCTGTGGTTTGACGGCCAGCACCACGAGCTGACACGTTTCGAACAGCGCGACATTGCTCTCCGCCCCCACTACCTTGTATTTATCCGTCAAATAGGCCTGGCGGCCGACGTCGGCGTCGGCAACATGAACCATTTCCGCGGGCAGAAGACCGGAGGCGAGCGTCGCACCGACGATGGCCTCCCCCATATTGCCGCCTCCTATGAATCCGATCGATAGGTTGAACTCGTTCACTCTTTTTCCTTTGCTTCTATCTGTGTCGATCCCCTGCTGACATCCGTACTTATCTTTGGACAACAGCGCCTGATTATGGTATGGTAACGTATTAAAATTCGTCATAATCGACCACTAAGCGAATAAGGTTACTTCCGGCCGCTGGGGATGTCAACGGTTTTGGACCGCAGGAGTTCCCTTCCGCTTCCCTTAAAAATTTGAGGCCGTCGAATCGACAGCCAAATCGGCCGGTTCAGTTACAAAGCTGTGGCCTAATAAGATATAAGGTTTGTTGACTATGTACTCCATCGGTTATTTGTTGATGGGCGTTGCCAAGATAATCGACTACGTCCTGTTTTTCTACATGTGGATTATAATTGCTCGAGCCGTCCTCTCCTGGGTCAACCCCGATCCTTACAATCCGATTGTCCGATTCATATACAACGTTACCGAACCGGTGATGAATCGGGTGAGGTCCAAAATCCCCGTAAGCTTTGGCGGGATCGATTTCTCACCGATCCTGGTGATTCTCGCTATTTATTTCCTACAGATTTTTGTTGTGAACAGCCTGCTCAGATTCTCCCAATCACTGCTGTAACAACAGGTAAGGAGGAGACGCATGATCAATCTCACCCCCCTTGATATCCAACAGCAACGATTCAAAACCAAATTCAGGGGGTTCGATACCCAGGAGGTCGAGTTATTCCTCGATCAGATGGCCGATGCCTTCGAGGCGCTGCTGCGGCAGAACGAACATATCAAAGAGGATATCGACCGTCTGCAGCTGGAAATCAAGGGCTACAAGAACCGCGAAGACGCCTTCAAGCGCGCCCTGCTCAATTCCCAACGGGTCATCGAACAAATGAAGGAGAATGCCCAGAAATCGGCTGAGCTCGTCGTCGCCGAGGCAGAAGTAAAAGCGGAGAAAATCCTCAACAAGGCCCACAACCGGCTGGCCCAGCTACATGAAGACATCGGTGAGCTGAAACGCCAGCGGGTTCAAATTGAAGTACAGATTGGTTCGATCATCGAATCCCACAGCAAATTGCTGGAGATCAGCAAAGAAGGCCAGAAAGCCATGGACGATGAGGATTCCAAGATCAAACTGCTGCAGCAGAACAAAGCCTGAAGCCCAACGGAGCGGCAACCGCCATCAATCGACCGCGGAATCATAAATAGAAGTGACCCTACCTTTTGACGTGGAGTAATGCATGGCCAAAATAGACGCGTTTTTCAAACTGATGCACGAGCAAGGAGCATCGGACCTTCACCTTGCAGCCGGACAGCCCCCGGCCCTGCGCATTCGAGGTGATATCGAGCGGATCAAATACAAGGTTCTGGACAACGACGATCTGCGCGGCATGTTGTATGAGATTACACCCGAAGAAAAGATCAAGGTCTTCGAAGAGTCCGGTGATGTCGATTTCGGTTATGAAATCCCCGGTCTGGCCCGCTACCGGGCGAACTTTTTCATGCAGAAGAACGGCGTCGGCGCGGTCTTCAGGGAAATCCCCAGCTCCATCATGACCGCCGAACAATTGGGTCTGCCCCCGGTGGTCTCAAAACTGGCGTCTTTGCCCAGAGGGCTGGTTCTGGTTACCGGACCAACAGGCAGTGGCAAATCGACAACGCTTGCCTCCATCATCGACGTGTCCAACCGAACCCGTAAAGACCATATCATCACCATCGAAGACCCCATCGAGTTCGTTCATCAGAGTCAGGGGTGCAGTGTCAATCACCGCGAGATCGGCATACACACCCGGTCATTCGCAGCCGCCCTGCGCGGCGCCCTGCGCGAAGACCCCGATATCATACTAGTGGGGGAAATGCGTGACTTGGAGACTATATCTCTGGCCATTGAAGCCGCCTCCACCGGGCATCTGGTTTTCGCCACCCTTCATACCACCAGCGCCGTGAAAACTGTGGATCGCATCATCGAAGTCTTTCCTGCCGATCAACAGGCTCAAGTCCGCTCCACCTTGGCCGACAGTATTCGTGCGATTATCGCACAGGTGCTGTTCAAGCGGATCGACCGGAAGAGCCGGTGTGTGGCACTTGAAATATTGATTGCCAATTCGGCGGTCAGGAACCTGATACGGGAGGCCAAGACCCATCAAATCCCATCCATGATTCAAACCGGCAAGAAATACGGCATGCAGCTTTTGGATGACGCCATAATGGATCTGTACAACAGAGGCTGGATCAGTGCCGACGAGGCCTATATTAAAGCCAATGAGAAGGCAAAATTCAGACCGCTGCTGACGGGGCCACCCACGGATTTCACCGAAGTCTGATCCGTTCAGTAACCGACTCGATCAAGGGGTTTCATAAATGAAAAAGCAGGAAATCGACCACATCCTCACCCGCATGCTCGATTCCCACAAGAATGTTTCCGACCTGAACCTGACAGTCGGCAAACCCCTGCAGGTTGAAAGCGACGGCGAGCTGGTTCAGGTAGACATGCGTCCGCCCTTCAAAGAGCTGACGCCATTTCAAACCGAAATCTTCGCCCTCAATCTCCTGAATCAAAATCGGCACCTGACACGGACCCTTGTCAATTCAGGTTCCTGCGACCTGTCTTATACACTGCCCGGCAAAGCCCGCTTCAGGGTCAATATTTTCTCCCAGAGCGGATACTACTCCATTGTCCTGCGTAAACTGGAATCCAAGATTCCCACAATAGAAGAGCTTCAACTTCCCGAGGCAATGAGCAAGATCGCCAAAGAAAAAAACGGCATCGTGTTCGTAACCGGGGCCACCGGTTCGGGTAAAACCACTTCGTTGGCCGCCATTCTCAACGTCATCAACGAAGACCGGTCGGTACACGTTGTCACGCTTGAAGACCCGGTAGAATACCAGCACCCGCACAAGAACTCCACCTTCAACCAGCGTGAACTCGGTGTGGATTTCGATTCTTATGCCAACGGTCTCAGGGCGGCGCTGCGCCAGGCACCCAAAGTGATCCTGGTCGGTGAGATGCGCGACCGCGAAACCGTCGAGATCGGGCTGAGCGCGGCCGAAACCGGACACTTGGTTCTGACGACACTGCATACCATCGATGCCGGGTCGACCATCAACCGAATTGTGGGCATGTTCAACACGGAAGAAGAACACCAGATCCGCATCCGGTTGGCCGATACCCTTCGCTGGGTCGTTTGCCAACGTTTGCTGCCCAAAATCGGCGGCGGACGTGTGGCGACCTTTGAAATTCTCGGTACCAACCTGCGAGTGAAAGACGCCATCATGAACGGCGAATCCGAGGGCAAGTCGTTTTATGAAATGATGCAGGCCGGAACGGCTTTCGGCATGACCACCTTCGATGATCATATCATCAGGCTGTACGAACAGGGCTTGGTCACCGAGGACACGGGATTGGCCTATGCATCACGCCGCGGGATTGTCGGCCGCGGCATAGACTCGTTAAAAAGCGCCAGGGGCGAGGCCACATCGGACATCGACAAGCTTGAAATCGACCGCAACTACGGTGCCAATTGATCGCCGGACCGGCATCCACAGGCCTGCCGCATACCGGTGGTCGGATCCAGTAAAAACGGGCCGGCATCATCAAGGAGACGGAGGGAGCCGATAATTCAACCATGGAAATCGTTTGCGAAAGCTGCCAGAGCAGATTCAAGATTCCGAGCGATAGAATTCCGGCAGGCAAGACGGCCGGTTTACCCTGCCCGAAATGCAAGAAACGGATAAAGGTCGCTGGACCCGTCCCATCGGCCGCAAAGATGGAAACCAGCATCGAGGAAAGCCATTACGATGCGTCCGAAAAACCGTTTGATTTCATCGAAGAAGAAGGCAACACGGCCCTGGTGTGCGAATCCGATGCCGATATGCTCAAGAAGATCATCGGCACCCTGAACCTGCTGGAATACCATGTGACGGTGTCGGACAACGGGCGTGACGCTCTGAAGAAAATGCGCTATCACCAGTACAACCTGGTGGTTGTCAATGAAGCTTTTCATTGCGCCGATCCGGATTCGAACATGGTGCTGCTGTACCTGGAACGGCTCAACATGAGTATTCGGCGCAACATGTATGTGGCCATGATCAGCAGTAAATACCGAACCATGGACCAGATGATGGCCTTCAGACACAGCGTGAACATCATCATCAACGCCAAGAATATCGAAGACATCGGCAAGATCATCCAAAGGGGTCTCACCGATCACGAATTTTTCTACCGAACGCACAAAGATACCCTGAAGGAAGTCGGAAAGATCTGATGGTGCGCCGGCGTGCGAACTTACGCCGGTTTTGCTAACCCGCCAACCGCCCATAAGTGGATACCGATGCCCCCCGGCCAACCGTACACCTGCCAGGATTACCGCAAGGAAATGGTGCTTCTCGGACTGAGAAACCGTCTGAACGCCTCCGACCTCAGCGAAGAGGAGCGGTTTAAAATTTTGACCGAGATCCGTCGGCTCGAAAAAGAAATGGGCATGGCTTGATGATTCAACCGCTCTTTGATCGGATTTCCGTGTCCATCTCCCCCGCGATTATTCTCAGTCCGTCCAGCGTTAGCAAGGGCTCCACAGCATCGATCGTTTTCGACACATCTCTCATCAGTCCTGCCAGCCCCCCGGTGGCAACGACCGTCGGCGCCGATCCCATCTCTGCCCTCATCCGTTCGACCACACCGTCCACCAGGCCAGCATAGCCGTAAATGATACCCGACTGGATGCTGCCGGCCGTATCTTTGCCGATGACGCTTGCAGGCGGCTGGAAGAGTTCGACCCGTGGCAGTTTTGATGCCTTCATGAACAGCGCTTCGGCGGCGATCATGATACCCGGACTGATGGCTCCGCCGAGATATTCACCTTTGGCGGAAATGCTGTCAAAAGTGGTGGCGGTTCCGAAATCGATAACGATGAGGCTGCATTTGTATTTGGCAAACGCCGCCACGGCATTGACGATTCTATCGGCGCCTACATCGGAGGGATTCCGGTACAGATTAGGCATGCCGGAATAGGAGGCCGGATTCACCCAGAAGGGCGGGTATCCGAGGTATTTGCGGCAAAATGAGTCGAAAATGGTGACCATCGGCGGGACGACGCTGGAAATGATCGTCCTGTCGATCTGATCCGGCCGGATATGACTTTGTGCAAAGAGGCTGCTTAAAATGATGTTGATCTCATCCTCGGTCGTGTTGCGCTCGGTTCTCAAGCGCCAGTCCCGTAGGAGATTCCGGCCATCGAAGACGCCCATTACCATGTTGGTGTTCCCGATATCGATCACGAGCAGCATTTGACAGATCCTTTTCTTCTATCAGGGGATTCACCGGCAGCCAAACCGGCCGATTCGGCAACCATTCCGGATCAGGTCTGCAAAACGGCGTCGATGATCTTCAGCGCCGCCCGGGTGGGTCCGACATCGTGCACCCGGACGATGTGGGCGCCATTCAGAACCGCAGCACAGACGGCCGCCACGGTTCCTGTTTCCACGACTGGCCAATCGGGCTGGATGTCGCTTCCACCGGTATCCTTGAGCAACGTGCGGATGAAGGCTTTGCGGGACGGGCCGATCAGAAGCGGCAGATCGAGACCCTGCAGTTTCGAAAGGTTGCGGATGATTTGCAAATTGTGGGTCAAGGTTTTCCCGAATCCGATACCCGGGTCGATGATCAGGCGATCGCGCGCTATCCCGCCCTGCACCGCCGTCTCCACGGCACGAGCGAGAAAGTCGCCGACCTCGGCAACCACGTCGGTATAAGACGGTTCGAGCTGCATGGTTTTGGGTGTGCCGAGCATGTGCATGAGGATCACCGGCACACCGCTCTCGGCCACCAGGGCGCACATCTCGGGATCAAGCCGCAGAGAGCTGACATCATTAATGATAGAGGCCCCAGCGGTCAATGCCCGTCGGGCGACCTCCGCCTTGGTGGTATCGATGGAAATCGGAACGGCAACGCGATCGACCAGGGCCTCTAACACCGGAATCACGCGCCGCAGCTCTTCTGATACCGGAACCGGATCGGAATACGGACGGGTCGATTCACCGCCGAGATCGAGGATGTCGGCACCCTGTTCGACCAAGTGCAACGCTTGGGTGACAGCCGCTTCGGGTGTAAAATAGCGGCCACCGTCGGAGAAAGAATCCGGCGTCACGTTGAGAACCCCCATGATACACGTGCGCCGACCCAGTTCGATGGAACAGTGCTGGCTATCGATCGAGTAGGATTTTCTGGCGGGCATAGGCAGAGATTATCGACCGTCCGCATCCTCGCGTTCCGGCGTACCATCTCATCGCCGCATCAAGGGTGCCGCGGTTCACTTTTAATTGGACGGCTGGCCGGGTGATGAGCTATCGGTTTCGGTCTCCGCGGTGGAACCTTTCTGTTCCGCTGGCCCCTGATCCGCTCCCGCATCTGCGGGCTCCTCTTTCTGCGGGCCCTTCTCCGGCTCCTCATCGACGTTATTCGATGGCAGCTTGATCCCGGGTCGTAGTGATTGGATCAGCTCGTCCAGCTCCTTGCCGAGGACGGTTTCTTGCTCGAGGAGAACACCGGCAAGCTTGTGAAGGATATCCAGATTGTCCTGCAAGACCACCTTAGCCCGCTTGTAAGACGAATCGATCAGCAGGTGAATCTGTTCATCGATCTTCTGGGCCGTGGTTTCAGAGTAGTCCCGATGCTGGGCGATTTCCCTGCCGAGGAAAACGTGCTCTTCACCCTTGGCATAGGATAATGGCCCGAGGTCGCTCATTCCCCAATTCCTGACCATCTGTTCGGCCAGCATCGTGGCCTGTTTGATGTCGTTGGCCGCACCGGTGCTGATCCGCTCGAAGACAATCTCTTCGGCAACTCTTCCGCCAAAGGCGACCGCCAGCTCACTTTCGAGTTGATCCTTGTATTTGAAATCACGCTCCTCGGGCAGAAACCAAGTCACACCGGCCGCCCGTCCCCTGGGAATGATGGTAATTTTATTCACCGCATCCGTGTCCGGCAAAAAACGGGCCACCAGTGCATGGCCGCCCTCGTGGTAAGCGGTGGTTCGACGGTCTTCTTCTTTGATGACTTTCGACTTGCGCTCCAACCCCATATAAACTTTGTCTTTTGAATCTTCGAAATCGAGCATGTCGATTTTTTCTTTGTCGCGCTTAGCCGCCAATAAAGCGGCTTCGTTGACGAGGTTTTCCAGATCGGCCCCCGAAAAGCCTGGCGTCCCCTTGGCGAGGACCAGGACGTTTACGTCGTCAGAGATCGGGGTTTTTCGCATGTGTACTTTCAAGATTTTTTCACGCCCTTTGATATCAGGCATCGACACGACCACCTGGCGATCGAACCGGCCGGGTCTCAACAGGGCCGGGTCGAGGACATCCGGCCGGTTGGTGGCCGAAATCAGGATCACCCCTTCGTTGGATTCGAAACCGTCCATTTCCACCAGCAGTTGGTTGAGGGTCTGCTCTCTTTCGTCGTGCCCCCCGCCCAAGCCGGCCCCTCGATGACGACCCACGGCATCGATTTCATCAATGAAAATGATACACGGGGCGTTCTTCTTTCCTTGAACGAAGAGATCGCGGACACGCGAGGCCCCAACGCCGACAAACATTTCGACGAAATCGGATCCACTGATACTAAAAAAAGGCACACCGGCTTCACCGGCAATGGCCCGGGCCAGAAGGGTCTTGCCGGTTCCCGGAGGACCCATCAGTAATACGCCTTTGGGAATTCGACCACCGAGGCGGGTAAATTTTTTAGGGTCTTTCAGGAATTCGACGATTTCGAAGAGCTCTTCCTTGGCTTCGTCAATGCCGGCCACATCCTCGAAAGTAACCTTGGCGCTACCGTCCGACATCAAGCGGGCCCGGCTCTTGCCGAAGGAGAGCGCCTTCCCTCCCCCACTCTGCATCTGGCGCATGAAAAAAATCCATACGCCGATAAGGATGAGCATTGGAAACCAGGAGACGAGGACGGACATGTACCAGGGGTTTTCAGCCGGTGGTTTGGCTTGAATCGCCACGCGTTTTGACCGCAGAGTATTGATCAGATCCGGATCTTGGGGAGCATACACCTTGAAGCGATTGCGGTTGGTGTCGGTCACATAGAGCTCCTGCCCTTGGATGACGACCTCAGCGACCCGCTCTTCATCGACCATGGCCAAAAACTCAGTGTAGCTGATCGTAGACTCCGCCATCTGCTGCTGATTGAAAAGGTTGTAGAGCATAATCATCATCAGGGTGATGACCAGCCACAATGCCAGGTTTTTGTAAAATGGATTCAAATGCCACTGCCTCCTGCTGAAAGATTGTGTTCAGTCCAGTCCATAGCACATCGTCCGTCTTGCCCTGTATGGACGCATCGGCTACAACATACCCTCATCGTTCATCGGACCGAATTTGTCAACCGCTTAAGTGTCAGGACCTCACGGTACAAGGTTTACATGCACTTTACATCCGGCGTCCCTTCTAACTTCCGCAGTTAAAAACATGCCTCATTTAATACTCAGTTATGCGCCTTCAGGTCTATATTAATCACTCACCGGGTTTTAACAAGCCAGTTCCGCACGTAGGACCCATCGGGTGTCCGGCGTCACCTTGCAGGCATCGGCGATCTGATGCCCCGCGAGCCATGCAATACGCCCGGTGCTGATCAGCACTGGGCACTCCCAACGTAGGTCCAGCGGCACTTTATGGTCGACGAAGTACTTCTTTACTTTCTGAGTCCCCTGGCATCCATAGGGAGTGAACCGATCACCCGGCTGCACATTTCGCAATTCGAGTGGAAAAACCAGGCTATCCATATCAAAAAAAGCGACCGTCTGTCCAGTTTTGTGAACGGCTCCCACCGCCCCGCTTTCCAAGACCGCAAAGGTCATTCGCCAGCCGATTTCGTCGAGGTCGACGATGACGGGAGCGTGCAGCGGCGATTGAGGTCTATTGACGCGATAGTGGTAAGTGGCCCACCGTATCCTTCCGAATGCTGCGGGCCGGCCATCAGCTTGGCGGCGGGTCTCTGAGAGGCTTAGGCTCTCGCCGCTTTTCCGGAAGGACAATCCATCCGGCAATGCAACGGCATGTTGCGGCCGATGCGATTCGATCAAGCGGAGAACGGCCTCCACATGGTCGAAAGATATCCGTCGTAAGTCACCCTTGACTTCAGCCACTGCCTTCCGGATGACCCGTCGCCGTGCCCCCACCGGCAGTCTCGTCATCCGCTCGACGGACAGCAGGCACTCTCCTTTCCCGAGAGAAACCAAAGCCTCCGAGAAATGAGAATCGGTCATCGCCGCCATCCAGTGGTCCTCGTCCCGCAAAATATCGGCCGATCGGTTGAGGGCCGGTATGATCCGGGGATTGTATGATTGCTGCAGCAGGGGTATCAGATCGTTGCGGATACGATTGCGAAGGTGTCGATTGTCCTGATTGCTGCGGTCTGTCATATAGCTAACCTCCGCGGCTTCCAGGTAATCCGTAATGTCGCGGCGGGACAACCGGATCAAAGGGCGTATGATCATCCCGTCTCTGACCGGTGGTATGCCGGAAAAACCGCCCGACCCGCTGCCCCTGAGGAGAAACATCAACACCAGCTCGGCATTGTCCCCGGCATGGTGTCCAAGAGCGATCTTATCGTAACCGTGCTGCGCGGCAACGGATCGGTAAAAAGTGTATCTTACCTGCCGTCCGGCCTCCTCGACGGACACTTTGTGCCGGCGGCGGTGACGGTTCACATCCTCTTTGACCACGTGGCAGGTCACGCCCATTTCCCTGCAGATCGAGGCGACGAAAACCGCCTCCGCATCCGCCTCCTTTCGCAAACCGTGATTCAGGTGTGCAACCCCCAGCTTCAAATAAAATTCCGGAGCCAGTTCCTTAATCAGGTGCAACAGCGCCAACGAATCAGGTCCTCCCGAAACTCCGAGCAGCACGGACTCACCAGAGTGAATCATATCGAAACGAGCGATGGTTTCCCTTACCGAAGCCAGAACACGCCGGCGGATTTCTGGATTTTGAGGTCTATTGATTGCCGCTGCCATACCCATGGCCTTCCTGGGGCGAGAGTCGGACAAGGTCATTGCGGTGAATGGATGCTTCTATCCGGTGGTTTATTCGCGCCGTGGCGGCACGGTATACCGTTGGTCGGCACGCTGGATCTCCCCTACAAGGCTTGTAGGAGAGATCGTTGATGATGTCAACTCCCGGCAAGGTTTCTTGGTTCGTTAATCCACATCCCGCATTCCCAAATAAATAAGGTGGGGATAAATCTCGACCGGAACGAAATCTTAATCATCGGCATAGCGGATTTTTCCCTTGAAAAAAATCAGGATTGTTTTATCTTAGTCGCCGGTTGTGCTAGGCGGGGAGCTAGCGGTGCCCTGTACCCGAAATCCGCTTATGCGGGGCTGAATTCCCACTCCAGGGTTTCGATCCGAACAGGTGTTGGTCGTCCGACCGGCCGCCGCGCAACAGGCGGTCATGAACCTCGTCAGGTCCGGAAGGAAGCAGCGATAAATGATGCAGCCTGTGTCGTGGATCGATCCCGGTCATTTCGATGACCTTCCTTTTACGGAAGAAATTCAAAAGTGGGTGCACAACCTCTTCACCTCGCCCCCCCATCGTAGAAGTGGTAGAGATCGCATGGCGGGACCTCGTGAAACCAGCAGATTACCCAAAAGAAAGCAATCCAAACCCCGGTGCCTGGAGCAACGGTTCCCGCCCTTCCCAAACAATCCCAAACCCCTCCAAACCTGTACCTGACAAGCCTTGACAACCTAGCATACAGTCTTATTTTCTGTACAACGTTTGCCCCGACCATAAAAATGACCTCTAATTACTTAAAATTAAAGGAGATTTAATCGCCAGATGCCTGGAAAAAAGAAAATAAAAGTCGAGGACGGAAATGACATTCAAAATGACCAGGCCGCAGATACCAATGGGCCCCTGCACTCGGCAGAAAGCGAAAGGGAGCCGGATATCCGCGAAGAGGTCATTGATTCCGAGGCACAGGATCCTGTCAAATATCTCGAAAGCAAGCTTGATAGCGTGACCAAAGAGTGCCAGGAGAACTATGACCGACTGCTGAGGGTATCGGCCGAATTCGAGAACTATAAGAAAAGATCCGCCCGGGAATTGGCGGATGTTCATAAGTATGCCAATCAGTCTCTTGTCAGGGATCTGCTTCCGGTGATCGACAACCTTGAACTGGCCATCAAATCAGCCGCCGAATCGACCAATACCGTAGATGGATGCCTGCTGGACGGGGTCGAGTTGACCCGCAAAGAAATACTCAAGGTTTTCGAGAAAAACAGCATCGAACAAATAGCGGCCATGGGAAAACCGTTCGACCCCAATTTTCACGAAGCGGTCATGCGCGAGGAATCCGACGAATATCCTGAAAACACGGTGGTCAATGAACTACAGAAAGGCTACATGATGCACGACCGGCTGATCAGGCCGGCAATGGTTGTCGTGGCTATGGCGAAGAGCGGTGGTCAAATTGGATCCGTAGATCCGAATGTGTGAAGCATTACAAAAATTCTAAATATTGATCAATGGTAAGGAGGAATGGACATGGGTAAAATCATCGGTATCGATCTCGGAACCACCAACTCTTGCGTGGCGGTCATGGAGGGAGGCGATGCCAAAGTCATCACCAACCCTGAAGGAGGGCGCACGACCCCGTCGATTGTCGCCGTCTCCGAAAATGGCGAAAGACTGGTCGGGCAAATAGCAAAGCGGCAGGCGATAACGAATCCTGAGAACACGGTTTTCGGCGTCAAACGATTGATCGGTCGTAAGTACGAATCACAGGAAGTGCAGCAGGACATTAAGATCCTGCCGTATAAGATCGAGCGGGCTTCCAACGGGGATGTTCGCCTGAACATCAGGAAAAAGCAATACAGTCCGGCGGAAATATCTTCGTATATATTGGGCTACATAAAAAAATATGCCGAAGATTATCTGGGAGAGAAGATCACAGACGCGGTGATTACGGTGCCGGCATATTTTAACGACAGTCAGCGGCAGGCCACGAAAGATGCTGGACGGATCGCCGGCCTCAATGTTCTGCGCATCATCAATGAACCGACTGCAGCCTCGCTGGCATATGGACTCGATAAAAAAGCCGAGGAAAAAATCGCCGTCTTCGACCTCGGCGGCGGCACCTTCGACATCTCCATTCTTGAGATCGGCGAGGGAGTTTTCGAAGTCAAAGCCACAAATGGTGATACGCACCTGGGCGGCGAAGATTTCGACCTACGTCTGATCAACTACCTGGCAGACGAGTTCAAAAAAGACCAGGGCATCGACCTGAGGAACGATAAAATGGCTCTGCAGCGCTTGAAGGAGGCGGCAGAAAAGGCCAAGATGGAATTATCGTCATCCATGGAAACCGACGTCAATCTACCGTTTATCACCGCCGATGCCAGCGGACCCAAACATATGAACCTAAAGATCAACCGCTCCAAACTCGAGTCTCTGGTCAGTGATCTGCTGGATAAGCTGGAGCAGCCGTGCCGGATGGCGATGAAAGATGCCGGACTATCCGCATCGGAAATCAACGAGGTCATCCTGGTGGGCGGTATGACCCGCATGCCGGCTGTCCAAGACCGAGTCAAGCGAATATTCGGTCAGGAGCCGCACAGGGGAGTCAACCCCGACGAGGTCGTGGCACTGGGCGCCGCCATTCAAGGCGGTGTCCTGAAGGGGGATGTAAAGGATGTTCTGCTGCTCGATGTGACCCCTCTGTCATTGGGTATCGAAACCCTGGGTGGCGTCTTGACGAAGCTGATCGAAAAGAACACGACCATTCCGACCAAAAAGAGCCAGATCTTCTCGACCGCTGCCGACAGCCAACCGGCCGTGTCGATCCATGTCCTGCAAGGCGAACGTGAAATGGCCGCCGACAATAAGACACTCGGGCGTTTCGAATTGGTTGGTATTCCGCCAGCTCCCCGAGGCGTTCCCCAGATCGAAGTGACCTTCGACATCGACGCCAATGGTATCGTCAATGTTTCGGCCAAAGATCTGGCGACCAACAAGGAGCAGTCGATCCAGATTACCGCCTCTTCCGGACTCAGCGAAGAGGAAATCAAGAATGCAGTAAAAGACGCTGAACTGCATGCCGAAGAGGACCGCAAGAAGAAAGACCTGGTGGAGGCACGCAACAACGCCGACACCCTGATCTACACCACCGAAAAATCAATCAAGGATCTCGGCGACAAGGTCGATGATAAGACAAAGAGCAAGGTCGAGGGGGCTGTTGCTGCACTGCGCAAAGCCATGGAAGGCGGCGATGCCCAAGAGATCAAACGGCTCAGCGAGGAATTGACCCAGGTGTCTCACAAGCTGGCTGAAGCCATGTACCAGCAAGCCTCGCACAAAGGCGGCGACCAAGCCGGTGGTGGTGGTGCTGGTGGTGCTGCCGGCGGAGGCGCCGCAGAACCGGACGAGGACGTCGTCGATGCTGATTTTGAAGAGGTCAAGGAAGACAAGAAGTAGGAAAGCGATGTGAAGACGAAAAAAACCGCGGTGCTGTCACCGCGGTTTTTTTACGCCTCGGAAAAGGCTACTATATCGCAGGAGGGTCGTTTCCTCCGGTTGCGGTGGAAGATCGAAACGCCGACTGCCCGACAATAACGGCCAGCCGTTGCGGGTAATCGGTGATGATGCCGGCCGCACCGGCTTTGATGAACCGGTGCATGTCTTCTTCCTCGTTGACCGTCCAAAGGTTGACGGTCACACCTTTTTCCGCCAACCAGCGGATCATTCGGTGGTCCATCAGGGTATGGCGTACATTGTAGGTTTGAAATTCCAGTCTGCCCCAGTCCAGCGGACCGATCCTGGAATCACCGATCAGGGCCTGCACGGTTATGTCGGGCCGCAGGCGATGAATCTCTTTCATCCATTCGTGGTTGAAAGATGACAACACCAGATGCCGGCCGCCGATATTCATTCGGCTTATGATCACCAGGAGCCGCTCTATCAATGGGAAGTCGCCCATTTGAGGGGGCAATTTCTTCAATTCGACGTTGATCCGCCAGTCGGCCTCAAGGGTAAATGACATGGCATCCTCAAGGGTCGGAATTCGCGCATTGCGATAGGAATTGCGGTCATCTTCCGATACCTGCCCTTCGCGTATCTGTCCGAATGGATCGTTCTCGACAAACCAGGAACCGCAGTCCAACTCCAGGAGTTCCCCCAATGTAAACTCGTGGAGATGCCATGGCCCCCGGTCGGGAAAGCGCGTCCGGGCATCAGAGGTTCGCACCAAAGTATCATCATGAAAAAGGACGAGTGCTCCGTCGGCGCTGACCATCAGATCGGTCTCCCACATATCGGCTCCGCATTCCACAGCCTTATGGGCAGCCGCCAGCGTGTTTTCAGGCGCCAGGCTTCGGGCGCCTCGATGGGCGATATTGAGCACCATAGAAGTCTCCTCGAAGACGAACATTACCGTTCGTCTTCTTCTCACAATCCCCGGCAAGCTTTAAAAAACGACGGCATTTCCATGGAACGGAATCTGCGTTGGTTTCAAACACCAGTTCGCGATCAATAGCAAGCAAATTGTTCGAAATCGAGGGAACCCGCCGGCTGACAATACCTTCTGAGGACAATGATGATATATTGGAACGGTCCCTCATATCGATAATAGAATCGATGCGGTCTCGTTTCGGTTGGAAAATGTCATTCTCCCGAACCAAAAATCACCCGTATTGACCTCCAGATCGCAGCAGATTCTCCTCAAGCCGTTGTAAAAATTTTATGACCCTTATAGTGAAACCGTATGTTCAAGTCATCCGGCACCCGCCATTGTTGTGACCTTGTTAAAAAAACTATAAATCCATCAGGGCCTATCGAGACAAAATCGGCTTATGGTTGGGGAGCGGGCCGCCGGGGTCTGAATGACAGTCCGGGGCCGCGATAAGTTAAAAAATCGCCTTTGTACAATGCTATGGCTTCATTTAATTTATTGTAATATCCAGATTACATTTCTTGAAATTTGTTGAGGCCGGAAATCCTCAACTCTTTATGCTTTCATTTTTCAGCAAGTGATCTCCTATAATTTCATCCCCTGCCAATTTCACCGATAGACACAGTGTTCCTGATTTTTTCAGACGATTAATTTCTCTACCGTCACGATAGAGCAATATTTCCAATCCCAGCCCCATTGTCATTATATGCTCTTTCAACGCACTGGATGAGTAGAGTACCATTGATCCAACAATGTCCCGGGATTAATTGAACGAACCCATTTCACCGAAACCCGGTCAATCAGCTCCTGCCAGATCACAGAGGAATCCTTGTCAAAAAGGATTGCAGAATCCGCATTCAAGACATGCCAGTGTCCTCTGTCGAATTCTGATTCGAGCTGGTTGGGTGCCCAGCCGGCATAACCGGCGTATATTTGATACCGCTCTTCTTCGGCCGGATTTTTGATCAGGCGCTGGAGCAATTCCAAGTCGGAGCTGAGGTAGACATCGCCAAACAGCGGCGTGGCCGATTCCGGCGGGTTCGCCGTTCTTGCAAGAAGCAGGATTCCGTTTGGCTGGACAGGTCCTCCGATGTGCAGGGTCCCTTTTCTCCGTTGAAGCTCTTTCATATCTGGAAAAACAAGCGAAAGATCTAGCTGCACCGAACGATTTATCACCAATCCCATGGCGCCGTCCGAGCCATAATGAATCAGAAGGACCACTGTTTCTAGAAAATTCGGATCCAAGAGTTGCCGGTCGGCCACCAAAAATTTTCCTTGAGCCAACCTCTTTTCATGTTTTATGGCGCCGAAAGCCCGTTGGGAATAAACGCTGTTCTTCTGAGCGTCTTCATACCGCACCAGGAAGGCTGCCAACACAGGTCCATTAACGACAGACACCGCTGACAAAATCAGAACGACGAAAACGAGGAGGGAAGAGGAATATTTTTGACCTTGAATTCTTTTTCGCTGGGCAGGATTCAGTCGAACCTCCTATCTGCTAAGATAGACAGCTTTTGGGGTCGAAAAGCAGAAATGATCTGGCATCCACTGCCACTGCCTGTTTCATCGTGGTTTTAGGGTGCAAAAGATACCCCTGAAGGTATCGGGACTGGAAAATTGGGTCAATTTTTGCAAAATTCTCCTCCCTCTCCAGTGTGCTTGTGCCGCTAATACCGTCTGCAGAGCATTGTTTCCGATGGATAGGGGCAAGCCTATATCTTATTGTTGGCAATTGGCAATATTAAATCCAAGCGGCTTTCTTACGGACACCATAGCCATAGAGTGCCTCTGTTGAAATAGAGTGTATGGCTAATATTGAACAGTTTGATTTCTAATTTCGATTCAACGAATGTCAGTGGTATTCAGCCGGGGTGGGGTGAGGCTGCCGTCAGCGGCAACACTTTTTTAAGGCCAGGTGTCAAGAGGGAGGGGTGCCGAGAGGATACCGGCAGCATCCGATCAATTCCCCGATAGCGGATAACCTGTTTCATAATTGACGAGAGTATAACTGTAGCTTTGAGAACCCACATTCATAACCTCACGGGACACGAGTAGTTTCCGTGGCGGCGTCCATTGGCTCCGGGCGCCATCGACGGCACCCGCCTGAATTTGGTAAAACAGATTATAATAACTGGAACTTTGAACCCGATAGATGCAGCGATTGTTGGCCGGTATCCACACGGCACCGTTGTCTCTCGCCCTGTATATGCCCTGTGCAAAGTCCAGGGTCATTCCCCCATCCCGGCACACTTTGAAAACATGATAGTCAACCCCGGGCTGGGGATCGCTGGTCAACCAGTCATCGGTGATCTCCAGCAACTCTGGCTCGAGAATGTTTCCCGCCATAACCGGCTGGGTTATCACACAAAGCATTAAATCAGCAGGCTGCATCCTGTGGCTACTCTCATTATCACACTCCTCCTTAAACCTTGAAATCGGAACACCGCTGAACAAAAGATCGTATCGGGTCGAAAAAAGCGTCGGATCACTGGAGAATAAATCGGATCGCTGGCGGTGCATGCGAAATGAGTGGGCGTTTTATTCGCCGATACAATGCAGGTTGGGCGGGCCTGAAATTTAATCTCCTTCTGGTGCCTGCCTATGAAACAAAATCCGTACCAGTTATGACGGGCGGCGGGATTATTATTCGATTCGATTTAATTTCAACGTGTTGAAGGGAATATTGGATGTTGAAGGGCGGCAGCGGAGTTACCATGGCTTACCTTTTCGATAGGCCCAACTTGGCACACCGAAACAAAAATGTGGAATCCGATCTTTTCGGCAAATTATCGGGGGCCAGTGCGTCACCTGCAATGCCGAGCATGTGCTCCGCCCGTTCGAAAAATCCGCCGAATTCGTTGCGGGACTGACGGATCGGTTTTCCCATCTGGCAGCTGATTTCCTCCGCGAGGACCCCCTGGTTCTCCCGGAAAATAGTCGAGCCCCTCTTTGACGAAAGCCATACGATCGTCAAGGGGTGCCCAGGGCCATTTCTTAAAGGACCTTCGGGCCGCATCGATTTTATGCCTCACTTGGGCTGCCGTGTCTTAAGGCAGTTCGGCAAAGACGTCCTGGTTGAAAGGATTGATAACCTTCAGTGTCATGTCACTTCCTCGGCAGGGTTCTTCAGTCGATGAAAGCCCGGATATCGGTGGCCACCATTCCGGCCCGGCGCGCGGCCTCCAAACCGGGGATACCATCTTCGAACACTTGGCAGTGGACTGGCTCGACCCCCATACGCCGCGCAGCCTCCAGGAAAATTTGCGGATCGGGTTTGGGTGCCACAGGGTCGTCCGCAGTGATCACGATGTCGAAGCAGTCCACGAGACCGATGGCCGCAAGAGTCACCATGACGTTCGCACGGGTTCCGCCGGACGCAACGGCCATGGGAAGAAGGCCCCGGTACTTCAAGGCGATATCGACCACCGGTCGGATTGGTCGGGCTTTCGCCAGGCCGCGGTGGGCACGTCGGTTTTTTTCTGCCGCAAAGGCCTGGGGGTCGATCCGTAGATCGTTGCGCCGATTGAACTCGGCCACAATCTTTTCGGCCGGCATCCCTTTGACGCCTTCGATGAATTCTACGGGGCAGGAAACCCCCCAAACAGCGAATGTGTGACACCAGGCTTCGATGTGGATAGGCATCGTGTCCGCCAGTGTTCCGTCGCAGTCGAAGATCAACCCATTGACGCCCTTTGATAGGGAAATCACGGCAACCTTTTCGGTTGCAGCATCCGAATTCATTTTCACCGGTTTCCTCGGCCGAATTGCCTGCGTCTACAATAATTTTATCCGCGTCGAAATAAAAAATCCGATTACCACATTTTCCGGTGCACCGGTACTGATAATTTCGGCCCGTTCATATCATTGGGTGCCTACAGCCTTTATCAAAATCTGTAAAAAAGAGCTTTCCCCCAACACCCATCATGAAGGTTGAAAGGCCACCGTTCTCCATGTTCGAACGCTTGACAGACCGCAGATATCTCTGTAGGTCTGTCTGCGACCCCACAACAGTAAATACAGCCGAACGGAGTTCAGGATGCCCGACAATTATGCCAGGATCATCTCCGATAACCTCGCGAAGCTCTACAGCTCTGGAACCGCAGACTTATCAGCGGCCCTTCCTGCCGAAAAGGACGGCGACTCCTATTCGTTCAAGGCTTTCGGCGCCGCCTGCCGGATCTCCACCGAGGGAATATTTCTGGACGACCGCATCGAATCGGGGGTACTCGGCATCCTCATCTCCCTGTATGCACGCCATGCCAAAACCACGTTGCAGATCACCCAGCCGCTGCGCTCGTTCAAGGAAATGCCCAACAGCGCTCCCTATGCCGCCGCTTTCACGACCCACACCGAATTGCCCCTGGTAACGTGGGTGGGCCGCATCGGTGCCGCCCGGGAGCGCATCATCGCGCTTTTGGATGGGGATACCTCCGTTCATCCGACATCCGGCGATTTCAGTTTCCTGGTTCAACCACTGCCCAAAATCGCCCTGGGATACATTTTTTATCACGCAGACGATGAATTCCCCGCCTCAGTGACCTGCTTGTTTTCGAACAATGCCGCGGAATTCATGCCCATCGACGGTTTGGCGGATGTCGGCGAATACACCTCAAGGAAGATCATATCTCTTCTCGGCTGATATACAGCCCCCAAAATCATGTTTCTGAAACATATTAGCATGTTCCAACCGATTCTGCCGTATCTCGCTCTTGACAACCGTTCCGTATTTTTCTATACATTTTGATTTTGCGAAGAACTGTTTAAAACCGGTTATACGAATTCAAAACGATCAGACTGAACCAAAGGAGCGATAGATGATCCATGTCGAAAACCTGACCAAACACTATGGTGATGTCTGCGCTGTGGATCAGATTAACTTCGGCATCAAAAAGGGTGAAATCCTGGGATTGCTGGGCCCCAACGGTGCGGGGAAAACCACCACCCTGCGGATGCTCACCGGGTTCTTGAAGCCTAGTTCCGGAACCATCAGGGTTAAGGACTTCGATATCGGCCACCAGCCGATGGATATCAAGAAAATCATGGGGTATCTGCCCGAATCGGCACCGCTCTACCACGACATGCTGACCTATGATTACCTGAACTACATCGCCGATATCCGCCAACTCCCCATGGATCGCAAGTCGGACCGCATCCGCGAACTCAGTGACTTGTGCGGTTTGGGCGCCGTAATGCACAAGCCGATCGCCGAGCTTTCCAAAGGATACAGGCAGCGGGTCGGCTTGGCCCATGCCATGTTGGCAGACCCTGAAATCCTGATCCTCGACGAACCAACCTCCGGCCTGGATCCGAATCAAATCGTCGAAATTCGGGACATCATCAAACGCATCGGCAAACAAAAAACGATTATTCTGTCGACTCACATCCTCAGTGAAGCCGAGGCCACCTGCGACCGCATCGTCATCATCAGCCAGGGCAGGATAGTCGCCGACGGCAATATCGAAGCCCTCAAACGGTCGGCCGACGACACCACCCTGATTCACCTCATATTTCAACAGGCGGATGTCGGAGCGGTCCGGAACAAACTGTCCGCTATCGAAGGGGTCGGTCAGGTCGTTCATGCCGATGCCGCAGACGGCTTGCTGAATGTCACCCTGTCCGTGCCGTCGTCCAGAGACACAAGGGGCGACATCTATCGTGCCGTCAAGGAAACCGATTGGGTGTTGCTGGAGTTTTACCAGGAGTCTCAGACCCTTGAAACTGTGTTTCGAGAACTGACCAAGGAGAATTGATATGCGTGCAGCCGTCCCCATTTTCAAAAAAGAGTTCGGCTCTTACTTTGTATCACCGATCGCTTATATCGTCATCGCCATATTTCTTTTGGTGACCGGTTGGTTCTTTTTTTCAACTTTTTTCATCCTCGAACAAGCGAGCCTCCGGAATTTCTTCACCATGCTGCCGGTCATCTTTTCGTTTATCGTGCCGGCCGTCACTATGCGGCTTCTCTCGGAAGAACTCAACGTCGGTTCCTACGAAACGCTCCTCACCCTGCCAGTGACATACGTGGATGTGATCCTGGGTAAGTTCTCAGCAGCAGTGGCTTTCATTGTCGCCATGCTCGTGCCGACCTTCTGTTACGCCATCACCGTGGCGGCCCTCGGAAGCCTCGATTGGGGACCGGTGCTTGGCGGCTACATGGGGGCCGTCCTGCTCGGGGCCGCCTTCGCGGCCATCGGCCTGTTCGCTTCCGCTTTGACACGCAATCAGATTATCGCCTTCATCATCGGGCTCGCGATCTGTTTTGCCCTGACCCTGATCGATCGGATGCTCCACTTTCTTCCTCAAAACTTTTTAGGGGCCTTGGCCTATCTGGGTGCCGATCAGCATTTTCAAAACATATCCCGGGGTATCGTCGATTCGCGTGACATCATCTATTTTCTAAGCATCTGCTTCATCGGTCTCTACGGTGCGCATCTGGCGCTGGAAGAAAAGAATTAAGGAGTTGTTTCATGGTGGCAAAAGCTAATAGAGGAAAATACGTCAAATTCGTCGTCTACTTGGTTGCTGTGGCCCTCGTGAACCTGGCTGGTATGACGGTCTTTTTCCGTATCGACCTGACGGGCGACAAGATATACTCCATTTCTAACGCCAGCCGGCAGGTGGTTTCGACACTCTCGGAGCCGTTAACCATCGACGTCTTTTTTACCGAAAACCTCCCGGCACCCTATAACAACCACAAACGCTACCTTCGCGATTTGCTCGAGGAATACGCCATCTACGCCAGCAAATACTTCAACTACCGGTTCCATGATGTCAACCCGGATGAGGGAGAGCTCAGTTCCGATGGCAGGGCCAACCAGGAAATGGCCAATAACTACGGCATTTCCCCGATCCAGATACAGGTGATCGACGAAGATGAAGTCAAATTTCAGAAAGCTTACATGGGGCTGGTCATCAATCATGGCGACCTCATTGAACGCATCCCCACGGTGACGTCGGTCGAGCGCCTGGAATACCAGCTCACCACCGCCATCATGAAGCTGAACAACAAAATCAGCGCCTTCCGGCGATTGGGCGACAGCATTCGTATCACCCTGTACCAGTCTTCGTCCTTGAACCAGGTGGCCGATGTCATCGGCCTAGATGATCTGCCTGACCTGCCGAACCGCATCAAAGCCGTGGTGGAGAAACTGAACCCGACCCTTTTTAACAAACTCGAATTCGTTTACGTCGATCCCAGTACCGACCCTTCGGCAGTCGAACGGCTGGAGAATAAGAAGCACGACCTGCTCAGCCTCAAATGGCCGGACTTGCCGGAAAAGAACATCACGGCCGGACAAGGCTCGGTCGGACTCGTCCTCGAGCACGGGGACAAATCGATTGTGGTTCAGTTGGTCAACATCCTGCGTATTCCGATCATCGGCACACGTTATGATATGGTCAACCCGGATGAGGTGGAAGAGTTGATCGGGAAAAATGTCGAAGCGCTCATCGACATCAACACCGATCTCGGATACTTGGCAGGCAAAGGAACTCTGCCGATCCAGCCGCAACCGCAAATGAGCCCGGGCATAATGCCCCAAGCGGAGACCCTTAACAACTTCCGGCAACTCGTATCTCGGAATTATTCCATCAAAGATATTGACCTGGCCGACGACTCGATCCCGTCGGATCTAAAAACTCTGATCATTGCCCGGCCCACGGAGGCGTTTACCGATTACGAACTGTATCAGATCGATCAGTTCCTGATGCAGGGCAAGAGCCTTATGATCGTTCTCGACAGCTTCGAGGAAATCTTTCCGCCGCAGCAACAGGGTTTCGGAATGAACCAGGGCCCCCGCTACATGCCGCTCGACACAGGCCTGGAAAAACTTCTGGCGCATTACGGAATCCGTGTCAATCGGTCCTACGTGATGGATAAGAATTGCTTCAGACAGGAGCTGCCCCAAGGCATGGGTGGCGGTGATCGGCCGATTTACTTTGCACCGTTAATACAGGCGGACAAGATCAATCACGATCTGGAATTCATGAAAAATATCAACCGCCTGATTGCCGTCCGCATTTCGCCCCTGGAAACTGTAGACGACAGACTCGATGCAAACATCAAAGCCCACCGGGTGTTTTCCTCCTCATCGGAGTCGTGGGAAATGCGGAACCAGATCAATCTCAATCCCAACTTCATATTTCCGCCACAGAAAGAAGATGAGCTGCAAAGCTTCCCCTTGGCCTATCTGTTGAAAGGCCCGTTCACCAGCTACTTCAAGGGTAAATCACTGCCTGAGAAGGAGACGCCCAAAGACGGGGTAGACCAAGATACGGTCGATCAGAGTGAACCGGAAAAAGCTCCCGGGGAAGAAAAGGCCGCCCAACCCGAAGCCCTGCCGCCACCCATCGAAAGTACCGGTGGATTTATTGCGGAAGGCCAGCCGGGTTCCATCTTTATCATGGCGTCATCTGAGATGCTGACGGACAACGTCATCGATACCGAAGGGCGGGGCACCAACGCTGTATTCATCATGAACGCCATAGACGCATTGAACGACCGGGAAGACTTGGCGAATTTGCGCAGTAAAAAACAGGAATTCAACCCACTGCAAAAAATAGGTTCAGGATCAAAAACCCTTGTGAAAACGTTTAATATCGTGGGGCTGCCCATACTGGTGATCTTGTTCGGTGTAATGATCTGGTTCCGCAGAAGCGCCCGCAAGAAACAGATTCAGGCAATGTTTCAATAACAGGGGAAGACCATTATGAAGGTAAAGATAGAATATGTCGTTTTGGTGGCCGTAATTGCCGGCCTATCCGCGTACCTGTTGACACGCCAATCCGATCGGACCCACTACGAGCTACCCCAGCTGGCACCGATAGACACTTCCGCCATCACCCGCATCGAGGTTGCCGGACCTGACGGTAAATTCGAATTGACTAAGGCTAACGGCACCTGGAGTGTCGGCCCACAAAAATACCGTGCAGACCGTGCCAAGGTCGGGCCGATGATCGATACCATCACAGGCCTCGTCCTGACGGCTCTTGTCTCGGAATCCAAGGATAATCACCGGTACGAATTGGACGATGAGAAAAAGATAACCGTCACGGCATGGGGCGGCGAAGCAGCCGTGCGTAAATTCGATATCGGCAAAGCGGCGCCTTCGTTTCGCCACACCTTCGTCCGTCTCGCCGGGGATCCCAACATCTATCAGGCCAGTGACAATTTCAGACGCAAGTTCGAGTACAGTGCGGAAGAACTGCGGGACAAAGTGATTCTTTCTTTTGCCGCCAGTGACGTAAAGGAAATCAAACTGTCGCAAGGGGGTGAGACTCTAACCCTTTTGCGAAAAGAAGTGCCGCTGAAAGAATCAGGGGAAACCGACCAGAGCGAAGGCCCAAAAGGCGAGAATACTGCGGCTGAACCGCTCAAGGGGAAGATGTCCTGGCTAACGGATGCCGGTCATCCGGCCGACAGCGACAAAGTTGACCAGCTGGTGGCAATGCTGTCGCAATTGTCCTGTGATAAGTACCTGCCGGACAAGAATAAAGCCGATTTCTCAGAACCGATTTACACCATAGAGGTAAAAGGACAGCAGACGTATAGGTTGGCGATCTTCGCCAAAGAAAAAGACAGCGACACGTCCCATCCGGCTGCATCTTCGGAAGCCGCCGAGGCGTTCGAACTCGCCGAAGCGAATGCCAAGCGTTTGCTGACGGCCTTTGAGGATATCGTCGGAAAACCGATCGAGGAAGAAAAAAGTTCTGCGCCTGATAAGTCCCAAACAAGCGTTCCGCAAAGCAATTGAACGCGAACGGTTGAACCGGGACGACAGGGGGGAACATGCCGCCCCGGTTCGGTATGATGACACCCTCGCCGCAGATCAAGCCAAGGGTATCACCAACAGGCCGGCATTCGGGCGTTTGACAAGCAGTTTGATCCCGTCGCCCTTTTTGTTTTGGTCGAGAAGTTGTTTGAATTGACTCACCGATTCGACACTTCCATGATTCACCTCGAGGATGAGATCGCCCGCTTTGACACCGGCCTTATCGGCCTTGCCGCCGGTTTGCACACCGACCACGACGATGCCGTTGGCGTTGCTGAGATTGAATTGCTTGACCATCTCCGGTGTTAATTCGGACACCTGAAAACCGTACTCACCTTCATTTTCCTGATGACTGTCACTTGCTGCCGCCAATGTTAACGGGCGCTTTCCGATTCTAACCGTCAGGGTCTTGGCTTCACCACCCCGCAGGATTTTGACTTTGGCCCGGTCACCGACACCCAGACCGGCCACCAGGGTTGTGAGGTCACGACTGGTCGTCATCTTTTGGCCGTTGACCTCCGTAATGACGTCCTGGGCCTGAATCCCGGCTTTATCCGCAGGATCTCCAGGGGTAACTGCTGCAACCAGTACACCGGTCTGCCCCTTGGAGCCATAGTACTCAGCCAGGTCTCCCTTCAAGTCCTGAACACTGACGCCGAACCATCCCCGTGTGACCTCACCGTTTTGTTTCAGCTGAGCGAGGACATTTTCTGCCAAGTCAATGGGAATCGCGAAGCCGATTCCCTGCCCACCGGCAACGATCATGGTGTTGATCCCGACAACTTCACCTTTCATGTTGAGCAGAGGACCACCGCTGTTCCCCGGGTTGATGGATGCGTCGGTCTGGATATAATCGTCGTATGGCCCGGAACCGATGACGCGTCCTTTGGCGCTGACGATTCCGGCGGTCACGGTTTGTTCCAACCCGAACGGACTCCCGATAGCCATGACCCACTCCCCGACTTTGAGACTGTCTGAGTTCCCCAAAGCCACGGTCGGCAGGCTGTCTTTTGTTTCAACCTTGAGCAGGGCAATGTCGGTGACAGGATCCCGCCCGATGATCTCGGCGTCGTATTCCTTCTCATCTTTTAAAACGACCTTGATTTTATCGGCACCCTCGACCACATGATTATTGGTGACGACATAACCGTCCTTGTCGATGACGAAACCGGACCCCGAACCAGGCTGTTTGAATTCCGGTCGACCGTTCGGCCCGAAAAAATTTTCCGAATGGTCTTTGAACGGATTGTTGTTGCCAAAGGGGTTCATCCCAAATGGCCCCATAGCCGGCCCGCTGGCCTTGACCGTTTTTTCCACCCGGATGTGGACGATGGCCGGGCTGACGGTTTCGGCCAGACCACTGAAATTTTCCGGAACCATCCGTACCGGTGCATTCGGGCTCGCATTCGCAATCCATAAACCCGATATCACCAGAAGCCCTGTCATCATCAAAATAATGATAGACCGTGTTAAATTGATTGTTCGTGTCATGTTCTTTGTCCTCCTTGCGATCGGTTTGTTGTCGACGCGCTCGTTCATCCGAACCTTAATAAACGGCTCCTTGCCGTCGACGGTATGTTGGGTTGTTCGGTTCGATTTCGTTTGCTGATACATTAATGCCCCATCCTTTCATGCGCCTTTCACGAATATTACAACCGTGTAATCCAGCAGAAAGGCTACGGAAAGACGACTGTATTATTATTTACGGAGAAACTTCCGTCGAGTCGGATAAAAGGCTACGCAGAGCTTAAATTTTACGAAAGGAATTCACTCATGAAGAAAATTAAGAACGGTATCAAACGGCTCTTGAAATCTTCTCTTTTGTGGATCTTTGTTGCAATCCTCGTTTCAAACGTGGGTACCGGTCATGACAGCCGCACCCCCAACGATGGTTTCGGCAATCTGTTGACAGCCCGGGTCAATGCCGCTGAATCGGATCAATCCTTCCAAAAGCCGCCGGCACCCTCCTGGCCCCGTGAAAAAAGTGATCTTACGCCGGACCCAGCGGTCGTGTTCGGGGAACTCCCCAATGGATTCAAATATGCCCTCATGGAAAACCGCACGCCCAAGGACAGGGTCAGCATCAACCTGAAAGTCTTGAGCGGCAGCTTGAACGAAAAAGACGATCAAAAGGGTGTGGCCCACTTTCTGGAACACATGCTCTTTAACGGAACAACCCATTTTGCACCTGGGGAGCTGGTGAAGTATTTCCAAAGCATCGGCATGCAGTTCGGTGCCGATGCAAACGCCTACACCGGCTTCGATGAAACGGTCTATGTGGTTCTTCTGCCTGGAGGGGACGAAAAAAATCTCAGTGAGGGGCTTCTGGTCATGAGGGACTACGCCGACGGGGCTTCTTTGTTACCGTCCGAGATCGATCGCGAGCGAAAGGTCATCCTGGCGGAGATGCGCAGTCGGGACTCGGCATCCTATCGCACTTACGTGGCCGGCCTCGGTTTCGAAGCCCCCGAAGCAAGGTTGTCGCAGAGGCTTCCCATCGGAAGCACGGAAGTCATACGAAACACAGACCGCAAACTTCTCAAAGACTTCTACGATACATGGTACAGACCGGATAACATGGTCCTGGTGATGGTCGGTGACTTCGATGCCCGACTGGCCGAACGACTCATAAAAGATCAATTCAGCGGCTTAACCGTCCGGGCGCCGCAAAGGAATAAACCCGAATTTGGCGCTGTCAACCATGTGGGTATCAAACCCTTCTATCATTTCGAAAAGGAGGCGGGTAACACCATGGTTTCCATGGAAGTCATCGAAACAGTTCCTCACCGTCCAGATTCCACCACCCTTCAGGAGCAACTGCTTCTGGAAGAGGTCTCCGATCGAATCCTTCAACATCGTCTGGATGCTCTGGTTAAGGAACCCGATACGCCGTTTACGGATGCGTCCTCCGGCTCGGGAATTTTTCTGCGTCGATTGAAAACGGCCATGATCAGCGCCGAAGGCAACCCCGAAGACTGGGATAAAATGCTTTATTCAATCGAGCAGACCCTCAGAAGCGCTCTTGAGTATGGCTTCACCCAGACGGAACTGGAACGTGTCAAGAAAAGCTTGTTGGCAGAGTATGACGAAGCGGTGGAATCATCAAACACCCGCGACAGCCGCCATCTGGCCATGAACATTCTCTCTTCTTTAAATCGAGACCGGGTATTCCAATCCCCGCAACAGAGAAAAGAACTTTTGGCGCCCCTGGTTGACACACTTACGCTCGATCGGGTAAACACCGCCCTCCGTGACGTCTGGTCGCCCGCTCACAGGCTTGTCATGGTCATCGGAAATGTGGACCTGACGACCGGTGACATTCCTCCCGAGCAACTGTTACTGACCGCATATAACCGGAGCCGGTTGGCAATGGTCACCCCCCACGTTGAGGCGAAATCCGTTCGCTTTCCTTACCTGTCTGAACCCTCATCCACGGGTCGCATTGTCAACACGACATCTCATCCGGACCTCGGAATCACCCAAATCGATTTTGCCAATGGAGTGCGCCTGAACTTCAAAAAGACCGATTTTAAGAAAAATGAGGTCTTGGTCAACATCACGTTCGGTAGCGGTCGGTCCGGTGAACCGCATGGCCTGCCGGGCCTCTCCGAGCTCGGTCAGGCGGTTGTCAATGAAAGCGGTCTGGGCCCATTGAGTCGCGATGATATCGAACGGGCCATGGCCGGGAGTAACACCACGGTTGACTTTACCGTAGCAGAAGACCATTTTGCCCTTGAAGGCCAAACGGTGTCGGAAGAGGTTCGTCTGCTGTTTCAACTAATGTATGCCCATTTAACCGACCCGGACTACAGCGAGCAGGCCTATGCCCTCTCGATGCAGCGATTCGGCCAGATGTACGCGGCGCTTTCCCAATCGGTCGATGGGCAAATGCAACTTTCCGGATACCGGTTTCTGGCCGGCGGCGATCTGCGTTTCGGCCTTCCACCTTTCGATTCTCTCTCGGCCCTGACGCTCGAGGACGTGCGTTCCTGGATTGATACCGCACTGAAGAACGAACCTTTAGAGGTATCCGTGGTCGGCGATATCGACGAAGGGGTGCTGGTCGATATCGTCAGCACCTATATCGGCAGCCTGCCCGGCCGTGCAAGTTTGGGCGGCGAGAAAAGATCTTCCGCGATCCGATTCCCGGCCTCGCAAACTTTAGATATACAGGTTGAAACCGAAATCCCCAAAGCCTTGATCGTGGTCGCCTATCCTACCGAAGACATGTGGGATATCAAACGCACGCGCCGCCTGGCCGTGTTGGGTGAAATCTTCTCGGACCGGCTGCGGGAAAGGCTACGGGAAACTATAGGGGTGACCTATTCCCCATACGCCTACAATAGGCCTTGCCGGGCCTACCCCGGCTACGGTGTTTTTCAGGCGTTCGCAATGGTTGACCCGTCCCAGTCGGATGTTGTTTTGGATGAGGTCAGGCAGATCATAGCCGATATGTCACAAAACGGGATCCGCCCGGATGAACTGAAAAGGGCTCTCGGCCCGAGCCTCACCGGAATAAAGGACCGCCTCCGAACCAATGCTTACTGGCTCGATACAGTGCTCACGGGATCGAAACGATTCCCCCAGCAAATCGAGTGGAGTCGGACGCTCCAATCCGATTACACCGGTATAAACAGCCGTGAACTGTCACAGCTGGCCGCTAAGTACCTTGACAATGGCAAATCGGCCGCAATTGTCATCAAACCGGCATGAACCGCACTGGTGAAATAAATATTCACCGCAGAGGCGCAAAAATCGTAGATGTTATTCTACTTTATTTTTCCCACGGAGACGTCGGGAAGGAAAGGACCCTTGACGCCGACTTGTTTTACACATTATACCGCTTTTCAAGATAAATCCAGAAATCAGGAAAAGCGATCTAATTGAGCCGCCGGGGAGTTTTCATCAACTGGGAGCGGAGGGAATGATCAGCGACTCTGCATTGAAAAAATTAACCGAAAAAAATTACATCGTTACCTTCTTAAGAAATGCTGAAAGGAAAATAATGCCTCAATGAGAATCCTTGTTGTCGAAGATGACAAGAAGATCGCCTCCTTTGTCGCTAAGGGCCTTAAGGAGGCCGGTTATGCGGTTGATGTCGCGCATGACGGATTGGACGGTTTGGATCTCGGACTCAGCGGGGTCTATGATGCCGCCGTTGTCGACATCATGCTCCCCGGCATCGACGGGTTGACCCTGATCGAACGTCTACGTTCCAAAAAGAACAATACCCCCGTAATCATTCTCAGCGCCAAGCGGACCGTGGACGATCGGGTGAAGGGATTGCAGGCCGGAGGAGACGACTATCTGACCAAGCCCTTTTCCTTCTCCGAATTGCTGGCGCGCGTTCAGGCATTGATCCGCAGAGACACGCGGGTGGCAGAACCTTCGACGCTTACCGTCGGCGATCTCAGTGTCGACCTCCTGACACGCGAAGCCAAACGCGAAGAAACGATTATCAGCTTACCGGCGCGGGAATTTGCACTGCTGGAATACCTGATGCGCAACCCCGGTCGCATCATTTCCAAGACCTCCATTCTGGAAAATATTTACGACTACAGCTTCGATCCGCAAACAAACGTCGTCGATGTTTTGGTGTGCCGTCTGCGCAATAAAATCGACAAAGATTTTGACCGCAAAATGCTCCATACGGTCAGGGGAATGGGGTATGTCCTCAAAGACCAATAGGCGAACCGGCCTGACCTTAAGCCTGAAGTTGAGCATCTCGTATGCTGTTTTTTTCGTGTTCAGTTCCTTGGCGCTCTTCCTCGCTGCCTATTACCTGATTAACGGATTGGTCGGAGAGAAAGAACGGGAGGTCATCCGTGACCGCATCCAGGAGTACTCGGCCTGGTATTCAGAAGGGGGTGTGGATGCCGTCCGCACACGGTTTGCAACGCAATCCCGGGGTTCCGGCGATATTTTCTTCATCCGGATCATCGGGCCACTCGACCAGGTGCTGTTTATCAGCCTCCCACCGGGCGCCGAAGAGTTCGATCGGTACCGGCTCAAAGCCCCTGCTCCGGGTCAAAAGGATCCCCTGTTTTTTGTAGAAGACGACGGAAAAGGTTCCTGGACCATCGGCAACAGCCGTCTACCCGGCGGACTGATTCTCCAAGTCGGCAAGAATTCAACCCGCAGCCAGGAGTTCTTGTCCTACTTTCGATCGGTATTCCTCAAAATTGTTCTTCCACTGCTTCTGCTCGGTATTATCGGCGGTGGTTTTTTGACCTTCCGCGCCATGCGCCCCGTCCGGCAATTGATCCTGACTGTCCGCAGAATTCTTGACACCGGCGACACGAGCAGCCGGGTGCCCACGCGTTCCGGACGCGGCGAACTCGATGAACTCGTCAGCCTTTTCAATCAGATGCTGGATAAAAACGATGCGCTGATCCAGGCCATGCACGAATCCCTGGACAATGTCTCCCACGATTTGCGCACACCCATGACCCGTCTACGGGGCACAGCTGAAATGGCTTTGCAATACAATCAGGATTCGGATTCCTGTCGGGAGGCTCTGGCCGATTGCATGGAAGAATCCGACCGTGTCCTTACGATGCTGAATACATTGATGGATGTAGCCGAAGCAAAGACGGGTGCAATGCGGTTAAACCGGAAAAACCTGTCGGTAACGGATATCATTTGCTCCGTGATCGATCTCTATGAAATTATTGCAGAAGAGTCGCAGGTGACCATCCGAACCTACCTGCCGGACGAGCTGCTGATCCCAGCCGATCGAAACCGCATCCAACAGGTTATGGCCAACCTCCTCGACAATGCCATTAAATACAGCCGCCCGGGCGGTTCGATAGACATTTCGGCCCGCGAAGAAGGCCTGTTCGCCGTTATTGTGGTGGCCGACAAGGGAGCCGGGATTTCTCCTGAAGAAATCAACCAGATCTGGGACAGGCTTTACCGCGGCGACCGCAGCCGCTCCAAGCGCGGCTTGGGGTTGGGGTTGAGTCTCGTCAAAGCCATCGTTGAAGCTCACGGAGGAAAGGTCAAAGTGGAAAGCCGGCTCGACGAGGGCTCGACATTTACCGTCATTCTACCGAAAACGGATCTATCTAACCACTAAAGGGCCAAAGCATGGGACCACAAAAAACCGGAATCAAAACCAAACCGAACCGAGGGGCGAAGAAAAGAAAAAAAATACCGGCCAAGTCTTTGTTACTCGTCGGCATCGTTGTCATGGTTGTCTTCGGAGTATTTCTTTATAATAGTTTCAGCAATCAAACCAATCGGTTGCCGGCCTTGAAGGATGCCTCGTCTTCACGTCCGCCTATAGTGAAGGATTCTTCAAAGCAGAACGCTTTCCTAAAGCTGCTCGGCCGCTGGCAACGGCCGGATGGCGGCTACGTCATTGGCATCTCTTCCGTCGATGCCGATGGTTCGCTTGAGGCCGCCTACTTTAATCCGCGCCCGATCAATGTCTCACAGGCATCGGCCGCCATCGAGAAAGGAAGGATTAAAATCTTTATCGAACTTCGCGATGTCGGGTACCCGGGTGCCAGATATATTTTATTTTACACCCCCCAGAGCGATACCCTGAAAGGCCTCTATTACCAACCAAGCGTTGAACAAACCTTCGAAGTCATCTTTGTGCGGATGAAAACGTAATGTTTTAGAATAATTGCAGGACTAACGCCGGAAATATTTAACTTACTATTATCCCTGAGCCGCTCAATTTGGGTCTGGCTAATTTTAGTAAGTCAATATGATAAACCTAATTTATTACTCCGGTTTTGTTGACATCGCCCCCTCACGTATTAGATTCATCCAATTATTTCGACTATCCCCTGTTTTCCTTTTTTAACTTCACAACCCAATCCACTCACCAATGTTGTTGAAATTCACTTATTTGAACTATTTTAAACATGAAACGGAGGTTGGCATGAAGAAAAATTGGATTGTATTGATCTTGGTGGCCGCTCTAGCCTTATCGGGCGCGTTTGTTTCCGAATCTTCGGCCCTGGAAGTCGTCGTCGAGGAGGACATCGTTGAGAACGTCATCGAAAAGGAGAATTTCGTAAAAGTCGTCGACAATTTCATCGTGCTCTTCGACGCCTCCCGGTCGATGGCCGATACCTATCCGGCCAGCGGCGGGCAGCAAATCGAAGCGGCCAAGGAGATCCTGCGCAAACAGAACGCCGTCCTGCCGGATCTGGGTTGGAATGCCGGCCTTTATACCTTCACTCCCTGGAAATCCTACTACGATATGGCCGCATACGACAAGGCGGCCTATGGAAGTGCCATCGATAGCCTGCCCTCGACACGCACCGCCGGGGAATGGGTGCAAAATCCGACCCCACTGGCTGACGGCATCGACCGGCTCGATCCCCTCCTTGCAAGCCTGTCGGGCAAAACGGCCGTGTTCATTTTTACCGACGGTACCTTTAACAGAGTCGAGCCTAAAAAACTCTGGCCCATGGACGCCATTAAGAACGTTGCCGAGAAGCATCCGGACACCTGTTTTTATTTTATCAGCTCGGCCAAACCCGGCAAACCTCAGAACCTGCTGAACGAGATGGCTGGGGTCAACGCCTGTTCCCGGGTGATCCCTTTCGACGATGTTTACGGGAACCCCATGTATGGCGCCGGAATCCTCTTTCTGGTCGATTCCACAAAGGAAATTGTCACCACAACCGAGAAACGTTTTGTTGGCGTGGAAGTGGGCAACGTCCAGTTCGAATTCGCCAAGGCCGATATTCAGCCGCAATACGCCAGCGATCTCGAGAAGTTAGGGAAATTTCTGCAGGAAAACCCGAAGGCAACGGTCGCTCTGGCCGGTTTCACCGACAGTATCGGAACGGAAGAATACAACCTGTACCTCTCGCAGCGGCGGGCGGAAAGTGTGGCCAACTACCTGAAACAGAACTTCAACATCGGCTCGGACCGTATCGCCACGTTCTGGTACGGGAAAACCAATCCGATTGCCGACAACAGTACGCCGGAAGGTCGCGCTATGAACCGTCGGGTTGAAGTGGCCGTCGGCGGCATGTAACAGTTATACACAACGCATGACAACCAGGTGGTAAAGCAGCAAGTATCCATCCGTGAGCGGTGTGGATACTTGCTGTGTTTTTATCCCGTAGATGGCACGAACAATTACAGGCGGCAGACAGATAAGCAAAATGGCCGGCTTTGATTTTGAAAATCAGTTGCCGGCTTTTTAATTTCTTGATAGACCAAATATGGCGGTGGTGAATTGACCGGCATAAAAAGTCCGTTCCGGTGTAGTGGTCATTGACGAATGCAATCCAAATATCGACCACGGTGACATGATATCATTATTGTTTTGAAAAGCATGCCTGCCAAGGACCATAAATGGGGAGTTGTGAGATGAAAAAAACACGTCAACGTCTTGTAATGATTCTTTGTGTCCTCATTGTCGGCATCGGTGTGACCGGTGTCGCTCCAAAGGTCGACGCAATCGAACCCACGGAACTGCAATTGCTCGTAGACCAGGCCCGTATCACCTTTCAGAGCATGATTTCCGAGTACCGTATGGCTTGGCTGCGAGACAATCTATACCAGGCCAAAGGCGTGCTGATCATCCCGCGGCTTTTCAAGGGGGGATTTATATTCGGGGGTTCGGGAGGTTGGGGTGTTTTGCTCGTCAAAGATCCCGACACCGGCCAATGGAGCCAACCGGCTTTTTATTCATTGGGCGGTGGCAGCATCGGGTTTCAGATCGGCATCGAATCCGCAGAGGTCATCATGATGGTCAGAACCCAGAAAGCCGTAGACAGACTTTTGTCTTCCTCTTTCAAACTTGGGGGAGATATGTCATTGACGGCCGGACCCGTCGGTCAGGGCGTCAAATCAAACGTCACCGCCGATATTTACTCCTTTTCGCGTACCCAGGGGCTTTTCGGAGGTGTCGCTATAGATGGTGCCTACCTCAAAACCAGCGATGACAGGAATGCCGCCTATTACGGCCGGCCGGTGTCTCCTGCGGACATTTTGATATCGAACCTGGTCAACAACCCCGGCTCATTGGAACTTCGCAACGCCGTGGCCAATGCCGCCAGAATAAAAAAATAAACCTGATTATAGCAAATGGTCCCGGAATTGATTTTCATGCGAACTGTGAACTCTGGATGATGGGGAGGCAAAAAAATGGCCAAACAAAAAATAAGGAACTTGACCTCGGTCATAGCATCCGTATTTTCTCACACGGGCCATATCTCCAAGGAGGATGCCAGGGAAATCAGCGGGCTCGGCGGCCAGGAATTTGAAGCCGCCTATGTCAAGGCCGCTGACATCATCGAGAAGGTGATGCAGACCGAAGGTGACAAAATGGAGACATTTCTGGCGCAAGTCGGCAAGGAAATTGACGCCTATGTGGCCCACTATGGCGGCAAACTATTTGAATAGGTAGAGTCTGCCAGGATAATATTGAAAAAATCCATTTCGGTAAGTGACCGTTATCAAACTGCACGCACGTATCAACCATAGGAGGTTCACCATGAATAGAATCCGTAATAATTACGGAAAAGCGTTAACGGCTGTAATGGTCAGTATGCTGGCCATCGGCTTGGCCCTGCCGGCCAATGCCGCCGAACAACAGGAATTGGTGGAAAAAGCGCGCATCACTTTCGAGAGCTTCATGGCCGATTCCAACATGGCCTGGCTCAAGGAGAACCTGCACACGGCCAAGGGGCTAGTGATCGTGCCGAGTCTTTTGAAAGCCGGTTTCGTCTTTGGCGGTTCCGGCGGACACGGGGTTTTGATCGTTCCGGATGCCAAAACCGGAAGATGGAGCGAACCGGCTTTCTATTCCATCGGCTCGGTCAGTTTCGGGCTGCAGATCGGTGGTGAAGCCGCCGAGGTGATCATGTATGTCAGGACCCAAAAAGCCGTGGATAAGATGCTCACCTCCTCGGTCAAACTCGGGGGAGACACCTCAATTGCGGTCGGTCCGATGGGGGCTGGAGTGAAATCGAATGCCATGGCCGACATATTTTCCTTTTCCAAGAGCAAGGGCGCCTTTGCCGGTCTGGCTCTCGATGGCTCGGTGGTGGCCACACGGGACGAATGGAACGCGAATTACTATGGCAAACCGGTGACACCGGTGGACATTCTTATCAAACATTCTGTAAGCAACCCCGGTGCAGCGGAACTCCGTGAGGCGGTGGCCAAAGCCGCTAAGAAATAACCGGACGACGGTATTTGGATATAGAGGACGGAAATACGATGCCACCCGGAAGCGGTGCAAACACACTTGAATCCGGTGCAGTGGTATTACATTTCCGTCCTGATGCCATAAAATCCGGAGCGTGTTGCGCCTCATAACATTGTTGAAACAGGCGTCCGCCCACCAAAAACAACGATCGATAACTCTATAAGCTGACAGCGCTAAAACATACATTTACGGTGAAAATCGTCGTCCACGAAAAGATTCGGCTCTTGCTCCTAATCGCCGTTTTGCTGCTCGGCAGCGGGCACTTATCTGCGGTGATAGCTTTCACCGATATGGAAGTGCTCAATTACAGGGCCTGCTTTGACGGCGTGCCGCTGCGGGAATATCCAAACACATTCGCTCCGCGAACCGCCACGGTCCCGGAGGGCACCCTTGTGAAAGTCGACATCCAGCGCGGAAACTGGCTCAGGGTCATCTACAAGGTGCCCGCGGGTTATTTCATCGGTTGGTCACTGGCCACGATGATGTGCCCTGTAAATCAATGACCTCGGGTAAAGCCGAATGTTTATTATTTCGCAATCTATCGATCCTCTTTCAATATCCGAATCCAAATCTCTCGAACCCTTCGCCCCATAGGTCTATTTATTCATCTCGACTCCCGGATGATTCGCTGACGGTTAAGAAGCGGTGTGTCTTCAAACCGGATTCACCCGGAAAGCCTCCAAGGCGACCTTCCGTCGATAAGGATCGCAAAATGACGCCGGATACCCGTAAAAAACTCGGAATCGTCGTGGGAATCCTGCTGTTCGTTCTGGTGGTTGGCGTATTGACAGTTCCCCGATTGGTCGATCTGAATCACTATAATGCAACGATCGTCTCCGCCATCGAAAAAACCGTGGGAGGGAAAGCGCAATTGGGTCGGATCACCTGGGGCCTGAACACCGGTCTCTGGCTCGAGGCCGACGGATTCTCCCTCAACGGATCCCCCGGAATTCTCAATAATGTTGCCATAAAACGCGTTCGAACCGGTATTTCCCTGCTTCCGCTACTGGCAGGCAAGATCGTTATAAAAGATCTGCTCATAGAAAACCCTGATGTCAGCCTTAATCTGGTCGCCGGCAGAACCCACGGCACCACTGATACCGACCGGCCGATGTCTATGCCCCAGGTAAGGGGGCAAAAGGCCGGAACCAATCCACCGGGCCAGACGACAGCCCCACCCTTCCGCGATGGTGCCGATTCTCAATCCACAACCAACCGGGCAGACAAGTCCCCCAAGATCCTGATTACCGGACTCACCGTCAAGCAGGGCCGCCTAACGTTGAACGACACGTTGACGCTACCCCCTCAGACCATTGTGCGCACATTCGCCGATGTGGCCATAACCGCTGATTATAGCAAGATTGACCGAACGGTTTCTTTTGAGCTGTCACTTCGGGAGGAAACCCAGGACGGATCGGGCTCATTGGTTGCAAAAGGGTCGTTTATCGGGCTGACGGAACAGTTTACGATCGAAAGTCCCCAATTGACGGTCAATGCGGCGATCAAGGACCAAAATGTCGCCGCCATAAAACCTTACTTGAGAAATGATCAACTGGCCGAGCGCCTGGAGGGATCGGTTTCCTGTGAAATAGACTACACGGGAGATTTCAGTCCGACAGGGCAAGCGTCCGGGTCCATCGACCTGACCCATATGACCTATACCGACCCATCCATGTGGGAAGCCCCGCTGCCCGGCGTGCCAACCGAACTGATTTTCGCTACAACGTTCACTCCGGACGAGCTTGTCGTTGATAAAGTCAATTTGAGCGTCGGAAAGATCACCGTCGACGGTCGATCCCGAATGGAAAACTGGAAAGTCGCCCCTCTCTTCAAGGATATCGTCGTGTCGGCCACTATTCCGCTGGCGGGTCTAACGTCTCTGGTTCCCTGGCAGCAAGTGGGAAAACAAGCAAATTTACTAAAAGAAATGCTGGCGGGCGGCGGTACGGTAAAGGTTGAGAAAGCATCTTTGGTTGAACTCGACCCGTCCAAGCTCCCTGAAAATTTGGCCAACCTATGGACACGAGTCGAATTAACGGCAGGGATCTCCTCGGTATCGGTGCAGCCATCACCAACGCTGCCGAAAGTGCCGAAAGCGAACAACATCAGTGCCGCCATCCGGCTGGCCGACGGGATCTTCGATATCGATCACCTAACCGCCGACATTGTCTCGGTCAGCCTGCCGGAAATATCGGCACAGATCACCCAATTGCCGCATCAACCCCTGATAGACGTGAAACTCAAAGGCCCTATAAAAGTCGTCGACAGTCCCGATGAATCACTGCACAAACTGTTGGGTGGTTTTGGTTTCGACAAACTGGCTTTCACAGGCGACCTTGACCTGGCGGTACGCCTGGAAACCGCACGACCCGAACACTTTGGCATCGAAGGCACAGCGACGTTGCGGGACGGCCTGGTAAAAACAGCCTATTCGCCGGTGGTACTGCAAGGCCTCAATGCCGATGTCACCCTGGCATCCCATATGGTGACCGTTTCCAGTCTCGTGACGACCGTCTTATTGCCGACCGCTAAAAAATCTTCTGCAAAGCCGGTTTCTCTGGCACTGCAGGGACAGCTAAATAATTTGAATCGCCGCCCGTCGCTGAACCTGCAGAGCTTGAAAACCTCCCCGATCTCTCTGACGGCCATGGCTGGAGTGATTCCATGGGAAAGGTTCGACGTCGCGTCCAAAATCGCCAAGGATATATTGAATGGCGGTGGTACCATTGAAATCAATCAGCTGTCTCTGCCATCCATCGATCTGGCCGAACCGTTCAATGACCCTGGCAAACTGTTATCCGCCGCAAAAGGTTCCGTAAGCATAGCAGGGGTTACAGTGAGACCCGTCCTGTCACTTCCCGCGATCGAGGGCATCAGCGGACATCCACTCCTGGAAAAGGGTGTGCTCACAACGTCGGACCTCAAAGCGCGGATCGGACCGCTCACAACCCCAACGATGAACATTCGCGTCACCCATTTATGGGGTCAACCAAAATTTACGGCCACTGCCAAAGGGCCAATGCGTGTGGCCGGAACCGAGGATGCGTCCATCGAAAAAATACTCGAAAATTACGGCCTAAAGAGTTTTGATGGAAACGCTAATGTCGATTTTAACGTTTTTTACGACCACGCCAACCCGAACCAATGGTCAGTAAACGGCTCGGCCACACTCGAAGGGATCCAGGCTGTCACTTACCCAGCGGAAGTCCGTTTGAAAAACCTTCGGGGCCGAATTTCCTTATCGATGCAAAAATCACACGAATGGGTCTTTGAAAATCTGACGGCGGAAATTAACACAGCACCCATCCGGTTGAATGGAAAGATTTCAGGCAATAGCACCACCGATCTAACCGTCGACCTGAAAGCCGAAACCCGGCAGTTGGATCTTGCGGCCATGAGCGAGTTGATCCCTTCCATGAAAGACCTCGGCCTGCGGGGGAAAATCGACCTGAACATGGACATACATCTTCCCCATGAAGCACCCTTGCAAAGCCGCCTGACAGGCAGGTTGACAACCGATCGGTTTGAGTTGCACCACAAAGAAGCCGCCATCACTGTCGAAGACATCAACGCAGATCTCGATTTTAGCGGCCGCTCGGCCAACATAAACCGGTTGACAATGCGCCTCAATCAACAACTGGTTAATGTCAGCGGACAAATGAAACGCCCCGAGGAACCGGCACTCGACCTCGCGATCACCTCGCCCGACCTGGATATCGATCGACTGTTGTTCGCCAAAGACTCCCAAGAAAAACCACCGGAACAAGACCAAGACAGTCCAACGGGAGTTACGACCGGAGATTCAAAGGCAGACAAAGCTCCTGAAACTCAAAAAACGCGCTTCCTGCGTCTATTTTCGGCCACTATTCATCTCGAGGCACAAAAGGGGCGTTTCAGGGGACAAGACGTGGAGGATTTACGCATCACGGCAGACTATGAAAAGGGCGTTATCAAGGACTATACGCTAGATTTTAATACCGGGGGCGGTCATGCAGCTGCCAGGGGCATGATCGATATGAGACACCCGGATCATATCGAATTTACCGTCGAACCCGACATCAAATCAGTGCAGCTGCAAACAATCGTTTCGATTCTCGGAGCGGGCAATTTCTCCACGAATGGTCCGTTGACGGCATCGGGTCAATTGAGAGTCCGCACTGGGACTAACCGTGAACTGCTTTCCAGTCTCAACGGCAGCCTGAATGCTGAAATGGGGCAAGGTATAATAACGGTGCGTGATTCTTTTGGAATATCGCTGGTTAAAATGTTGCGGTTCATGAGTTTCAAAAGAATTCTGAGCGTACACCTGGAACGAAAGTTGGAAGGTGATGGATTGCCATTTAATAGTGCCAAAACGACAGCCACCATCGAGGACGGTCGGATAAATATAGATGCACTCGAATACGATGGTGCCTCTTTTACCTTCGATGCCGACGGTTCAATAGACCTGCCGAGCCACCAGCTAAAGGTAAATGCCAAAATGGCCGTGTTCGAGGCTATCAGTACGGCGCTGAAGTTTGTCCCCATTGTCGGTAAAGCCGCTGACGCTGCCAGCAGCCTCTATTTTACCATCGACGGCTCCTTGGATGACCCAAGCGTGCGGATCAACCCCGCCAGAGGAGTCGTCAAAGGTACCGAAGAGATCATCACGGCGCCCGAAACGACGATAAAGGATATAATTAAATTTGGCAAAGAGTGAAATCCATAGTATCTATTAAGTGCAATAAATAGATGTTATATTGACCATCTGGTTTCCGAGGTGTTTTCTATATCAATTTTTGAGTGGTGAAGAAAGGGACGAGCTGCGAAAGCAATCCAGTCTGATCTCCCCTTCCGCTCCGAATTCTACAGATCTCCTAACGGGTTCAATCCAAACACGACTCTCATGGGAATACCTTTATAAAAATCGTGGACAGATTCTTGCG
>CAWBYM010000013.1:0-9986 GCA_963792945.1 uncultured delta proteobacterium | reverse complement strand
TACCCGCAGCACCGAAGACCCCCCGCAAAGGAGGACACATGAAAGACCCGTTCAAAACCCACGGCGCATTCAGCTGGAACGAACTGATGACAACCGAGCCCTCTGCGGCCAAGGAATTCTACCCCGGAAACTCCTCGGCTGGGAGATGGAAGATATGAACATGGAAAACATGACCTATACCGTTGTCAAAGCCGGCAGTGAAAACGGTATCGGCGGCATCATGGGTATTCCACCCGAAGCTTCCGGCGCACCGCCGCAATGGGGCGCCTACGTCACTGTCGACAACGTCGATCAAACCGCCCGAGCTGCAGAATCCCTGGGCGGCAAAATCATGATGGCGCCACGGGATATCCCGAGAGTCGGCCGGTTTGCCGTCATCCAGGATCCCCAGGGGGCCGTCATCTCCCTGATCACCTATTCCTTGGATCAGGACGGTGATAACGCAGCTTTGAACTCGGCGCCGCCGCCCAAAAAAGCCTTTACATACCCATGGGCTTTATCTAATGTGCTGAGTAGACTGAATATCGGTACTCGCACCGTTTGGGTGCATCGGCATCCATTCTCACCTCCAACTATCGATCAACCCAACCCTCAATCATAATTCTGCAGGGAGTCGGCTATGGAACACCAGTATGATGTCGTTATCGTGGGGGCCGGATTATCCGGATTGAGAGCGGCCATAGAACTGGGTGAAGGCACCAAGGTCGCCGTGTTGAGCAAGGTTTTTGCCACCCGTTCCCATTCCGGAGCCGCTCAGGGAGGCATCGGGGCCGCCTTGGGCAATGAAGAAGAAGACAATTGGGAATGGCACATGTTCGACACCGTCAAAGGCAGCGATTACCTCGGCGACCAGGATGCCATCGAAATCATGACCAGGGACGCCCCGCGGATCGTTTACGAACTGGAACACATGGGGGTGCCGTTCAATCGGACGCCGGAAGGCAAGATCGCTCAACGCGCTTTCGGCGGTCATACCAGTGAATTCGGCAAGGCCGCCGTCAAGCGGGCCTGTTTCGCCGCCGACCGCACCGGCCGGGTCATTCTGGATACGCTTTGGGAAAAATGCCTGCAGCGCGGCATACAGTTCTTCAACGAATTTCAGATGCTCTCGCTCATCATCAAGGATGGGTGCTGCTGCGGCTTGACGGCCTACGAAATGGCCACCGGTGAGATCCACGTATTCAACAGCAAGGCCGTGCTTCTGGCCACCGGCGGGGCCGGTAAAATCTTTAAAACCACCTCCAATGCCATGGCCTCCACGGGTGATGGGCTGGCTATCGCTTATCGCGCCGGCGCGCCCCTGGAAGACATGGAGTTCATCCAGTTTCATCCCACCGGCATCTACAAACTGGGTATCCTCATCAGTGAAGCCGCGCGGGGCGAGGGCGGTGTCCTGCGAAACAGCGAAGGCGAGCGCTTCATGGAGCGCTATGCACCGACGATAAAAGACTTGGCACCGCGGGACATGGTGTCCCGCTGCATACTGAAGGAGGTGCGCGCCGGCAAAGGGATCGAAGGCAAAGATTACGTCCATCTCGATCTCACCCACCTGGGAGAAGAAATTATCGGCGAGAAGCTGGTGGAAATCATCGAATTCGCCAAAACCTACGTCGGGGTAGACGCCCGCAAGGAGCCTATACCCGTCCAGCCGACCTGCCATTACATGATGGGCGGCATCGCAACCGACGCCAATGCCCGGGTGGTCATCGATGCCGATAATTCACCTTTCGCCGGGCTGTACGCCGCCGGTGAATGTGCCTGTGTATCAGTACATGGCGCCAATCGGCTGGGGTGCAACTCGCTGCTGGACACTCTGGTCTTCGGGCGCAGGGCCGGCATCGAAATGCGCCAATACGTTCACGCCACCGGATATCCCCGAATCCCACCAGATCTCGAAGACCTGGAAGCCGCTAAAATAAGGTTCTTGATGGAGAAAAACGGCGGCGAAAAGCTTGGAGTGATTCAAGCGCAGATGCAGTCTGTCATGATGAACAACGTTTCGGTTTTCCGACAGAAGGAGAACCTGAATGAAGCGCTGGAAACGATTCGTGAACTCAAAAACCGCTACCAAAACGTCGGCGTCACCGACAAGGGCCGCTGTTTCAACCGCAACCTTTTGGACACTCTCGAGCTCGGTCACATGTTGGATCTGGCGGAAATAATGACCCTTGGGGCCTTGCACAGGGAAGAAAGCCGCGGCGCCCATTTCCGCGAAGACTTTCCCGATCGGGACGATCAGAATTTTCTGGCCCACACCTTGGTTCGATTCGATGAGCAAAGGGGACCGCAGTTGCTGACCAAACCGGTCACCATCACCCGCTTTGAACCCAAAGAGAGGAAGTATTAGGATGAAATCGACCTTTACCATCTTTCGCTTCGATCCGGAGGTTGACAAGCAGCCCCGCTATCAGGAATACGCCATCGATGTCGAACCCACGGACAAGATACTGGACTGCTTGAACAAGATCCGCTGGGAGCTGGATCCGACACTCGTTTTTCGCGCATCCTGCTCTCACGGCATTTGCGGATCGGATGCCATGGTCATCAACGGAAACGTCGGTCTCGCCTGCCAGAAGCTGGTGCGGGACTTTAAGACGGCCAACAATTTTGTGATCGAACCGCTGCCGCTGTTCAACGTCGTCAAAGACTTGATCGTCGATATGAATCCGTTCTTCGAAAAACATCGCCATGTCAGGCCCTATCTGATCAATGACGATCCAGTCCCGACGGCCGAACGCCTCCAGAGCGCCGGAGAACAGAGGACGATCGAGCCGGCCTTGCGCTGTATCCTGTGCGCTTCCTGCACGTCCTCCTGTCCCATTTCCCGGACCAACCCGGACTATCTCGGTCCGGCAGCGCTGCTGCGGGCATTCCGCTATATTCACGATTCCCGCGACACAGCCTCGGGCAGCCGCCTGGCCCAAGTAGACAATGATGACGGCGCTTGGGGCTGCAAAACCATGTGGTGGTGCACAGATGTTTGTCCTAAAGGTATTCCGGTAACCAAATGCATCGGACAGATCAAAAGAGCGATCAAGCAAAAGGAGAAAACCGGTTAATAAGGAGACAAAAACACCCACTGGCACCGTCAAGTAGCGTTCGTGCCCCATCGCCGCACAACTTGAGTCACAGGGTCAGTCCGGGAGCAATGAGAGCGGTTTTCAACAGGCTGCCAAAGGAGGCTTGCATGTACACACTTAAAACTCTGTCAAAAAATGCCATACCGGGCGCGCTGGAAAAAGCTGAACGCTACCGTCTCATGAATGAGGCCGTGGAAGCTGAAAGCATCTGCAGAGACATACTGGATGTCGATCCGGAAAATCAAAAAGCCTTGATCATCCTGCTATTGGCGCTGACGGATAAGTTCAGGCAGCATCTCAGCCCGGCCTACACCCAGGCCCAGGATATTCTGGGGAGGCTCAGCGACCAATACTGTAAAGCGTATTATGGCGGCATCATCTGTGAAAGACGCGCAAAAGCCCATATGCAACGGGGGGGACCGGGTGCCGGCCGGGTGGCTTTCGAATGGTTCCGCAAGGCGATGAACCTTTACGATACCGCTCTGAACTCCTGCTCTCCCGGCAACCAGGACGCCGTGCTGCGGTGGAATACCTGCGCTCGAATCATTATGGAAAATCCTGATGTGGCCCCGCCGGAAGGGGATTCCGGCGAACAAATGCTGGAATAAGCGGATATCCCGTTTGAATCCAACCGGCAAAGACGCCACGCTTTGCGTTAGGGACGTGGTCTTATCGAGATGGATGCCGAAAACCCACCATGTATATCGTCAAGCGCAGCAGCGCGTCTAACTGTCTGGCGGCATTGACGCTGGGTTTGCTCCTGGCGACTGCCGGCTCCGCCACGGAAAACGAGGCCGTCGAAAACGACATTCAGATCCGGCGGCTTCAACCTCCCGCCGAAGGTGGCCGAGCGGTCGAACTCACCTACCTTGCCGATGTACCGGTCGATGTCTTCTGGCGTTTCAAAACCGACTTTTCCGCCGAATTCCTGCTGAGCAATCGCTACATCACTTCCAACCGGGTCATCGCCCGGCGGGGCCAAACCGTTATCACTGAAATCAGCTACAACCACTCGCCCGGCGTCACCTTCCGATGGCAAACCAGCCTGGAGCCAGCTAATTTACGGTTGCGATATGTTCTATTGAACCCGGAGGAATGCGGCCAGCGTTTCAATCGTGGTGTCATTGACCTGGTTCCCGTCGGCCACGGTACCCGGGTGACCCACTCCGCCTTTTTCGATTTCTTCGGGGCCACTCTTTGGGATCGCTTGCCCGGGCCCGTAGGTATGAAAGCCTTTCTGCGTTACACCGCCCGGTGGGAACAGGAAACAGCACGCCGGTTGCAGTCCAGATACCGCACAAAGCCCCGCCACTGACCGACCCTGGCCACCTTTCATGAACGGTTTTGCCCCTGGTCACACAAACCTGGTTGAAGCATCGTAAAAAATGATTAGGATTCAGGCGTGTCGATTGTCCGGCGACCGTTCATGGATCTGCCGGAAAATCTTTGACCATAAATATCAGAATGGGAGATTGTATGATGGCATCATCTGAAAATAATTTCGTCTCGCTGCCTTTGATGACGGTCAGCGAGACAGCCAAGTATCTGGGTGTCGGCCGTAAGATCGTCTATCAACTCCTCGAATTCGGAGAATTTCGGGCCGTCAAGAACAAAGGGGCCGTGCTGATCGAAAAAGCCAGCCTGGATGCATTCAGATCGAGCGGTAAGCTGACCTGAAAAAATCAGCGCATCCGCCGATCGAGCGAGGCCGGCCTTAAACCTAAACAGAAGAGGTCGACACCCGGTATGAATGAGAATATCGATCCAACGTCGGGACTTTTACAGCACGCATACCCGCCGTCATTGCTGTCAGCCTAAAAGAAACGGCGGCTACTTAACGTCGATCGGAAGACAGGTCGGTCGACGAGAACATTCATATGATAATGGAGGTAACGGCAATGTCCGCTATCAATAGAGCTAAAGCCAAAGAACATTTTCAGGAAGGAATGGTCGATTTTGTCGGCCAAAACTACGATAAAAGCATCGAGGCCCTCGATCGGGCCGTCGAATCGGATTCGACCTTCAAACTCGCCCGCCTGAGTCGGGCTACGGCATACATGAAGCTGAATCGCCTGGATGAAGCCCGCACTGATTTCGACCGTGTCATCGAGGCCGATCCGGCCTATTCCAAAGCGTATCACCTGCGAGGGCTCGTTCACGAGAGAACCGGCAATCACCAGGCGGCGCTGGATGACTTCAACAAGGCCATCGATCTTGATCCCGAATACGGTGCCGCCTATTACAGTCGGGCCAACCTTTACACGAACATGGGTAATCAAGAATTGGCTACGGAAGATATTCAAATGGTCACCCACCTAACCAATGTCAATATAGAAAGTTTTGCCAACGAGAACAACATCTGGCGCTCCCAGCATTTGAAGCTGGAGGAAACCAGCGATCTGACAGACGCAATGGACCGCTAAACGAACCCAACCTGCGCCGCGAAAGTTGCGGATGGGTGGCCCCGGAACCCATCTCGGCAAATCCGGATACTTACCGTGGTGGAAGGGGCGACATGGTCCCCCTCCCACCACCCGACCGGCCACCCGACCGACCAATCCCCTGCGTGGCGGAAGGCCTCAGCAATCCTTCCGGAAGGGATCGAATGCGCCTTGTTGGACATCACAATTCGCGCCGAGGCCAACCCGCCTCAATTGGGCATTTCGACGGACAATATTGCGAAACATATCCGAATGATGTATCTCAAAAACCTGACTGCACGGGGCAATATTCTCAGCGCCTGAAATGCGCCAATGCCCGGGCAAATTCTTGCCTTCGTCATTTGAGCCTTTTGTGAAGATGGTCTAATCTTTAAAACCGCTCCGGCCCATATGCCCGACATCCTTCTTGTCCAGCCCCCCATTCGCGATTTTTACCTGACCACCAAACGGACCATTCCCTATGGCCTGGCCAGTATCGCAGCTGCCTGCGAATCCGCCGGCTTTACAGTGGGAATCCTGGACGCACTGGCCACATCCCGCCAACGGAACCTCGAATGGCCCCAGGAGATGGACTATTTGAAGCCATTCTACGGCCGGGAGGACCGCTCGCCGTTTGCACTCTTCCATCGATACCGCTACCACGGCTACAGTCTCGAGCACATCGGGCGGATGGCCAAAAAGTCAGGGGCCTTCCTGATCGGCATCTCGTCCCTTTTCACCCCTTATTCCAGGGAAGCCCTTGAAACCGCAGACCGGATAAAATCCGCTCATCCGGCCTGCCGTATTGTCTTGGGCGGTCACCACCCGACAGAAATGCCGCAACAGGTGATGCAATGCCCGTCGGTGGACTTCGTGATACGGGGAGACGGTGAAAAGGCCCTGCCGCTCCTGGCTGCCGCCATGAAAAGGGGCCAGGGCCCGGAGGATATACCCGGCATTGTCTATCGCGGAAAAAACGGGGAGGTGACCGCTTCAGAACCCCATAGACTCGACAGACTGTCGGGCATGCCCTTACCGGCCACACACCTGATTTGTCACCCCTTTTATCGCAGGGGTAAAAAGAACAGTGCGGTAATCGTGGCCAGTCGAGGCTGCCCCGGACGCTGCTCCTATTGCTGTATGCGCCGCTCGCCAGAGCGGCCTTATGTGCGGCGCTCGATTGCGTCGGTGCTGGCGGAGGTTGAACGGGCAGTGAGACGCGACGATGCTGGATTCATCGATTTTGAGGATGAAAACCTTTCTCTCGACCGCCCCTGGTTCTTGGCTCTGATGCATCAACTTATCATGCGCTTTGACGGCGCCGGTCTAGAGTTACGGGCCATGAATGGTCTTTTCCCGCCGTCTCTGGACAATGAAGTCGTAGCGGCCATGGCCGCCGCGGGTTTCAAGGCGCTAAACCTGTCATTGGGCTCAAGCTGTCCGGCTCAGTTGCGGCGGTTCCGGCGACCGGATGTTCGCGAGACTTTCGATTCCTCAATCGCGGCTGCCCAAAAATACGGCCTGCAAGCCGTCGGGTATATCCTCGCGGGGGCACCGGGCCAATCCGCCGAAAGTTCCGTGGCCGACTTGCTTTACCTGGCACAACGGCGAGTGCTGACGGGAATATCCATCTATTACCCGGCACCGGGAAGCCCGGACTATCAGAGATGCCGAGAATTGGGCCTATTACCGCAGAGCCTTGCGTTGATGCGCTCGAGCACCCTGCCGATCGACCACACGACCAGCCGGCTGCAGGCCGCGACCTTGTTGAGATTGGGAAGAATATCTAATTTTATGAAATCACTTCTGGATCAGAAAAGGTGTATTCCAGCGGCACGGCCTTTCACTCCCGGCAAGAGCCTGGATCCTGGGGACCGAATGGCAGCCGGGTTAAAGCTGTTGGAATGGTTTCAACACGACGGCGAGATCAGGGGTATTTCCCCTGACGGCAAGGTTTATCGCCACAATATCGATAGCGCATTGTCCAGGAAGTTTCTGGAAGGATTGGGGAAAATTACTCTGCAGGGCTGCCGTTAACCCGTTGGTGACGTTAATCGGCAGATGACGCTGCGGTCGGTTTCGATCAGGTCTAAACGCGTTGACCCTCCCCGGCAAGGAAAAACATGCCCGAATGGGCCTTCCGGTCAATAGTGAATGAGAGCCTATCGATCCGTTATGCGAAAGAAAATGCACGGTGCGATGGTTACCCATATCAGGACAATCAACCACACCCGGCCGGCGAATAGATTGTAATCGTGCAACAACCGGAGCCAGGTATGCCCGGCAACATAGTGCCCGAACAGAGACTCGAACGCAACCGTCAATCCCAGCCAAACCAGTCCGATGAGATAAGCCTGCCTTAAAGAATCGGGCGGCCAGATGCGGATAACCGCCCAGATGTAAAGGCCGAACAGGACGACGGCGGTCAGGGTGGAAGTTTGGTGCGCTGCGAGTTCAGAAACCCTTTTTCCGTACCATAACTCGCGCAGGATTCCGTTGCCAATCGCGATCAACACCATCGGTATCCAGGCCAATATATACTTCGCCATCTTTTGTTTTCCAGCACTTCACATTAGGACAGCGGTCGAAATCCCGTTCTATCTCCAGGGACCCTTCGTGACAGTTCCCTATCAAACCGGTATGTTGAGATCAATCGGTCTCGGCGGGTGGAGAACTATTCGGAAAAAACCGATTAACGATGACAATACCATCCGCCAGTTTAACTTCATCGCAATGTATTCTGATATCCGGTGGCAAAGGCGCATCCGTTGGGATTTCCGAAGCGGGCAGAAGCGGATCAAACTTTTCGGCGTAGAGGTCATGAAAATTGACTGTATACCCGTTTTTTTCCAGCTGCGTAACGACTGTCGCTGCAATGGCATGGTTAAAACTATGCGGTTCCGGGTGGCCCTAAATAAAGGATACGTTCAAATTGGAATCCTTTTCACTGGATGATTATTCGCGGGGAATCTAGCGTTTCAGCGCCTGATGACGCCGGCGATCTGCGCAACCCGGCTGTGGTGTGCGATCTGGCATGCAGGTAGGAATTCATATCCATATATTTTCTTCGGCAGTCATTTCACCTCCGGCATCGCCCGTTTTAATCGTACCGGCCGGCTCGACCAGCATGATTCGGCATTCCTCCTGCGCATAAGGCTTGTGCGGGAGCCCTTTGGGGACGACGCACATCTCCCCGGCCTTCAACTCTATTTTTCCTTCACCAAATTCAATCGTCATGTTTCCACTGTAGACAATAAACACTTCATCCGTTTCATTATGGCTGTGCCAGACGAATTCGCCCTTAATCTTGACGAGCTTGAAATGGTAATCATTCATTTGAGCGATGATTTTGGGAGACCAGTGATCGGAGAAATGGGAGAATTTTTCCTCCAAATTGATTGGCGTGTAGTCCATTTTTCCTTTTTTACATTACTTTTGTTTGTATCAAAACAAAGCGACCGCTCTCACCGGCGACCCATCTGCTTCCTCGAATTTAAGGGGAAAACAGGAAAAAATGAATGGGATGACCGGTATCAAGTCCAGGTTTTTCAGGTTTTCAATAATAACGGTATCGTTTTTCAGTAAAATATTGTGGATGAGAAAACGGTTGGAGTTTATCTCATCCACTGAAATGGCATCCACACCGATCCCCTTCAGATTCAGGTGGTTGAGCCATTTTGCCGCTTCCATCGACAGCACCGGATACCCGGAAAAATAGTCATGCGTCCCCCAACGATGACTCCAGCCTGTATGAATCAACAGAAATTCATTTTGCATGAGTATCTCTTCGTGTAACGCCAGGTCTTCTACCTCGATTATGGGGTTCATGATGGATGAGACATCAATCAGAACGGCTTTTCCGTAAAAGTGGTCAATTGACAGTTGATCCAGAGTTTTTGACGCTTTAATCATGTGAGCCGGAGCATCCATATGGGTTCCGGTATGCGAATAAAGGGTCATCTTCTTTTCCCAGAAACCATCAGCTTCAATGGTGCATCCGTTTGTCATGACCGGTGGCTCTGTTCCCGGGTAGACAGGCATGTGCTTAGAAATGGTGTGCGTTAAATCAACGATATTCATAGTGTCGAGCTTACCGCGATATTTTTCGAATTACCAGGGCTAATATCGGGCAGTTTTTACCACGAATTCAAGGTGAAAATTGGACTCCTGCGAGATCCCGTAAACGTATCAGTAGAAGGGATATAATCAACCCATGCTCCTTAAGCACAGAGGCGCTGCATAGTTATACTCCATGCGTATGAGTTGAAACTAGCTGTTGACACTGATTATATTACTTATTAGTGTGCTGTTAGATTTCCTGTGGTCGATGTCTTGTATCCTCGCAATTTCTTGTTGGAGTAATGTGCCTGGGGACATCGAGTATCAACCTTGTACTCCATATCCGGGCACCTAATGACATTAACCCCCGGAAAAGGAGGTGGTTGATCAGCATCCCCATCATGATTTCCTTCCCCTAAAATCCTCT
>CAWBYM010000012.1:0-17507 GCA_963792945.1 uncultured delta proteobacterium | reverse complement strand
CCGGGATATCAATTTTTCATGCAGGACCCACACCGACCCGAAACCGACCGCCACCCGGATTGCCCCGGGGGCGAGCGGTATGAAGGCAAAAAGTTGACCTGACTGCAGGTCAAACCGGGACAGGTAAGATTTGGTTTTTTCCTTACGCACCGACCAGTAGGAGCCGAATCCCGCGACCCGGTCGATAGGGGAATCATTCAAGTCGGCGATCGGATTTGTACCCAGGGTGACGAGTGAATCCGAATCGATTCTGTGAATGGTTTTGCCGTCTGACCACAAGATTTCATCGTCCCTGAAGATTACTTGTTGCAGGCTTCGGTATGTGGAATAACGACCACTTTCGGCGCAGCGAGGACTGACCCGGCCGCGTCCGGTTGAGGAGGATACTCAGCGGGACAGCCATGGAAGCCAGTGCCCGTGCCGCCAACCGGCAGCATGATAACTGCGCCGGCGGCATCCATCCTTCGAAAATGAATAGATACGGCGAGATCGTTGTCGAAGGTGATGTGGTCAAACTCATCGCACACGGGGAGACCCAGGGGGACCGGAATAACCCACATCGGGACGATGCCGCAAAATGCGCTCCTGTTGTAGACCCACATTTCCCTGCTGGCATCAATAGCAGCGATTTCGTCGGGTTCCCCAAACTCGCGCCGGAAATCCTCCTTGTTACGAGGGTTGCTGGCGGGGCTTATGTCCGGAAAATATTTTGTCGGACCGAACGAGTCTTTGGTGTAAACATAGTCCTCCAGGGGATAAGGGGATTGGCACTCAAGTCGTTTGACGGCCACTCCGCCGACGCAGCCTGCCAGCAAATGCATGAAAGCGATTGAAGCGAGAAGACACAATGCGGAGCGCATAGCCTTGAACCATCCGGACGGTCCATTACCTTACCTAGAGCATATGCTTCATTACAGTCAAAGCAATGGCCGGTCTGGCTTCTGGAATGAGTCTGGTAGACCGTTGTGGAAGCTCACTGTAGAGTGCCAGGAGTGTGCTTCTAACATCGGCGTAACGACAGGAAGGGATCAAGTTGATCAAACCGAGGTAGCGATTATCGGTGCGGGTCCTTCCGGCGCCCTGGCTGCGGCCTTGCTGTGCCGCGCCGGATTCAAACCGCTGGTTCTTGAGAAGGAATATTTTCCCCGCTTCAGCATCGGCGAAAGCCTGCTGCCCCAGGTCATGGGACTGCTGGAAGAAGCCGGCCTGCTGCAGGCCATTGTTGAGGCCGGATTTCAGCACAAGAACGGCGCGGCCTTCGTCAGGGGAAAGCGCAGGGCCGAATTCGATTTCCGCAAGAAGTTCTCGCCCGGTTGGGGAACGACCTACCAGGTGCAGCGAGCCGATTTCGACAAGCTATTGGCCGATGGTGCAGCGGCGCAGGGCGCAGATATCCGCTACGGGCACACGGTGACCGCCATGCGGCCAGATCCCGAGCAGCCGGAGCTGGATGTGGTCGACGCCCACGGCAAGGAATTCACAATCCGGGCGCGCTTTGTTCTTGATGCCAGCGGCTTTGGCCGCGTTCTTCCCAGGTTGCTCGGACTCGAGAAGGACTCTTCACTGTCCACGCGCCGATCATTCTTTACACATATCCAGGACAACATCGGACAGGCGGAATTTGACCGCAACAAGATCCTGGTGACCGTGCATCCGGACAAAGTGGATGTGTGGTACTGGCTGATACCCTTCTCCAATGGACGTTGCTCCCTGGGTGTGGTCGCCGAAGATGAATTGTTGAAGCCCTTTGAGGCCGATCCCCTCGGCGGGTCTTCGAAGCATGATCTCGGAAGCGCCGACCCTGGGCCGCCTGCTGGACAACGCGGCGTTTGACACGCCAGTCCGCCAGATTATCGGCTACTCCGCAAATGTTACCCGGCTGCATGGTGACGGTTATGCCCTGCCGGGCAACGCCTCCGAATTTCTTGATCCGGTGTTTTCGTCGGGCGTGACGCTCGCCTTCAAGTCCGCGAGCCTCGCCGCAGCCTGCCTGGTTCGCCAGTTGAACGGGGAGCCGCCACGCTGGGAGACGGATTTTGCACAAGAGTTGAAGGTGGGTGTTGAGACCTTCCGGTCGTTCGTTGAAGGCTGGTATTCTGCCCTACCCGGTGGCGCATCCGGTAGAAATCCTTGAAGGCGTCTATACCGAGACATCTTCCAGATAGAAAACTATTATAAAAAGAAAGTATTGCATGAAACGAGTACTCATCATCGGCTTTGGTCAGAAACAGCCGGTGAACGCGGTCAAAGGGCAATTTTGAGCGGATTGGATTTATAGGGCCTGAACCTTCAGGGAGTAAAACTCGAAAGCGCTGACCTGACCGGTGCCGACATGAGCAGGGTCCGACTGCGGGCCGCCGATTTGACCGACGCCGGTCTGAAAAGTTGCCGTTTGACGCAGGCAACGCTTCAATGGGCGAATCTTGCGGGCGCTAACCTATCCAACGCCATCATTTCCGATGCCCAATTTGAATATCTCTGCCGTATCCATTTCTGATTGACTTTCAGCCCGACATTTCCTCAATTCCATTTATTGTGTGCTAAAATTTCCGATCTGAGTGTTCGAGAAGCGCATCGATCTTGGCCTCGATCTGTTCATCGGTGCTGTGCTTGAGGGTGATGGCCCTGGCCGGGCATTCGACGATGCAGATACCGCAACCCCGGCACTTGGCCGGTGGTATTTCCGACACGCCGTCGGCGTTGATAAAAGGGGCTTCGAAGGGGCAAGAGCGCACGCAGGCCAGGCAAGCGGCGCAGAGGTCGGGATTGACCTCGGCCACGGTCGCCGGTGTCGACATCCGTTCCTTGGAAAGAATTTTAGCGGCTTGCTGGGCCGCCCCGCCGGCCATGGCAAGGGCTTCGGGAATGAATCGGGGACTGTGGGCCAGCCCGGCCAGAAAAATACCGGGAGAGGCAAATTCGAGCGGCTGCAGTTTGACGTGAGCCTCCAGGAAAAACCCCTCATGGGTCCGCGGCAGCTTTAGTATCGGAGCGATCTGGTCGGCTCCGGTATTGGGGCGGATGCCGGCACTCAGCACCACGAGGTCGGATTCCACCCGAAAATCCTGATGGGAACTGCGGTCGTTGAAATCGACCCTTAATTTTCCATCCGAATCGTTGGTCACGAGGGGTGGCTCTTCAGGGATGTACCGAAAGAACATGACCCCCATACGGCGCGCTTTGAGGTAGTATAGCTCTTTGAATCCAAACGTCCGCAGGTCCCGGTAGAGAATGACGACCTGGGCATCCGGGTTGATTTCCTTGATCGAAATGCCGTTCTTGACTGCCGCACTGCAGCACACCCGGCTGCAAAAGGTAAAGTCTACATTGCGGGAGCCGACACACTGGATCATCACCACCCGTTCGAGTTGGCGGACCCAGAATGGGTCCTGCTTGATGCGGCGGGAGAGTTCGACCTGAGTCGACACGCGTTCATCAACCCCGCATAGGTGCTCCCGGGGTTCGTAGGCCCGGCCGCCCGTTGCCACAATCACGGCCCCGTAATGTATTTCTTGCTTATCCGCCTTTCCTTCCAAGATACCGCTGAAAGCGCCCACGTGCCCCCGGTGGGCTGTCAAACGGCTGTTCAAGCGGATATCGATCAGAGAGTGCCGTTGCACCCTTCCCGCCAAACTGCGGAAGAGTTTGAGCGGAGAATCCCCTTCCAGTGTTTCGGTCAACTGCCGGGCGAATCCACCCAGCTGGGCCTCTTTCTCGACCAGGTGAACAGGATACCCCTGATCGGCCAGGTTGAGCGCGGCGTGCATGCCGGCCAATCCCCCGCCGATGACAAGCGCCCGCCGATCGACATCGTAGCTTTGGTCTTTCAGCGGCTCCAGGTGCCGGGCTCTGGAAACGCTCGCCCGTATCAGCTCGAGAGACTTGGTCGTCGCTTTGGCCGGCTGGCTCCCGTGGATCCATGAGCACTGGTTGCGGATGTTGGCCATTTCAAACAGATAGGGATTCAACCCGGCTTTCCGCAGCGTCTCCTGAAAGAGCGGTTCGTGGGTCTTCGGCGAACAGGCCGCCACGACCACCCGGTTCAGCCGGTATTTTTTGATCAGATCGATCAGCGGCTGCTGGGTCTCTGCCGAACAGGTGAAAATGAAATCGGTGGCCAAAGCCACTTCGGGCATTTTTTCGATTTGCGGCAGCAGGCTGGGGATGTCCACCACCCCGGCGATATTCGACCCGCAATGGCAAACAAAAACACCGATACGGGGTTTGCCGTCATCAAACCGCTCCGGGATCTCCTCCACAGAAATTGTGGCCGTATTCCGGCCGGATTGGATGACCACCGCCGCCTCTGCTGCGGCAGCTCCGGCCTGGATGACCGTTTCCGGAATGTCCTTCGGCGACTCGATGCCACCGCAGGCAAACACACCCTCCCGGGAGGTGGCGACGGGATCGTCGAAATCGGCTGTAATAAAGCCATAGGGGTTGACGGTCAGCCCCAGCCGATTGACAAGATCGTTCCAGTCATCGGAAGGCTTGAAGCCGCTGGAGAGAACCACAAGATCGTACTCTTCTTCCACCTTGCGATTGCGGTGATGATCGAAGGTTTCGATGATCAGGTTCTCGTTATCCGGGTTGAGATAAACCTGCGAAATCAACGACCGCCTGTAGCGGACGCCGTGCGAGTGACGGGCCCGTTCGATATAACCGTCAAACCCTTTCCCATGCGCCCTGATGTCCATGAAATATATGGTCGTTTCCGTCTCCGGTTCATGGCTGCGGGTCAACACGGCCTGCTTGGCGGCGTGCATGCAGCAGACCGAAGAGCAGAAAGGCCGGTTGCGCGCGACGTCCCGCGACATCACGCACTGAATCCAGGCGACTTTCTTCGGCGTGTGCCCGTCGGAGGGGCGCTGCAGATGCCCGGCGTACGGCCCGGTGGCAGACAGTATCCGCTCATACTGAAGCGACGTCACGACATTACGGTAACGGCCGTATCCATACTCGCCCTCCCGGGCGGTCAATGCCAGCTCAAAACCGGTCGACAATACAACGGCACCAGCTTCGAGGATAATCTCCTGCGGTTGTTGGTCGAATTCAACCGCATCTGTGGGACAGATCTTCTTACACAGGCCGCAACGTTTGCGGGTCAGGTAGAGGCAGTGCTCGGCATCCAGAGCATACTTCAACGGTACGGCCTGGGGGAAAGTCAGAAAAGCCGCTTTGCGAAACCCGAGTTCGCCGTTAAAAGGATCGGGAACTTTTTTAGGGCACTTCTGGGCGCATTGCCCGCAGGCGATACATTTCTCGACATTGATGAAACGGGGTTGTTTTTCAATGCGGGCCTTAAAATGACCCGGCTCACCCTCCAATGCCAGGAACCGGCTGGAAGGAATGATCTCGATGTTGGGATTACCGGCCGCCTGAACCAGTTTGGGAGAAAACATGCAGGTCGAACAGTCGTTGGTGGGAAAGGTCTTGTCCAGGCGGGCCATGGTGCCACCGAGGGTATGGGTCTTGTCGAGCAGATAGACATAGAAGCCTGTCTCGGCCAAGTCGAGGGCACACTGAATTCCGCCGATGCCACCGCCGATGACAATGACCCGTCCGACCGATCGGTGGAGAGTCGATGTTTTTTTCGTGAGATCGTTCAACTCAACAGATCCTTTGATTTCAGCAGAGGCACCGGATCGGTAATGTGCATCCGAAACGACTTTGGGGTTCCTTTGGCGGCATCGAATGCCAGGCGCAGCAGTTCGGTGAAATAGAAAATCGGCAGGGGCGCGTCAGATCTCCCTTTTTGAATCATGTCGAGGTTGGCCTGGCACAGGGGGCAAGACACCACCACGGCCTCGGCACCGGTCTGACGGGCCCTATCGACCAATCGTTGGGTAAGATACTCCTGAATATCCCGGCGACCAATGCCGATGCTGGCACCGCAGCAGGTGGTTTTGTAGGACCAGTCCAGCACTTCGGCTCCGGCAGCAGCGGCCAGATCGTCGAGTGTCATGGGGTTTTCGTAGTCGGTATATCCCGTGATTCGCGGTGGCCGGACCATCTGGCAACCGTAATAACTGACGATCTTCAGACCTTTCAGTGACCTGCGAACACGGGTCTTGATTTGCGCGAGCATGTCCGGTTGGGCCAGAAAACGGGTCATGTCATGGATGGCAATATTTCCGGTCACGGGCCAGGGAACGTCATAGATTTTTTTTTGCAGCATGACCTGGGAATACCGCAACCGGTTAAAACAGTTGGCGCAGGGCGAAATGATATCGAGTCCCATTTTCTCCGCAGCAGCGATATTTCTGGCGGGAAGGGCGACAGCCATCGATTCGCTCAAGCTATGGGCCGCCGTGGCACCACAGCAGGACCAGTCCTCGATTTCCACCAATTCGATGTCCAGATGCTTGAACACCGCAATGATCGAGTGGGCATAGTCGTTGGCCATGCCCTCCAGAGAGCAGCCCGGATAGAATGCCAGCTTCATACGACGTTTACCGCCTTACCTTTTGTTGTATATGTCCCGAATCTCTTTTATGGCTTTGCTGCGACGGGGCAACAGGTTCAACTTGCCTTTTCGCCAGAGTGTCAACCCCAGTTCGAGCTCTTTCTTCAACTCCCCGGATTTGAGCTTTTCCGTCAGAATACCGGGCTTGCGGTTGAGCGCCGCCATCAACCAGACCTCGTTGACGCGCCCGAGGCGCTGAAGTTCTTCGAGAAACGTCTGGTGAAATACCGCCAGCTGCTTTTCCTTAGGCGGAACAATGGAGCGGGCGGCCATGCTGCGCAGGTGCAGGATGGTCTCCGCCACGCTGACCTCATTGGGGCAGTAAGTGGTGCACATCTCACAGGAAAGGCAGACCCAGATCGTTGTGGACTGCAGCAGCTCCTCGCGCCAGCCCAATTGGACGAATCGGATCACCTGATGGGGTTTGACGTCCATATAGGCCGATACCGGGCAGGAGTTGGTGCAGCGCTCACATTGATAACAGGCCGAGATGTTGGCGGCAGTCTCTCCTTCCATCCGGTTCAGAAAATGAGAACCCCGGTCCCCGATCAAACGCCTCCGGGAAGATTTTTTTTCTACCTCGGGCGCGTCATTCCGGTTTTCGTCCAATTCCACCTCCTGTCAATGCCCTCTGCGATGCCTTTTAAAAGCGAACAGCCGTCCCCTGATCCGGCGTCTCCTGAATGCTTTCCAGTGGTGAGCAGATGACATGAATATCCCTTTATAGTCGATCCGTCGTCTGGATAGAAACGGACTCGTCCATCCGTTTATCCATTGATAGACGCGTTGAGAATATATGGCCATTGGGTATCACGCTGTGTCACGAACTGTCAACGCGATGCCATTTGCGAGGCGGCAAGACGGTTTGGCGGACAAAGGCCTCCTGGTCGCCTCGGTTCACAAAAGAGCTGTTGACATCGTTTCCCTTTTTAATATTATTTTCCCGGGGCGGAATCCCGTTGTCATGCAGATTATGCCAAAACGGTTTCCAAAAAAATAGAGGAGAGAGAATGAATGTGCCTTTCGTAAATGGGTCCGGCACCCTGCCGGCTCGCCCGGCAGCGGCTCAGCGGTCGGGTTCGGCCAAGCGACCGATGGTTATCCTGTTCCTTTGCCTTGTTTCGATGTACGTCCTCCCGGCCGGGCGGGCAGAGGCCGTCACACTTCAAGAGTGCATACGCGAAGCCCTTGAGCGCAATCCCGACACCCAGGCCGCCGCCATGCGGGTCGAAGCCGCCCAGGCGTTGATCCTGGAGGCCGGCTCGGCCTATTTCCCGCAACTATCGGTGGCCGGAACCTATGCGGCGACAGACAACCCGACGCAGGCATTCATGATGCAGCTCAACCAGCGCACCTTGGACATCAGATCTCCGGAATTCGATCCCAACGACCCCGGCAACACCGACAATATCCGTCTCTCGGCAGCGCTTAAATACCGGGTCTATGATTTCGGACAACGCCGGATGCAGACAGAAAGCGCCGAGTTGGGTGCCGACGCCGCCGACTTTCAGCTGCAGAGTATTCGTAACGAACTGGTTTATCAGGTCACGCGCGGGTATTTCGGAGTCCTGCAGGCCCTCGATTTCGTCACGGTCCAATCAGAGACCATCTCCAGCCTGGAAGAGAGCCTGCAGATGGCTCAGGCCCGATTCACGGCCGGGGCCGCCGTCAAAACAGACGTGCTGAACCTGGAGGTCCAATTGGCACAAGCCCGGGATAACCTGATTCGCGCCCGCAACAGCACGGATTTGGCCACCGCCGTTCTGAACGCCGTTATCGGTTACGACTTCGTATCGCCGCAGAATCTACCGACTCCCGCGACCGAGGCGCTCAATCCGCCGCCGGCCGTTTTTGACCTCGATGCTGTCGAGAACCGGCCTGAATTCAAGGCTACCAGCAAGATGGCCCAGGCCAAGGAGAAGGAGTTCCTAAAACACAAACGCCTGTATTTTCCGGTAGTCAATGCCTACGGTTCCTATGATCTGGACAGCGGTAATCTGGACTCTTTCGAGGGCAGTTATCTGGTGGGAATTACCGCCGAGTGGGACCTGTTTACCGGTTACCGCAATTCCGGAGCCATCCGCAACGCCAAGGCCCAATGGAACGCAGCGCGACAGCAGGAACTGAAGGTTCGCAACGACCTGAAGCTGGATCTGAAGCAGGCCCAGATTCAGGCCGTTGAATCATGGCAGCGAATGGATGTGGCTCGTAAAAGTGTCGCAAGTGCGGAAGAATCCCTCCGGATCACCCGGGTCCGCTACCGGGAAGGTGTGGCCGGACTGACGGACCTCTTGACGGCCCAGGTCGGGTTGACCGCCACCCGCACGCGAAATGTTGCCGCCTACTACGATTACACCGTCGCGATGTCCAATCTGCAGAGGGCACGCGGGGAACTCCACACGCTTTACAGCCTATCGGACTGAAAAAGCTAAAGCCCTTTTAGGTCCGATGTCTTTGGCCAAGCCTCACGCCTGCCCTGCCGGACCGGCCGCCAATTCGCAAATGCGATGCGTCGTAAAAACACCCTCCCGATAAATACTGACAACGTCTGCGTCCTTTTGAAGGGCTCTCAGACAACCGCCCGTATCATCGTCAATCGGAAAAGCACCGGCGGCCCAGGCCGCCAGCCCCCGGAGTGCGGGTTTGTCGGATTGCATGTAAGCACGAAGGAACGGGACAGCGTCGGCCACATGGGCGGGGCGGGCGTGGGCCAGGCGGCCGATGCCCCAGAGAACACCCGCCTGCAGGTCCTCGTGCTCGAGATAATTTCCATCCGGACGGATGTATGACACCAGGATGGTCGCATATTGATCGGCAAGGGATTGGTTGAGCGCCATCGTCTCCCCCATGGCCTCGGGTGATCCCCATCCGATCCCTCCTGATTCGTCGTTCAGGTTCCATATGAAGCGGCGCATGACGATACGGGCCGACTCCATTTCCTCATCGGCCAGCAGGGAGATCACCGCTCCCATAGCACTGACGGCACGCCACTTGATCGTGTTGTCGAGACTGTATAAAAACGAAAACAGCGGGTTGACAACTCGACGATGAGGAAGACGGCATATCTGCTGGACGCTGATGTCAAACTCCGGATGCTGCAGCAACCCAAACACCGTCTTCTTCAACTGGCGACCGGATAATCTTGGCGTCATCATATGAAGACAAACAGAGCCACTTTCTTCATTTACTCCTCCCCGTTAAACAATCCGTTGGACCAACTATTGGGATCAGTGATGGACATCAGGATTCGGCCCAGTGAATACAGTCAGCCGGGCAGTTCTTGATGGCGTCTTCGACCTCGGGTTCGGGATAGGTCGCAAGATCGGCCACTTCAATGTATCCGGCATCGTTTATTTTGAATACCAAAGGGCAGACTGTCGTGCAGACTTCGCACAGGATACAGTCACTCAATTCAACTACGGGTACTTTCATGACATGTTCAAGCCGCTGTGATCATTAGGATCCGAGATCGGGTAGCGCCACCGGTTTAACAGCTGTTGAAAAACTATTGCGCCTGACGATACGGTGTTAAAATCCTCCTCAGAATGCTCATTTATCACTCTTGAAATCCGCATTTTCGTCTGATTTTGCCGTGTCTTGACGGCACTCATGATGTTTTTCAACACCCTTTTTTAAGTGACTACCGCTTTGCCAATCTTTCGCCCGAAGTCCGTGCAGGTCCCCAAGGCATCGTTGCCGGGAACGTATTGAACACGGAGGCCTGGCTCGACGATGTCGACATTCATCTCCGTTAGTTCTTTTTCGAGTAGCTTGACCGCCTCGCCGCTCCAGCCGTAAGAACCGAAAGCCGCACCGATTTTGCCCTTCGGTTTCAGCCCTTTCATATAGGTCAGGAAATCGGCCACGGTGGGGAACAACCCGTTGTTGAGGGTCGGCGAACCCACGACGATGGCCTTTGCATCCAGCACCTCGGTCATGATGTCACTGCGGTGCCACTTCCTGAGGTACATCGGTCGCACATCCACACCTTCCGCACTGATGCCGCCGGCAATGGCGTTGGCCATCATTTCAGTACTGTGCCACATGGTGTCGTAGATAACCAAGGCCTTTTTCTTCGGCTCCTGACCGCTCCATCGGACATAGGCATTGATGATTTTGTTTGGATCTTTACGCCAGATCACCCCGTGGTCCGGGCAGATCATGTTGATGGTCAGACCCATTTTCGTGACCTTGTCCACCAGCTTGAGAATCAGAGGGGAGTATAGCAGCAGTATGTTCGCAAAATATTTCTTCGCATGGGGCATGATACCATCTCCGATCTGATCGTCGAATTTTTCATGCCCGGCGTAATGCTGCCCGAACCCGTCACTCGAAAACAGGATGCCGTCTTCTTTCATATAGGTAAACATGCTGTCGGGCCAGTGAAGCATTCGGGTTTCGAGAAAAGTGAGCGTCCGTTTTCCAATGCTCACCTCTTGAGCGTTCTCCACGGCCTGGTAGTTGAGTTTCTGGCGAAAATGACGCGCCAGATTCTTCTGCCCCATCTTGGAGCAGTAGAGCGGTTTTTCTTCGCCGATGCGGTGCATGATTCGGGCGAGTCCACCGGAGTGATCCAATTCTGTGTGATTGCTGACAACCAAGTCGATTTTTTTAGGATCCACGACCTTGGAAATATTGTAAAGCAGTTCATCGGTGAATTCGGACTTAACCGTGTCGATAAGTGCTATTTTTTCATCTATGATCAGAAACGCATTATAGCTCGTCCCATAAGGGGTCGAATATCCGTGGAAGTCACTGATATTCCAGTCGTTGACGCCAACGTCGTAGATACCTTCGGCAATTTCAATCGGTCTCATTTCATCATCCTTCTCAAATACGCCGCATTCAATGATTTCCGTCATAGCCGGCGGAATAATTTGTGACCCGGTCAAGGGAGCAGTCTTCTCGTACCTTTACTGCAGGCCAACAGCCGGTCAATTAATACGGTATAACAAACGGATGTCGTATCCACATCGCTCTTCCTGGTGTCGCGAGAATGAGGCCTGAAGTGACGATGCCCTTTTTGCCGCAACTGCAAAAAGGGCATCGGGTAGGGGCTAGGGTAAAGTTTTTCTTGCACTGGCCAACGTCCCCAGCGGCTGAGCGCGTTGGCTGAGGCTATTCAAATAATGTCATAGACATCTCTTCAGGACGGGAGAAGCGCAAGGTCGTTTTTATTCCTCTATTTCAAAATCATCTTTACCGGCACCGCAAACGGGGCACGTCCAATCGTCTGGCACATCATCGAATTTCGTTCCGGCAGCCACGCCGTTGTCCGGATCACCCTGGGCAGGATCGTACACATAACCGCAGATCGTACAAACGTATTTCGCCATTCTTTTTACCTCCTTTGTTTGAGTTTACTGTCTTGCCGAAGCCACTTTGCTGATCGGTGCGGCTTATCCCGCCGTCAATCAGCATTTGCAATGTTCTGACTGGACGGATCCTTCCCCAGCAAGCGGTTTGAACATTTTTTTACTCGCACCGCAAACGGGACAACTCCACTTTTCATCAAGTTTGTTGAAGCAAGTGCCCTTGGGCACTTTGCCCCTCCGGTCGCCACGATCCGGATCATATAGGCAGCCACAGTTGACTGTCTGGCACTGGTAAATTTCTTCCGGTTTAGCCATGATATTTCCCCTTTCAAATTTTGAACGGCACGCCGCTGCAGCTCGAATACCCGCTTCTGGGATCAAACAGCCGTATCGACGAACTCTTTTACCCGATTTTCTATTTCATCACGTATGCCGCGCACAATCTCCACACTTTGGCCACGGGGGTCAGGAAGATCCCAGTCGCGTCTTTGGGCTCCGGGAATTAGCGGGCAAATTTCGCCACAACCCATGGTCACGACGTAGTCCGGCGGCCCGATTTCCAGTGCCGCCTCGATCGACCGCGGCTTCCGAAAAGCCATATCGATACCCTTTTCCTGCATCACCTCTATCATGACCGGATTGACCACGCCAGCGGGTTGGCTGCCTCCGGTAATGACATCCAGGCGATCACCGGCAATGAGCTGGGCAAATGCGCCGGCCATTTGGCTGCGGCCAGCGTTTTCGCGGCAGGCAAACAAGACTTTCTTGCGGGCCGCAAGCGGTTTGACCACCTGCTCGATCGCCTGTCTTATATCGTCCAAAACCGTCGGATGGTTCGCCATCTCCGTGGGACCTTCTATGCCCCTGTAGGTCAGGCTGCCCGAAAATTCGGCCCCGACAGCATCGAAGAAATACTGGGCGGTCAGTTTCATGCCCTCGAATAGATTTCGCCCCTGGGTTGCTCCGATTGCAAGCAAGTAGCCTTTGCGGAATTTGCGTGCCGGATCGGTGAGTTTCAGGCGGTATTTGCGCGCCCAGAGGGTCTGGCAGCGGTCGATAAGGGCTTTGAGCTGGGCGCTGACATTGTAGAAGAATACCGGACTTGCCAGCACAATGACGTCGGTATCGCGAAGCAGCGGATATATCTCGTGCTTCATGTCGTCATCTATCGGGCAGAATCCTTTTTTTTCACAAACGACGAGCTCTTTGCACGGTCCGATATTGTGCTCGACTACCCGAATGGAACGGGTTCGGGCCCCCACGCGCTCGGCTTCGTTCAGGAATGCCGACAGGAGAAATTGAGTGTTTCCCTTTTTTCTGGGGCTGCCATTTAATCCGAGAATGTGCATGGACGATCAATTCGATACGTGAAAACCTATCGAGCGTGCAAGTTTGCATGCAATGACGTTTATAGGAATCAGACGCCGCCTTCGAGGGTGCATTGGGCAAAATCGATGTCTTTGCCGCATTTGGCGCATTTGTGAGGCCGGTCGAACTCATCTGAAAATACTTCTTTTTCGGCGCCGCACTCCGGGCATTTGCACATGAACGATTTGAGCGTTTTGAAATTTGCGAACCCTGGGCAATGCTGAGGTGTTGACGGCATATCGATCTCCTTTCGATTGTTCATACAGTCTAGCGGTTAAAATACGGTTAAGATGCGGTCAACAACTTGGCCACCTGGCGTCCGTAATCCTGGGCCATCTGGATACCGCCCCCGAGATTACTTGATTTCAACATCAGGGGCTCTTTGACCATTTTCATCTTAAAGATGTTTTCCATCGTTCCATATATGCGCCCTGGAGCTTCTCCGCTCCAGCCAAAGGCCCCGAAGGCAGCACCGACCTTACCCTCGAGGCTCGCTTTTTCGGCCAGAAAGAGAAGCGTCTTCATCCCCTGCATCATGTCGCCATGGTAGGTCGCCGACCCGAAAATATAGGCATCATAGCCCCCAAGGTCGTCTTCCTTCTTTATATCCTTGTCATTGACGACATTGGCATCATGGCCGGATATGCGGATCCCCTCTGCAATCAGTTCGCCGATTTTTTGGGTCTCACCGGTACGCGTCGTGTACACTATGAGTGCCTTGGCCATGTTTATTTCTCCTTCGTTACTTGATTCGCTTGTCAACCCCGTCTGCTGCGCAGTCGGGTGTGTAGCAGGTGTTGTCGAGAAATTCACATTTCTCTTTGCATGATGGACACGTGTCCGGCGGCGAATCCGAATCGAACGTATAGCCGCAATTATGGCATTTCCAGCTTGGCATTTGGTTCACCTCCCCCCAAACTCTCGTTTACACCTTCCACAACCCATGCAGGTTGCAGTATTCTCTTGCCGTTACGGTAGTCGCATTGATTTCGAAAGTCGCCTCCGGAGCCTGTCCGGGACAAAGGAACTCTCTGTAGGCCTTGCCGTCGGCGATGATTTCGACCCATTCGATGAAATGCTTTTCCTCCATGGGATGCGCCACACTGCCGACCTTGACCTTGTAGCCGCCATCGATTTTTTCGATAACCGGCACGTGTTTTTCCTTGGCAGCATCCACCGTATTTTCTTTCAAAAAGACCATCGGTTGCCCGCAACACACCAATTCGCCCTCACCTCCATGCAAGACTTCGACGATGTTGCCACAAAGCTCACATTTGTAGACCTGCAAACTCTCAGCCATTTTTTCCTCCTTGATTGTGCAATTGAAAAGTTGAATGCGCTCACTGACAGCAAGAGCGCTCGCTCGGGCGGTCGCCTATCCGTCAATCGACCATCCAAAGGCCTTTTTGGATATGCGCCTCTTTTTCCTTTTCGGCCAACTGCCTTAATTTGTAAGCCGAATCACGTAATATGCCGTAAAGAACCCCGCAACCGGTGTCTTCCCGATCCGCGTCTCCTCTGTCGGCCAGATCGATCATTTCCTCGGTGAGTTCCAGGGTTCTGATGATGTGTTCGTCGCAGGCTCTCAAAGGTCTCGATGCTCCAAACTGTCACATTTCAATAGGGCTGTAAAGACCATTTTCAAATATAGATTTCAATATGCGTGCCAATGCCTTAAAAAACTATTAAAAAATATTAGCTATAATTCAAGTATGTTGTGCGTTTCCGGCGGAAGTGGTGGCCTACGCAGCGACATTCCCTGCGGCAATCTTGAGACATATATGTATCGAATATTTGCCGGATTATTCCAATTGGCCCTAGGTATTTGTATTTAAAGGAAAAAAGACCATAGACCCTGTCTCAGAATAAACCTGAAACACTTATGCCTCACAATACAGTGGGGAGGACACCCATGAGAGTGTTACCGCCAACTCAAAGGAAAAGGGAAATCGATATGCAAAGGTGCGGGTCTGACCGGAAGTCGCCCCGCTCGACACGACGCGCCCGATCATCTGTCGTCAAGTTCATTAGCGGGTGGAGAAGAAAGCAGGCGATGTCGACCACGAAGTTCGGCGGTAAGTCAAATTGTTGCGGTATAAGGGATCAGCGCCGACTTCGTGGTCTCGGACTGTCGATACCTTATCCGGCAACCCGGTTACCCGGCTTCCGACCCAATATTTGGCCTTTGGTGCTGACCACGACCTCTTCGACCGGAATGTCGGCTCCGGAAATTTCAAGGCCTTTCTTGACGATCATCGGCAACCCGGAACAGCAAGGCACTTCCATCACGACCGTGGTGATGCTTTTGATGCCCGCGCTCCGAAAAACCTGTGCAAATTTGTCGATATACTTTTGGGCATCGTCGAGCTTCGGGCATCCCATCATAACGGCCTTGCCCTTCAGGAAATCCCGATGCAGGCTTGGAAAAGCCACCGGCACACAGTCCGCGAGAACCAGAAGGTCGGCACCTTTCAAAACGGGGCTGTCGGCGGCACCAGGTGAATCTGAATTGGCCAGTGGGTCAAGGCCGATGCCTGTTGCGGGCCACCCGCCGTCTCGGGCTGATCGTTGGCGTGCGATGCCGCAGGTGAAAACTGCATGATCCGGGCGGACGGGCACCCGCCACTATGCTTCTGTTTCGGCAACTCGACCGTTTCGCTGGCTTCCTTCTCGGCCAGGTATTTTTCGACCGCCACTTCATCGAACTCTTCGGCCTCACGTTCGACGATTTTCAACGCATCGTTGGGACACTCTCCGAGGCAGGCCCCTAAACCGTCGCACAAATTGTCGGCCACAACCCTGACCTTGCCATCCACTACCTCCAGGGAACCCTCGGCACAGGACGGCACGCACAACCCGCATCCATCGCATTTTTCTTCATCGATTTCGATGATTTTTCGCATGACTTTCATGATTTCACCTCATTATATTGTAGTGACGGCTGTTGGACACGGGGTCGCACGGCAAGTAACCGGGCGGCTTCTCTTCCACCGCAATGAGTTGACCGGATGCCTGTCGACCCATGACCGCCATGTCGCGGCGGCCACCTTAAGAAGTATCGATCGCGCCTCTTTTCTTCCGGCCTCGGTCAACAGATCCTTTCCGATCATCTCCGATAAGCTGGCGGCATCCATCGGCTGCTCTTCGAGGCGCTCCTCCATCTGGGCCACCCAGTCGGCATCGTGGACGATCTTTATTTCCGGCGGCGCATCCTGTCCCGGAACGCCATGTTGGGAAACGATGGCACAGACAGCGTCGATAAGCGGCTCGCGGGCTTTCAGTGCTTCCAGCAATCCGCGCGCAACCGCCGGACTTTCTTTCGATAGGTTCGCAGCCGAGACATCGCCGTATTTCTCCAGCGCGTCCGGAGCACCGATATCTCTCAGGTAGGCGGCACAGAGCACCACCGGCAGCACCCCCCGCTCTTTACCGGCAATGCGTTCAGCGTAACGAGCACGACGGGTGGCCTGCCCGATCCGTTTGAAATCACGCTTGAAAAAACGTTTCATTTCGACCGCCACCCGGTCTTTGAGCAGGTCTTCCTTTACAGACAATACCTCATCCGGCAGGGTTCCCAGGCACTGCTCGGCGTATTGGCAGTAGGCTGCACAACCGAAGTCCATTTCCGGGTTGACAAAGCGATGTCCGCAATGACCGCATTTCCGGGCGGTATCGTCCTTGAAGAATTCGACCGGTTTTTCACATTTCGGGCAGCTGACTTCATAGATGGCACCCGGTTTCCAGTACTGTGTATCCTGTCCCGGACATTTCATGACGGGTTCCCTTTGCGGTGGTTGGCGGTTGGCGGCCGATCCGGACATTGCCGTCCGGACCGGCCGATTCACTGACCCGGCGGATGGGGCTCGCCCTATCCGAGTATGGCCTTCAGGTCTTCATCCGGGGTCTTGATGGGCATGATGTTGAAATTCTTCACCAGCACATCCAGCACGTTGGCCGAGACAAACGCCGGCAGGCTGGGGCCCAAACGGATATTCTTGATACCCAGGTAGAGCAATGTCAGCAGGATGGCGCAGGCTTTCTGCTCATACCATGACAGTATCATCGACAGCGGCAGGTCGTTGACCCCCACGTCGAACGCCTTCGACAGAGCCACGGCGATCTGCACGGCCGAGTAGGCATCGTTGCACTGCCCGACATCCAGCAGACGCGGTATCCCGCCGATATCGCCGAGCTGTTGGTCGAAAAAGCGGAATTTCCCGCATGCCAACGTCAGAACGACGCAGTCATTGGGAACTTTTTCCACGAATTCGGTGTAGTAACTGCGGCCCGGCTTGGCCCCGTCACAGCCGCCGACCAGGAAGAAATGCCGGATGGCTTTGCTCTTGACAGCTTCGATA
>CAWBYM010000011.1:0-18128 GCA_963792945.1 uncultured delta proteobacterium | reverse complement strand
TTTCCGCTATCCCCTGGGACTTGGTGACCACGCATTGACCCCATAACCCCGCATGGTCTGAGATTGTCCGGGCCACCTTGAGCTATTCGACCCAAGCCGCTTGGGGAATATCGCTCAACGGCGCCAGTCTGGCACCGAAACAGGCCCGGCAATAAAGAGACAACCAATTGTTATAACTTGTAATTATATACACCACACTCATCTTGGCACACTCCCTGCTTACCTCTCATGCCAGACCACTATGAGGGGAAATCAAAATGAGAAAACTCGAATATTACCGTGTACTTGCTGAATTAAACATTCTTCTAATCGAATCCGATATTTTTCTGCGAGACGCGCTCGGCAAGGCTTTTGGGAACATCGGCTGCATCGTCGACACAACAGGATCGGCCGAAGAGGGACTTGATCTGCTCGTCGAAAACGCCTTTGATATCATCATCGTCGACATCGACCTTCCGGGGATCGACGGCCTCGAATTTTTCCATCGTGCGGGTACGCAATGCCGCCGGGCATTGAAGGTGATCATAGCCGGATACGGGGACATTGATCCGGTCAGTACCGCGCGTGAATACGGAATCGACCAAATATTCGAAAAACCATTTGCCCTGACGACGGTCCTCGATGCCTTGGCAGGGCATGTTACCGGTCTGAAAGGACCGGTGAGAAAAACCGGCTGAAACATATATGCCCCCGGGTGTTTCGATTTACTTGAAACAGAAACGATAGGAAAAGGTGCCATGAGTACTCCCCAAACGCTTGAGCCCAATCGACAGTATCTGCGCCGGTTCGTCAGCAATCAGGACAGGAGAAATAATGGACGCATCTATCTTTCCGCCAGTGCGGTCATCGAAAGTCTGGATTCAGTGCCCGCGGACGGTGCAATGGTCATCAATTATAGTGACGGCGGTCTCTATTTCGAATCGGATGCCCTGATCACCCCCGGTGCTGTCATTTACTTAGGCCTATGCGAATCCCCCTACAACCCGTCTTCCACCACCTACGAATGCCATCGTGTCAAGATCAGGTGGTGTAAAGATCCCTATCGTTCCGATTATAAATTCGGCTACGGGGCCCAGCACCTGGATCCCATCGGGGCCTACACGGTGGACAGTGGCGAACAGTTTTATGACCTCCCCAAATACTTAAAGCCTCATCATGGCGGACAACGGGGATCAAAAAAAGACAACCGCAAACATCCCCGCAAGTCCGTATCCAGAAAAGTGCTGTTCACCACTGCGAATAAATGCTACGAAGGAAGGGTAACCGATGTCAGCAAGGGCGGTTTCTTCATCGTCACCACTGGTCAATTTTCCGACGGAGAAAACATCAACATCGTGGTTCCAGGTACCAAGTTTGATAAGGGGATCATGATCAAGGCTCAAATCGTCCGCCTGACAGACAACGGCATCGGAGTCAAATTTGCCGGACTGCTCAAAAAAGAGCCATGACGGCTCTTCATATCATTAATACGGTTTCAGAAATCATTCCCACCTACAATGAAGAAAAAGCGCTTCCGGCAACCCTGTCAAACCTATTCCGTCAAGCCGGTCTATATGAAGTCATCGGCGGCGGCAGCACCGATCGAACCCGCGAAATTGCCGAGGCCAACCCCCGCCTTCGGTTCGAGACATCGCCCAAGGGGCGGGCCCGGCAGATGAATGCCGCCGCCCGGCTGGCCGGCGGAGAATGGCTGCTTTTCCTGCATGACGACACCGCTGAAAAACGGGTGGAATCGCCGGTCATCCGGCTTGAAAATGGGGGCAAAACCGTACTATGGGTCATGTGGTCAGAGAAACGACATTTTTCCAGGCCCTTCTCCACTTCGGCAGCGGTTGCCTGCGAAAAAAACAAGAAACGGTGATAGACTTCGACGGCGTTAAGACAGCATGAAAGAAATCTGGATCATCGGGATCGGCCTGTTCGGCTGGCATGCGGTCAAGACCGGAGGCAAACACCCCCATACCCGCCTGATACTGGTCGATCCGGTCCAAAAGAACCTCGAGCAGGCAAAGGGCCCCAATCGAACCCTGGAGGTCGCGGACGGCATCGATTACACCGACCGCCACCTCTCCTCTCCCGAGCAGGGGCCGGACTGGATCGTCCCGGCGCTGCCGGTCCATCTTGCCGCCGAATGGTGCCTGCGGCGTCAAGGCCCCGCCTGCGGCGATCTGATTTCCCGAAAGCGATCGATTCTCATATCCCGAACCCCATGCACGGATCGGACGGAAATGTCTATACCAGCCATGCCGCGTTTCAGTGTCCCCCACACTGTTCAGAGCCGGCGGATCTTTGTTCCGTCACGGCGGAACCTCGCAAACCGAACATGTTCGACATCCTCGGCCTTCCGCGCCTGGCGCCTTTCGAATCCCTTGTTATCCGAAGCCACCAGCTCGGACCCGGCATCGGCGGGTACCGCCCCGCTCAATTATTCTCCCTCGAAAGGCGCATCGAAGAGATACGCGGCAGGATCCTGCTGAGCACGGCCTGCCGCTGCCACGGCGTCATCACCGCACTCAGACATGACTGATCTTCCGCCAGGAATCAGGCTGTTACCCCGGTAAAAACGGTCCGCCTTGTGGGACTATAACGGTGAGATGATTCGAAGGGCGTGGAATTGACATCCGCAGACGATCCCTTTATAGTGCGCACGGTATCGATATCACATTTAACAGATTGTAAAATCTAATGATTTTAGAGTTCGAAAAAGACTACCCCGTCGGGGGACAGGACCTTCTTGTAAACGGCTGATTTCCGACCGGAAAGAAAAATGGTGGCTGCAGCAGTTGGGTCCCGTTCCGGTTTATGTCGTCGCCGTTCGGCTGTCAGGCCCTGTTGGGTGCACCGAGGATGAAAGGGGATGGGATGCACGGGGGTGACGAAACCGCTCAGTTCTTTGGCCTGCGCACCATTACTGGAGACGGTCGTCAGCTCGAACGCATCCGGCAACGAGTCGTTCAGTTTACCTCGCACGTCGGCCGAAGGCCCCGCGTTCTGGTCGGTCATGCCGGTTTCGGGCCGCGAAAACAGTCGATCAATCGCATCGGCTCGATATTGGCGATGTGGGGCTTCGATGTGGATATCGGCCCAAGGCAGCAATCGCCCAGCCAGTTCGCCCGTATGGCCATAGAAAACGATGTTCATATGGTCGTCCTCATGGGGCATGGCATCATGCCTCAGCAACGGGCCGAAGAGCTGGCAGCGGCCCTGACTCGTTCCGGAGTATCCGACATTCTGGTGGCTGTTTTTGGCAACCTCACGCCGAATCCTCCAACCATCGCCGGCCGCCCGGCCCCGGCCGGGCCATTGGAGCCGATGATTTTCAACCCTCAATCCGCCGATGACGTCATCGTTATGTTGGACAGGCTGGCACGAAAGAATTGATCTCATGGACGCTCAGAATTACATCGATGGCGTATTGAACCGTAAACGGGCGGTCATCGCCAAAACCATCACCCTGATCGAAAGTGCCCTGGCGACACATCAGGAGACGGCTGAGGAAATCATCGACGGCCTCCTTCCCCATTCCGGCAACGCCATGCGGATCGGCATCACCGGCGTACCGGGAGTCGGTAAAAGCACTTTCATCGAGAGCTTCGGCATGATGCTGATCGAACGGGGACACCGCGTGGCCGTGCTGGCGGTCGACCCGAGCAGTTCAAGAAGCGGCGGCAGCGTCTTGGGGGACAAGACCCGCATGGAAAGATTGTCCATGCATGAGAATGCTTTTATCAGACCATCTCCAGCCAGCGGAACCTTGGGCGGTGTGGCCAAGAAAACCCGGGAAACCATGATTGCCTGCGAAGCGGCGGGTTATGATGTCATCCTGGTCGAGACCGTCGGCGTCGGTCAGTCCGAAACCAGCGTAGCGTCGATGGTCGATTTTTTCCTGGTGTTGATGTTGGCCGGTGCCGGCGATGAACTTCAGGGGATCAAAAAGGGTATCTTGGAGTTGGCCGATGCCATCGCCATCAACAAGGCCGATGGCAACAATATCGATAGGGCCCTGGAAGCCCGCAACGAATACGCATCGGCGTTAAATTTGATGGAATCGCAATCATCCGTCTGGGTCGCTCCTGTCCTTACATGCAGCGCATTGACCAAAGAGGGCCTCAAAGACATCTGGGAGACCATATGTGATCACCACCAGAAATTGACCGCGGCCGGAGAATTGAGTGAAAAGCGACGGTCTCAATCGATCGCGTGGATGTGGTCCCTGGTGGAGGAGGGGCTGAAAGACCGTTTTTTCAAGGATCCGGCGGTCAAAAGCCAGCTTGGAAGAATTGTCGATGCCGTCGAGAACGACCTGACTTCCCCTTCGGTAGCGGCCCGCGAACTGCTGCACTTGCACGGAAAATAATCGCCTTCTTACCTGCGCAACCCCTCATGCGCGCCATCGGGCGGAAATGGCCATTAAGGAATAAGGCCAAGATCCTTCAATTGGCGGCATCGGATGTCAGCGGCCCCGATTCAATTCCATCGGGTCTGGTCCGGCTCCGGCAGCGGAAAGAAATCAAGGTGCATCAAGGTCCAGCTGCATACTTCCCGCATGATATATCCGTCTGGCAATTCAACAATAACACGATAATTTTGTTGACAAAACTGACAACTTCCCATATTTTGTCGGCATCACACGCCCTGGCCATCCATCTGCTCGATCGACCCGTGCCCGGCAGCTGATTTTCGGTTTGATTTGACGGCTTCTTTCCTATTCGATCTCCCGCTCGCCTTCCAGTCGGCTACGACATTCGATCTCATACCGGCCATTGCGCAGCTCTGAGGCGCTGCCTAACTGCCTTCTCGAACTGTTGCACAGACCCCGGGCTCATTCGAGCCCTCGGTGAGTTTTAATCGACCGTGAGCGGGGGGGACAATCAGCGGCTTCAGCGCGCAAACCCATACTGCTGATCATTGCCCCACTCTGGCTCAAAAATGGCGCAAAAAACTCTCCGACCCCTGAATCCATTCACAACCTAAGATATGAAAGGGTTCCGGTTGGCACTGACCATAAATCTGAAAGGAGGGCATAGCGATGCCAGTCAAATTCACTCAAATGTGGGATATCTTCAGCAACAAACAAGCCGGCTATAAAAGCTTCGTCACAGGGACCTTCCGCCCGCTTCTGGAAGCCCTGGGAATCAATATTGCCGGAGAATGGGAAGTGCTAATCGGAGACGGGCCCCGGATTATTTATGAAGGCCGAACCCACGATGTGGCTTCATTGATCGGGAATCTGCAAAGCGACGAATTCCGTTCAGCGAAAAAAGAGCTCAAACACTTCGTCGAAAATTATGAAAGCCGCCTGCTGACCTTCCATCTCCAGAAAGTGAAAGGTTACAAATCGGCCAGTTACCGCCTGATATCATTCTGAGGGCCGTCCGCACCGGGAAACGGTCCGTGGGCCATGTTTCCCAATGTCAGAACAAGTCTTCCTGTCCCCCACACAGCTTGATCAAGTGCGAGAATGCCCGGGAAAGTTTGTCCCCCTGCCCTTTGGAGTAGTTGACGATGATGGCGTCAACCGACCGCTTGTCGTTGGTCCATTCACCCCGGGCATCTTTCCGGTACTTTGCGTTCAATTCGACATCCAGGCCGTCGTCAGATGTAAAAATGATCAAACGATCGGCGTCGATCTTTATGTTCGATGGGCTCAATTTGGCAATCGGCACGGACAGTATCTTCTCCAAAACTAGATCTTCGTTTTCCTTCTTCGTCTCCTTGACCGTCAAGACGCAGTCGGCGATGACGGCATTTTGGACGTGGCTCACGTTCAATTTGATCAGTTTCGATTCTGTCCGAATCGACATGGTGCTGGTTTTCAAGCTCACATCATCGATACGCTCGAGTAAGTAGTCGATGGTCTGCTCCTTCGAAGGCTCAGCCGGCTCTTCTGATGTCTGAGCGCCCGACGGCGTGGCAATGGAAACAAAGAACAGACACAGAAAGGCAATCAAAAACATACCGCGCATCTCTCTCATGGGCACCCCCATTCACATTGTTGTCTGCGTTCAGATTCCGGTTTCGGCATGAATGTATCGAATTCAAATTTTCAAATCCAGGGTTGTATGTCAACCAATTTAAGTGGCCGGACACTCCGGACCCTGATACCAATTGCGCCGGAGACTTGCAAACCGTGTCCGGGGCGACCCTGCAAAGCGGCATATGGTCATCTTCGCCCCCCGGAGTGGGCTGTTGAGAAGGGCCTGTCCATGACAATTGAGAGTGACTCCTCACCGTCGAATATTCGAATGTAGAAGTAAACGGCATGGATGATCGACACCCTATACCAGCGAACCAATCGTCAATGTCTCTGTCGGCGCTGGATGGCACCGGCCGCCACATACCACAACCAGGCGAGGGTTTGGGCACCGAGCATGACGGAGAAGGCCGCTCGGTACCCTTGCGGTGCGTATCCGCCGTCCGGTGCGGCCGGCCAGATTTCGATCACGGACCCGATACCCCATTGGGCGGTGAACGCAGCCACAAAAACCAACAGGTTCAGGGCCGTGTTTACTCTCCCGGACAACTGCGAAGGAAAACTTTGAGATAACACCGCATATGGAATGATTCCCGAGGTTCCGAAGAACCCAAAGAGCAGCCACAGCGGCACCGAGACCGTAACCGTCTCGAAAATGAGCGTCAGCAGGACCACCATGAACATCGACATTCCGGTGAAGGCAACCGTAATCGGTCTGATCCCATAGCGGCTCAGACGCTCAGCGGCCGCTCCCAGGAGAATGAAGCCGGCCACCATGGCCACGGCCACCAAAAACAGGGTACCGGCCACGCCCGAACGCTCGAATCCCGCCACATCCCGCAGCCACGGACCGGCCCACAATCCCTGTATCGACAGAAAGGTGGCCTGCGAAAGGGTGGTCAAAGGGGCTATTCGCCAGAAATCCAGGCTGACGAAGACGCTTTTCGTCCCACGGATCTGCTTGGAAAACGACGTTTCGGCCCCCGAGGCCTCCCCCTCGGGAACGACAAAATAGACGGCCGCGGCTATGCCAAGGGTCAGGACCGCCAATCCCGTAAAAACACCCCGCCAGTCAGTCAACACCAGGGCCGCTTCGACTGGAGCGGTGGCCGCCAAGGCGCCGAAGCCTCCGGCCGCCATCTGAAACCCGTTGATCAGGGGCAGCTGCTCCCGCGGATACCAGGTCACATATGCCTTGAACGCCGCCATCAGGCAGGCTGAAACACCGAATCCAATAAGGGCCCGCCCGATGACGAGCCCCGACAGGCTGTCGGCCGAGGCGAACACCCATGCGCCAATCCCGGCAAAGATCAGCAAATACGCTTCTATTCTGCGGGGTCCGTACCGGTCGAGCAGCACACCCAAGGGCAATTGGAAAGCGGCAAAAGTGATGAAATAAGCAGCGGTCAGCAACCCGAGTTCCGAAGGGTCGACACCGATATCGGCCACCAGATCCGGCGCGATGACAGAATTGACGACCCGGTAAAGGTACGAAAGAAAATACCCGAACGCAAAGGGGATGAATACTCTCAGCCGGCTTCCGATCTTATAGTCTTTCACAGTCCCAATTGTCTCCGGTATTAAAATCCCCTGACGCTGCACCCGGCCGCTATCGAACACCGATCGACCCGTTCGCCCGCAAAGCCCTTTGGCGCTGGCCGGTTCCCGGCCCAAACCGCTGTACACCTTGCCCGATGCAAAATAATCCCCTTAGGATCGGGGCAATCCGCAATGCCTTTTATCGTTTGTGGATGGGTCATAGTTACCAGAAGGCGGTTGAGACGGCAAGAACCTTATAGGCCGCCGGGCCATCACCAGTTAGGCATCGTAAATCGGGACACCGGCTGCTTTGGGGTTTGACACGCGCAGTCGAATATCCTAACTTTCGGCTGTTTCATCCATGGCCTGCCGCCCGTTGGCCTGTACTCCTTGGGCCGCAGCAGAAACGCATTATGAAGGATCATGAGTCCATATGAGCGAAGCACAAAATCAAGCTCCCTTAGAGGGATTCGTCTCGACATCCGAAAACCAAATTCATTATTTGGACTGGGGCGGCAGCGGCCGTCAAATCCATTTCCTCCACGGCAATGGATTCTGTGCCGGAACCTATACACCGTTTCTCAGATACCTTACGGCCGATTATCGGATATGTGCCAGTGATGTTCGCGGCCATGGTCAATCAAGCTTCCACGGCCTCCAGCGCATCCGAAGCTGGGAAATCTTCGCCGATGATTTGAAGCACGTCATAGAAGAAGCCATGACACCGCCGGTAACGGGAATGGGCCACTCATTGGGTGCGGTCACCACTTATATCGCAGCTGCGAAATACCCGAAACTCTTCTCCGGCCTCGTTCTCATCGACCCGGTCATCTTTACCCCAGCCCGCCTCTGGGCCATCGCCCTCATGAAGGCCGTGGGGTTGCGGGGCAGACTGCCGCTGGCGCACTCTGCCCGGCATAGAAGGCGGGTGTTTTCGAACAAACGCTCGGCATTCGAACGATTTGCGTCCGGGAAGGGAGTTTTCAAATATTGGTCGCCAGAGTTCATCGAAGCCTATCTGGCGTGCGGCCTGTTGGAAAAGGATGCGGATACAGCCCTTCTCACGTGCGATCCGGAGCTTGAAGCCCAAATATTCGAATCGGTGCCACTGAACGTGTGGTCTTACGCAAAGAAGGTCTCCTGCCCCGTTTTGGTGATACGCGGGGCGGCCTCTGACACCTTCGTTGCAACGGCTGCCCGCCGACTTGAAGACAAGATGCCGAACATCGAATTGGCCACGATTCCTCGGGCCGGCCATTTCGTGCCGATGGAACAACCCCGGATCTGCGCCCAACGGATTAAAGCATTCCTGGACAGGTGAGCGACGATCTCACCGCGGCCCGATTAAGGGGGCTCTTGCATCCCGACGATTGGGCCCCCGGAGAGCCGAATACCTGCAGAAAGCAGCAAGGCGGAATCTGACGGAAGATGACCTTAAGGGAGAGAGGTAAGACGACCATGCACCAGAATTCAGTCGATTATGGACCAAAGAGGGATATTCCACAGTTGATGCGGGTGGCTCTCGGCCAGGAGGCGGCCGACATGGCCGTTGTCAACGGCCGCCTGCTGAACGTCTTCACCGGAGAACTACTCGAGGGCCTTTCGGTATGCACCAAGGGTCCTTGGATCGCCTATGTCGGCGACAGTCCCGCCGGGAAGATAGGCCGACGGACGCAGGTGATCGACGCCGCCGGCCGAACCCTCATTCCCGGCCTCATCGACGGCCACTCCCATCTGGCGTGGATGGGCTGTGTGAATGCTTTCGTCAAACCCCTCATGGCCGGCGGCACCACCACCGTCATCACTGAAAGCCTGGAAGTCTACCCTGTGGCCGGCTTGTCCGGTGTCGTCGACTTTTTGGCTGCCCTGGCCGATCAACCGATCAAGATATTCGCCACTGCCCCATTCATGGCGTCCATCAGCCGGACCGCCCGCGGCATTCCGGTCGAAGTGCTGCGACGGCTGCTGGAGCGCCCGGACATCGTCGGCCTGGGGGAGTCCTACTGGCAAGCGGTACTGCAGGACCCTGACACTGCGGCCATCGTCCTGGAAGAAACGCGCCGTTGGGGCAAGACCCTGGAAGGTCATACCGCCGGGGCTAGGGGACAAACTGGCGGCCTACCTGGCGGCCGGCATCTCTTCCTGCCATGAACCGATAAGATCCGAGGAGGTCATCGAACGTCTGCGGCTGGGGCTCCACGTTATGATCCGGGAAGGGAGTATCCGGAGAGACCTGGAAACCATTGCATCGATAAAGGATGCCGGCATCGACATGCGCCGGTTGGTGCTGGTCACCGATGGCCTGTCTCCGCGAGACTTGATCGAAAAAGGGGGCATGGACTATGTCGTCCAGAAAGCGATCGCCTGCGGTTTCGACCCGGTAACCGCCGTCAGAATGGCCACCCTGAACGTGTCCGAGCATTTCCGCCTCGACCCCATCACCGGCTCGATCGCCCCCGGTCGATGCGCCGACCTTCTCATTGTGCCGGACCTTAGAACGATCAGAGCCGAAACAGTGATCAGCAATGGAAAAGTGGTCTTCGAAAACGGGCGCATCATCACCGAACCGCGGCGCCACCGTTTCCGCCCGGAAAGCCTCAACACCGTCCGCCTCCCGAAGAATGTGCAACCGCAAAACTTTCAGATCTTGTCCGGCGGAGCCGCCGAAGTCAAAGTGAGGGTTATTGAAATGGTGACCGATCTGGTCACCCGGGACAGGATTGAGTCCCTGCCTGCGATTGACGGCCAGATCGTGGCGGATTCCGGCCGCGATTTGGCCTTTGTCGCCGCCATCGACCGCACCCATGAGCCTGGCAAAATCGGTATCGGTTTGATTAAAGGGTACGGCTTGAAAAACGGTGCCCTTGCCTGCAGTGCGGCCTGGGATACTTCCGATGTTATCGTGGTCGGCTCTGCATGCCGCGACATGGCTCTCGCCGTAAACCGCATCCGGGCCCTGCAGGGCGGAGCCGTGGTTTGTGCCGGCGGTGAAATCATGGCGGAGCTGCCGCTGCCGGTCTTCGGACTCATGTCGGAAGAGCCGTTGGAAATAATTGCCGGCCATCTCGACGCCATCAAAGATGCAGCCAACCGCCTCGGGTGCCCGTTCCCCGACCCTCTGCTCACTTTGATTACGCTCACGGGGGCGGCGATCCCCTACTTGCGCATCTGCGAGGAGGGTCTGGTAAACTTGAAAGACGGACGCTCCGTCGGACTGTTTGCAGAATAGACCATAGGAAACGTCCGGTTTCTCATTGCCCATGGGGTGGAAAAAGCGCCCCTGAGGGAAAAACCGATCATCGGGAACAATCCGTTTGACATGCCAGGCGGTATCGATCTTGCCAGGAGGTGAAGGATGAACGCCATTATCAAGGAAGCCATTTCGGCTGCGGTAAAAAAAGAACCGTTCGCCCAACTCTTCGATATGCAACTGATCGAATTGGACGCGGGGCATTCGGTGGTGGAGATGATTTATGACCCCGCAAAGGCGGACAATATTTATGATCGTGCCCACGGCGGGGCGATCTACGGTCTCATCGACGAAGCGTTTGAAACGGCGGGGCAAACGGACGGGACGATAGCCGTGGCCCTCAACGTCAACGTCACCTACGTCTGCAGCCCGCAAAGTAAAACCCGGCTGCGAGCGGAAGCCAGGCGCGTCAGTCAGACAAGAAAAACGGCGGGATACGACATCAAGGTCACCGATGCCAAAGGCGATCTGATCGCCACCTGCACGGCATTGGCCTATCGCACGGGGAAACCGATACCGTTTCTTTGAAAGTTCTTAAACGGTGGTGTATAATACAATTATGGAATCGAAGCACAGACTCTCAATACTGCATCCGGCCGACCCGACCGAGGCCGGCCAAATCGCATTCGCTCACGCCCTGAAGGTTGCGCTGACCTTTAGAGCTAAATTGTACATTCTCAGCAGCAAAACCGTCGATGCCGCCAATAAGACACAACCCTGCATGCCCCTGGTGCGAAAAACCCTGGCGCAATGGAATCTGCTCGGTGAGGGCAGTCAACAGTCGGAAGTTTTCAATGAATTGGGGATTTCCGTCAAAAAAATCGACCAGGGGAGTTTGAGACCGGAGGCGGCCATCGCCTACCATCTGGAAAACCACGCCGTCGACCTGATCGTCCTTTCCGCCCACCTTCAAAACGGGCTGAAACCGGCAGTGGTTTACCATTTCATGCAGCAGGCGATGCGGGCAACGGGGGCACAAATCCTTTATATTCCCGATAAGATCAAAGGCTTTGTCGCCGCGCGAGACGGTACCGCCACCTTGAACAAGATCCTGGTTCCAGTGGTCCGGCAGCCGAATCCAGAATCGGCTCTGAAAGACGCGGTGGCCCTCGCCGACACCTTGGGGCAAGAAGGCGTGACCATATCCCTCGTGCACGTGGGTGACCCTCAAGGGATTCCGACCGTCCGGTTCCCCTGGAACAGCCGTTTCTTGTGGAACAAGATCGTCCGCCAGGGAGATGCGGCCGACGAAATCAACGCCTTGGCTTACATTCTCCCGGCAGACCTAATCGTCATCACCACCAGAAAGTCGAATCACCTCAGCAGTCCGGGGCAAGGCAGCGTCACAGCGCGCATACTGCCAAAGGCACCCTGCCCGGTTCTGATCCTGTCCTCATCCGAATAGTGAAAAAGTCTACTCGATGGTTTCCAACGGTGGGGGTGAGCCGGATTCTTGGGAACGATCGGAAAACGTGTCGGTCTCGATCGGACCAAAGAGCTCGACGTCTTTGGGAGGGGGAGATGACGCCGCGGTTGGCTCAGGAGATTCCTTTTTCGCCCCGGCACCGGTTGGCAGGTGGTCGATCGGCATCGGCTCGCGTGTCCTCAGCAGGCTTTCCGGGAGATAAGGATAGAGTCGCCGATTTTGATTCGCCTGGGGTCGATTGACGGATTGGCATCGACGATGAGCAGCCAGTTATTCCCCGAGCCGGTATACCAGCGGGAAATGCGAATGAGGTTCTCTCCCGGCCACCTGACCCTGTGGGTAAAGTAAATGATTTCAGGTGTTGAAGGGGGAACTGCCGGCTCTAGTCGCTCCGCTGCCGGCGGGTTCACTACCCGGGATTCGGGGCCCGGAGACGGCTTCTCTTCAGGCGCGGTGAATGGGATCCGGCTGCAACCGAAAGGCCAGATTACAGCGGCGAGCAATAAACAGAGGACAACGGTTTCGGCTGTAGTTTTCATCAGCGGGTCTCTCCGGCCTCACCCGTGAGCTTCTTCAGATAATTTTGGGCTTTTTGATTCTCCGGCCGGATCATTATCGCCATTTGCAGATTGGCCAAACATTCCTCTCTTTGCCCAGCCTTTCCTGAGTGACGGCGAGGTTGAAAAAAGCTTTGTCAAGGTAAGCGGGCTCCAACTGCACGACCCGTACGAACAGCTTCTCAGCATCTTCATACATGCCGGTCGTCGCATAAATGAATCCAAGGTTGAAGAAAGCGTCAGATAGCTTCGGGTTCAACGCCACAGCCTTCTGGTAGGCATCGATCGCCAAGGTGTAGTCCTTCGACCGGGTGTAAATTCTTCCCAAGCCCAAATAGGCATCGACGTTTTTGGGATTCGCCTCAACGGCTCTGCGCAAAAGGGCTTCGGCTTCGGAGGGGGCTGTTTTGTAGATTTGAAAGGCTTGCCCGGCAAGCGCTTTCGAATAGATCTCTCTAGCTTGAAGGTCGCTACCGGCAACGCTGGTTCGTTCGGCTTCTATCAAATCAATCGCGGTTTGAAAATGACCCTCTTCAAGCGCGGCAGACGCCAGTTCAAGGGTTGTTGGCTGGGGCGGTTTGGCTGGGGGGGGCCCGGATGTTTCAGGTGTTTGATTTTCCGCAGATCCCTCACCCTCCTCCAGCACCGAAGTCGTTGGCAAAGCGCTTTCTTTCGCCGTGTTTACTGCCGACACCGGCGCCGGTGTCGACGCTGTCTTTTCGTCGCTCTGTGTGGCATTCGGATCCTGTTTCACCGGTGGTGACGCCTCTATCGCCGATTCGGATACCTTGGCCACTGCACCTGTCTCAGCCGCGGTGGGGGATTTCTGTAATGCCGACTCGCCATTCTTGCCAACCGGCACGTCTGCTCGGCTTCCGGTGATCGAGCGGCCCGCCCCGGGCGGCTCAACTATCGCAATGGGCGGCTCCGAATGCATACCGACACCCAGGGCGATGATGATAAACACGATGATGGCCGCCAATCCGATGGGAATCAACACGCGCCTGTTTAAGGGTTTGGCCGAACCGGATATCGGGTGGACCACCCGTTCCACCCTGAGATCAACGGAAGGTTCATGTCCCTGGGGCCCCTCTTCGTCATCATGCTCACTTTCCAGGGATGCGGTCGGTTCTCTCTCCCTGTCGGCAGGCGACCGGCCCCAACTGGAAAACCTATCGATTTGACTGGTCCGAACCGTCGAGGCTCTCGGATCCAGAAAACTGATTTCCTGGGCACATTCGACGATGATATCCGCACCAATTACTTTCTGCTCCTTCACATAGCCGGTCAACAACGCACGGTCGCAGAGTATGTTGATCAGCCGTGGGTACCCCCGGGTAAAATTCTGGATTTCACGGACCGCCGCCGGTGAAAACAACCGTTCATCCGTCCCGGCGACATTCAGGCGGTGATTAACATATTCATGAGTTTCGTTTCCAGACAACGGTTCGATATCGTAAAAAAGAGTAATCCGCTGGCGCAGGGCACGGCACTCCGGACACAGAATAACATCTTTTAATTCGTCCTGACCGACAAAAATGATATTGATCAGCTTATTGCCCGCTTGCTCCACATTGGACAGCAGTCGGATTTCCTCCAGGAGATCCCTTGAAAGGCGGTGGGCCTCGTCGATGACGAGCAGCACCCACTTTGCCCTCATCGTGCGCTCTTTGTAGAAAGTCTCTGAAAAAAAACAAAAAGTCGGTCTTGCTGGTAATCCTGGCCGATGCATCGTAGGTTTTGGCAATCAGGTTGAAAAATTCTACGGTGTCGAGAGTGGGGTGGTTGATGTTGGCGACGAGAACGTTATCATCCAAGGCCTCGATGAGCGCGTTGACCAACGTGGTTTTACCCGTTCCGACGTCACCGGTCAGAACCACGTACCCATTGGCTTCCATCAGGCCGTATTTTAGGTTGGCCAAGGCCTCCTGATGTTTTTCACCACGCCAGAGAAACCGGGGATCTGTGTTGATATTAAAGGGTTTTTCCAATAGGTTGTAGAATGCGAGGTACATTTTCGGATCATCCTACATACAAATCTGATGAAGATTCAAAACACCCTGTGTATACGATATTCATATCTATATTGGGCAACTTATCGATGCGGGTGTTTTTTGATTCCAGTATAATCCAAGTAGCGCAGGCTTTCAATGGTAGATCCTGCAGGCCCTATGGCGAGCCGAAGCCTGAAAACAGCTTGCCCCCCGGCAAGCAGGCTTGGCGGATGCGGCGGTCGGCGAGGGGTACCTCTAACTCCTCCACCATAAAAAAACCGGGGGTATGGACTGTGAATTGCTCAAAGCGGTCATCTAAAAACCACTATGGCAGGCGACCAGCCGGTCATTGAACGGAGCTTTATGACAGCCTCCTCCTTAACCTTGCAAGTCTCCCCGGATAAGCGGGGGGTTTAGCGATGATTTTTATCCGTTCGTTGCTGCTCTACCACAACCCCCATATCCATTCGGGAAATTCAAGAAACATCAGCTGTCTTCTTGGCGGCTGCAGGATTGGATTTCGGCACATCGATCGGCCAAACCGGAAAGGCGAGCCTTACAGGTTCTATCAGGAAGGGCTAACTGGAAGGCACAATGCGTAATGCACAGCCAAGTTCCCATACTCAAGAGGAATGCATCGCAACCAAAAGAACGGGATATCTCCAAAGGGAACAACCTGTTCTCAGTATCCCCTAAATTATGGTTTCGTTGGGTCCTTTTAAGGACATCCCGAACGTCCATAAGATGCCATAAACAGGTTCATATCTTTTCCGTCCACGTCCCCGTCTTCATCGAAATCCCCTATGGGACCCTCACCGAGTATAGATGCCACCCCATAATCGGCCATGAAACGAATGAGATCCGTGGTGCCAACGTCTCCATTCTGATCTAAATCTGCAGCACAATGAGGTATGGAATACTCATCTATAGGATCGGCTCCATGCATGATTTCCAACCCATCGGCGGCACCATCGCTGTCAGTGTCTGCGTTCAGGGGATCCGTTGCGTATATGTCGATTTCATCGGAATCCGGCAATCCGTCCTTGTCGGTATCCGTCGCATTGATGCCTGTGTACACTTCGTCTGAGTAGGGGCTCTCATTCCCGAGCTCGTCGTAAGCGGTTACCGAAAAATAATAGATTCGCCCATCATTGAGGCCTGAAATGGTGCAGGTGTTATGGTTGCCCACATCGACGCTGTCCGGGTAGGTGTGACTGTCGGTCCCCCAGTGAACGACGTACCCTGCGACATTGTGTTCGCTGTTGAAATCCCATTCCAGTGTCACTTGTCCCGCCGATGTGTGCAGCGGGTAAAATAAGCTGTAAAGAAGGGCCACGGTTATGATGGCACCATAACGGAAAAATGAGGCCCTGAAAGATCGGGGCAAGTATACATTCATGAACAATTCTCTATCTATTGGGGATAGCGGGGCATCTTGATTGACCTTGGGAATACGAACTAACGTTCAAGGTGAATGCAGCACTCCACCTGACACCGTCGATTTGATTACGCTCGCAGAACACCATAGGTCATAGCAATCGGCATGCCGGCGCCATTTAAAATTATATACTACTGATATTATTAAGCTAAATAAGCCTATTGGCTCATCCTGCAATGATTGCTGCAGGGAAAACCAAACAGGTCGGGATTAATGTAACGGATGGGTTTAGATTAATGTATTGATATAGGGAGGATGAAGTGGGTGATAACTAATACACAATAACGATACAATTATACTAAGCTTATACCGAGTTTAATCGCTAAATGTAAATTTTACTGGCTCGGCAGTTCTTTGCGGATAGACCGGCCGCGGGGCACAGGGCCGTATGGCACGATTCACCATAACCGTTCAATAAAGCGAAGCTAACGATGAGTGCCTGATACCTTGATGTCTTATATTATCGGCTGATAAAAAAAAGCCTCGACTTTTGTATGACCCGGATCGATCTGCGCGCCATCGCTTCTACTGACCAGTTTTCCAGCAAGTGACTGCAGGCGGCGCACTGGCCTTATGGGTAAACAGTCGATCGTTTTCCCGGCGCGTATGTCAGGAATGTTGCGGTTGAGGAGAAGGCCGCTGCGGTGCATACGCACACCCCGATGGGGCTGCTTTTGAAGCCGGCCCTCCGGGTGGATACTGCTTGAGAATCCGGGTCACCCACTTTTGAATGGTTTCGGTCGATTGCTGCGGGCTGGAAGAGGAATTAATCCGGCGCGTGCCGGTACCGCGCCACAATAGTGTCTTGGATTCGGCATCGAGAAAATCGATCGTCAAGGTGCCTTCTTCATATTCGATGACAGTGGTGCCAATGCCGAATCTCCCGGGTAACGGCGACCGAACCACCCGTCACCGTCATAATCCACCTCGACCCTGGCTGCGGTTGCCCAATGGTACGCGACATAAAAATCAGGGCTACGCTCGCTGAACTTCTGAAAACCCCCTGGCGCCCAATGCTCCCTGAATCGCTTCGCGTATGCGTTTCATTAAGAACGGATTTTCTGGAAACGACGTCCCGGTATGGTTGCGCAGAGGGTCTTCAAAATCGAAACTGCGGTATCGGGAAAAGTCCGTCTGAACGTCAAAATCCTGTCCCACCCGCACCCCAAGGAATGTCCAGAAGGTTAGCAAGAGAGGCCACGCCCATAGGCATTGGAATTTGAGCACGAAGGGATCTCCATCGGTTTGAAGAAAAACTCTCGGACGACGTCTAAAAATGCCGTATCGAAGCGCCGCTGATGGCGAGTGTATCACATCAAAACATGACGTTCCAGAGCAAGTCGGCGCGAACTTAAACGAGGACCGAGCGGCACAGCGCAGGAGACTTGCGAGCTTTTTAACCGACGGAGATTGCCGCCGAAACGGTCTGAATCAGGGGTGTCATCCGGTAAAAATGATGATGGAGTGATTGCAGGCGAAGAAGAAAAGCAATGTTTCGGCCGGATGGTTCACTTCACTTGTGCGGCAGAACGAGGGCTTGGATCTATGGGAGCCTAACCTCCTTGACTCAGTCGATCGAGGCGCCGACCGGCCCCCATTACTTTCCCCCGACGCCTTCGTCGCCCTTGCTGTTCACAATAACAATTGCTTCCGGATCCTCATCGCGCAAATCACAGAAACCTTTGAGTTGTTCCAGTGTAACCCGTTGGTAGTTGACCCAATTACGGTCCAGTACGACCTTGTTCAATTCATTGATGGCGATATTCTGATCCCCGGTGACGGCCAGCAGGTCTTCCTTGAATATTTTTTACGGTTTCTCCAAGGCGCTTTTCGTATTGATACGTATGGGCACCAACGGCGATAAAAGCGCCAAATGCCACCAACAAAACAGCTATGAAAAGGCCCAGGTTCAACCTCTCCGACCATTTGATCCTTTTAATCAGGCTTTCG
>CAWBYM010000010.1:0-273187 GCA_963792945.1 uncultured delta proteobacterium | reverse complement strand
AAAGGTTCACGTAAGAATTCAAGTACTGCTGTTTGAGTTCCGAATACTGTAGCTGCACGTTAAAAAGTGACCGCTCAGTTTCCAAGACCTCCAGATAACTGCTGAAGCCCTTGTCGTAACGCTCATTCGACAGCATATTGGCATTCTTTGCCGCTTTGAGCTGGTTCCCCACAGCGGCGATTTGCCTTTTATACGTCTCGATTCCCACCAGAGCGTCCTCGACTTCCCGGAAAGCATTCAGGACCGTGTTTTCGTATTGGAAAAGGACTTGTTTGGTGAGGGCCATTTCAATGTCGACCCGCTGGGTATTCTTGCCGAATTCGTAGATCGGCCCCAACAGGCCGGCACCGACCGACCAAAAGCCTCCTGATGACGTCAAACCGCCCAACTCCGTAGTGGCGACACCCAGCGCACCTGTCAGCGAAATCGCCGGAAAACGGAGCGCCTCGGCGACGCCGATAAGTTCGGTCTGGGCTTTTAAAAGATACATGGTCTCGAGGACATCGGGCCGGCGTTCAAGGAGCGTGGACGGCAGACCAGTGGGTATATCCGGGGGGAGGATCTGGTTGTTCAGTTCTATCCCTGTCTTAATGCTTTCGGGGAGTCGGCCGAGCAAAATACTCAGGGCATTTTCGGTTTGGGCAATCAATCGCTGGAACAGCGGTATCGCGGCTGCGGCAATTTCCTTCTGGATCTGGGCCTGATTCAGGTCAAGCTCGGCTATGATACCCTTGTCGAAACGCTGCTGAATTATGTCCAGGCTCTTTTGCCGGGATTGAAGCGTATTTTGAGAAATGGTCAGTCGTTGATGAAAATCGAGCAACACATAATAGGTGTTGACGACATCGGCCACGAGGCTGAGCTGCACCGTTCTGAGGCCATACTCAGAGGCGATAAGCTCGGCCCTTGCCGATTCAGTGGCTCGGCGAAATTTGCCCCACAAATCGATTTCCCAACTCAATGGTGCCGCGATAAAAACCGTTGAATCGGTGGTATCGGATCGCGCCGAGCCGATAAAATTTCCGGCGCTGGCCCCGCCCTGAACCGCGAGACCCGGGTACTGATCGGCCCGCGTAAAACCCAGAACCGCACGGGCCTGCTCGATACGGGCGACAGCGATTTTAAGATCCCGGTTGTTCTCAAGGGCCGTCGTCACAAGGGTGTAGAGAGCTGGATCTTTGAAAAGCTCCCACCACTTTAAGTCCTCCGCGGTTTCGACCGGCATCGTGTCCAGACGGTAGCTCTCGGGAGTCGCGACAACGGGTTGTTTGAAATCGGGCCCCACGGCACATCCCGTTATAAGAATCGAAACCCATACGGTCACAATCTTAATCGCTGTCTTTGTTTGAAAGGAATTCATTGCAATCCCCTACCCTGCTATTTTTTGTGCATCCCTCTTTTGCTCGTAACGGGCCACCTTGCCGATGAAGACAAACAGCATCGGGTAAAAGAAAACCCCCAGCACCGTCGCCAGGGTCATCCCCCCCAGCAAGGCCATACCCATGACTACCCGGGCTTCGGCACCGGCACCGGTAGCGACCACCAGCGGCATCACGCCCAGAATGAAGGAAAAGGCCGTCATCAGGATCGGTCGGAACCTTAGCCGGGCCGCTTTTATGGCCGCATCGAACAACGAAAGACCCTTGTCGAATTCCAGCTTGGCAAATTCAACGATCAAAATGGCATTTTTTGCTGCCATCGCGATCAGCATAACGAGAGCAATCTGGGCGAATATATTGAGTTCAAAGCTCTGGCTGTAAAGCCTTGCCAGATACAACGCCAGAAACGCACCGAAAATGGCAAACGGCGTTCCCAGCAGGATGCTCAAGGGCAGTGACCAGCTTTCGTATTGGGCGGCGAGGATGAGAAAGACAAACACCAGGGAAAAGACGAACACAATCGAACCGGTTCCAGAGGCCTTCTTCTCCTGAAAGGACATGTTGCTCCAGGCATAACCCATATCACCGGGCAAAACCTCGGCCGCCACCTGCTCGAGGGCGCTTAGCGCCTGGGCCGACGTGTAACCGGAAGCCGGACCGCCGGTCAGCTCGATGGACCGGTAAAGGTTGAAACGGTTGGTAAAGTCGGGACCGGAAATATCTTTGATGCTGACAAATGCCGCCAGGGGGACACTGTCACCGTCGCGATTGTTGACAAAAAAGAGGTTGATCCTGTCTTCGCTCAATCGGTACTCGGGTTCGGCCTGGATATAGGCCTTGTAGAGTCTTCCGAACCGGTTGAAATCGTTCACGTAGGCGCCGCCCAGAAAAGCGCCGATTGTCGTGTAGATGTCGTTCAGGGAAATCCCGGCCTTAAGCACCCTGTCGACATCGATTTCCATGTATCTCTGGGGAACGTTTGCCCTGAAGGTCGTAAACACGGAACCGATTTCGGGGCGCTTTGTCGCAGCTTGGATGAAGACGGCGGTCTTGTCGGCGAGGTACTGAGCGGTATTGCCCCCCTTGTCCTGGATCAGCATCGTAAAACCCGAACCGTTCCCCAATCCGGGAATGGCCGGGGGGCCGAAGGCGAAAACCTGGGCCTCGTTGATGGCTGCGCGAAAATCCCTGTTCAGGAGGGCGACGATCTCGTTGGCGGTTTTATCCCGCTCGCCCCAGTCCTTGAGAGAAACGCCCATAAAGCCAGCATTGGTGGACATGCTGCCTGAAATCAAACTGAAACCGGTGGCGGTGGTGATGTAATCCACCTCCTTGTAATTGGCAATTATTTTTTCTACTTTGCGGGCGACTGCATCGGACCGTTGCAGGGACGCGGAGTCCGGCAATTGGATGTTTATCAGCAGATACCCCATATCCTCTTCGGGCATGAAGCCGTCGGGGATTGCCCCCCCGAGGTATCCCAGGCCGATCACCACCACACCGATAAAGACAAAACCCCGGATGATTTTGCGGGTGACGATGTTGGTCAGTTTCATATACGCATCGGTCGATTTGTCAAAGGCCTTGTTGAAGCCGCGAAAAAACAACCCCAGGGGCCCACGGGATTCTTTCCGTTTTCTGAGCAGCAGAGCACAAAGCGCCGGGCTCAAAGTGAGTGCATTGACAGACGAAAAAACGACTGAAACGGCCACGGTGATGGCAAACTGCTGGTAGAGCCTACCGGTGATGCCCCCCATGACGGCCACCGGAATAAAGACGGCCACCAGAACCAGGGTGGTGGCGATAACCGGTGCGGTAACCTCCTTCATGGCTTCTTCAGTGGCCGATCTGGGGTCCATGCCTTCTTCGATCTTGACCTGAACGGCCTCCACAACGACAATGGCGTCGTCAACCACGATGCCGATCGCAAGAACCAGGCCCAGAAGGGACAGCACGTTGATGGTAAAGCCGATCATCGGAAAAACGATAAAGGCGCCCACCAGCGAGACCGGTATCGCAATGGTGGGAATAAGCGCCGCGCGCCAGTCCTGGATGAAAATGAAGACAACCAGGATCACCAGAGCCAGGGCGATGAAAAGCGTCACGACGATTTCATCGATGCCGGCCGTAATGACCAAGGTGGTGTCCAGGGACACATCGTAGCGGACGCTTTCCGGAAAGGACGTCGATAGGTCCGCCATGGTCTGGCGGACCTGCCGGGCCAGCTCGACTGCATTGGAGCCGGGGGCCTGGTAAACGGCAATCATAGCGCACTGCTTGTTGTTGAACCGGGTAAACGCGTTGTAGGTTTCCACGCCCAGTTCGATCCGGGCGAGATGCTTGATCTTGATCTGGGAGCCGTCTGCGGCGGTTCTGACGACGATCTCACCGAATTGCGTTTCGGTCTGTAGACGCTCGGGAAGCTTTACCGTGTAGGTAAATTCAGTCCCCGGCGGGGCGGGTTCGGCCCCGAATTTGCCGCCCGGCACGATAACGCTCTGGGCGCGAATCGCCGCGATGATTTCGGGCACGGTAATGCCGCGGTTGGCCAGGAAGTCCGGTTTTATCCAGATCCGCATGGAATAGTCACTGGCGCCGATCACATTGACCCTTCCGATACCTCTTATGCGCGCTAAAGTGTCCTTGATGTTGATCAGCGCATAGTTGCCCAAAAATTGTTGGCCGAAGCGGCCATCCCCGGATGTCAGAGCGATCAACATCATTATATTGGGTAGCGATTTCTGGGTCTTTACCCCGAATCTTTTCACTTCCTCCGGCAACTTGGCAGTTGCCGCAGCGACCCGGTTCTGGGTGAAGACGGTGTTGTTGTCAGGGTCTGTTCCCACTTCGAAAGAGACCTGGATCGTCATGGTCCCGTCGTTCGAGTTGGTCGATTTCATGTAGATCATGTTGTCGACACCGTTGATTTCCTGCTCCAGCGGTGTCGCCACCGACTGCTCGACACTGATGGCATCGGCACCGGTATAGGTGGCGCTAACCTCGACGATGGGCGGCGTAATGTTCGGGTACTGCTCGGTGGGCAGGCCTATTAAAAAAACGACCCCCACGATGACCGTAAAAATGGCGATTACCATGGCCACGATGGGCCGTCTGACAAAAAAATTACCCATGTCTGATCACTCTCGCTTTTGTTCCGCCTTTTCAATCTCTTTGACTGTCGCCTCCACAACCATCCCGTCCCTGGCCATCTGCAATCCTTCGTACACGACCTTCTCTCCTGGCTTAAGTCCTTCGGTGATCAGCCAGAATTCTCCGACCTTCGGGCCGATTTTTACTTCTCTGCGCTCGGTCTTGTTGCTCGCATCGACCACAAATACGCTGAATGTGCCCTGAAGTTCTGAAACACACCGTTGCGGAATCAGAATCGCATCTTTAACGACCTCGACTTCGATATTCACTTTGGCGAACTGTCCCGGACGAAGCAGTTTGTCCGGATTCGGGAAAGACGCCTGGACCAGCATGGCGCCGGTGTTGGGGTCTACATTCCGGTCGACAAAATCGGCCTTGCCCTTGTGGTCGTAAACCGATCCGTCTACCAGAATCAGCTCGAAGGCGGACTCCCCCGTCTTCCTGGTCCCGGCCTTATTCTGGGTCCTGAATCGTGCCACCTCCAGGTATTGCGATTCTGTGATAAAAAAATTGACCAGAACCGTGTCGATTTGCGAGACCGTGTTCAGGATGACCGGATTGGGTGCGCGCCCGACAAAGTCCCCGACTTTGGCCTGGGTCTTGCCGATAATCCCTTTAATGGGTGAATAGACTTTTGTGTACCCGAGCTGGATCTTTGCGGCACTCAGGTTCGCTCGTGCGGCATTCAGAGAAGCAATAGACGCCTCGTGAACCGCCACGGCCGTGTCCAGATCGCTTTCGCTGACCGCTTTGACCTTGGCAAGCGGTTTTATCCGGGCCAAATCGCCCTTGGCTTTGGCCAGCATCGTCCCTGCCTCGGCAACCCGGCTCATCTGGGCAGCAACCTTTTCCTCATACGTTTGGCTTTCGAGCGTGTATAGCAATGCCCCGGCTTCGACTTCCGACCCCTCCTGGAAATGAATCCCTTCCAGGAACCCTTCCACCCGCGCCGCTATGTCGATGTCCTTCAGCCCGAATACCTGGCCGACAAACTCCTGGTGGATGGGAACTTCCTGGGCTTCGGTCACGATAACCGTTACTTTGGGCAGCGGGGCCTCCTTCGGGGCATCTTTTTTCTCACAGGCAACAAGGACCAACAACAGACAGCCAGCGGTGAACAGAATCTTCAGTCTCATTATGATGTCTTTTCGTTAATTGGTTTTTTCTTACAATATCATCGAATTTCTATGCGGAATAAAGATCGTTTAGAAATGGACACTACAGTTGGGATTCGATCGGCAGTATCCCCATAAATCCAACGCCAAAACGCTGCCAGAAACCGGTGTAGGGATCCGTATCGAATTCGACCGGTTGACCCTCTTCAAATCCGTGCCAGACAATCCTCTCGCGTTTATCCTTCCCTTTTTTCAGCTCCAGCCTGAAGGCGATTTTCTCGATGTTGTCATCGAACCACTTACCCATCCCACCGCCGAGTTCCGTTGATTCCAGCACGACACCGATCTCTGTATTGTGGAGAGTGGCTCGCGGGTCGAGATTCAGCGATCCGATAAAAACTCTGTGGCGGTCGAAAACAAACGATTTGGCATGCAGGCTGGCCTTGGAGGATCCTTGTGGGCCTTTTTTCTCCTTGCGCTGCTGCCGGGTCAGTCGCTTGTTCATTTCGTAAAGTTCCACGCCACCACGCAACAGTGCCTTGCGGTACTTGGCATAGCCCGAGTGCACGATGCCGACGTCATTTGAGGCCAGGGAATTGGTCAGAATCCGGACCCTTACACCCCGTCGGCTGAGTTGGGTCAGAAACGCCGTGCCTTTTTTGCCGGGAACGAAGTAGGGGGAAAAAATGATCAACTCTTTCTGGACATCTTCAAAATAGGGTTTCAATTGTGGCGCCAAATGATATTCGGTCGCATCGAAATCTTTTTGAATCTTCTCCGGCAGATCATACACAACCTCGGCATGGCCCCAGGAATAGCGAATTGCATTCTGCCTGATCTTATCGGCAAGGTCCGAATTCCGCAAAGCCGCGAGGTAAGCGGAGTCCGCTTGCTGGACGACAAATTCATTCAATTGTTGTCGCTTTTGGTCAATTTCGGCGGCGGTCGGCGGTTCACCTTTGAGTACGAGGGCCGGGTAAGCCAGTTCGCTGTTCCAGTAAAGGTCGAAAGCGGTTGAAACCTCATCGACTACCGGACCGATGACGAGCACATCCAGGTCGGCAAAAGCCAGATCCGGATCGGCTTCGAAATATTCGTTGCCGATGTTGCGACCTCCGAGAATGGCCGCCTGATTGTCGACTGTAAACGACTTGTTGTGCATGCGGCGGGTCACCGATCCCATGCGGGTCACAAATTGTGACATACGGCTCGTCTTACGGCTGAACGGGTTGAAAATGCGCACTTCGATATTGGGATGGGCGTCAAGCACAGCCGCTCCCAAATCCCGGCCGCTCAGATCCATGTCGTCGACCAACAGGCGCACCCGGACGCCCCGATCGGCCGCTTTGAGCAGTTGATCGATAAACAGTCTTCCGACCATATCGTTGTGGAGAAGGTAGTACTGGGCATCTATACTGCGTTCAGCGACCTGAGCCAGCACCGCACGGGCCACAAATGCATCCAGGCCGTTTCCCAGTAAAAAATATCCGGCCTGACCGGGATTGGTCTCTTTTTCAGCCCGGCCGACATGTCCGAGGAGGGTGTTGTCCGTATCCGTGTAAGCATGGGAAACCGGTCGCTCGAAATCTTTCGGAAGAGTCGCGCAGCCATACCCCAGAAGTGAGACCAGAACTGTCACGGTAATGGTATATCGGTATAAACCTAACATTGTGTGCCTCATCCTTAAAATATAGTGGTTGTAGAAGAAAAGTTTCCATAACGGAACGTTTCACCTACAACCTCTTAATATTTCCCTACCGTATTGCGGAAATTATTTATGAAAAGCGGTAAGTCACTCAAGACATGGAATTCAAAAAGCGCGACCTATCCAAATCACGATTGATAGGATAGGTCAATGCTAAATGGCCGAAAAGGCATTCAAACAGATACAGACTTTTAATCCCGTGTATCCGTCAGCCTTCGAATCGTCGTATCCATTGAATTTACTAATTTTACCTCCATTAAAAGTAAATACCAATAAACGGAAGCTGGACTAGCGAAGAAGGCAACCTGATGGGAAAAGACCAATTTGGACTGGACACGGGTTAACTGACCAACTCATCCGCCAGCTCGAGCAGGCCATCGAAATCAAAGTCATCGGCCAACCGAACGATCCTTTCGCTGTAGGGTGCATAGGTATCCGACTGCAATGTCAGTTCCTCCGCGATGACAGCCAGCTGGGTGACATCACCAATATCGACCGCGCTGCGGATGCGGGCGGCGACATCCTGTGCCACATTGGCCGGCAGCTCACCCGCGTTCTTCGTATCAACGGGTTCGGTTGGATCGTTACTCCGGGACCATAGCGTCCGAACGGCAGTCAGCGCTTGTTTTATATCGCTGGCCAGGACAGCGAATTTCTGATCCACGAACCCGGGGTCTGGTGGGTTTTGTGGATCTGCGACCTTCAGCAGTTTTTCAAATTCCGCGGCCGATTCTTGTAATTTTTTTGCTGCCAGATTCCCGGCCAACCCTTTGATATCGTGCGCCCGGTGCTGCGCCAACCCCCAATCCTTGTTGTCCAGCCCCAATCGTATGTCGTCAGCGGCCGTGGCGTAATTGGTAGCAAACCCAACAAGTAGCTTTCTATAAAGCGCTCGATTTCCCAGCAGGCGTTTCAAACCTTCTTCGAGGTCGAATCCCGGCAGCATCTCTGGCAGCTCTTCCCCTACCGGATCCGCAATCTTGGTGGGTCCCTTTGGACCCATTGAGTCCGCCGGCGGCTCTGACTCCCTATGCATGTTCGGTGAAATCCATTTCTGAAGCGCTGCCAGCAAGAGAATCGGATCGATCGGTTTGGTGACATGATCGTTCATCCCAGCAGCGAGACTCAAATCTTTGTCGCCTGCCATGGCATGGGCCGTCATCGCTAAGATTGGCACATTTCTAAATTCGGAATCCATTTTCCGAATTTCCCGCGAAGCGGTATAGCCATCCTTCACCGGCATCTGTATGTCCATGAGCACGGCATCATAGGTACCGGCTTTCACGGCTTCCACCGCCTTTTGACCGTTATTGACAACGGTAACGATGAGACCAGCCTCTTCCAGAATTTCCCGCGCCACCTGCTGGTTGATCTCATTGTCCTCGGCCAGCAACACCCGCGCTCCCTCTATATCCTTGAAACCATCGACAAGGCCCTTTTCTTTCTTCACCTCCCCGGTAGAATCCGGAACCTCTTTGCCGAAGGCCTGCATGACGGAGTCGAAAAGAACCGAAGGACTCACCGGTTTGAGAAGAAATCCATCCAGGCCGATGTTTTCAGCCTCCTGGAGCACTTCTTCGCGGCCGTAGGCGGTGACAAGTATAATGGCTGGTTTATGGGACAACCCCGAATGGTTTTTGATCCGGGCGGCGGCCTCAATGCCGTTCATTTCCGGCATTTTCCAGTCCATGATGACCAGCTCAAAGGGGCTATCTTTGTCCGCGCGCACAATCTCATCAATTCCCTCCTTACCGGACACGGCCAGTGACACTTTAAAAGAAAAGGATTCCAGCAAATCCCTCAAAATCCTTCTCGATGTGGCATTGTCGTCCACCACCAGAACCCGCATGCCTCTCATGTCCATGGCCGGAAGTGATACTTTCTTTGGTTTTCTTTCGCCGATATTGAATACGGCTGTGAAGTAAAATGTCGTTCCCTTTCCGTAGGTACTCTCTATCCAGATTTCACCGCCCATCAAGTTGACGAGTTTTTTACTGATGGCCAGTCCAAGGCCGGTACCGCCGTATTTACGTGTTGTCGACGTGTCAGCCTGGGAAAAAGAAGTAAAGAGTTTGGCCATTTGTTCTTCAGTCAAGCCGATGCCTGTGTCCGAGACCGCAAATCGCAGCGTGACCTGCTCTTCATCTCGGCTGATAAGCTCGCTGGAAAAAACAATTTCGCCGGTCTCGGTAAATTTGACCGCATTATTCCCCAGGTTGACCAGTATCTGCCCCAGTCGCATTGAATCACCTTTTAAGAACCTGGGGACATCGGCAGCGACGTCGAAGAGAATCTCGAGTCCCTTTTTTTCCTGAGCTTTGACCGTTATGAGGTTGGCCAAATTGTCCATGACTTCTTCCAGATTGAATTCGACCGACTCTATATCAAGTTTACCCGCTTCGATTTTGGAGAAATCAAGAATATCGTTGATGATACCCAGAAGAGACCTTGCCGAGGCTTGGATTTTGTTCAAATAATCCCTTTGCTTCTTCGTTAGCTCTGTCTTAAGGGCGAGATGCGCCATACCGATGACGGCATTCATCGGCGTGCGGATCTCATGGCTCATGTTGGCCAAGAAATCGCTCTTGGCCTTGCTGGCATCGTCGGCTGCCTGCTTGGCCTTTAGGAGAGCTTTCTCCATTTCCTTGCGGTCGGTTATGTCCTGTTTGACAGCCACGAAATGGGTAATTTCATTTGTTTCGTTTTTTATGGGTGATATGGAGGCGCTCTCCCAAAATTCCGTGCCGTCTTTGCGCCGATTGATGAGGTCGCCGCGCCAGACGTTTCCGGAAAGAATCGTTTCCCATAACCCTTTGTACAGGGACACCGGAAGATCTCCCGATTTCAATATACGCGGATTCTTTCCGACGGCTTCTTCTGCCGTATATCCGGTGACTTCGGTGAAAGTCGGATTGACGTACTCTATGGTACCGTTTACATCGGTTATCACCACCGAGGCCGGACTGTCTTCCGTAGCCTGTGATAGCTTGCGCAACTCGGCCGTTCTTTCCTGTACCCGCACTTCCAATTCGTCATGTGATCGTTTCAAAGCCCGGTTTGCACGTTCATCGATCAACACGGCGAAACTCAGGGATCCCAGTGCAAGCAGAACGGTGACGCCCAGGAGAGCCAGAACCACGGTGCGCGTGGTGTAATACGTGCTCAATGCTTCGGCTGCATCGATCTCCATTGCCAGCCCGATCCCCAGATCCCGGTCCCACAACCAGGCACCATAGACATGCACTCCTCTGTAATCCCGATACCCCTCCACGTTCTCCCCGGATTGTCCTTTGGTTGCCTGTTCGGCCATCACCGTCAAAGGTTGTTGGTACCTTGATGCCACAGGCGTATACCCCTGCATCATATTTCCACCCGGGTCGCGTAGCCAAAGGGTCAGGATACCCCTTTGGCCTTTGTCAATCAGGCCGATTTTACTCAATTCTTCACCGAAACGGCTTTCTGACAGGAGCCGGCCATAACTGTCGAAGGCATAGGTTTCACCGGTTTTTCCCATCCGCCCTAGCTGCGTGAGGCGCGTAAAATCATCGGTCGGCTCGATCTGGTGAGAAAGCGCCGCTATAACGTCACCATCATCATTTTTTATCGGCGCCACGAAGAACATGGTCGGCTTGCTGCTGGCGGAATCTTCGGATAGAAAGCCCTGCTCAGCCTCTGACCACACCGGCGGTACCATAACAGACTCACCCTGAAAAACACGATTGAGAAGATCCAAACGTTGCCCGGCGATCAGGTTTTTCGATCCCAGGATATTGCTCTGCCTGCTGGCGATGTTGATTAAATCCGGTGAGATTACGGTAAAATCCGAGGTGCCGAAGCGGTCCTTAAATAACCGGAACAACGTATCCAGTTCGCTCAGAGCCGGACTTTTCAACAGATCCTCCCTTTTGCGAGGGACGATCAACTGTTTTTCCACTAAAGAAACCAACTGAGGATTACCACCGAGGCGGGTCAGTAGAAAGCGGTTACTCTCCGCCCATAGCGCAAGAGATTCTCGTGTGGTCTGAAGCACTGCTTGCAGGGCTTCGCCGGAATCGATCCTGATTCTTTTTTCGACCTTGTCCAAGGCAAGCCAGGCCAGCAGAACTACCAGGAGGACAAATGAGCCAGCCAGCATGATGACAATGTTTAATTTTTGGGTCGATCCGGTTTGAGATGTCAATGATGTTTTCCTCAATGCTTTTGAGATCTGTCGATTATTGTTTTTGGGGAAAAGGGCTTTTTAGGGATGGAGATTAATTACAGCCTGTCACCGTTTCCGCCTGCTTTCTGTCAGGTCCGATGGGTATGTTGCAGACATCGGCCCCATCGGCCGGCAGGCCCTTACCGGCCAGTTGTAACAATGGTGTCACCACCGGACTGGTAACAAACCGGATGGCTGTGCCCAGGAGTCCGCCCTTATCAATGCCCACTCCGAAATCAGAAAAGCTACCGTTCACCTCGAGTGGTGTCGCTATGCTGAAAAATTCCGCTTTTTGGGGCCGCGGCGCCGCCCTAATCTGAACATGCTGTTTTTTGAAATCCACTTGGCCTTTTCCGCATATACGGATTTTAGAAGTGTCGATCAACAACACCCTGGGTGTCAACACGCCATCCTTCATATCCCAAAGACCGACGATGCAGTTGACTTTTGACTGCTCTTTCTGACTAGAAACGATGGCGGCAACCACGTTGACCGCCCACAGATCAATCATACCCGCTTTGAGATTTTTGAGGCGGCCCGAAAAATCGAAATGCCCGTTACTGCGCGCCATGAGATCTTTGAAACGACCCGCATTTGAAGAGAGATCGACATCGAGGTTGATTATGCCACCCATCTCGGCCTTCGGTTTGGCCCGGCGGACCAGGACCCCGAAATCGAAATTCTTTATCTTGGCCTGCACCGAGGCCTCCGATTTTGCATGACCCGGTTTTATTGATGCGCTGAACAGAAAGCTGCCCCCGGGAATATTCAGATGCACCGGATCGATCGAAATTCGACCCTTCTTCAACGTCGCGGTCAATGCGCCGCTTCCCAGTTCGTCTTTGCCGGATTTTACTTTTTCGGCGGTAATCTTGATGTCGGCGTCAAGTTTGGCAAGGGCTTCAGGACTCAACAAAGCGTATTTAACGGTTGATCTATCGGTAGCGTTATGTGACACATTTTGTCTTCTCTTTTTATTGTCCGCAAGGTCATCTGACCGTGTCGCCGTTTGACCCTGTGGCTGGTCGGTACGGCCCTCCGGGGACCAATCGCCCACTTCGAAATCATTAAGCTGAATCAGGGGTGCCTTCAGTTCGGCGTCTACTACAGGCTGGGGACCAGCGTTGTCGGCGTTCAAAAACCCGATCAAACGGCTCTTGCCAACCTGTAACGACAAATCGGATAATTTGAGGTGTTTCTTCCGGAGCGATAATTGACCACTGGCACGATAGGATTTTAACGGCGGAAGGGAGAGATTCGTCAGTCGGTCAAGACTGCTGAGGTTTGAACCGGCGACGGAAGCTTTTAACCGGAGGGTCCTCAACGCTTGGGCCAGATCGATGTCACCCGAAAACTCGAAATGGGTATCGGCGATTTCCGCTTTGATCTCCATCCGGGAGCGGTTGTCTTGTATCAGCTCCTTAAGCGAGCCGATCTCAATGGTCGTGACATAGGAATTCTTGAATGCCTCCCCTTTTAAAGATAAAGTGAGCGGTTTGCCGGCCGGCATTTTACCGGTGCATTCGCTAATGGTTAGTCGCGCCGGTCGGGTCTGTCCGTCTCTACTGTAGTCAACCGATATGTCCTTGAACACGAGCTTTCTGATGACCAGGGAATCGGCAGTCAACACCGGTCCGGATGTTACCGGCGACGGCCCGGGTTCTTTAGTCGATGCCCTGTCTGATTCTGCAGGAACTCGAAATGCCCAGTTGACTTCACCGCGTTGGTTTACTTCGAGGGTCAGATCGAACCCCTGAACGCTGAACTCCACAATATGAACCTTGCCCCGTAGAAGGGGCAATAGTGCCACCTGGATCCGGGCGGTATTCATAGTGATAAAATCACTGGTTTTAAACCCCCGTGGGTTGTCGATCTTCAACCCTTCCAGAGTAAAAACCGGCCGAAGGGAGGTGGTGACGGCAATCCGGTCTTGAACGATGACGGTTCGCCGTATTGCGCGGGTTGCAAGAGACTCCACCAAGCCCTTGTGAGCGCTCAAGTCGATGGGGATTCTCACAAAAGCCAACACCGCCAGTATCGCCAATACCACGGCGATCAAGCCGCCCGTAACATAAGCGGTCCGACGGATAATTTTCTTTATATCCATGATGCTAAAACCACTCAGAGTGAACGATACAGGCCCAAACGGTCGATAGCCTGGGTTTATTCCATATGATATCTCACCTGGTGAGAAATCATATTTAGAAATCAATCTGCCATTTGCCGCCAACGTACCACTGATCGCCAAGCTGAGGAGCAGGTCCTGTCAGGGCGATACCGTTACCGTAATTGATGTAACCGATTTCAGGCACCAGATAAACGCTCGGAGCCAAGATCAACACGGACTGGAGATACAGCGCATAAAAGTTATTAGCATTTTCCTTCCCCTCACTGCGCAGATAACCACCGCCGGTCTCAAGTCTTACCCGCTCCGTAACGCTGTAGCCGATCGCCAGCATGGCCATAAGGGTGTCGATATCGGTCACCTGGCCATCCGGTCCGATAACCGGTGCCACCGGAACATCAGTATCACCCTGCAATGTTCCCTCCAGCCAACCGGCAGCTGCCCCATTCCTGTACCAGCTGATCTGCGGTTTGACATACACCGGTCCGAAATTCAGATCGGCGCCGGCGCCGATAGCCAATGAAGTTATCGTGCCGTTATTCTTTGTCCCATCATTCAAAAGGGCGTAAAAATTGTAATTTTGCCAACCGCCGAAAATATGGGCGCTCATATTGTCGGCAAAGGCATACCTGTAACTGGCTTCAAACTTGGGCCAGTCGTTTTCAACCGCAACGGCGTCAACGTTGCCGGTTGGATCGACGGTCTCGGCCGAGGTTGGTGAAATGGCGGCAAGCTTGAACCCCCGGCCTTCAACCGCAATTTGTCCCACGCGGCCGCCGTAAGCGTTGCCCCACTGCCACAGGTTCTGGTCGTTATTGAACACCTGATTGCTCAAACCGAATAAAATCGGGGTTTCATCTTTGCCGATTTTCAGCCCCCACCCATCGGCGAATTTCCAGACGCCATAAATCTTGCGGGCGGTCACCGTGGATTCGTTGAACCCAAGCTCTACTTTGGCTTCAATGGCATCCCCCCTGACATTTGCGCCGATGCGGGAATTGCCCTGCAAGTCCCAACGCGTGTTGTTGATTGTGGACCGGCCGGCATCATCCGGACCCTCCCCCTTTAAATTCCTACTGGTGAAAAAGGTCGCGACGCGGGCACTTCCGTAGAGGCTCCACTCGGTGGCAAATGCGATGCCGGGGATTAAGGCGACCAGCACAACAGTGACAGAAAAAAGGCGACACTTTCTCATCTGCAGTTCCTCATCAGCAAATTGTAAACATTTATAGGCACTGACTCACAAACATTCACTAACTTTAGCAGTTTAATCCAGACATGGGTTTGCCCGATTCAATGATCTTCGGTAATTCGATATGTGATGTTTTTCAAGCATCCAATCCCCTCTCGCGTTCTGGGTTCCAAAATTCCGCATGCCGATTGATGCGGGTTGTTTCTTCCAAAATCCGCCCATTTCATATTTTATCTGGCAAAGCAATCAAACGCATGAGGCAGGATCTGCGGCCTGAGCCACAAATCCTGCCTCGTTTGAGTATCCCAGGCTCAACGACCTGCAGTTAGATTTAGCCTGTGATAATGACTAAAATCACAGGCCGCCGACAGCGACTTCCACGCGGCGGTTTTGGGCGCGGCCTTCGGGCGTGCTGTTGTCGGCAATCGGGTTGGTCTTGCCGTACCAGAAGGTGGCGATCCGCTCCGGTGCGATGCCGAAGTTCTGCTTCAGGTAGTTGGCGACACTCTCGGCCCGCTGCTGGGACAGCCACAGGTTGTATTCCTCATCGCCGGTGTTGTCGCAGAAACCGGCCAGGGCCGTCGTCGCGTTCGGGGTCTCCTGCATAAATTTGCCCAGCTTGTCGAGTTCAGCGGCATATTGCGGCAGAATGTCGCTCTTGTCGAACTCGAAATGGATGTTGCCCACCTTGGCCCCCGCAATGCGGGTCTCGGCCATGGTGACCACTTCCTTGGTCGAGTCGACCAGGTACAGGATGCCGCCGCCGTAAATCGGATTTTTATAAATTTCGTCGAAAGGAATCACCCGCGAACAGACATTCACCCCGGCCATATCGTTCAGCAGCTTCTGCGGCTTACCGGGCTTGGCCGAGCTGATGAAATAAAAACAGGTGTCCGGGTGCTTCTCGGCCACCGCTTTGATGGCGTCCATGGGCCACAGTTTCTTGGGCTCCACCCTCTGGTAAGTGCCGTCGGTAAAAATAAAAACGGCGGTTTTACCCGATAGGCCGGAAAGCAGCGGATCGAGCCGATCGATGCCGTCGGCCAGGGGGGTCGTGTTCTGTACCCAGTCACCGGCGGTGCGGGTCGAGGGCAGACTTTCGATCGCATTGCCGTAAGCCGCCTTGTCGTAAGTGGCCAGGTCGTAATAAGACTTCCAGGGCGTAAAGGTAAAAAGACCGGCATTCCAGCCCAGCTCTGGCAGGACGGCGTTTTGTTGGCGCAGGATCTCCTTGGCCGCTTCGATCTGCTGGCTGCCGCTGGCCGGATAGGTGTCGGCCATGGAGCGCGAAGCGTCGAAGAGCACGATGAAATTGTCGACGACCTTGATAAAGCTCTCTTTTTCAATAACGTTTTGTTGTATGTCTTCCGCGGTGACGATCTCAAGGGCCCGGGATTGAGGGACGATCAGGCCCGTCGCCACCACGACAGCTACCAGTATCACCGTAAAAATGCTCCTTTTCATTTCGATCTCCTTTCATTCGTATGCAATGGTGAATTGATACGGCGGATTGCACAACCTTTCTGCCCGTATCAAAATGACGCACAAGATGTTGTCATCTATTGTACCGACAGGAACAATTCCACACGCCGATTGTCTCCATTGGATACATCTTTAATTTGGACGGGTCTTATTTGAACCTGTTTTGCGGCAATTTTGCCCTGTTGGGCCAAGTATGATTTCACCTGTTTTGCCCGCATCTGAGCGAGCTGTTCCAGTTGCTTATCATCGACCGTATGTTTTTCGGCGGAATCTTTCTTGGACGCTCTTGTGATGCTCCTTTTAAAATCTGATATTCCTTTTTCATTCTGTTTGCCTGAAAGACTGGCCCCGTCCACTTGGCGGTCGGCAATTCCTGCGACACCGAGCGTTAAACCTGATCGTTGGTTAAAAAATTGAGCCACTGCACTCAGTTTTCTTGTCGCCTCGGCACTCAACTCTGACAGGCCGGGTTTAAACTCGATGTAACGAAGGTCCTCGCCTTTGAATCCGTCGATCTCGGCAACGGCCGAAAATGGCGACTTAGCCACACCATCGACAGTATTTGTCAAAGCGCTGACTATGGATTGGCCGATGTTAAATTGGGGGTCCTTGACGTTGCCAGCAACAGGCACGTCAAGCGAAATTCGGCCATTGGTCCCTTTCAGCAGGGCCACCCCGAGAGCCACTGGTAAATCAGTGGCGTCCGGGCTCTCGACTTTCTCGCCGAGGGTGAGTTGATCAATATCGATTCTATTTTTTCCGTCGATCGTATCTTTATCGACAAGATACTTCAGTTTCAGGTGGAGTTTTCCCTCATCGATCTTGTATCCAACATATTTGCCTGAATACGGCGATACCGGCTTGAGATCAAAATCGTTCAAGGCAAAATCAACCTGGGTGTATTGGAACGCATTCATGGGGTTCATCTTCCCGGCAGTTTCGATAGTGGCGGTTTGGTCGATTATGCCTTCTATCTTGAAATCAGCCTGAGTTGAAGGATCCGAAGATAACCCATTAACCGTCCCTTTGGTAATGGCAAGGTGAGTGGTGTATGGCGGTGATACGGATTCGTCGACGAAATCTGCCGAGAAATTCAAGAGCTGAACCAGCTCTGCGTCTATCGGCATGGGTCCTTCGATCTGCAAAGTTAGAAAGTCGATCAATCTTTGAAGCAGGTTGTCCTGCCCCTTTTGCCCCTCTTTTTCAATCGGAGTAAAAGCTTGAACCACATTGACCGTTCCGTTTTGGTCGATGGTGACTCTGGCAAACGGTTGGTCGATTAAAATCTCTGACGCGCTTAATTTGTTCGGTTTTAGGTCCAGAACGATGCCACTGGTTTTCAATTGGACAAGCTTGATGAAATCTTTACTTTGCAGACGATCGTTCATCTCCAATCCATCGAGACTCAGTTCACCCTGGTAGCGAATTTGCGGTCGGCCGCTTCTGTCATGATACAAGATACGTCCTTTGGAACTGGTGGTGCCCGAAACAATTTGGGCATTAACAGCCGCACCGACATATGCTTGAAAGGCGTTCAAATCAATTTTGTCAGAGATGACGTTTAAGTCGGCCATCTGGGGATCGATGCCGGCAGAACCATTGATGGAGATCTTTCCCGCTTGGTTCACTTGAAGAGCGATACCTATCTTGGCTTTTGTATCTTTTCTGTTACTCAGATTGTCTACCTTTACCCCGATGTTATCCAGGAAGACCCTCGCCGGCTCAGGCAGCGTTCTGTCTTCAAGAACAAAACCCCAGTTTGACACTTCTATGTTGTTAATAGTGGCATGCCAGGGGGAACTTGCGGCCGTTTCCGTTTCGGCATCGGCGGGGGTGTCACTTTTCTTGTCCAATAATCTTTGCAAATCCGGTAGCAACAGGCTCTGCAATTTAAATGTACCGTCGGCTGCAAGCCATGATTCGATTCTGGCATCGGCGGTTTTAACCCCGACAATCGTAATTTCCCGTTTCATCAAATCCGCGCTGATCCCTTGAATGGAAAAAGATGGCACTGCAATCAGCACCTTTTCATTCCCTTTCTCCGTGAGTTGAAATTCATTAATTTCAAACTCACCATTCCGAAGCATGGCATTTAACTCACCGTCGATGAATTCCAAGGAGTAATTCCCCGACATACCGGTTGTACCCTCTATGATTCTGAAGGACACCTGGTCCTCTATGTGATTCCAAAGTTGGTTTAGTTTGTTTCCCCTTACGGAATAACTCCCCTGAACCCGAACAGGGTTAATGGAAATCTGGCCATCCAGTTGATATTGCCCGCCATGGGGACTCAAACCAACAAACTTATAAACACCCTGGCGATCCTTCAAGGTGCTTAAGTTCTCTAATGAGAAGGTAATGGGAGAAATGGTTTCCTGGATCGCTTCTGCACCGGTCAAATCGTCAAGAGTAAATTTTCCGCCCTCAACCTTTAATGTTGAAATGACAGCAGGAGGCAATTCGGATTTTTTATCCGGCACCGGCTCGGGCTGACTGAATTTTGTCAGGATGTCGTCTATGTTTGATTTTCCATCGGGCAATACCTTCAGCACCCCGAAAGGACCCAATACGCTAATTTCTTTAAATGTTACGGTCCATTTGACCAAGGACACCGCCTGAATATCAACGAACAGTTCCTCGAAGCCGGCAAAAGACCCTCCGGCGTTTTCATGAATGGTTAGGTTGACCACAGTAGCCGATAAGATGAAGGGATTCAGCTTCAAAAGCCCTATTGTCACTTTACGACCGATTTGATCGGACAGTTTTTCCTCCAGTCTGGGCTTGAGGAGGGGTGGTATGACCCACAGACCAGCGATCACGTACACGACGTATAGGCTGATGAGGATAGCGCTTGCTTTTTTGATCAGATGAAAGCGCTGCTTTTTTCCATTATTCTTCAGCGTCATGATATGCCATTTTAGATTTTTTTGCTCACCACTCGGCAAACGATAATCTATTTAATAACCGTAAAATCCGAGTGATGCAATTGGACTTTGGTCCAATATCGTTTGGGCATTTATCTGCGCGAAACGAGTCCTTTGGAAAACTTTTAATCCGAGATGGTGGTATTCGAATGGAGGTCTGGGGAAAGCTTAACAGTTGTTGACAAACTATTGCGCTCGACAATGCGACGATCTTTACCGAACCGGGGCCTTTCTCCCCTTTTCAGCAAAAAATGCTCATTTTTTGCATAAATACCGCTTTATCGTCGGATTTTACCCTGTCCTGCCAGCGCTCAAGACTTTTTAACAGCTAAACGGCCTGCGTGGTCATAACAATTTTCACTTCAAAACTGACGAGTTCAAACACCAAGTGCATGCCGAGATTCTCGAAAAATCTTGCGGAACCGTAGACAACTTCCCAGTTTGTCCTGTCGATGTCGAAATGGGCTTCGGCGGTCAGGCCGCCTTCTTCCGTCTTCGTGACGGTGGCTTCAAAGGAAAGATCGGCTTTGACGCCCCTGAGTTCAAGGGTCGCATCGAATCTGTAATTCGGCACACTCAGGTACGGTTTTCGTACCGGCCGGCCCTCGTTTATGGTCAGTACGGCGGTCGGGAACATGGTGACAAAGAAAAAGTCATCCGATTTGAGATGCGATATCAGAACGGGGAGAAGGTCATCGCCCTTGAGATTGGTGTTGTCGATCGAGTTCATGTCGATCTCGAAAACCCCCGATATGGTAGAGTTGTTTACTTCCACCCGCCCCATTTTCAACTGCACCGTTCCAAAATGTTTGGTGCTCGGATTCCTGCCCGACCACTCAATAAGGGTCTGGGCGGTAACGGCATGATAGGTTCCATCTTCGAGCCGCAGCAGGGTTTCTGGGTCTGTTATCTCCGGCTGATCCCCCTCGAGCTCAAAGCCGCGGTCACGCCAGGCCTCGAGCCCACCTTCGAGGATGCTGATATTTTCGTATCCTTCTCGTCGTAGTTTACCAGCGGCAGTGAGCGCGTCCATCGATCGGCGGCTCGATCCATACAGGACGATCTCTGCGGCTTTGCTCTTGACGATGTCTTCGATCTGGTCGAGGAAACTCACCTCGTATACACAGGCGTTGTGAGCGCCGGGTAAGCGAACTTTGTCAAAGTGGATCCCCGGTAACGTGTCGATCAGAATAAATGTTTCATTGCTCTCTTGGCGCTCCTTAAGCTCTTTTACATCCAGTAAGGGAAATATCATCTTTTGGTTCATGGTTTTCTCCGTCTCGGCTATTATGCCGGAATATGAAAAATATTGGATGCATCCAATCGTCGTGGAGATTGACTTATGGCTCATCTCCTTTCGGTTCTTTTCCTGTAAGCATTCACAGGGCACCGCATCTGCTTTGTTCTCGGGCACTTGAAGTACAATAGGTCGTCTGCGCGCCCGACGCCTTTCATCTGTGGCACCCTGTAAACGCTTACTATTCTGTTCTCTTAAGCACATTCGATGTTGCAGCCCTGTGAACCGATACCTTTTCCTTAATTATATGAATCTCGAATGGAGAATAGCAAGAAAATACCCGAATTCAAGGACAAGCGTGTACGCCCATCTCACGTTCTTGTTTTTACGGGAGTAACGAGTGGGCTATTTTATGGTAGGTTTTTACTATTAGAGGGCTTCGATTATTCCCTCATTGCTTAACTGGCAGGGATGCTAACATTAGAGTAACGGAAAAAGGGCAACCCTGAGATTGTGGATTTTTGATTGTTACCAATTTAAACTGTAAAAGGGGCTTTCAGATGAACAGAATACAATATCTAACTTTAGCAAAAGCAAAAGTAATTTTTCTTTTGCTTGTCATACCGATGGCGGTTACTGCTGCGGATATCGAGTCCGTGAAATTTGATCAAAATTATCGAGTATCGGAGACAGCTTTGGAGCTTAGGGGCGTAGGTCTTCTGAAGTACCTGGGTTTTATAAAGGCATATGCCGGCGCTCTATATGTAGAAGAAGGGGCTCCGATAGAGGAAGTATTAAGGGATAGAGCGAAAAGGATCGAAGTCGAGTACCTGAGAAACTTCAAAGGCGAGGATTTTGGTCCGGCGACGGTAAAAATGATGGAAAAAAATGTCGACAAAGAAACCATCAACAGACTTCGCGACAAAATTGACTATCACAACAGCCTATACGAGGATGTCAAACCCGGTGATCGCTACGCACTGACATACATACCGGGTAGAGGAACCGAGTTGGCCCTGAACGGTCAACCGAAGGGAACGATAGAGGGTGCTGAGTTCGCGACGGCACTGTTTTCGATATGGATCGGTGACAATCCGATTGATACATCATTCAAACGACAGATCCTGGGGTTGTAGATGAATCTATCAGTTGCCCATAAAACTCCGTTGTCCAAAAAGCTGGCATACGCCTTACCGGCGTTTTCCCTGGCTGTCGTCGGCATACCGGTGTACGTGTATCTCCCAAAATTCTATACGGATGTTGTCGGCATCAACATCGCCAGTCTCGGCATTATTTTGTTCAGTGTGCGCATATTCGATGCTGTGACAGATCCGGTTATCGGATACGTGTCCGACCAAACCCACACCCGTTTCGGCCGTCGGCGGCCATACATCGCCCTGGGTTCCTTTTTCATAGCCGCATCGATGGTGTTTCTGTTCAATCCACCAGAGGCCTCAGCGGCATTTGAGACCGTGTGGTTTGCCATTTTCATATACGCTTTGTTCCTTTTCTGGACGGTGGTGGCTGTGCCCTACGAATCCCTGGGGCCGGAAATCACCTTCGATTACGATGACCGTACCGCCCTTTTTGGGATGCGCGATGGGTTTTTAATTGCCGGAACGCTCGCCGCTGCGAGCTCACCGGCCGTGGTCCAAGGGCTGTTCAATCTCTCGCCAGATGCCGCTGGAGAGAAGGCCAAGTTTTTCTGGATTTCCGTTTTTTATGGTCCCTTGATCGTTGCAACGTGCTGGTGGTGTGTCCTGTCCATCAAAGAAACCCCCCATAAAGTGGCGGATGACCATGTCAGGTTCTGGGAAGGTCTGAGACAAGTGACCCGCAACCGTCCGTTTGTGATTCTGCTGCTCGCTTACACCATCAGCGCCATCGGCAACAACCTTCCGGCGACGCTCATTCTCTTTTACGTTCAGTACGTGCTGCAATCCGACCTGGCCGATATGTTCCTGCTGATTTATTTTGCCACCGGTATCCTTTTTCTGCCGGGCTGGATCCTAATTTCGCGCAGAACCGGAAAGAAGATTGCTTGGCTGGCGTCCATGGCCATTAACACCGGTGCGTTCATCGGCGTCTTTTTCTTGGGACCGGGTGACACGCTGATCTACGGTATACTGGTTTTCCTTTCGGGGATCGGTTTCGGAGCCACACTGGCCATACCCTCGGCCATTCAGGCCGACGTTATCGACTATGACGAGCTTCTGACCGGTGAACGACGCGAGGGACAATATATCGGTTTGTGGTCGATTGCCAAGAAAATGGCGGCGGCAGTCGGTGTCGGTATCGGCTTGTCAGTTTTGGGCCTCGCCGGTTATACCCCCAATGTGGAGCAATCCGAGCAGGTCCGACTGACCCTGCGGACGCTCTATGCTCTGGTGCCGTCGATCTGCAACATCATCGCCTTCGTAATTGCGCTGACGTATCCCATAAGCAGCCGCATCCACCGGGACATCCGCACGGCGATAGCGCTTCGCCGCGATGGTCATTCGGTTCAGAATCCTTTGGCACCATCTGAGGTTCTGGCCTAACGATAAAGTATGGAATGATAATAATGGATCCGTTTTTTGAAATATTACTGACAAATTTTCTGGCCGTTGCAGCGATGATGGTCATCGGCTGGGCTATCAGTCTGGTTTACAAAAATGTGACGGTGGTCGACAGTCTCTGGGGATTGGGTTTTGTTTTGATTGCATGGATAACGCTATTTCTGTCTGACGGGTACGCTGCGCGAAACACCCTCATAACCGCCATGATAACTTTGTGGGGTTTGAGGTTGAGCATATACCTCTCGATACGCAACTGGGGTAAAGGCGAGGATCCCCGCTACGGCCTTTGGCGAAAGGAAAGCGGCGATCGCTTCTGGATTGTGAGCCTTTTCAAGGTCTTCATCCTTCAGGCTGTTTTCATGTGGTGCATATCTCTGGCACCGCAGGTTGGTCAGATGGCTTCGATACCTGACCAGCTGACATGGCTTGATATTGTAGGAATGGGCATATGGGCCGCCGGATTCATATTCGAAACCGTCGGCGACTGGCAGTTGGCACGTTTCAAGGCGAAGCCGGACAACAAAGGCAAGGTAATGGATCAGGGACTGTGGGCCTATTCCAGGCATCCCAACTATTTTGGAGAATTTCTCGTCTGGTGGGGACTATTCCTTGTCACTCTATCCACTACCGGAAGCTGGTGGACGATTTTAAGCCCCTTGATCGTCACCGTGGTGCTGCTCAAAATGACAGGTATTCCGTTGACAGAAAAAACGATTAGTCACACCCGGCCGGGGTACGCCGAATACGTCAAGCGGACAAATGCCTTCATACCGTGGTTTCCCAAAAAGGAGAACGTGTGAAAATGTTGACGCATATGGCCGACAGTGGACTGTTGCCGGATCGACTGATCCGTTTCGGTATCCGTTTACTGGACAAAAAGCGCTTGAAGCAAGAAGACCGTGGTACGCCCGAAAACCAAAAAAAGGCCGTCGATAGTCTGATCGAACAGATGAAGAGTGGTCCCGTTGCCGTGCATACCAAAGAGGCCAATGTTCAGCATTATGAGGTCCCGTCTGCTTTTTTTGAAGCCGTCCTCGGTAAGCACCTCAAATACAGCGGGTGCTACTGGCCGGAAGGGGTCGACACTCTCGATGATGCTGAAAGTTCCATGCTGGCGTTGACCTGCGAAAGGGCCGATATCTCAAACGGCATGAACATCCTTGAGCTGGGTTGCGGTTGGGGATCGTTGACGTTGTGGATGGCAGAGCACTACCCGGAGAGCCGCATCGTCGCCGTGTCGAACTCGTCGTCGCAAAGAGAGTTTATTACCGCCAGGGCTTCGGAACGGGGGCTGTCCAATCTGCAGGTCATCACGGCCGACATGAATGATTTCAGCACCGATCAGGTTTTTGACCGTGTGGTGTCTGTGGAGATGTTCGAGCACATGCGCAACTGGCCGCGGCTGCTCGAACGCATCAACAGATGGTTGAGTCCGGAGGGGAAATTGTTCATTCACATCTTTACGCATCGAAAGTTGGCCTACTTCTATGAAACGAGCGCAGAAGACGACTGGATGGGCCGACATTTTTTCACCGGCGGCATCATGCCGTCGGACGATCTGCTCCTCCGACTTCAGGACAAACTGGTTGTCGAAAAGCACTGGCGTGTCAATGGTCGACATTACAGCCGGACGGCCGAAGAATGGCTGGCCAACATGGATAATCACCGCGATAAATTGATGCCGATCATGCGGCAGGTCTATGGAGAAAAAAACGCGAAAAAATGGTTTCAGCGCTGGAGGATTTTTTTCATGGCCTGTGCTGAACTTTGGGGTTTCCGGGAGGGACAGGAGTGGCTCGTGTCCCACTATCTTCTTGGCAAAAACAAAGATGTTTAAATAAACGAGAATCGATCATGCTGACAAGTCTCGATCCGGTGATACTGGCGCGAATCCAATTCGCCTTCACCGTTTCTTTTCACATCATTTTCCCCGCGTTCACCATTGGCCTGGCCAGCTGGCTGGCTGTCGTGGAGTGGCGGTGGCTGAAGACCGGCAATCAAATTTACGAAGACATATATCGCATGTGGGTCAAAATTTTTGCCGTGACCTTCGGAATGGGCGTCGTTTCCGGCGTGGTCTTGTCGTATCAATTCGGTACCAACTGGTCTGCCTTTTCGGACAAGGTCGGCAATGTGATCGGTCCGCTCCTCGGCTTCGAGGTGTTGACGGCCTTTTTTCTCGAAGCATCATTTCTCGGAATCATGCTTTTCGGTTGGAATCGGGTCAGTCCGAAAATGCATTTTGCAGCGACCATCATCGTCGCTTTCGGAACACTTCTATCTGCATTCTGGATACTGTCAGCCAACAGCTGGATGCAAACTCCGCAGGGTTTCTTCGAGGGTGATGACGGACGGTTATATCCGGCCGACTGGATCCAGATTATATTCAATCCGTCGTTTCCGTACCGATTTGTCCACATGGTTATCGCCGCCTACTTAACCACGGCCTTTACCGTGGGGGGTATCGGCGCCTATTACCTCTGGCGACGGCGCTATGTGAAGCACGCCCGGATCATGCTCGGCATGGCCATGCTGATGGCCGTTTTCGTTGCCCCGCTGCAACCGATTATTGGTGACCTGCACGGGTTGAACACCCTCGAGCACCAGCCGGCCAAAGTGGCGGCAATAGAGGGCCTATGGGAAACCGAAAAAGGGGCCCCGCTGAAACTGTTTGGTTGGCCGGACCAGGATGAAGAACGAACCAAATTCGCTCTGGAAATCCCGAAACTGTCGAGCTTGATTTTAACCCACGACCTCGATGGTAAGGTCAGGGGGCTCAAAGAATGGCCGAAGGAAGAGCGTCCGCCGGTGGCCTGGGTCTTCTGGTCGTTTCGGGTGATGGTGGGCATCGGCATCCTGATGGTTCTGACGGGTATTTTCGCGGTGGTGCTCTTTTGGCGCAAGAAACTCTTCGACACGCGCTGGTTTCAATACTGGTGCATGGCGCTCACTCCCTCGGGCTTCATTGCCGTCCTTGCCGGCTGGTTCGTGACCGAGATCGGCCGACAACCTTATGTGGCCTACGGTGTCATTCGGACGACCGAAGCCGTCTCCCCGGTTGTCGGTCCCCAGGTGGCCGCATCTCTTCTGGCTTTTATCATCGTTTACACCCTCGTTTTCGGTGCGGGCAGCTATTACATCCTGCGCCTGATCCAAAAAGGGCCCGGCACGCCGGAAAAAGACTATGGCGCCCACGGTATGGACAAGCCGCCGCTGTTTACGGACCTGACTTCTGCTAAGGGAGGTAAAAGTGTTTAGTTTCAGCGCGTATATCGACTTGCCGCTCATATGGTTCGGACTGATTTCAACCGCCATTTTTCTATATGTTGTTTTAGACGGTTTCGATCTGGGGGTCGGTATCCTGTTTCCTTTTGCCCCGACCGACAGATGCCGTGATCGGATGATGAATTCGATAGCCCCATTCTGGGACGGCAACGAGACCTGGCTGGTGCTCGGCGGCGGCGGCTTGTTTGCCGCTTTCCCCTTGGCCTATGCCGTTATCATGCCGGCGCATCTACTTTCCCGTCATCATCATGCTGCTGGGGCTGGTGTTTCGCGGGGTGGCGTTCGAGTTCCGATTCAAAGCGTCCGGCAATCGAGAATACTGTGGGACTATGCTTTTCATTTCGGCTCGATGGCAGCGGCATTCATGCAGGGCATGTTCCTGGGGGCCTTTGTGCAGGGCATATCACGTCGACGGTCGCAGCTTTTCAGGCGGCGCTTTCGATTGGCTGAGTGCCTTCAGCATGATGACGGGCCTCGCGCTGGTGTGCGGCTACATTCTCATGGGCGCCGACCTGGCTCATTATGAAAACCGACGGCGAGACGCAACAATGGGCACGAAAATGTGCCGTTTATACATCACTATTTTTGTCGGCTTTTCATGGGATTGGTGAGCCTGAGTATGCCGTTTCTGAATCCGGACGTGAAGGCCTTGTGGTTTAGTTTACCCAATTTTTTCTTCCTTCTGCCCATGCCGCTGCTTTCTGCCGATGTGTTCGTCCTGCTGTGGTACGATATCCACAAGCAAAGAGAATACCGGCCCTTCTTTCTGGGCATTGGACTTTTCGTGCTGAACTATATCGGCCTGGGCATCAGTTTATGGCCCTGGATCGTACCGTTTGAGATAACGATTTGGCAGGCAGCAGCGGCACCGGAGTCTCAATCGCTCATGCTGATCGGAACGGTCATTATGCTGCCTTTGATTCTCGCTTACACCGGTTATTGTTTTTACGTCTTCAGGGGGAAATCCAGTGACGAGACGGTTTACTGAGAGAAAAAGGCAGTGGGCATGGTTCGTGGCACTCTGGCTTGGCGGCCTGACAGCGGTTTTGATACTGGCCCGTATCATCCGTCTGTTTTTGGGTCTCTGACGACCCGGGGTTCCCGGAGAAAACGATTCGATCGGCCCTCCTTCTGATTCGAAGGTGGCCGACCGCCCTGGTAAAAAGCGTTAGATAGATGCACTATCCATTCAAAAGGAGGCCATAAATGATCGCTCATACGATTGACGATATACTGGAAAAAATCGCCGAGGATTTCAGGGCCGATATCGAAAAAGATGCACGGAACTACATGGAGGTAGACATCGGCAAGACAGCCGATCAGTTGGGCCAGCCAGAAGCAGCAAAGAAGTTTCGTAATGTTTTTGCCGTCGTGCCTCTCAAAAAGCCGACCGGCGGGATGAAGGTTCGCATCGACGGCCGGACATTTGTCGATTATGCCCAGTTCGAATCCGGCGTTGTCGTTCCCGGATATGTGGCCAGAGAGGCGGGACTCACCTACAAAAAATTCCTACCCTTGGACAGTATGATACTCAATTTCGCCTAAATCCTCGAATAAGCGGGGCCGACCCCGGTCGGTTCCCGCTCTATTGGGGTTAACATCCTGACGGTTCATCGGTTTGGTGAACACCATCTGAACGTCGCCGATATATCTCTCGGTGAAACCGGCCTCACAGTAACAAAGATAATACTCCCACATCCGTATGAATTGTTCTGGAAATCCCATATCTCGCACCGTATCGATGTTCCCGGCAAACCGTTTGCGCCACTCCCGCAATGTTCGCGCGTAATGAGTCGTGAGGTCCTCGAGGTGGACGAGGCGCAAATCCGTGGCGCGGGTGATGGCGTTGCCGATGGCCGTAACAGAGGGGATGCAGCTGCCGGGGAAAATATATCGTTTGATGAAATCCACCGATCGTTTGTGACGGTCAAACACCTGGTCGGCAATGGTTATCGCTTGAAGAGCCATTATGCCGTCATCTTTGAGCAACCGGCTGCAGTTCTCGAAGAAAGTGGATAAGTATTGATGCCCTACCGCTTCGATCATCTCAATCGACACGAGTTTGTCGAAACGGCCATCCAGATCCCGGTAATCTTTTTTGACCAGGTGGACACGATCATCGATCCCGGCAGACTTAAATCGCTCCCTGGCATACTGATACTGCCGGTCGGATATCGTGGTCGTGGTCACATGGACGCCGTATTCGAGCACCGCATGGACGGCAAAACCTCCCCAACCGGTGCCGATTTCAACAACGCTGTCTCCTGGCTGGAGCTCGAGCTTGCGGCAGATCCGATCATATTTCGCTATCGACGCCTCTTCCAGCGTGCTTTCTTGGCGGTTGAATATCCCACACGAATAGGTCATGGTCTCATCCAGAAAAAGGGCGTAAAAATCATTTCCAAGATCATAATGGGCCACGATGTTCTGGCGGCTGCCAGAGCGGGTATTTCTGTTCAGCAAATGATAGAGTGAGTGAAGTGGCTCCATCAGGCGGGCCCAGCCCTTGTCCATCCCTTCGAATATCTGCTGATTCAAGATCACGATCCGTATGGTGGTTGTCAGGTCATCTGGCGCCCACAACCCGGCCATATAAGCTTCGGCCGCCCCGATGCTGCCACCGAAAACGGTTTGGGTATAAAGGCGGGAGTGATAAACGTGAATTCTGGCATGTAATTGTTCGCGGTCGGACCGATCGCCGAAACGATACGTTTGATCGTTTTCAATGAGAGTTAAACGTACCCTTGCGTATCTTTCTCAGCATCGCAAGGAAAACCTGGCGGCTGAACCTGTCGATCGGCCGTTCCTTCAGAGTCTCGAGAGTTGGCAACCCGTAGGGTATGATTGATTCTGTCATCGATGGATCTCCGGTCGTCAGAATAGATGTTTTTAATGCGATATCGGACAATGTCTTTGGGTTCCGAGCGGAATAAACATCCGCCGAGAACGTATCATTTCAAAACCGCGTCGTTGCCTCCCGAATACCCGTATGACTGGCGTCATTTCTCGATGGGCCCGCCTGTTCTTTTCGGATGGGTAAAAAAGGGCGTTCTCTTCACCACCAATCGCAGCGCTTGCCAGTAGATCATCGCCGTCACCTTGAACGTTATCAATGGATATTTAAGCAGCATGCGGGTCATGGCCCGGCGGCTGGCAGCGCGCCGCTTGAGTGCAAGACTGGCGTCGAAAAGGGTTTTTCCGTTCTCGATATCGATCATATGCACCCGGATGACATCACCCGGCTCACAAAAGCGCCAATCGTAATCGATGTTCATGTGGATAAAAGGCGACACATGAAAGTCCTTGCCAAACCGGTAACGCCGCCAATTCCTCAGGGGGTGTTCGTTCAGCTCCGCCCCCAAAACATAGCAATAGCGCTCGCCCCAAGGGGTATTATGGATTTCGACGACAATGGTTTCGACAAAGGTGTCCGTTGAATCGTAGCAGTAGTAAAAACTGGCGGGATTGAAACAGAAGCCGAAGTACCGCAGGTGGGTCAGCAGGCGGATGGGTCCCAGTGGCCGGTGGCCGAGTTTCTCTTCGACGAGATCCCGAACCGTTTGATCCAGCGGACGCCGGGGGTCTCCAAAGTGGTCTCTGCGGCGAAAATAGGCCACATTCGTCTGCTCGTTCGACCACAAGGGATGAAGTTGGAAGACCGTCTCAATTTCGGACAGATCGAGAAACATGAAAAAGAGGCGGTATTGAAAAACATTCGGCCGCGGCCTGTAACGCCGGTGCCGGATGGTTCCTTCGTAAATGCAGCTCTTCATGTGTCTAATCGTGTCGTGTCAATTTCAGAGTGTCGCGACGGCCTTGAGCGACCCAACTGAATACATTTAAGGTTCCCGATTCAAAGTTTAACGTTCAGGGTTAGGGGATGAAAGCAAATTTTGGATTCTGGTGCTTGTATTTGGGTACTTGGCATTGTCTCAAGCGGGCGACAATGGTTAAGACAATTAATGTGTGACAAAGTCCCTATAGGGTTTTTCCGAACCTTTTGCATACCTCGAGAGCGCTCTTGACACCGTCTTCATGGAAACCATACCCCCAATACGCTCCGCAATAGTGTGTCCGATTGATGCCGCTGATGTCGCTGTGACTCTGCCGGGCCGCAAGACTTTCCGGATTATAGACCGGGTGGTGGTATGTCATCTGTTTATAGATCTTCTCCGGATTGACGAGCTTGGCCAGGTTGAGCGAGACACAGAGTTCCTGCGGTGCACCGATGCTTTGCAGAATATTCATATCATAGGTGACGGCGACGCGGCCGAGATCCTCTTTCGGTATATGATAGTTCCAGCTGGCCCACGCCGCCTTTTTGCTCGGAAGCAAAGAGTCATCCGAATGCAGCACGGCGATATTCTCCTGGTAGGGAATGGCGCCGAGAATTTTTTTCTCCGCATCGGTCGGATCCTCCAGCAAGGCCAGGGCTTGGTCACTGTGGGCCGCAATCACCACATTATCGAATTTTTCCGCCGGTTGGTTTGCCGGTTGAACCTCAACGCCATCCGCCTTGCGCCGAACGGCAGCGACCGGGCAATGAACACGGATCCGGTCCCGAAAGGGTTGAGTCAACGGGGGTATATATTGCCGTGAGCCGCCGGTTATCGTAAGCCACTGGGGCTGGTCCTTGACATTCAGGAATCCGTGATTTTTGAAGAATTCAGCAAAATAGCGCACCGGGAATTGATTGAATTGCGCCGGGTCCGCCGACCAGATCGCTTCGCCCATGGGAATGATGAAATGTTGAATGAACCCTTCTGAGTATCCTTTTTGATACAGGTAGTCGGAGAGCGTCAGACTGTAATCGCTGATTTCCAAAATCGTTTCGGCATCCCGCTTGAAGCGGTTGACATCCCAGAGCATCCGGTAAAAGGCCGGCCGCAAAAGGTTGCGGCGCTGGATGAACAGGGAATTCAGTGTGCTGGGGCTGAATTCCAGGCCGGTTTTTTCACATTGTACGCTGAAGCTCATCACCGAATTCTGCCACCGGACGCCCAGCCGATTCATCAGTTTGATAAAATTCGTGTAGGTCTTGGCGTTGAAAACAATGAATCCGGTATCGACAGGATACGGCGTCCCGTTTAACGTCACATCGGCCGTGTTGGTGTGTCCCACCAATATAGTCATTGGCTTCGAAAAGAACGACCTCATGATCCTCGCTCAACAGGTAAGCGGTGGTCATACCGGCTATACCGGAACCGATAACGGCGATCTTCATAATCTGACCTCTCTGTTACGGTAAACGAGATGTTTCGCGGTCAACACTGTCGCAGAATACCTTATCAGTCTATTCGCATCGGGTGTGGTGGACACACATACCCAATATGTTTGAAACGGATGACCACCAACGGGTTCAGTTGTTGCCGGAGGAAGCGTTCGCCGCTCGCGGCAGGTCCGAACGATTGGCAGTTGATCATATGCTCAGGTACGGGTCGAAGATCCCGGACGATGCCCAGCCAGGACATCAGCACGAGAAGATAGTAAGTGATGTCGATCTCCCACCAGTAAAAGCCCTGCCGGACTGTCACCGCATAGTGATGATGGTTGTTGTGCCACCCCTCCCCAAGGGTTATCAGTGACAACAGGGCGTTGTTGCGACTGGTGTCAGGGGTGTTATAACGCCGGGTCCCGTACATGTGGTCGAAAGAGTTGATGGTGCAGGTCCCATGCAGCAGCACCACGGTCGAAACGAAGAAACCCCAGACGACCATTTGCCAGCCGTTTGTTCCGAGTTGCGGGGCCATTTTTTCCAGCACAGCGCCGAGAAGATACAGGCCGGCGGCCAGGGCAATGGGAATCACCGTATCGAACCGATTCAGCCATCGGAGTTCGGGATATGTCATCCAATCCTTGACGTAGCTGGTTTTGGTGGCAAAATTCGCCTTCGAGGTCATCCAGCCGATGTGGCTCCACCAGAAGCCGTGGCGGCTGGGGGAGTGGACATCCTGCTCCAGGTCTGTATAGCGATGGTGATGGCGGTGGTGGGCGGCCCACCACAAGGGTCCCCGCTGCACGGAGGCGTTGCCCATCACGCCGAAGACGAATTGCCATGCCCTGCTCGTCTTGAACGTTTTGTGCGAGAAATAGCGATGGTAGAACCCGGTAATGGCAAACATGCGGATCAGGTAAAGCGCCAGCGATATCCAGACCGCCGTCCAACTGAAACCCACCCAAAAGACAGCCAGGCAGCCGACATGAAGGAAAATGAGGGGTATGATCCGCAGCCAGTCCACCTCTTTATGGCTGCCTCCCGGGGGAAGATCGCCTCCGGCCTCGGTATCAAACCAGCGTATGAGTGATGCGAGTATGAAGGACTTAGACTTTTTCCGGTTAGAATCGGCCATCTGAAAATGCTCCATCATCGAAAGATGATTGACATAACCATGAAATAAAATAAAAATCAAACGGGACGTGACATTTTAACCGGATGTTGACGGGCGGCGGCTTCAGGCATTAATATCTCGGGTCGACCTCAACCTCTGCCCCCTATCGACAAAGAGGAGATGACGCGTGGGAACCAGGAAAACCAGCACCAGTTCCGCATCATTTGACTTTGAAGCCGAGTTGGCCCGAACGGTACTCAACTCTCTCTCCGCGCACATTGCCATTATCGATGAGAGCGGAATCATACTGGAAACCAACACGGCCTGGCGCCAATATGCGAAGCGGAGCGGAATGCCGGAAAATTACGACGGTAAAGGGGTCAACTACCTTGCCGTCTGTGATGCGACCATGGGGCCGGATGCCGATGACGCTGTCAATGTCGCCGAAGGTATCCGTGCCGTCGTCAACGGTCAATTAAAAGAATTTCTCTACGATTATCCCTGCCACTCCGAGGATGGCCCTCACTGGTATTACATGCGCGCCATCCGGATGTCGGGCACTGAGACCATACGCGTCGTCGTGAGCCACGAAGAGATTACCGCCTTGAAGCTGGCGCAGGAAGCGTTGAAAAAAAGCCAGGAGGAGCTTTTCGAGCAGAAACAGAGCCTGGAGGAAACCAACATCGCTCTCAAGGTACTCCTGAAACAACGGGAAGAAGACAAACGTGAGCTCGAGAAAAAAGTCCTGACCAACGTCAAAGACTTGGTGTTGCCCTATGTCGAAAAACTGAAAAATGCCCGGCTGAAACCCAAAGAAAAAACCTTGGTGGAAATTGTCGATGATCACCTAAATGACATTATTTCACCCCTGCTCCAATCGTTCGCCAACGCGAAAATACTGTTGACGCCCCAGGAGATGCAAGTGGCCAGCCTGGTCAAGGATGGCAAAACCAGCAAGGAAATCGCTAACATTCTCAATGTTGCCGAAACGACGGTCAATTTTCACCGTAAAAATCTGCGTCAAAAATTCGGCCTGACAAACAAACAATCCAATCTCAGGTCGTATTTGATGTCGATCTCATAGCCTCTCCCTATAAAAATGTCTCCAATTGAGGAATCCGGTTCAAAGGCAAGGCCGATATTCCTCGCTGTGCATTGCTTTGCGCCTGATCGATTGCCTTTTGTGGATCGCACCCCGCAGGTCCCCCTGAAACGAAGCCCTTTGACGAACACCTGTCAACAGGTTTTTCTTGATGCATTATAATAGTTCTTTCCTACCATAAACACCAGATAACACTCTTGTTGCGCTCAAAGGCCCAGTGGTTAAATTTTTCCGAAAGCGATTAAAAAAATAATGCTGGATGAGCGAAGGCAATTTACGCACCGGGAATACGGCTTTGAATTTGCCAGAAAGTGAAGGGGGATCCTTATGAGCAAGATAAACGAAGATAGCCTGGTTGACATGATTTTCACACTGAGGTGGAAGAGTGACGTTGGCCATCACACAGACTGCTATCAAGCCAAAAATGTCAATATCTGGCGAGATTATTTTCCGCCGGGAATGTTGAATAATATTTTGGGTAAAGAAACCGGGGAGCGTGTTGACTTGCCGTTAACCGGCAAAGACGTCGTTCCGGAATACGATGCGGACAAACTGCTTAACGTTAGAAGGAGTCAATTCCAGAGAGGATCCGAGCGTCAACACCTCATGCAGCCCATGTTCGGACGCTTTTATCCAAAAGGATGGCTCAAGAATGTCAGCGGCATCTTTACTGAAAACATTCAGCCCTTTCGATGTGTTGGCGTAAATAACGGGAGTATGGCCGTCGACCTCAATCACCCGATGGCGGGCAAGAACCTCAAACTGTCCTGCTTGATCGGTAGAGTTGAGCAGAAGACCGTGGAGCGGGGCGGTACCAGCATCGATTGGATCGAAACCCTTACTGATGGTCCGGGCATGCAGGCGCGGTGGCAAAACAAGGCAACCGATTATTTCACTATGGGTGCCTTTGACCGCAAGGATGAGCGGCCGGATGACAGATTTTACGAAAAACCCCGTTTGATTCAACACATTGACGATACCGCCATTGAAATGGTGCGAAATACCTATGGACGCTTTCTCAGCAGTGGTATGCGCGTGTTGGATCTGATGAGCAGCTGGCAATCTCACATTCCCCACAACATCCAGCTGGAAAGACTCGATGGACTGGGACTGAACTCAGAAGAGCTGAAAAGAAACAAACAACTCAGCAATCACGTCGTACAGGATCTCAACAGAAACAAGACCTTGCCTTACGAAAACAATGCCTTTGACGTGGTGCTAAACACGGTGTCGGTTGAGTATTTGACGGATCCCATAGCCACTTTTAGAGAGGTGGCGCGTGTTCTCCGTCCCGGTGGACAATTTGTGGTCACGTTTTCAAATCGTTGGTTTCCACCTAAAGCGATCAGGGTCTGGGAAGAACTGCATGATTTTGAACGAATGGGGCTTGTCTCAGAGTATTTCATGCGCTCAGGAGGATTCACGGATATGAATACCTACTCGATTCGAGGGTTACCCCGGCCGCATGACGATAAATACTTTCCGGAATTTCGATACTCCGACCCGATTTATGCCGTTTGGGGGCAAAAGGGGTAGAGTTACAACCATTTTTTTATGACAATACCAACCAGGAGGCGACAATGGTGAAAGTATCTGTGGGGGTATCGATGGCACTTTTGACCCTTGTAGCAGGATGTACCGCAATTCCGGATGGACTCAAACCGGTCGATAATTTCGAGATCGAGCGCTATCTTGGAAAATGGTACGAGATCGCGCGTCTGGATCACAAATTCGAACGCAACATGAGCAACGTCAGCGCAACATATACGGCCAACGATTCAGGCGACATCACGGTGGTTAACAGAGGCTACAAGACAGATACTGGTGAATGGAAATCCATACGAGGAATGGCGCGTCCTATCGGAAATGAAAATACCGGCAGCCTTGAAGTGTCATTTTTTGGACCCTTTTACGGTGGATACCACATCATCGACCTGGATCGGCAAGACTACAGCTACGCAATGGTTGTGGGTCCTAGCCGCTCCTATTTCTGGATTTTGTCTCGAAACAAAGTCATGGATGAATCGCTGTTGAATAAACTTGTCTCCAAAGCGGCGGCAAGCGGCATCGATGCAAAAAAGCTCATATTGGTCGAACAGAACTTGCCAGAGGGATGAATGGTGATGTCAATGGGTCAAGACGTCAAGTCTACTATCGAAAACCAAACCCGCATGCTGAGCCCTTGCCCGCGGACACCGAATTGCGTGTCTTCTGTAGAGACAGAGAAATCCCGCTACGTCGAACCCTTGCATTATGTTGGAAGCACAACAGAAGCAATGACGAGACTTGGTAATCTGCTTGAATCAATGAAAAATGTGCGGATTGTGTCGTCTGATGACCATTACATACATGCGGAATTTACGTCTCCGATCTTAAAATTTGTCGATGATGTCGAGTTTCTCGCCGATGAAAAGTCACAGGCGATCCAATTGAAATCGGCTTCACGTGTGGGATCCTACGACTTTGGGGCCAATCGCAATCGGATAAACCATATTCGCGCTCTCTTTGAAGAGCAGAGCAGCAGGTTTTAAGCGGTTTGAGCATGCCGAGGTTTATCGATATTTTTGGCAGCACGGAGGCCATTGTAGACAAACTGGTATGGTTGCCGACGTGGCATCAAGCCCGTCTACTATGCCGGAAACTGGGTATAGCAAATGAATTTGTAGCGAAAGAATTCATAGAAAGATCCCGCCTTTCGCCTTGTGAAGACCTCGCGCATGTTTATCTTGCAATCATCAAGGCATTGGCGGGCAAAAGCTTAAAAGGTAAAATGACCCCATAGGCGGGTATTACCCCGAATCGATCATGACTGCGTTTCGAAGCCTGTCTGTAGCCTTCGAAGAAACTCAGCAGTATGCAGCCCAAAAGGAAAGAGAGGACCAAATGAACAAAACCGATTGTCAGAATGAGCGTTTTTCGAGCCGGACCGTGGGCATCATTTTCATCGCCTTGTCGCTTCTTTTGCTGGCGGTGGGCCTGGTGGTGTTGCCGGTGGTGGGATTTATCTTCGCGATACCCCTGTTGGTTCTCAGGCATAGGAATGATCGCCGCGCCGCAAAGCAAGACCTGCCGTCTCATCATGGATGGTATCCGCTCCAAGTAAGCAGATACCGAAGACGCGGCTGGTGTCGATGTCAACCTTTCATTCAACTATTTGAGCGCTCGGGGAGATGCCAACACCCGGTAGCGGAGGGAATAATCAGCGGCTTTAGCGTGCAAAATCATGCATAGGGCATCCTAAGGAAAGAACAGATTTCAAAATGATATAGAACTGTTGAGCTCAATTCGCCTTTTGTGGTCCGTACTCGATAACCGGCATTGTCGCTGTTCTTTCCCAAAACCGTATGGCACAAATATAGGCGGGACCCGCTTTGGCTGCTGATCACTTTCTCCGCTCTGGTTCAGCATTTACCGGCAAAACTCTACGACCCCTGAACTATTTGAAGGTTCGCACCGATCCCATGCCGCCGTCGGCGGAGATGATCTGGCCGGTGATCCAAGATGAAGCGTCGCTTAATAAAAAAAAGGCCATATCGGCGAGTTCGGCGGGATCCCCAATCCGTTTGAGAGGATGCCGGTCGGCGGCGGCGTTGCGCTTGTTTTCATCGGCCAGCAACGCCTGGGCAAGCGGCGTGTCGGTGAGGGAGGGCGCGATGGCATTGACGCGAATGCGCGGCGCGAGTTCGGCGGCCAGAGATCTTGTCAGCCCCTCGACGGCCCCTTTCGCGCTGGCTATCGAGGCATGAAACGGCATGCCGGTTCCGACGGCCACCGTGCTGAAAAGTACGATCGCCGCCGGGCGTTCGACCTTTTTCAACAGCCCGAGGCAGCCTTTAATCACCGATACGGCACCCAAAAGATTGATACGGTAGTCTTCCAAGAAATCATCAACCGTAAGTCGGGTGATAGGACGCAGGCGGATGGTTCCAGGACAATATGCCAGTCCACTGAGTTGATCCGGCAAGGCCGCGCCAGGAAAATCGTCCCGAACGGCGTCGAAGGGGATATGCTGAGCACCCTCGATTTCATTCAACCGCCCGGACGAGCGTGAGAGGACGATCACTCGATGACCATCGCCAATTAACTTGCGGGTGAGGTCGAAACCGATACCCGAACTGCCTCCCGCAACAACGAAATTTTTCGGCTCAGTCATATGGCCTCCTTATTCTATCTTCAGGTGATGGTCACGTCCACCGCATGCTCGATGACACCATTGTTGCAATAGCCCAAGGCATTCCATTGGGCCCGATCGGTTTGAATTCGCCCGTTGGCGTCAGTCGCTCGGGCCATGATCGTGTATTTTCCCGGTTGTCTCACATCCCAGAAATACTCCCAATGTCGCCAGGCATAGTCTTCCGCGAGGCCGATGAGACGGGCCGGAAACCAGCTGGAACCACCATCGACGGACACCTCTACGGCGGCGATACCAGCCTCTCCCGCATAGGCCGAGCCGCGGATGGGGATGCGACCGGCGGTGAGCGTTTCGTTTTTTAACGGTTCAAAAATGATCGATTTGACCTCGATACCTTTGACAATCTTACCGCTTTTGGGGTCTTCGCCCTTCTGAAACACGCGGTAGACTTTATCCATGAAAAACCCTTCGTAGGGATGTTCGAGGACCGTGATCTTGTTGACCCACTTGACGCAATTGGCGCCGGTCCAGCCGAGAGCCAGGGCCCTTAACGGGTAGCCATGCTCAAGAGGCAGGGGCTCTCCGTTCATCTCATAGGCCAGAAGGGTCGATTCGAGCGCTTTATCGAGCGGAATGCTGCGGATAAACTTGATTCCAGCAGATCCCAGAGGTTTATCGAACCCTTCGAAACTCACATGGTTGGCGCCGTCCTCGAGTTCGGCTCTCTCGAGCAATTCCCTGAGCCAGACGCCGCCCCAGATGGCGTTGCCGACCCCGCCGATGGTCCAGGGATTGCCCGAGGCCCTCTCTTTGAGCAATGAGCGGCCGTTTCCGGAGCACTCCAGGGTGTTGGCCAATTCGACTTTCGGGAATCGGCGAATGTCAGCATGGGTTATGGTCAACTCGTTTCGAACCAAACCGCCGACAGCCAGTGACCAGTCCGAAAGTTCAACGGGGGTATCGGGAAATTGCCCCTGGTTCCGCTTAAAGAAAACTGAATTGCCGGTAATCCAGGTGCGAAGACTTTCAATCGGCGTTTCGGCATTGAGTGGTTTTTCCGTCATGATCCGCATTTTTTCGTCCGCCATGATCACCTCCACGTTTCACTGCGTCGTTTGTTGTTGTTTGTATCACAAACCACATTTGACAGGAATTCTCAAGGCGATTAATTTCAACAGTATCATCGGAAATGGTATTCGTGAATTATGGGCCCAATTCATCCGGTCAGAAGGCGGCTTCCATCGGTTTTCATAATATGAAGTGCTCATTCTGCGATGAACAGTATGATCTTCGGCTCTCCAGCAAGGACCGTTCGAGGGTGCGCCTCTCCACGGACTCTATCAGTGACGCCCGGGGAAAACATTCTGGCACCCGGATGGGAAGATCAATAGTGCCATCCACATGTCGGGGGGGCTTCCGATCAACGTCTCCCGAGAACCTTCGCAACCTGTATCATTTTGTCTATCATGACCATTAAACGCCCAATCATAATAAAAGCAGGGGCTCTACTGGCAATGACGTTCGTTGCCCTATACCTGACAGCCTGCGCATACATCTGGCGGCAGCAGAACCGCTTTATTTTTATGCCACAGCGCCTCATTAGCCGCACTCCGGCAGATCTTAACCTTCCATTTGAAGAGATTTACCTATCCGTCAGGGATAAATCGGGCTCCACCGAGCGGATACATGCCTGGTTCATACCCACTGCCGAGCGATCCGCCCAAAGGGTTCTTCTCTACCTTCATGGAAGCGCGCTGAACATTGGGGCCAATATCGCTCATGCCCAGCGCTTTGCAAAATTGGGTTTCTCGGTATTCCTGCTGTCCTATCGCGGATATGGCAAGAGCGACGGCGATTTTCCATCGGAGGAAAGCGTGTATGCTGATGCAGAAACCGGTTGGGACTATCTTGTAGCAGAAAGAAATTTCGCGCCGTCATCAGTTTTCATATACGGTCATTCGCTCGGCGGAGCGGTGGCTATTCAACTGGCGTTGAACCATTCCGACGCCGGCGGAATCATCGTCGAGGGCACGTTCACATCGATAGCGGAAATGGCCCGTTTGAACCCGCCTTATCGAATACTTCCCCTCGACCTCCTCATCAACCAACGTTTCAACAGTATCAAAAAAGTCGGGCAATTGGACTTACCTGTTCTATACATCCACGGTAAAAGCGATGAGACGGTCCCTTTCGAGATGTCAAAAGAGTTGTTCGATAAAACATCATCGGCCAAGAAATTGACTCTGATCGCCGGCGGCGGGCACAACAACACGGCAGCTGTCGGTGGCGAGCAGTATCTTGACGCTGTCCGAGATTTTATCCGTCTATCAAGCGACGATACCATCAAACGCGACTGACGGGATTGATCGGCCCATTGCTTACGTCTTCGGTCAGAGAAGATTCAGGTCCTTGCGGTACGTTTCCGCCTGACGCAAAACACTCTTCTTTTCTTTTTCTTGCATGCGGTCCCACGTCCGGTACATCATCGCCAGCCGTGGATTTCTGCGGAGACGCTCGCGGTGCCTTTCGAAAAACGCCCAGTAAAAACAGTTGAATGGGCAGGCTTTCGAACCGTGTCGCTTTTGCCAGAGATACTCACAAGCATCGCAATAGTCGCTCATCTTGCGGATGTATTTTGCCGACGAAACGTAAGGTTTCGTGGCCACAAGACCGCCATCGGCAAACTGGCTCATCGCCCGTGTGTTGGGCAGTTCCACCCACTGCACGGCATCGATGTACACGCCCAGATACCACTGATCGACCGCTTCCGGATCCACTCCCGCCAGGAGAGCGAAATTTCCAGTGACCATCAGGCGCTGTATGTGGTGGGCATAGGCATACCTGAGAGACTGACCCACAGCGGCATGCAGGCATTTCATCCGGGTCTCTGCGGTCCAGTAAAAATCGGGAAGTTTCTCGGTGTGACCGAAGAAATTCATGCTTTCCAGGCCGGGCATCATAGCCCAGTATACCCCGCGCATGAATTCACGCCAGCCGAGTATCTGGCGGATAAATCCCTCGACCTGCTGAATCTCGATATTGGACTTCTTGTCCTCCCAGGCACCAATCGCCGCATCTATAATTTCAAGCGGATGCAACATTTTCGCGTTCAGGGCAAAGGATAACCGCGAATGAAAAAGGTGCCAGTTGGCGACGGCCATGGCGTCCTGGTAGGTACCGAAGTTCGGAAGGCCGTTGGCGACAAATGCCGTCAGCATCTCGAGCCCCTGTTTACGATTTATGGGCCAGATGAGGTGTTCCGGATCGACTTCGCCGAACGTTTTGACCCCTGAACGATCAATCGTGCGGCAAATCTCGGTCACGTCGTTCCTAAACAACAACGGCCCGGGAATGGGTATATGCTGATCATATGCCTGACGATTTTTCTGGTCGTAATTCCATTGTCCCCCTGCCGGTCCGTCGTTTTCCATCATGATATCGAATCGCTTGCGCATACGGCGGTAAAACGATTCCATCAGGAACCGTTTTTTACCCTTGAACAGATGGTTGAGTTCTTCTCGGTCGGTCAGGAAATGTTCCGTGTCTGCGGCCGTCACGGGGACATTGAGCCCCTTGTCCAGTTGTCGAAGCTGGACATCGAGCCGGTACTCGTCGGGCAGCAGGTACTCGAATTGCGTGAACTTCTTCCTTCGAACGAGATCGGCCACGTTCTCGGCAATGGTTTGATGATTTCCGCGATCATCGAGATGCAGGTAAATGACACTGTGGCCCAGTCGGCGAAGTCTTTTATTAAATGCACGCATGGCCGCGAAAAATGCGGCCACTTTCTGGATGTGGTGTTTGACATAGTCGGTCTCCTGACGGATTTCCATCAAGACGTACGTGACGTCGCGGTCCACACTCTTAAACCAGGAGTGATTTTCGTTAAGTTGATCGCCAAGGATCAGACGAAGGATCTTTCGACGGGGCATAATACTGTGACTCCACACCAATTGCTATAAACCGAAGCTGCAAGGCCTTGCGCCAATAGATGACCGGCGATGCGGTTAACGGGCCGCATCGGAGCTTACGGCGACTGGCTCTTCTCGTTTGTGGTTTTTTGCAGAGGCAAGGCACAGGATGTCGTCAGACGGGGAGTAAATCGATGGGGACCCTTCAGGATCGGTCGCTTGATGGACCGGGCCATCGATTTGAGCATACCGTAAAACACCCATTCGTGAAACGGATAGAGAACATACCAGTAGAGAATACCGCTCAATCCTTGAGGTAAAAAACGCGACAACATCGTCAACTCTGAGCGGCGCTCACCGTTCGGGGTCACCCGCAACTCCAGCAGGGCCTCGCCTGGTGTTTTCATCTCAGCTAAAAGGACCAAGAGATTCGGCGGTTCGACCTTCAATACCCGCCAAAAATCCAGTGCATCACCGACCATCAGATGGGAAGGGTGCCGCCGCCCCCGGCGTAACCCGACGCCCCCGACAAACCGATCCATCAGACCGCGCAGGTACCAGAGATAATCCAGATGGTACCATCCCGTCTTTCCACCGATTTTGCCGATCGCCTCCCAAATCTCGTCTGGGGTCGACTGAATACTGACGCGATAACCGCAGCTGTAGATCGTCCCACCGGCCCACTGGGCATCCCCGCAATGCGCCCACTCGGGTGCATGCATCTCGCCGGCATCCATCCAGCAGGTATCGACCTGTTCCTGGTTTACCTTGTCCAACGCTATGTGAATCGCCTCACGGCAACTGAGGAGTTCTTGTGGAATGATGGTTCGAATACGATTTTCGGTACAGACAGCCGCACTGGTCAGGCCTTCGGTCAAGGGTAGCGCGATCGCTGTCGGGACGGGACTGATCAAATGGATCCAGTAGGCGCTCAACGTCGGTGTCAGCACTGGAACCGGCAGAATGAGGCGTTTTCGAAGCCCGGCCTCTTCAGCGTATATGTCCAGCAGGTGGCGATAGGTCAGGACGTCCGGACCACCGATATCGTACGTTTGGCCGGTGGTTTCTTCATGAGCGAGGCATCCAACCAGATAGCCGATGACGTTGCGAATCGCTATGGGCTGGTTGAGGGATTGAACCCATCGCGGTGTGATCATCACCGGCAGACGTTCCACGAGATACCTCAGTATCTCGAATGACGCGCTGCCGGAACCCAATATCATCGGTGCCCGTAAGTCGGTGGTCGGCACCGGACCGGACTGAAGGATGCTGGCCACCTCGATACGTGACAAAAGGTGCTTGCTCAAACCGGCCTCGTTGGCTTCTGCCAGGCCGCCCAGGTATATGATCCTCTCCAGGCCGGCAGCGGTTGACGCCTTGACCATGTTTTGAGCGGCCTGACGATCGGCCTCGACAAATTTTCCCTTCTGAGCAATCATGGAGTGAACGAGATAGTATGCCGCCCGACACCCTGAGGCAGCCGTAGTGAGGGAAGCGAGATCCAGAACATCACCCTGTACCAATTCGACCCGTTCATGACGGGCCCATGGTCGGCAACTCAATTTCTCCAAATTTCGACCCATGGCACGGACTCGATAACCTGCCTCCAGCAGCGACGGCACCAACCGCCCACCGACATAGCCTGTGGCTCCGGTAACCAGAATCGGTTTTTCATTCATCGTTCTCTCACCCATTGGCATGGATCCTCCATCGCGGTTCCCTCACAACTCGCCCGAACCGACGGTAACAATTCCCAGGTAGCCGTCCACCGTGAGTTCGTCTCCGGTCCGGATCTGAGAGATAGCCTCCGGCACCCCGGTGACACACGGCAGACCGTATTCCCGCGCGATGATCGCCCCATGAATCAGCATGCCGCCTCTTCTTTCCACAACCGCTGCGGCCAATGGAACGACAAACGTCATGTTGGGGTCGACCGCATCACAAACCATGATATCGCCATGTCGGAAATCGGAAAGATCGGCATGGTCGCGAATCACGCGCGCGTGGCCTCTGGCGATACCGGGCCCGGCCGGTTGGCCAACGATTTGCCTGGGTTTGATGTCCATGGAATAAGTACGGCTGGTACCCTCCGGCGATTGAGGTGACGGGCGATGATCCAAGTCGGCCAGCACGTCTGCCAGGACCTGTGAAGGCCCGGCAACCGTCTTTCCCGGCTCTGATTCAGTCAGCCGCCGGCGAGCCGCTTGAATCGCGGTCAACAGTTGAGATTCGATTTTGCCGAGATAAATATTGTCATCGTCACGCAATTGGTAACTGGCCCGGGCCAGGTCGAGGATTTCAATCGCCTGGGGTTGCTGTTCCCTGCTGAAACGGCTCAGAAAGGCGTCCTTAAGATCGGTGCCCCGGTCCTTACTGCGTGGAACATTTGAGGCCGGGAGATGCGCCGCCATTTCGAGGATGATCGTGATCAACGTGTCCTTTTCCTGAAGGCATTGGGTCCCCCCTGTTACGGAACATGACAGGTCGCCGTACTCACGGATGAACTGGTCTATTTTCCGGCCGAAAGGGGTGCCCTCGTCAATGCGACCATGCCGCTGGAGACTTTCTGCCAAATCGGTATCTCTGCGGACAAGATCGGCCATCTCTTCCAATTTCCGGTTTCTTCTGACACTGACCATTGGGGTCTCGGACAGCAGGTCAATGAATTCGTAGGGGTCATTGGGTTGAACCGTATCGTTGTAAAACTGACCGAATAATCGGATGCCGTGGGCGAACGGAATAAACTCTTCCCAGTAGATGTTGACCCATTTGTGATTGATCTCCCACCGTCGTTTGATTTCTTTGGCCAGATCCTGATCGGAGAGCTGGGTCACATCGAGTTGCGACAGTTGGTCGGCCTCATGGATCATGGCCGGAATAAACTCTTCCTCGATCCTGATCCGCAAGGCTTTGAGGTTGTCTAAGCTCCGGTGAAGGCTCAAATACCATCCACGGTCGTCTTTGTTGTCTGTGGATTTCAGGGTGGTGACCGGTCGAGACTGCAGCGTGTAGATGACATCGTTCCTGACTGTCCATTCGACATCCTGTGGTCCACCGAAGAAACGTTCGGCCTGCACAGCTGTCTCGAAAATCGTTTTCACTTCTCTGTGGTTGATCGGGGGGTGATTTGATGTGCCAGATGGCAGAACCTCTTTACGGACACCGCCGCTGCAGGGGACCACCCAATACCTGCGCGGTGCGGGGTTGTGCGCCAGTATGGCGCCTGTTCTGCGTTCCACAGTCCAGCGGTCCGGCTCGACGATCCCATCGACGAGCCCTTGGTTCAATCCGTGAACCGATTCGATGACTCCCTGTGAAGGTGCCAAGGGACTTTGGGTAAATGTCACTCCGGATCGATCACCGGCAATCAGCTCTTGAACGATGACGGCCATAGCACTTTTTTCGATATCGAGCCCGATTTCCTGTCGATATAGCAACGCCGCATCGGACCACAGTGAGGCCCACACCAGGCGAATGTGCGCCAGGATCGACCCGACGCCTGAGATATTGAGATACGAATCGTGCAAGCCGGCAAAAGACGCTGCCGTACTGTCTTCGTCGAGGGCCGAAGATCGAATGACAACGGCTTTATCGTTGAAACGGGACAAGATGGCTGCGCTCAGGTCGGTTTCAATCGTGGGCGGGATCGCTTTTCGCAGAAACAGGCTCCGAATCCGTGTGGCGCAGTCCCAGATTTCTTCCCAACGCATTTGACTGAAGGCTTTGCGGTGTAGCTCGAGGGCAATCCGTTCACGCAGACCGGTTTGGTTGACATAGGCCAGGTAAACGTCTCCGGAAATACACAAGGTGTCCGGTATCAAAACGCCGATAGGAGAAAGCTGGGATAATGCCAGTGCCTTGCCGCCGAATTGGCGCCGATGTCGGTGATTGATTTCACTGGCCGGCATTATCCAATTCATTGTTGTATACGGAGCTCCATCACGCTTTGAAAATTCTTCACAAGGATATATTTATTGACTTCTATGTCAACCAAAGCACAGGTTGGCGATCGGGCAAAATCTTCCAGGTAGGGATGCTTTTCTACATAGCGGCCAATAAGGCTCTCGCGTTTTCTTCCCACGACCTCCGCTGCGTGCCCAATGATGGTAACCGCCATGGCTCTATGAAAATCAGATTCCAAATTTTGGCTGCTGTTGACCAAAACCGACACCTGGGGATTGTATTCCAGATTGGTGTATTTGCGGGTGGATTTCGGCGTGACAAAATATAGGTGTTTCAGGTCCTTGGTTGTCACGAAAGCGACCAGACTGGCATAGGGCTGATGCTCCCTGTGGGTGCATAAAACCGCCAGTTTCTGCGACGAACAGAGGTTGGTGATCTGCTGTCGGATATCATCCGTTTTAACCATTCTGAAGACTCAAGCTCTCTCGGTGGAAAGGCGCCGGCACTACTCACCGGCGCCGATCAAAGGCAATTGCTTGTCAATTCTGAAAAAGACCAGAAACTTGGCCTCATCTTTTCCATCGATATACTGTCTTCTGCGCAGCGATTGCAATAGGTCCCCATCTTTTTCTTCCCGGATTTTAGTCAGAAAGAGCCTCATCCCCTTGTAACCGGTTTTTTTTTCTCGGAAAAGATAGGTGGCATGGGGATTGGACTGCAGATTGTGGTGGGTCAGCCGGTCGCGCATGATCATCGCAATCGTTCCATCATCCATGACATGCGGTCGTGCATAGACCGCTGCATCCACTTTACCATCCCCGTCCGCCGTTGCCAGAACACCGAAACCTTCGGTGTTGTCAAAATACTCATTGAGTGACATTTCAATATCCTCCCAGGTGGTTTAGCCAGAAAAGTGGTTTAAGATCCCATTACCAAACAAGTCGTCAACGATGGCTGGCACAGTTGCCGATATTTGGTCTGACCGTTACAAAAGTCATTGGCTGTTATATTTAAAATAAATAATATGCACCTGCTGAAAATATTCAACGGGTAATGTATTATGTGCAAATAAGAGGTAAAACCTATTGCCCCATAGGCTATCGGGTGCGCCGGATTGGTGGTCCATCGCCGGCCTGCGACTCTCCGGAATTACCACGTTGTGGCATTTTAACCTTGACAATACCCCCCGGGAAAGCCATAAGCGACTGACGTTGATCATTTGGCCGGCCTGACGGCTCAGATATGCAATAAATTCTTGAAATCGCTCATTGCATTTCTCGGAAGGCACATTTCATTTTCATTGACCAAAGGAGTCGCACGATTATGTTCAGATACCTTCAGATCGGTGTTGTCGCACTGTCTCTGGGCCTGTTGGCCGCCCTGTTCGCTACCACAAAACCCGGCGGTGACGTACAGCCGGCGTCCGTCAAAAACAGCGGTACAGACGAGGCAGCTGAAGCCGCCACACCCAAAGACAATCCTTTAGGCACCGCTGCATCGGATGCCAACCAAACCCGAGCCATACTCGCTGTACAGGGAATGACCTGTTCCGGGTGTATCGCCCAAATCAATTCCAGCCTGGCCGGCATCGAAGGAATTCACGAAGTCAGCGTCGATCTGGCCAACAGCCGGGTCGAGGTCACCTATGACAGGTCGAAGATCAAGGACGCCGAACGCATCGCGGCAGCCATTTCCACGGCCGGTTATCCGGCCACTTTGAAGGAAATCCTGACGGCAAAAGACATCGGCGAGGAAAATCGTCAGGTATCTGAGCAATCGCAGCGTTATATTGCCCGTGTCGGCGACTGGAACGTGTCGCGGGCCGATTTCGAGACCGAACTGAAACATGCCCGCAAACGTTATGAAAAAATCTACGGTCAAGAGGCCTTCACTGGCGATCGGGGTGAAAACTTGTTGATCAGACTGAAATCACAAGTCGCCTCGCGGTTGATCGATGAAGGCATTCAGCTGAACGAAATAAAAAAAGCCGAATTCAAGGTCTCTCCCGATGCCCTGAAAGCGGCCTTCGATGAATTCCTGAATCAAAGGACCGTAACGGCCGATGAATTCAAGCGCACCATCAAAGAATCGGGCCTCGATTACGACTATTTCCTCGAAAAGTTTGAAAACAGGGTCACCATCAACACCTATGTCGAAGAAAAGGTTCTGGCTGGACTGGCAAACGAGCGGGAGCAGCAGCAACAGTATGAGGTCTGGTTCAACAATGCCCGCCTGTTGACCCCTATTGTCTATTTTGACAAGGATATCGAAAACAGCCTGAAAAGTGCCGGCGGGCCAGCAGGCTGCCAGCGTTCCGGCATCGGGGGCAAGGGTTCGGCTGAACCTGGTTCCGAAAGCGCCTGCATCCGTAAAAGCAGCGCCGGCAAGGCTGGATGTAAAGGCGACTGCACCCGTCAGGGCAGCGCCACCCCGTCCGGGTGCCCGGGCAAATGCAAGCGACAGTGACCGTTTTACAGCGCATTTTTCCACCCAGTCCCCGTCACCATTTGCTCGACTGAACCGGCCGCGCCCCTTCTCGGTGTTGCGGCCGGTTGTCGTTAGTACGGAAGCGCCTTTAAATAGATGGGCCGTTCAAAGCCGCTATTTCGGGCTATCAGCCGCCTGTCGAACGGCCCCCCTCCCCTTCGCCATGGTCGTGTGCGTACGATCCATCCCGGTAAGGGGGCAAAAACCGCCGTCTGCTGTACCTGCGATCACCAGACGCTGAACAACTCATTGATTCGCGACGCAACACCCGCGGTTCATCTCTGACTCGCGGCGGTTCAACGGTCACGGCCTTCCGCCGCGCGCATGGATCCCCCGGGGGGAATCCGTTTCATTGAACGATACCCGATATTTTCTTGACATAACTTTGATTACAATGTTATTTGGGTTACTTTTTATTCGGCGGATCCCTGCCGAACCCCATCCTTGCTCCGCTCGATGATCGGGGCTTGACAGCCACAAGGAGGATAAAGACCATGAGAAGGTACGAAACGATTGTCATACTGGATCCGGATATATCCGACGAGGACCGCGCTCCGGTATTCGAACGGATTTCGGACACCATTGACAAGGGAGACGGGTTCCTAGTGTCGTTCGACCATTGGGGCACCCGCAAACTTGCGTATGAAATCAAGAAGAAGCCTCGCGGACATTACACGCGCGTCGACTATTGCGGCACAGGTGTCATTGTGGACGAAATCGAACGCTTCTTTCGGATCGATGACCGGGTGATGAAATATTTGACGGTCATGTTCGACGAGAATGCGGATGTCGAGAAAATCAAAGAAGACATCGCCCGCGCCGAGAGTGAAAAAGAGAAGACCGAGGCCGCAGCTGCCGAAGAAAGCGCGGCCGTTGAAGATGCGCCTCCTGCCGACACGGTTGAAACCGATGAAAAAACAGACACTGCGGCGGCGGTAAAAACCGATTCTGACGACGAAGACGCCCAGAGCAGGAAGGAGGACTAATATCATGGCATTCAAACCAAGGGGCGGTGCCCGCAAAAAAAGATTCTACAACAGGCGCAAGGTTTGCCGTTTCTGTGCCGACAGTAGCCTGCAGATCGAATACAAAGATCCGAAGATACTCAAACATTTTATCACCGAACGGGGAAAGATCATTCCACGGCGCATATCCGGGGCCTGCGCCAAACATCAGCGGACAGTGACTACCGCCATCAAACGAGCCCGCGCCATCGCCTTGCTGCCATACGTCGGCACTCTGGATTAGCCAACGGCCCCGGCCCCAGCGGAATGCCGCACCGGAGGTGAGGATCGTGCCGCTCATTGGCAACGTTGACAGACTCAAAGATATGGCAATCGGCATCGGCATCACGAGCCTGCTGTTTGTCGTAACGCTTCAATCACCGATTCTCGGTTTTTTTTGCACGGTGGGAATACCACTGCCGACAATCTATTATCGAGCCAAGCTCGGCAGAAAAGCCGGTATGTTGGTACCGGCCGTGGCACTGCTGACCTTAGTTCCCTTATTCGGCGGCGTGTCCATCGATCTGCTCTATTTTTTCGAACTGGTTCTCATCGGGTTTGTCTTGTGCGAACTGCTCGGCCGGAATCTGGCAATCGAAAAAACAGTGATGCTGACCTGTGCCGCCGCCCTGGCTGCGGGAGCGGCCGTTCTTTTTCTCCACAGCGTTTCGAACGCCACCGGCATCGACACGTTGATTTCGGCCTATGTGAGGAAGAATCTCGAGGCAACGGTCGTTCTCTATGAAGGCATGGGGGTACCGACCGATACCATTCACCTCATTAGGGATTCGCTCGATGGCATTCAATATGTGCTGGTTCGTATCCTACCGGCACTGGCGGTGGCTTCGGTCCTCTTTGTGACATGGGCCAGCCTGCTGCTGGCACGGCCGCTGCTCAAGCGCAGCAACTTGTTCTTCCCGGATTTCGGGCGTCTCAACCTGTGGAAATCGCCAGAAGCGTTGGTTTGGGTCGCTATCGCATGCGGTCTGATATTGATGATCCCCGATCGTACGGTCAAGTTGTTGGGGATCAACGGCCTTCTGATCCTGATGACGATTTACTTCTTTCAGGGTATCGCCATCATTTCATATTACTTTGAAAGAAAAAAATTTCCACGCATATTGCGTATTTTTTTGTACAGTCTCATCGCCCTGCAGCAGATCGTTCTTCTTGTCGTCGTGGCCTTGGGATTCTTCGATATGTGGATTAATTTCAGAAAACTGGGTAGAGATGAATGACGATAATCTCACCGCACATCATACCGGACGCGCCTGCCGAATCGCCAGGCCGTCGACAGATTCGCTACTGGAGGTCGAAAATGAAGGTTTTACTCACACAAACCATTGATTCTCTCGGCATCATCGGCTCTGAAGTCGAAGTGGCCAAAGGTTATGCCCGCAATTATCTGCTGCCTCAGAAAAAAGCCGTTCTCGCCACTCCGCAGAACCGCAAAGTTCTCGCTCAGGAAAAAGTGAAATTCGACCTGCAGATCGCAAAGGAAAAGAAGATTGCCGAGGAAATGGCCGAAAAGCTCCAGGCCGTTTCGTGCACTATCGAAGCCAAGGTCAGCGAAGAAACCCGGCTCTATGGATCAATCAATATCCGCGATATTATGGACGCTCTGGCCAAGCTGGATATCACCGTAGAAAAAAGGATGATCCTGCTCACCGAGCCGATTAAAGAAACCGGTACCTATAAGATACCCGTCCGGGTCTACAAGGATGTCGAACCGGAAATCACAGTGGAAATCGTACCGGAGCCATAAACAACCGGACGCCGTCCGATGACATGATTCGGTCAGACACCGTCATACCCGCCTTTCCAAGGGCACCCGGCCGTCGCACTGAAACCGTCACTTCCCAGAGGCCGGGTCGGAATGTTGCCGACCGCATCCTATATATGCCATCGCACACTAGAAACGTGGCTCATGTCTGACCGATCGAAGAGCACCGCAACCGACCCCTCGCTGGTCCACGTACCGCCCCAAAGCATTGATGCGGAAGAATCTCTCATCAGTGCCATACTGGTGGACAACCACACCCTGCTGGATGTTCTGGACATCCTGTCTCCCGAAGATTTCTACAAAACAGCCCACCAGAAAATTTTCGGCGCGATTACCGATCTTTTCAACCGCAACGAACCGATCGACCTGGTAACGCTCTCCAATCACCTCAAACAGCTCGGCCAGTTGGACAGCATCGGCGGCGCCGCCTACCTGGCCCGCCTGCTGGACAGCGTTCCCCTGGCCGTCAATGCTCAACATTACGCCAGGATCGTCAACGACAAGGCCAAGCTGAGGAAGCTCATTCAAAAGGCCAGTGATATCACGCGCCGATGCTTCGAGGACCGCGGAGATGTGGATGACGTCATCGACTTTGCCGAGGCATCGATCTTCGAAATTTCCGAGAATAAGACCCGCCAAGCCTTCCATCCGCTCAGCAAGATGATCGAGGACAACATCGATCGCCTGGAGGAGCGCCAAGGCAACAGGTCATTGATTACCGGAGTCTCTACCGGATTCACGCTTTTCGATCACAAGACTTCAGGCCTGCAGAATTCCGATCTTCTCATCCTGGCCGCCCGGCCTGGTATGGGCAAAACTGCGTTCGCCCTTAACATCGCCCGCAATGCCGCCATGGATGCCGGCGTTCCGGTGGCCCTGTTTTCGCTGGAAATGTCCAAGGAACAACTGTCCATGCGGATGCTCAGCAGTGAAGCCCGGATCGATTCCACTCGACTGAGAAGCGGATTCATCAGCCAGGAAGACTGGTTGAGAATTACCGAAGCGGCCAGCAACCTCTCGAGCGCACCGGTTTTCATTGACGACTCACCGGTCCTGACTGCGATGGAAATCCGCGCCAAGGCGCGTCGACTCAAAATGGACAAGAATATCGGCCTGATCATCATCGACTATGTCCAACTGATGCAGGGCCGCCAGTCCGCCGAACGCCGTGAACTGGAAATATCTGAAATTTCCCGGGGCTTGAAAGCCCTGGCCAAGGAACTCGATATCCCCGTCGTCGCCCTCTCTCAGCTCAACCGCATGCTGGAGCAGCGCAGCGACAAGCGGCCGCAGCTCTCGGACTTGCGCGAATCGGGCGCATTGGAACAAGACGCCGATGTCGTCATATTCATTTACCGGGATGAAGTGTACAACAAGGACGAGAACAATCCCAACAAGGGCAAGGCCGAAATCATTATCTCCAAACAGCGCAACGGACCCATTGGAACGATTCCTCTCGTCTTCCTGAATGCCTACACCCGTTTTGAAAGCCCGGCCGACAATGACATGGTCGAACCGTTTCCGGCTCCATAGTGATCGGATAAAAGCGGTGCATCACCGCCGGCAAACCATGTGAAAAGTTTGATTGGCGAAGACCATCTCAAATCCAACCCTGCGGAGGGGAGTTCGATGTACCGGCCGAAGGCTCCGCTCCTCTTGACTGCACCCGGGATCGGGATTACGTTCGCCTAAGCTATGGACACACCCGCCATTTAGAGGAACACGGATCAGTAAAAGTGGATGAAAAGGCTTTTTGGAAATACCGGCGGCCTCAAGGCCAACCAGACGCGTAGACTCGAAAAGCTATATCGACGCCGCGTTCCTCCCGATCGTGTTATCAGCTTAGAACTGGCCCGCGAAATCAGCGGCCTGTCCCATGAAATTAACCGTCAGGTGGCTCTGCTCATCGATCGCAGCGGAAGGGTCGGTTGGGTTATCGTCGGCGACCATCAAAAAATCCTTATACCGGACATCAGCTCTTATCGCGTGGCGCCGGGGCGCCTGCGCGGCTTGCGGTGCCTGCATACCCATCTGAAAGGCGAGCCCCTGACCAGGGACGACCTGACCGACCTGGCCATGCTGCGCCTCGATATCATAGGGGCGATCAGTGCCGGCAGCGACAGTGATGTTCCCCTTGTCTATCTGTCCCATATTCTACCCGGCTCCGCCGGAAAAGAACCCTACCAGCTTCTACCGCCGTTTAAAGCCGATGCGCTGCATATCGACTGCCAGGATCTCCTCCGGGCGCTGGAGGACGAACTCGCCAAGGCCCGGTCGTTTCACATGGCCGCAAAAGGAAAAGAACGGGCGCTTCTGATCTCCGTTACCAGCAAACCGGCCAAACGGGCGCGCGATGGATTGGTTGAGCTCAAGGAATTGGCGGCATCCAGCGATATCGAAGTGGTCGGAACGATTTTACAGCAGCGCAAACTTGTCGATTCACGGCTGCTGATCGGCCGAGGCAAACTGGAAGAAATCATCCTCACCGCCTTAAACCGCGGGGCCTCGATGATCATCTTCGATCAGGAACTCAATCCCTCCCAGATCAGATCCATAACGGACCAGATCGACATCAAAGTCATCGATCGGACCATGCTGATCCTTGATATCTTTGCCCAACGTGCACATTCGAGGGAAGGTAAATTACAGGTGGAGTTGGCCCAGCTCAAATACCTGCTACCGCGTCTGGTAGTCAAAAACACGGCCATGTCACGCCTGACCGGCGGAATCGGAGGCCGGGGCCCTGGCGAAACCAAACTCGAAATCAATCGCCGCCGGGTCCGCGAAAGAATCGCCCAGTTGGAAAAAGCGCTGGTTCTCGTCCGCCGTCAGCGCGCACAACAACGGGCTAAACGCAGCAAAAAACAGCTGCCGATCATTTCCATCATCGGCTACACCAATGCCGGCAAATCGACACTTCTCAACACCCTGACACACAGCCGGGAACTGGTCGAGAATAAATTGTTCGCCACCCTCGATCCTTCGAGTCGACGTCTTCGATTTCCGCGGGATATCGAGGTTATCATCACGGATACCGTTGGGTTTATCAGGGATCTTCCACAGGATCTCGTGGCCGCCTTCAGGGCCACCCTCGAAGAATTGGAAAGCGCCGATTTGCTTCTACACGTTATCGATATCGGCAACCCCCGCCACATGGACCAGATCCGATCGGTTGAAAAAATCCTGGGGGATTTAAAACTCGAAAAATTTCAGATCATCCGGGTGCTGAACAAACAGGACAAGGTTGAGCCGGACAAGGTCAGGAACCTGTCCCAAAGACTCGACGGCATCCCTGTTTCAGCCAATTCGGCGACCTCGTTAATGCCCCTGGTCGTTCAAATGCAGAAATACTTCCTTTAGCCGGACGCGAGATCATCTGCTCGGTTGCGGTGCAGGGCGCGGTAGACGGGAATCCTTGCCTATTACCTCCGCCGGCTGCAAAACAATGCCCGCGCAGAAACTCGACAGGAAACGCAATCGATAGGAGGGGTATCCGATGGATTGGGATAGAATCATCAGGGTCGGCATTGCTGCAGCGTACAAGGGAGCCGAGGTCCTGCGATCCAAATTCGGGCAGATCCCCCAGGCCCGAAAAAAAGGCGTCATAGACCTGGTGACCGAGGCCGACACGGCGTCTGAAGAGAGAATATGCCAAATCATTCATGCGGCGTTTCCGGCTCACAGCATCCTGGCCGAAGAATGCGGACGGGACGCTCGCGATGAAGCGTTCGTATGGATCGTAGACCCTCTGGATGGGACCACCAACTTTGCCCACCAAATCGGCTGGTATGCCGTCTCCATCGCATTGGCCGTCGATGGGGAAGTTAAGGTCGGCGTCGTTCTCAATCCGGTGACAGGCGAACTCTTTACTGCCAAGGCCGGAGGCGGAGCCTCATGCAACAACCATCCCATCCGGGTGTCTTCCGTTGCCGCAATGACCGACAGTCTCCTTGCCACGGGCTTCCCCTATAACATCAGGGAAACCCTCGAACCGATAACCACCCGCTTCACCCGTTGCCTGAACGCCGCCCAAGGCATCCGCCGTTTCGGTTCCGCTGCTCTCGATTTATGCTATATTGCCTCCGGTCGGGTGGAAGGATTCTGGGAAGAATATCTGAAGCCCTGGGATACGGCAGCCGGCGTGCTGATCGCCCGCGAGGCCGGCGCTGTGGTGACTGATTTTTCCGGTCACTCCTCTTCCCTCCCTGCCCGCGAAATCCTGGCAACCAATGGACGCATCCATCAAGAGATGCTGACATTGCTGAAGCTGCCGTGAGGGGACGGCGGGGTCAACCTAAAACAGACGCAACGGTTGTCACCCCGCGCCGAACAGGCCGCTTTCATTCGGGCGCATTCAGCATCGTTCGACGGCATGGAGACATGGTCAGGCCAAGCCTGTTTTCTGGCCTTGTGTCAAATCGTGAAGCGCCATAGAGGGAAAGAAATGGAAGGGCTATTGCTTGGCCGCGGTTAAAATTTTCCTGATTGAAGCTTCTGCCGAAAGAAGTCTACCTGTTTTCGAACAGCACTGTTTTCCTTCATCCCCTGTTCGATGCAGTTAACGGCGTGCAATACGGTGGCGTGATAGCGGTTGAAGCTTTGCCCGATTGTCTGCAGAGGGCTGTCGGTATAGTGCCGGGAAAGATACATGGCAATCTGCCGCGGCCTCACCAGGTTCTGCTTACGAGACCGGGATACTATTTCGGGTATCGATATGTCGAAATACTTGCAGACCAGTTTTTTGATGATATCGATGGTGATCGTATCGCGCTGCCTGACGATGTTCTTGACAACGCTCTCCGCCAGCGGAATATCGATGGGGCACCCCAGCAATGACGCCTTGGCGTTGACGCCAATCAGACCGCTTTCCAGTTGCCGGACGTCATCCGTCAGTTCCGATGCGAGATATTGGATCACTTTCTCCGAAACTTGAAAGCCTTTCTGCGCAGCCTTGTGTTGCAGAATACGGACCCTGGTCCTGAAATTCGGCGCATCGATGGATGAAATCAGGCTCGATGAGAGGCACGAGCGCAGCTTGTCATTCAGTTTGGGAATCTCGGCAGGCCTGGAACAGCTCGAGAAAATGATCTTCTTGTCGGCCTCGAAAAGAGAGTCGAGGGCCAGGGAGAGTTCGACCTGGGTTCGTTCCTTGCCGCTCAGGTGGTGGACATCCTCGAGCAGAAGCACATCGCACCCGCGTCTATATTTACCCTTGAAATCCTCGATGGCATTTCCGCGATAGGCTTGGACCATCTCATTGCTGAAGTCTTCGGCCGTCATGTAAAACACGCGCTCACCGGGAAACTGGGAAAGTATGTGGTGGCCGATGGCCTGGGTGAGGTGACTCTTTCCCATGCCGGTACCCGAAAGAAGAAAAAGGGAACTCTGGAAGGATCCTTTGCGGGCGGCCAGGGACAGCGCCGCCGAATACGCGAAGTCGTTGTTTCCGCCGACGACATAATGATCGAACGTGAAATCTTTCCGCAGCATGCGGCCGCTATGGGGTCGAACAATAACATTGGGCAGGGAAAGCTGGCGGCTCCTCTCCGGCTGAAGCGGCTTGTCGCCGTTGCCGTTGCCGTTGGTGACGAGAAATTTCACGGCACACGCTTTGCCCAAGATTTTCTGAAAAGCATCCGTAAGGCAAGTTCCGTAATGGTCTTGAACTCTTTTCCTGGAGAAGACATTGGGGCAGGCCAGCACCAATTCCCCTTCATCATCCTGATAACATTGAATCGGCTCGATCCACATTCGAAAACTGTGACAAGGGATTTTGGCCTTGATCGCAGTTTTCACAGAACTCCAGACAGCTTCCATAGGGCACAATGCTCGAATTTGTTAGGCTTTTGTTAAAGGTATGATGAATAAACTTCTGTAATACCTTGCATTAATCTCTTTAAAATACCGATGTGTTACGATTTTTAAGGTTTATTTAAGAATTTTTCGTCCCCGGAAAGATTGTTACATGCCTCATATCGATAGAGACGACCTGGTGTCAAACCGAATGATTAGTGTTTGAGCGTGAATCCACAGACAGTTATCAACAATTTATATTTACCCGTAATTATTAAAATTTTATCAAAATGATCATCCAACCCCCTTGAAACACGTTATTTTTTGGAGTTTAGATTTCCCTAAGCATTTTAACTATATCTCGGCTTATCGACATTGGCGGCACAAAAAAGCAATCTTTGATTTTCTTTGATTTTCTATCCAATGCTTTTATTTTCGTAAAAGATAGCCCGCTGACGGATCTCGCCCGTAGGCACCCCATTGCACGACACTCACTGCACACGGGGGGGGGGGGGGAAACTGTTTGATAAATACCTGGATGCCCTGTAGAATATAAAATTTGTTTGATCGGTTTTTCTTTGACCTCCCGCCATGACACAGAGCAGAGGATGCTGCTGGAGGATGGAAGCATTGATCGGTAGCCTTTGTCGTTATCGCCTGCTGACGGACCGGTTTATCCGCCGTGCGGCAGTTTAGGCCCCAAACAACAATTGAAAAGACCGGCTGCTATAAAAATGGATGCGGACCAAATCGTCATTCGCGGTGCCAGACAGCACAACCTGAAAAACATCGATATCGATCTGCCGCGCAACCGGTTGATTGTGATCACCGGCCTGTCGGGGTCCGGCAAGTCGACCCTGGCCTTCGACACTCTTTACGCCGAAGGCCAGCGGCGGTATGTTGAATCGCTGTCCACCTACGCCCGCCAGTTTCTCGAGCGCATGGAGAAACCGGATGTAGACCTCATCGAAGGTCTTTCTCCGGCTATTGCTATTGAACAGAAGACCGCCAGCCACAACCCCCGCTCAACCGTCGGTACGGTAACCGAAATATACGATTACTTCAGGCTTCTCTTCTCTCGAGTCGGCACGCCCTACTGCCATCAGTGCGGTCAACCGGTCACATCGCAGTCCTTGGACCAAATCGTGGATCAGGTCCTGTCCCTTCCCCGAGACAGCCGCATCATTATATCAGCCCCCCTAGTGACCGATGAAAAGGGTGACCATCAAAAACTTCTCAAACGGTTGCAAAAAGACGGTTTTGCACGGGTACGCATCAACGGGGATATCCACGACATAGAGTCCGTCGGCCGACTGGACAAAACCAAAACCTACTCTATCGAAGTGGTTGTCGACCGACTGGTCGTCAAGTCCACCATCCGAAATCGACTGGCGGATTCGCTCGAACTCGCCCTGGCCCTTTCCGACGGGCAAGTCAGCGTGGAGTTTGTCGGTGATACCGTTGTTCGGTTCAGTGAAAAGGCCAAATGCATCCGGTGCGATATCAGCTACGCTGAATTCACGCCGGCCAGCTTTTCTTTCAACTCTCCCCAGGGAGCTTGCCCTCACTGTGACGGTTTGGGTACGACCACCGAATTCAATCCAGATTTGATTATACCGAATCCCGAACTCTCACTGAGAGAAGGGGCAGTCGTGACTTGGTCCAATCGCAGCACCATGCACTTCATCGAATTTCTCGATGCCCTGACCGCCCATTACGGCAGCGACATATACACACCATTCAGGAACCTTCCGGCACGATTTCAGAAGGCCATCCTGTATGGATCCGGTAATGAGGAAATCACTTTTTACTTCGAACGCGGGGACCGAAGAATCTCTTTTCAAAAGCCTTTCGAAGGCATCATTCCCAAGTTGCAGCGCCGCTATTCGGAAACCGATTCTTTTCAGGTCAGAGAAGAAATCAAGCAGTATATGGACTTCAGTCCCTGCCCGGAATGCCATGGGACCAAACTCAATCGCGAAAGTCGTTCCGTAAAAGTTGCGGGATTGGCGATTCACGAACTGGCCGCCATGTCTGTCAGCATGGCCCGCAAGGCTTTGCAAGATCTGGATCTGGGCGGACAACGGGCGCTGATAGCTGATCGGATCCTAAAGGAAATCGACGAGCGCCTCGGATTTCTGGAAAACGTCGGACTGTCCTACCTGACCTTGGATCGCACGGCAGCGACCCTTTCCGGAGGCGAGAGTCAGCGGATCAGATTGGCTACACAAATCGGATCGAAACTGACCGGTGTCCTTTACGTTCTCGATGAACCGAGCATCGGCCTCCACCAGCGGGACAATCAAAATCTTCTGCAAACCCTTCTGCACATGCGCGACCTGGGCAATACGGTACTGGTCGTCGAGCACGATGAAGAAACCATAAGAGCAGCTGACCTCGTGGTCGATATGGGGCCCGGTGCCGGCGTAAACGGCGGATACGTGGTCTACTCCGGCCCCCCGGACGGATTGCTTAAAGACGCCGAATCCCTGACCGGGCAGTATTTATCGGGGCGCAGAAACATCGATGTCCCCCGACAGCGCAGAAACGGCGGCGGTGGAGAACTCGTCATCGAGGGCGCATCCGCCAACAACTTGAAAAATATCGATGTCACCTTTCAGCTGGGAACGTTCATCTGCGTCACCGGCGTCTCCGGTTCCGGCAAATCGACATTGGTCCTTGAAACCTTGTACAACATCCTTGCCCAGCGAATTTACCGGGCCCGGATACCGGCCGGCACGCATCGCGCCGTCAAGGGGCTGGAGTTTGTCGACAAGGTCGTCAACATCGACCAGGCCCCGATCGGCAAAACTCCCCGCTCCAACCCGGGAACTTACACCGGCGTCTTCAATCACATTCGCGACCTGTTCACCCGTACACTCGAAGCCCGTGTAAGGGGATACAAGGCCGGCCGTTTCAGCTTTAACGTCAAGGGCGGACGCTGTGAATCCTGCCGTGGTGACGGTATCGTGAAAATAGAAATGCATTTTCTACCCGATGTCTATGTCACCTGCGATATCTGCCGGGGCCAACGTTACAATCGCGAAACCCTCGAGATCCGGTACAAAGGCAAGAATATTGCCGAAGTGCTGAACATGACCGTCAACCAGGCCCTGGTCTTTTTCGAGAAGATCGGCAACATCCGCACCAAACTCCAGACTTTGGTCGACGTCGGGTTGGGCTATATCCAGCTCGGCCAACAGGCCACGACCCTGTCAGGCGGGGAGGCGCAGCGGGTAAAACTGGCGCGGGAACTCAGTAAGAAGGGCAGCGGCCGAACCGTTTACATACTCGACGAACCCACCACCGGTCTGCACGTCGACGACATCCGCAAGCTGCTGGAGGTTCTCAATCGACTGGTTGATGCCGGAAATACGGTTGTGGTCATCGAACACAATCTGGATGTTGTAAAGACGGCCGACTACATCATCGATCTCGGCCCCGAAGGGGGCGACGAAGGGGGGTACGTGGTCATCTGCGGGCGGCCGGAAGAAATAGCCGAAACGGACGCTTCACACACCGGCCGGTGGTTGAAAAAAACGCTGGTAAAAGAAAGACCCGGCTGACATGTCAGCCGGGTCTTTCTTTTAATTTACGAATCTTGCAGAGGTGCGTTGCGTCTAGCTTGCAAACAGCGCAGCGATTGAGGCCGCCTGCGGATGCGCGAAGATCAGAATCAACGAAACGACCAGCGCGTAAATACAAAGGGATTCGATCAGCGCCAGACCGATCAGCATGGTCACCGTGACCTTGCCGGAGGACTCGGGATTCCGAGCAACACCCTCGACCGCGGATTTCAAACCCAATCCCTGCCCGAGGCCACAGCCAAAAGCTGCGATGGCAATCCCAAATCCAGCTGCAGTGACGCAGGCGATGAAGAACTCAAGTGCTTTTGCTTCCATACTCTTCTCTACCTCCTTGTTAGAATGATTAATTCGGCTTCTTCCAGTTTTATCCCATCGACGGTAATATATACCGCTTATCCGCTACAATTATACGTGAATCAGTGCGCGTGTTCCATGGCTCCGGCGAAGTACATGATCGACAGCAGAAAGAACACGAAGGCTTGCACGAAGGAAACGAATATGCCCATGGCCATGATCGGCAGGGGGGCAAAAAAGGCACCGGCCAGCATGAAGAGAATCATCAGGACCAGTTCGTGCCCCATGATGTTGCCGAAGAGCCGGAAAGACAGGGACATAATACGGGCGAAGTGGCCGATAAGTTCGATAACGAAAATAAGGGGGCTCATCCACCAGACCGGGCCCAGAAAATGTTTGATGTACTTGGCACCGTGGTACTTGATTCCGATGTAATGAGTAAAGATGAATACCGGCAGGGCGCACGAAAGGGTCGTGTTGATGCTGGCCGTGGGCGGAAAGAATCCCGGCAGCAGGCCGCACAGGTTGCACACGGCGATATAGAGAAAAAGGGTTGCAACGATGGGGAAGAACCAGCGCCCTTCTTCACCGGTGATATCGACCATGAACTCTTCCATCCCCCCGATGACGATCTCGAAAAAATTCTGTCCTTTGGTAGGAATCATACTGATCCCCTTGGCCGCAAGCGCCCCACAAACGATAAGGAAAATCATGACGAACCAAGTGTAGATGACGTAGGGGTAAGCTTGGGCAAAGTGTGCCGCCCCCGGCCCAAACCACTCGAACACTTTGACGAGAAAAAGATAGGGATGTTCCATCCTTAGACCGCCTCCTTGAAGATGAGTTTTTTGACTTCCCGCAGGGTTGCAAGGGTGATACTGACAACCACCACGGAAAGTCCGAGAACCAGACCGACCGGATTGACAAAGTGCCCAGCGATCAGAACGAAAATAATGAAACCGCTTGCGATGAAGCGGATGTAATACTTGGCGAGAACGGCATTAGGGGATGCCAGGCGGGGCGGAGTGAGGGCTTTTTTAAGGGTTTTGGCCAACAGGTGAAAGTTCACGGTGACCAGCAGCCCTCCGAAAATGATCCCCCGGGCGAATTCAGGCGGCGCGGTCATCAGGGCGATGATGCTGGCACCTGAAAACAGGACCCAATTGGTGCGGGTGACGAAGGATAAGATCCGCTGTTGAATGTCCATCCGTGAAGTCTCTGCGTCCAGTCGGATTGATGTGGTTGCGTTAAAGATCTCGGCTTTTTTTTATGGCAAGTCCGATGTTGCGATAGGCGGCCGCTATACCCAATCCCAACCCGATCAGGGTCAGCCAGGGAGTGGTGTTAAATACCGATCTGTCCAGATAGACCCCTATTGCAAGACCGATGACAATCGAGAGTGACACCGAGAATCCCAGACTGGAATAATAGGCCAGCTCACGTAAATGGCGCCTGGTTTCCCGCTTCATATCGAAAATATACACTTGCCTATAGAGAGAAAGGCTCAGCGTCAAGCCTCCAAAACGTTAGAGCAACTAACACAGGATCAACCCCAAGTCAATTAAAATCTGGTTTTTTTTCCACGGGTCAAATTACAATTAACCATTCAAAATAATTATTCTTTTTTGGCCCAAAGCACCCCCTGGTGCCCCTTGGACCGCATACGGCGGATCGAGATCCGACTGTAGCGCGCTGCTGCAGAAACTAAACGGTCGGCGGATCAAACCGGATACTGCCGGCATCGAAGACCGGGCCGTCAAGGCACGCGTGGTAATAAGTATCCGGCCTCTCCTTGGCCGGAACCGCACACCCCAGACAGGCCCCCATGCCGCAAGCCATCATGGATTCTATCGATACCTGGCAGGCGACCTGGTGGGCATCGATGATGCCAATGATGCAGCCGAGCATCTCCAGCGGTCCACAGGCAAAAACGATGTCGGGGCGGGAGGCGGCAAGGGCCATTTCCATTGGATGGGTCACGAAACATTGATCCCCCGCGCTCCCGTCATCGGTTGAGGTGTGGACCGCCAGACCGGCTGCGGCGAAGTCATCCCGGCACAGCAGGTCCTCGTGCGTCCGGCCGCCCAAAAACACGCGGCAGTCTTCAGCTCGAATACCATTGTCCATAAGATAGCGGGCCAGGTAAACCATGGGCGCGACGCCAATGCCTCCGGCGACGATGAAAACTTTTTTCGATCCGGGCGGCAGACGAAACGCACTGCCGAGCGGGCCCAAAACATCCAGAGTTTCACCCCGGGTACGCCCCGCAAGTGCGCGCGTCCCTTTGCCCACCACCTTGTAAAGGATTTCGATGCCGATGGTCCGGCCGCCCTGCTCGATCGGTTTGTGGATCGAAAAAGGCCGTCTGAGAAGCGGATCAACGCCATCGGAAATACGCAGCATTACAAATTGGCCGGGCTTGGCCCGGACAAATCCGATGGGACAGCTCAAACCGATTCGAAAAACGGCCTTAGCGACCGCCTCGTTCCATAGTATGCGGGCTTTCTGTTGAAACATGGGTCCTGCTCAGCTTACCTCAGACCGATGACCGCTGCGAATCGACCGGTCCTTCCCTCTCCGCGATATGAAAAGAAAAGGTCGGTTCGACAGCGCGTGCACAGGTCACTGGCAAAGATGTTTTCTGGAAACAATCCGGCCTCCACTAGCTGATCGCGGCTCAATGCCCAGAAGTCGAAATGGTCGTTGGCGATTTTGTAACCCCAGTAGGGCGGGGGAATTTCACGCCGATAGTTGACGAATTCCGCACAGCAGGGCCCCAGTGAAGGGCCGATGCCGGCGATCAGGTCTTTCGCACAGGAACCGAAGGTCTCCGACATCGCCGAAATCGTCCGCCCGATGATGTTATGGATGCTCCCGCGCCACCCGGAATGGATGTTGCCCACGGCCTTTCGCACGGGATCGTAAACCAGAACGGGCTGGCAGTCAGCCACCTGAATGGCGAGGTGCTTGCCCGGCTCGGCGGAAATCAGGGCGTCACACACCGGCGGCGTTGCGGTCCTGTTTTGTATTTCAGGATCGGCAGATGCACTCACGACGCACACGCCGCTGCCGTGAACCTGTCGGCAGAAAATCAGTTCCGCCGCTTCCTGAGCGATCTGGAGCTTCCGACGATTGCCCTCGACCCACACCGGGTCGTCACCGACCCCGAAACTGGTATTGAGGCTGCGATACGGTTCACGGCTCAAACCTCCCCTGCGAGCGTACACGGCATGTCGGACCTCGTCAAATTCTTCCAGGACCGGGAAACGCAGCACGGTCAAACCATTGTGACCGATGTGGCCGTTGGTGTAGATACGCATATGGGTCTCTATGGCCCCCACCCCCGAGCCGAAATGTCATGAAATGGTCGCCGTTTGCACCATCCCGGGTTCAAACGGCCCGGGCAACGGTTAAGACGTCGACCCGCGCTGCCCCGCTTTGGATGAGAACCCGGGCGCATTCATTGACGGTGGCACCCGTGGTGTAGATGTCATCGACCAGCAAAACGCGTTTGTCTGTGACCACGGCCGGCTCGACCACCTCAAATGCGTTCCGAATGTTCTCCAAGCGGCCTTTGCGCCTCAAACCGGTCTGGGACGCAGTGGCCCGGGCCCGCCGCAGAGCCGCCCTCTCGACCCGGGCGACCGCAGAATCCCTGCCGGTCATCTCTATTATTTTTTTCATCAGCGACTCGACCAGCAGGTAGGCCTGATTGAATCCCCGGCCACGAAAGCGTCGGCGATGCAGGGGCACCGGCAAAACGACGTCGAATTCCCCAACTGCCCAAGATTTGAGCCATGAAGCCGCCAAGAGGGCTCCGAGGGGCCCCGCCAGCTGGATCTTGCCGCTGTATTTGAAACCGTGCAGCAGAGCCATCGTCAGGGGGTTGTAAACGGCAGCGGCCCGCGCCATCCGGAAATTCTTGGGGCTCTGCAGACACTCGCCACACTCATGGTCGCTTCCTTCACGGCTTTTAAACGGTATACCGCATACGCGGCACAGGGGTGAAGCAATCGGCAACCAACCGGTAATGCAGTCCGGGCAGACCCACCGAACAAGGGGCGCAGTCGGTGACGCCGCTATGATCGCGCGCCTCACGGCAACCCCGTTGCAGCCGTCCCCGTGCCCGGCGACCGGGATTGTACGTGCCCCTGCACATACATCTCTGTCGGCCAGCAGGCGCTCCATCGGCAGCGAATTGAAAATATGACCGCACCCCAGGCATCGGCCGGGCATTACCGTTTCCAGCAAGGAGCGCAGGACACGGTGAATACAGGCTTTCAAGGCGGGGCCTATCGCCGCATTACCTCTGGGGTCGGCGGCGGTGTTCGCTATCGTTTCGGGTTCGTTCATCCCCGTTGATCCACACCGTTGCGCCGGGTCGCCGTTGCCGTCAGCCGGCCAATCGTTTGACGATTTCCCGCGCAAACTCCGAGCAGGCAACCTCCCGGGCGTTCTTGATTTGCCGGGCCAGATCGTATGTGACCACACGGTCGCGGACGGTTTTGAGCAGCGCCATCCGAATTGCGTCGCCAGCCTCTGTCCAGCCGATATGGTCGAGCATCATGGTTCCGGATAGAATCAGGGAACTGGGATTGACCTTGTCCAGTCCCGCATACTTCGGAGCCGTACCGTGGGTGGCCTCGAACACGGCACAGTCATCTCCGATATTGGCGCCGGGTGCCATCCCCAGCCCGCCGATTTGGGCCGCAAGGGCGTCCGATATGTAATCACCGTTAAGATTCGGGGTGGCGATGACATGATATTCGTCTGGCCGCAGAAGGACCTGTTGAAACAGCATGTCGGCGATCCGGTCCTTTATGACCACTTTTCCTTCGGGCGGCTTGCCACCGTGAATTTCGTAAACTTCGGCCTCGGTCAGGGTGTCGTTTCCGAAACGTTCGCGGGCCACCTCATATCCCCAGCGGCTGAATGCCCCTTCGGTGTATTTCATGATGTTGCCCTTGTGCATCAGGGTGACACTGGGCCGACGGTGTTTCAACGCATATGCGATGGCGCTGGCAACAAGGCGTTTGGTATTCTTTTCACTGATCGGCTTGATCCCGATACCGGGCCTCTCCGGCAGGCGAACACCCATTTTCTGTTCGAGAAACGTGACCACATCCTCGGCCTCCCGGCTGCCCGACTCCCATTCGATCCCGACGTATAAATCTTCGGTGTTTTCTCGAAACACGACCATGTCGATCTTTTCGGGATTCTTCATGGGGCTGGGGACCGTGTCGATGTACTTTACCGGGCGCACACAGGCATACAGATCGAGTTTCTTGCGGATAGCGACGTTCAGGCTCCGAATCCCCTTCCCCACCGGGGTCGTCAGCGGCCCTTTGATCGCCACCACATAATGTTTGATCGCCTGCAGCGTTTCTTCGGGCAACCATTCCCCCGTCTGCTGCTGTGCCTTCTCTCCGGCCAGGACCTCTTTCCAGGCAATGCGGCGCGCGCCGCCGTAGGCTTGGGACACGGCGGCGTCGAGCACCATCCGGGTGGCCCGCCAAATATCCGGTCCGGTCCCGTCCCCCTCTATGAAGGGAATAACCGGCTGATCCGGCACTCGCAAGGTTCCGTCGCTCAGTTTGGTGATATTGCTCTCTTGAACCATGGGACACAACCTTTCTGGTCTGAGTGGATATAGCCAGGCGCCATCGGCACGACAATCAGCCAGTGGCGGATGGGGCGCCGTCGATGGCGAGGCGTTGTCGATAAACCTCGTACATGGCCACCGCCGCCGCAACGGACGCATTCAGAGATGTCACCGGCCCCTGCTGGGGTATGGTCAGGAGGAAATCGCAGTGCTGCTTCACAAGGGGCCGGATACCGCTTTCCTCTCCTCCGATAACCAACGCCACCAGTGCCGTCAAATCCAATCCGAAAACCGAACCCTCTTCGGCCTGGACCATACCGTACACCCACCAGCCGCTCGATTTCAAGGTCTTGATCGCCTCCGTCATGTTCGTCACCTCAACCAAACGCACATGCTCCAGAGCACCGGCCGAAGCCTTCGAAACAGCAGGCGTGGGTCCAGCGGCACGGTTCTTGGGTATCACAACGGCTTCGGCACCGACGCCCAGCGCCGTTCGGACAATAGCCCCCAAATTATGCGGATCCAGGATGCCGTCCAGCAGGACCACGAGTCGTGAGCCCTTTGCCGTTCGATCCTGTTCGAGGAGGCGGGCCAGCGGTGTCGCGGGAAAAGGGCCGACCCGGGCCGCGACGCCCTGGTGCTGGGCGCCTTCCGTCAACCGGTTCAAGCGGGCAAAGGTGGTCCAATGCACGGCGATGTTTTTCGCCGCGGCGCTGTACTGGATCGCCTGCAGCCGCTTTGAAGCCCTGTCGGTCGCCAGAAATACTTCGTGGAGTTTTCTGCGGCCGGCCTTCAAGGCTTCCTCCACCGGATGAATGCCGTATAAGATGTCGTCTTTCATGCATACAAACTGCGGATCAAGCTCTGGTTCTATCCGCTCGTCCGCTCACGCTCCTCGGCCGCCGTCCGTGCGGAAACGATGACGGCGCTCACCGCCGCGACGGCCTTGCTCAAGTCGTCGTTGACGATGACATGACGGTAAACCCCTTTTTGGGCCATTTCGGCTTCGGCGTTCTTTAACCGTCGTTCGATGGCCTCTGGGCTGTCCGTGCCCCGTCTGACCAAGCGCTCCCTGAGGACCTCGGCAGACGGCGGCATGATGAAGATGGTCACGCTGTCCGGATAGCGTTTCAATATCTGCCGTGCCCCCTGAACGTCGATGTCCAGCAACACGTCGCTGCCTTTCCGGAGAAACCCATCGATAACATCGGCCGAAGTGCCGTAGTAGTTTCCGTGGACCTCGGCCCATTCGGCCCATGAATTTCTCTGAATCCCGGCGAGAAATTCTGCCTTTGAAACAAAGTGGTAGTCGCGACCGTTTTTTTCCTCACCCCTGGGGCTGCGGGTGGTGTAGGAAACCGAATATTTCAGAGAGGGAATCCGCTCCAACAGCACCTCACAGATGGTCGATTTCCCAGCCCCGGAGGGTGCTGAAACCACAAACAGCCGACCGGCAACGGGCGGCGCCTTTCGGCTGCCGGGTGGATTCGGGGCCTGTGTCTTCGCTTGCATTCCGGGTCAACCCGTTTCTTTCAGGGTGGTAAAGCGCTGGGATATGGTTTCAGCTTGAATGGCTGAAAGCACGATGTGGTTGCTGTCCAAAACGATAATGGACCGCGTGCGGCGACCATGGGTCGCATCGATCAACCGCTTGTCCTCGCGGGCCTCATCTCTGAGTCTTTTCATCGGTGCTGAATTCGGTGAAACGATGGCCACAACACGATCGGCGACCACCGTACTGCCGAATCCGATATTGAGAAGTAACTGTTCCATGTCTGCCCCGTTGGTCCTTTTGGCCCGTTGAGTCCGCCAGCCCGTTGAGCCCGTTTGGCCGGCTAACGGGTTCAACTCAATCACTCCACATTCTGCACCTGCTCCCTGATTTTCTCCAACTCGGATTTGACATCGACCACCAAGTGGGCGACAGACGATTTGTCGGTCTTGGAACCGATGGTATTGAACTCGCGATTGAGTTCCTGCAGCAGAAAATTCAGCTTACGGCCGGCCGCCTCTTCGCCGTTCATGACCGCATGAAACTGCTCGATGTGACTGGCGGCGCGTACGACTTCCTCCGTTATATCACTTCTCTCGGCCAAGATGGCCGCCTCCTGAGCTACACGCCCCGGATCGATGTCGACAACCCCGTGGGTCAGCGACGCAATACGCTCCCTGAGGCGGTCGCGGTATATCTCCACCAAACCGCTGGAAGCCGCTTTGATCGCATCCAGGTGGCGCGAAACGGCATCGGCCCTGTGGGTGATGTCCCGGCCGATAAAGCCGCCTTCCCGCAGCCGCATGGCGTCGTGCTCCGACAGTGCCCGGCTGAGGCACTCGTCGATTTGAGGCCATATCGCAGCGGAGTCCTCCTCCCGCTCGACCGGTTTGATCACGTCCTTGAGAGTTAGGAAGGGTTCGATCGTCGCCGGCTCATCGATGTGGAACAATTGCTTGAGTTCCGACAGCGCTTTATAATAGGCGGCGGCACGGGGCACATCCACTTGGTATTCGACAGCACTTTCGGTCTGCCTGTCAATGTGCAGCCTCACCTCAATGCGTCCCCTGCCCGCTGTCTCCTTTACCCGGCCTTTGATCTTTTCCTCCAGTACGATGAAGGTCGGCGGCAGATGCACCACGAGATCCAGAAACCGGCTGTTGTAGGATCGGATTTCAACGGTTGCCGTCAAGGCGTCCGTCTTGGTTTCAGCCCTTGCATAGGCGGTCATGCTCTTGATCATCGGGTTGGTTTCCGTTTCAAGTCGGCGATGTATTTTTTTCTCACCAGTGTCAGAAAGTCCTGCATCTTTGGTTCGGCATAGTCGGGATAGGTCCATTCCAGCGTTTTGAATGCCCCGTTTCTGTAGGTCAGGGTGAGATCGGCATATATTCCTCGACCGATATAGATGCGATGGGAAAAATTCTTCCCGGTGGCCAGGACGAATCGTTCTCTGAGCATGTAGGCCGGATCGATGTTTACGGCCCGCCGGCCGTCGTAAACATAAAGATCTTCTATGGCATTGGTCTTCAGCTTGATATCGGCCAGATTATCCTGCTGGATCAAAGCCACGAAGGCCAGCATCCGCCGGTAGAGAGGCGTCCCCATTTCGGGTTCGTAATAATCGGTGAAGCGGAATTCGAACCAGGGACTGACCATGTCGACGGCACCGAATTCCTTGACAAGTCTATCGCTGACCGATGGGATCAGCTCCCGCCGACTCGTGAACAGTCCGATGACAAGCTTGGCGGCCTGGGGCGGTCGGGGAAGGCTCATGAATCCAGAGGCTTGGCCTCCTCGATCAGCATGATCGGTATGTCGTCCTTGATCTCGTATATCAACCGGCAGCTGTGGCATATCAAGCCGTCTTCGGTTGCATTCAACTCGATATCCCCCTTGCATTTCGGGCACGCCAGTATGTCGAGAAGCTCCTTGCTGATGGCCATGAACGCTGTCCTCCGTGCGTTAAACATCAATCCGATAGGTTGCGACGAATACTACTGTAGGGTTTCCTGCAGTAATTCCCGGCGGTTCGACAGAAGCCAGCGTGAAATTTCATCTTTGATGGCCCTGTCCATTTCCAGAAAGGAAAACGTCAATCCGATGCCGAATTTGCGGGCGCCGTATTTTTCGATTCTCACGACCGTTCCGATAATGACGAGCGGGGCGTCGTCCCGAGTCGGAATATTGACCTGCACACGGGTGCCGATCGGTATCGAAAACTCATTCTCAAACAAAACCCCGCCGGTACAGATATTTTTACCCTTGGCCGGCTGCGTCTCACCGTCGTCGAATCCGAGTTCGCGAATCATGACGGTCTTGTTGAGGTCGATCCGAAGGTAACGCCGCTTGTCCTCCGAAAAAAACGATATGTTATTTTTGCCCGATCCTTTGGCCCTGTAAAGGGCTTCGTCAGCGCATTTCATCAAGTCGGAAGTGGTGGCGGCGTTGAAAGGGTAGGAGGCCAGGCCGCCGCTGATCGTCAATCGGATCCTGTTGCCTTTGTACTTTATTGCAGTCGCCGCCACACGATGCCGTATTCTTTCGCCCAGAACCATGGCATTACTCTTGTCCGTTTCGGGCAGAATGACCACAATTTCTTCGCCGCCATATCGGGCCGCGATATCTTCCGATCGCTTCTCGGACAATATGATCTGGGCGACATTCTGGAGAACCTTGTCCCCCGCCAAATGGCCGAAAGAATCGTTGACGAGTTTGAAATCGTCCAGGTCGAAAAAAAGGATCGACAAGTCGAGGTTGTGACGCCGGGCCCGGTTGATTTCCCGCTCTATGGTTTCATCAAAGAACTGCCGGTTGTATAAATTGGTCAGGCTGTCATAGCGGGAGGCCTTGACGGTTTTTTCGAAAATGTTGATTTCAACGACTTTCGGGTTCTTGAGAGATTTGTGGATCGAACAGAAATAGTCGCATATCGCCGTCCGCAAACTGACCTTGCGGCCCAAGATGTCGTTGAGTTCTTCGGAGTGTTCCAATATGTCTTTCCAGCATTGCTCGGCTTCATCCGGCTCGATGACCAGGTGGGTCAGCACATGGAATATGATCGGATATACTTCTTGGCCGTGAATGTCGACGAGGCGGCTGAGTTCTTTGACCAGCCGGCCTTCATTCTTGTACCGGTCGAGGCACTTCAACACGGAATCCCTGATCTTTTCCATTGATACCCCCTGATCTGTTTGATCGCCGGCGGTTGCAGCGGCGATCGAAAAGGTCGGTGCCGGGATGACGCGGTGCCAACAGTATTTGCAAGCAATTTTCCATAACATGCATCTATCTGAATCGCAAGGGATATGGAGCGCATGCCGCTCACCAGGCGACCGCTGATCTTCCGGTTGTCGGAGCACCGATGAACACCCTTTCGCTGACCGTATTAATTTGTTACATAGGGCCGTTAGCTGCCCGTCGGTTCTTGGATGCCCCGCTCGGCAGACAGCAGTCCTTCCGGTCACGGCCGCTATCAGTCCCGATCCAATAAGCATCGGCAAAACCGGCGGAAGGGATAGCGAACCGCTCGCCGTGGTCTGTCATAACCACGATGGCGCGCAACCGTCAACAACGTCCGCGGTATTTACTGAACCCCAAGAACCGACAATAAACTCTTCGTTTCGCCCCGGTGGATCTGAGGATCTACCGATGGATATCAGAGGATCGCAATGGTCGCTGCCGCCTCGCTCGAACACCCTGTCTTTCAGTTTTACGACCTTCTTTGGAAGGCCGCCGTGCCGTTTCTCAAGCTCAACCGGCGCTTGGCGGATGGATTCGATCAGCGCCGTTTCACCCGGACCCTGCCGGAGCCGGCAGACATCTGGATTCAAGCCGCCTCTGTCGGTGAGGCTTTTCTGGCCAAAGAGCTGTTGAAACAGCTGCGCCCCGATCGACCGGTATCGGTTCTTCTGACCGCCAATACACTCCAGGGGAAGACTATTCTCGATCGGTTGGCATCGGCTCCATCATCGCCGCCTCACATCATGCGGATGCAGTCCGCCTTCTTTCCCTTTGACCGACCGACAGTCATGCGCCGCGCCGTCCAGCGCATCCGCCCGGCCATAATGGTTTTACTAGAAGCGGAAATGTGGCCGGCCCATCTGACGTCCCTGAAAGCCGCGGGCATACCGATCGTCGTCGTCAACGGCCGATTGTCAGCCAAAAGCCTGAAGCGCTACCGGATTTGGCCGTCCCTTTGGAAAGGGATGGCGCCGGATCGCATACTGGCGATGTCGGCAGACGACGCCGGCCGCTTTGCCCTCCTCTTCGGCCGTGAACGGATCGAGGTGATATCCAACCTTAAATTCGACCGGCTCGATTTTCGGCCGCCGGATGCCGGATCGCCCAACCCGTTGGCATCCGTGTTCGCTCCAAAAACCAAGGTCCTCGTGCTCGGATCGATCCGGCGGGAAGAAGAAGATCACGTGAGCCGCATCGTCGAGCATGTCGGACAGGTACACCCCGAGACCGTTATGTGCCTGTTCCCCCGCCACGCGCAGCGCCTGGATGCCTGGTCCGCCATACTGGACCGGCAGCGGCGCTCGTGGACATTGCGATCCCGGATTGTAAGACCGGTCCCGCCCGGCTCGGTCATACTTTGGGATACCTACGGGGAACTGACCCAAGCCTATGCGATCTGCCGAGCGGCCTTCATCGGCGGCAGCCTCGCCCCGCTGGGAGGGCAGAATTTCCTCGAAGCGATGGCCAGCGGCGTCGTACCGGTTATCGGACCACACTGGGAAAACTTCGCCTGGGTCGGCAAGGAAGTGGTCACTCGCGGGCTGCTCCGGATAGCGCCGGACTGGCGTGAGGCCGCGAACCTGTTGACAGCGGCGCTGGAGGCCTCATCTGAAAAGGATCATGTCCGGCAGGAGGCCTACCGATTTTTCAGGGAACGTCAAGGAGGCACGGCACGCGCCTGCCGGCTGATCGAAGCTTACCTTGGCCGTTCGTTGCCACACCGGCCTCCGCCGCAAGAAACCGGAACCATCCTTATGAAAGGGCCGGGAGAACATCATCGATGATCTGGGTGTACAATATCCTTTTAACGGCTTTATTCATTCTCGGACTGCCGGTGCTGATTCTCTGCTCCGTCCTGTCGGCCAAAAGGCGCCCGTTCGTGCTTCGGCGACTCGGTGTCGTGCTTCCCCAGCCCGCTCGCCGGCGGAGCCCGCATCCATCGAATCCGATCTGGATCCATGCCCTATCGGTGGGTGAAGTTATGGCCACTGTGCCGCTGATCATCGCGCTCCGGAGTCGATACGGCGAACGGCCCATCGTTTTGTCCGCTTCCACCCTTACGGGGCACGGGATCGCCCTGGAAAAACTCGGCCAAATGGTCGATGCGGTCTTTTTATTCCCCTATGACCTGCCGTTCTCGGTTAAACGGATTGTCGCGCGCATACGCCCGGCAATGGTAATCATACTCGAAACGGATATCTGGCCGAACTTTCTTTTCGAAATGCAGCGGCGCGGCGTGCCCGTCGCCCTTGCCAATGCCAAGCTTTCACTTCGATCCCTTGCCGGATACCGACGGATCGGCGCATTTTCAAGGCCGGTTTTCGCCTGTTTTTCGGCCCTTTGCTGCCAGAGCCGTGAAGACGCCGCACGGTTCAACCGACTCGGCATATCCGACACCATCCTATCGGTGACCGGCAACCTCAAATTCGACCAGAGTGAAACGCCTTTGTCGGAGAGCGATGTCACCGCCTTGCGCGAGTCCTTGGGAATCGAGCGCCGGCATCTGGTTTGGGTGGCAGGCAGCACCCACGAAGGGGAAGAAACGCTGATTCAACAGGCCTTTTCGGCGATCAGGCGAGAGACCTCTCACTTGATCCTCGTGATCGCGCCGCGGGACCCTGAAAGGGCCGCGGCCGTGTGCCGCATATTCAGCGCCGCCCGACTCGAGGTCGTGACCCTGTCGGCCATGGCCCAGCGGGTGCCGCCGACATCGGTCGATGTCGTCGTCGTCGACGCACTGGGCATCTTAAGCCGTCTATACGCGCTGGCCGATGTCACGTTGATTGGCGGGAGCTTGATTCAGATCAAAGGCATCGGGGGACACAACCCTCTCGAACCGGCGGCGCTCGCCAAGCCGATCCTGTTCGGCCACCATATGCACAACTTCAGGGAAATCGCCCAAATGCTGATCGAGGCCGATGGCGCCATAGGGGTGGCCGATGCCCGTGCGCTGCAGGCAGCCGTCGCTTACCTTCTCAAGGACCGCCACCGTGGACGACAAATGGGCCAAAACGCCCGCCGGGTATTCGATGCCAACAAGGGGGCCGTGGCAAAGACCGTGGCCATCCTCGCCGACCTGCTGCCCCCTTGATCTCGGTCCCCTGCAAAGACTGCCGATGATTGACATTTTTCTATTTCCAGAATAAGCTCAGCCACTTGAAGGTTTGCAGAGGGTTTGCCAAGTCCAATGGCGGAGAGGGAAATCAGCCACAAAAGCGGGCATTGCCCGAATCCCGAAATCATTCGATATGGATCGACTGAACGACATAGCGTTGCGTATAATAGAAAGATTTTTTTACCTTCTCGGTTGTCTCAGTCGCGAGCAGGCACTCCAGCTGAGCGACCTTTTGGGCCGCTTGTGGTACCTTTCGGACACCCGTCACCGGCACGTGGCCCTGGACAATTTGAACCGGGCATTCGGTCGTGAAAAAAGTCCCCACGAAATCGAAACCATCGCCCGCCGGGTGTTCGGAAACATTATCCTGATCCTATTCGAAATCGGCTGGACCCTGCATCTTCGTCCGGAGGACTTCGCCAAGCATTTCAAAATTAAAAACCGTTTCCGGGAACACCAGGACGGTCGAACGACCCAAGGCCTTTTGGTCCTGACCGGCCACGTGGGCAACTGGGAACTGATGCCAATCCTCTCAGCGATGACCGCCCGCGCGGCCAACGTTCTTTACCGGCCGATGGATTACGCCCCTCTCGAAGAATTCTTCGCCCAAAACCGCACGAGGTTCGGCACCAAACTGATATCCAAGGACGGATCATTGCTGCGGGTCTTCAAGGCGCTCAAGCGGGGGGAATCGGTGGCCATGCTACTGGACCAAAACGTCGGCTGGCACAAAGGAGTGTTTGTCGATTTCTTCGGCCGGCGCACCTGTACGAGTTACGGACTGGCTTTCATCGCCCTTAAAACAGGCGCACGGGTAGTACCCGCTTTTGTCCTGCGTAACGAAGACGGTAAGGGCTTTACGATCGAAATTGGACCCGAAATTCCCACAGTCAGGACCGGAGACCAGCAAAAGGATCTGGAAGAAAACACCCAGCACTACAACGACGCCCTGGAGGCCGTTATCCGGCGTCACCCCGACCAGTGGTTCTGGGTTCACAGGCGTTGGAAGACACGGCCCTATAGCCCCTGGCCGAAAAAGGCGTGAAGAATCGGCGCCGCAATCGGGCGGATCAGCCTCACATTCCAAACTCAGATGAAAAGCATTCTCATTATTCGTCCCAGCGCCATCGGCGATATCGTCATGGCCTCACCGATGATCCGGGTCCTGCGGGAAAAGTGGCCTCAAGCGCACATTGCCTGGCTGGCGGATGAGTCGGTGCGCGGCATGCTGGATCATCACCCTGCCCTGAACGAAGTGATCTACTGGTCGAAGGAGCGATGGCGGAAGATGCTCAAATCGATGCGTCTTTCGAACCTGGCGGTCGAAGTCAGAAGGTTTTCCGGCGACCTGGAAAAGCGGCGGTTCGAATTGGCAATCGACGCCCAGGGACTGTTCCGGAGTCGCCTTCTCGCCCGACTTTCCGGCGCAAGGAACCGTATCGGCCTCGATTCGAGAGAGCCCGGCCGGTTTCTGATGACGCGCATCGTCCCCCGCGGTGAAGACAAACGACCGATGAGCTCGGAATACCGCCAATTGATGCTCGCACTCGGACTCGAGCCGGGTCCGTTTGCCCCGGAAATCGTCTTATCCGGCAAAGACCGAAAGTTTGCTCAAAACAAACTGTCCGCATTGAAGTTGAACCATCGCTTTGCCCTGTTCTGCCCTTTTACCACACGGCCGCACAAGCACTGGTTCCCGGAGCGATGGGCCGAATTGGCCGACCGCTTGGCGGCCGCCTACAATCTGCCGGTCTTGATTCTGGGTGCCGAACGCGATGAAGGTGCAGGCCGGTCCATCCGGTCACTGACCACGGCCCCCGTTTATGACCTCATCGGCCGAACGAGCCTGGCAGAAGCCGCGGCCATTGTCGCACAGGCCGCAGTGGTCATTGGGGTCGACACCGGCATGACCCACATGGGCACCGCATTCAAGCGCCCGACCATCGCCCTGTTCGGCGCGACGTGCCCGTACCTGCAGACCCCCAGCCCGGCCACAGTGATCGTGTACGTCCCGCAAACCTGCGCCCCCTGCAAACGCAAGCCGACCTGCAAGGGACGGTTTGACTGTATGGCCGCCATCACGGTCCGGCAGGTTTCCGAAATGGTCCGCATTCTATTGGACTCAGATGCCAGAGAACATTCACATACTGCACATTGAAACCGGCCGCCACCTCTACGGCGGGGCCCTGCAGGTCCAATACCTGATAAAAGGGCTCGCGCAATTCGGTTGCCGCAACTCCCTTGTCTGCCCCGACGACGGCGCCATTGCGGAAACCGGTTTTCCAGGAGCACGGATTGTTCCGGTACCGATGAGGGGGGAGTTGGACGTACCCTTCGCGTTCCGGCTGTGCCGGATCCTATCGACCGCTCGACCGGACCTCGTGCATGTACACAGCCGACGGGGGGCAGATATCTGGGGCGCTGCCGCCGCATGGCGAACCCGCACACCGGCGATTGTCACCCGCCGGGTGGACAACCCCGAAAACCCCATCTTCGCTCGACTCAAATATCGCGGGTATAGACGGATCGTGGCCATCTCCGAAGGAATCCGCCACGTGCTGCTCTCCGAAGGCGTCCCTGCAGGCAAAATCGTCTGCGTGCCGAGTGCGGTGGATATCGACCGGTTTGATGCCCAGTGTGACAGGCCATGGTTTCTAAACGAATTTGGGCTGGATTCAAACCACCGCACGGTGGGCATGATCGCACAGTTTATATCCCGCAAAGGGCATCGTTTCCTGATCGCCGCGATTCCGGGAATCCTTGAACGCTTTCCCGACGCACGCTTCCTTTTGTTCGGCAAGGGGCCGCTCGAGAAAGGACTCCACCGGCTGTGCGTCCACAGCCGCATTGCCGACCGGGTAATCTTTGCCGGTTTCCGCAACGACTTAGAGCGCATCCTGCCGTGCCTGGACGTCGTTGTCCATCCGGCGACCATGGAGGGGTTGGGCGTGTCGCTGCTGCAGGCAGCGGCTGCCGGCGTGCCGATCGTGGCCACCCGCGTCGGCGGCATCCCCGAGATCGTGGAAAACGGTGTCAACGGTTATCTGATTGACAGCGGGGATATTCACGCTATAATGAGCCGCGTAAATGATCTACTGGCGGACCCAATCCATTCGAGGCATCTCGGGGCCACGGGCCGGTCGATGGTGCGATCGCGCTTCTCCATCGACGCCATGGTGCAAGGCAACCTGTCGGTCTATCGCCGTGTTCTCTCAAAAAGCGAATGATTCCTGATGGCTGACTTGTTGATCACCAGACCCGGCGCCCAGCGCCTGCCGCATGCCTTGCACGCCCTCTATCGACCAAGTTCTTCTCACCCCTGCAACAGGACATTCTTCCGTGATTCACGGCAAGGCTGAAAAAATCATAGATATACTGCTCAATCCCCATTGGCTGCTGTTTTCGTTATCCGGCCTTTTCTTCTTTTTCTTCGCACTCAATCGCGGTGGGGCGAATGTCTTCATCTGGGCCGGTGCCTTCTTCGTCATGGTCCATTGGAAATTTGGCGATGTGTCAGTTAAAAATCTGTCACCTTACAACTGGGCCGTGCTCGGGGTGTGCGCAGGGCTGATTCTCATGAGCCTCGTCTTTTCCTACGAAACGACATATAAAGACCGGCTGTTCCGACTCGTTAAAATGCTCGTCATCGTCTTTACCGTCGATTTGGCCGGCCGGACCGCGCCGTCGAAACCGGTTTTCGGTTTATTCGGCCTTCTGTTGGCGTTGTCGGTGATCTGGCAGACCGCTGCGCGCGTCGTCTTCCAGATGCCATACGGCACCTGGTCCAACCCCCATTATCTGGCCAACTTCGCCATTCTGGCGCTGCCGCTGTTATTTTACTATTTCAAGGCCGCCCCCAGGCCTTATCGGTTCCTCTTCCCGGTGCTGATGATATTGGCCATCGATCCCGTGCTGCGAAATGCTTCCCGACCGGCCTTTGTGGCGCTGGTTGTCAGTACGGTCTTCGTCGTCACCTTTTTCGTTCGCAGCCGTTACCGATGGATCGGCCTGCTGGCCGTCGCGGTGTTTCTCGTTGTTTTAGTCGTAACGAATTACGCCGGTTTTTCCGATCATCTCCAAGAGCTGATCGTGAACCTGTCCGAAGAGGAAAGGGTGCATATCTGGTCTTATTCCACGGATATGCTGCGCGACAATTCACCGACCGCCTGGTTTGTCGGCAACGGCATCGGCAGCAGCAACGAGTACCTAAAGGAATACGCGCTCCCCGATCCGTCATACAAAAGCTTTAACTTCCCGCACAACTTTCTCATCCAGGTTCTCTTTGAAAACGGCATCATCGGATCGGTCCTGGTTATCGGCGGATACGCCGGTTTACTGACCCTGTTTGTCAAACTGTCGAAAACGGCCGTCGAACGATCCACACGCCTCTTCGTCAACTGCATGATGGCGGTATTCTTGAACGGCCTGTTCTTTACCGGCCTGACGGTCGGCTTCTACTCCAAGTACACCCTGTACCCTCTGGGCTTCATAATAGGAATCGCGTTCGTTCTGGCCGAAAATGTGGTGGGCGGCATAAACACCGTAACGCACAGGGAACCGATCCCAAACCAGTTGGATGGGATGGATGCGAAACCATTGACTGATAACGAAACCGGGGGCCGATAGATCGGCCAACCACTCGCACGGTAACCATGGATCGAAAATCTGTCAGCATTGTCATCCCCAACTATAACGGCGCAGCGATTCTGGCAGCCAATCTTCCCAAGGTCATTGATGCCGGTCGAGTCTATCACGGAGCCTGCGAAACCATTGTCGTCGATGATGCCTCCTCCGACAACAGCGTCGCGGTCCTGCAACAATCTTTCCCTCAGGTCAAGCTCGTGCGCCACTCTGCCAACCTCGGGTTCGCCGATGCGGTTCACTCGGGCATCGATGCAGCTTCCCATGACATCATCATTCTGCTGAATTCAGATGTCTGGCCCCGCCCCGATTTCATCTCGCCGCTGGTTGAGGCCCTGTCGGGCCATAACGACGTTTTCGCCGTGTCACCGCTTGTTTACGATCCGGAAGGCAGGCCTCAGAACGTATCCTGGAATCGTTATGCGTTCGTGCGCGGCACCATAAAGAGCACCCCTTGGCAGATAGAGGACGCCCTGCGCCGCCGTGACATTGAGGGACCGTTGAAGAGTCTGTTCGCCTCCGGAGGGTCGATGGCGGTATGGAAAGACCGCTTCCGCGCTCTGGGCGGATTTCTGCCGATCTACAAGCCTTTCTACAGCGAGGACATGGATCTGTGCACCCGGGCCTGGATTCACGGCTGGTTCACCCTTTTCGAACCCCGGAGCCGAGTGGTCCACGACCATGTCGGCACGATTAAACGTTTTTTCCACTCGAAAAAGATCCGCATCACACGCATCCGTAATCGGAACTACTACATGTGGCTCTACTCGTCGTGGCGGCGGCTGATCTTTTCCGGTATTCCGTGGACGGTGCTGCGGTTGATATTACGCCTCGCACGATTGGATGTCACCTATCCTGTTGGGCTGCTTAAAAGCCTCGCCAACCTGGGACCGGTCATGGCCCTGCGGTCCCAGATGAGAAAAGAGCACCCTCTCAAAACTTTGGATCAACTCATAGAAGAAATCGAATCATCATGACTGCAAATGATTTGGGAGTCGAATTCAATCCTGATTCTGCCGCAAGTGGGCCGGCCGGAGACACGCAGGCTGTGATGTTTACTATATTCATACCGACGCACAACCGCGCGTACACCCTCGGTCGTGCCCTCCGGAGCATCAGCGAACAGTCGCTCAGAGATTTCGAAGTTCTGATTATCGATGACGGATCCAGCGACAATACGCGCCAGTTGGTAGAGGAATGGATAGGGCGGGAGGTTTTTCCCATCAGATACCATTGGCAGACAAACCAAGGCAAACATGTCGCCCACAACAACGCGGTCAAACGCGCACGCGGCCAATTTTTCGTCCTACTCGACTCGGATGATATGCTGCATCCTCGCGCACTGGAACGCTTTAAATATCATTGGGACAGGATCCCGGACGATAAAAAGGAACAGTTTGCCGGTGTGGAAGGCTTATGCGTTTACAGTGACAGTCGAGTAAAAGTCGATCGTTTCCCTGAGGACGTGATGGACTCGGACTATCTGGAAAAAACGAGGAAGTACCATATTAAAAGCGAAAAAAGAAATGCCATCCGAACCGATGTTTTACGGCGGTTTCCGTATCCGCACTTCGAGGGTGAGCGGCACATGCGGGACGATCTGATTTGGAAACGCATGGCACTCTCGTTCAAATTCAGGTATGTCAATGAAGTCATTCAAATTATGGAACATCAGCCTGACGGCCTGACGGCCAATATTTTTGCGATCCGCATGCGAAATCCCTGCGGTTTTCGCTACTATTTTTTAGAGGAAATCAACGAGTTTGCCTCGCAAACCGGAAGGTATACGCTGTTCAAGAATCATAGTAAATTTGTCCGCTACTCACTTCACTGCGGCGTTGGATTTTGTCAGCAGTACGGGGAAGTCAGTTCAAAATCCATGTGGTTGATCAGTCTGCCGCGAGGCGTCCTGGGTTGGTTGAAAGACAAAGTAAAGATGGCCATCAAACCGATCAAATGACTGATGCCACCCGGATTTTGCCTTGCAGTGCCCAAAGCAATCACCGGGTACGTCTTGTCAGCGCGCGCCGTATCAGCAGCTGTGATAAAGGCCGCCTGAAATCATGACCCAAGAAATTGTTACGAAACGATGAGGAAATATAACGGAGCATCAAAATGTCTGTGGCAAAACCATTGATTGCCGTATTCGTGGCCACCTCCGGCCATAGCGGTGTGGATCGTCTGATCGGGCACCTTGTGCCGGCCATCGCTCGCCGCGGGTTCCCGGTCGATGTGCTCAAGATCCAAGGCCACGGACCACACCTGCCGGAAACACCACCCGGCGTCAGGCTGATAGATCTGGGCGCCAAGCACGTCTATTCGAGTTTTTCGGCCCTCGCCGACTACCTGAAACGGCACCGCCCGACGGTACTGCTGACCGACAAGGATCGGGTCAACCGCACCGCCATTATGGCCCGCGCCTGGTCGCGGACGGCCACCCGGCTGGTTGTGAGTTCCGGCACGACGATTTCGATCGACCTGGCCCATCGCGGACCGTTTGAACGATGGCTTCAACGAACGTCTATGGCCAAACTGTACCCATTTGCCGACAATATCATTGTCCCCTCAAAAGGGGTGGCCGATGATATGGCAGCATACACCGGTTTGCCACGAGACAGCATCAACGTCGTGCTTTGCCCCGTCGTCAGCAATCGGCTTTTCAACGACCCGCAACCCCGGCCGGATCATGTCTGGTTTACACCCGACAGCCCTCCCGTGATCATCGGTGTGGGTGAACTGGGCACCCGTAAAGACTTCCCGACAGTGTTGCGCGCTTTTGCAATCGTAAATAAACAAAGACCGTGCCGATTGGTGATTCTCGGGCGCGGTAAATTGAAGAGCGAACTCCTGAAACTGGCAGTAGACTTAGGCATCGCTGATGATGTTGACCTCCCTGGTTTCATGTCGAATCCATACCCGTATATGGCCCATGCCGCCGTGTTTGCCTTTTCATCGCACTGGGAAGGCAATCCTTTTGTTCTACCTGAGGCATTGGCCCTCGGGACGCCGGTTGTGGCGACTGACTGTCCAAGCGGGCCGCGTGAAGTTCTGTCCGACGGTCGGTACGGCCCCCTGGTTCCCGTGGGAGATTATGAGGCCATGGCTGCCGCCATCCGCGAAATCTTGGAAAGGCCGCCCTCAAAAGAATTCTTGCAGGAAGCCGCCAGACCCTATGAAGTCGAACGGAGCACTTCGGCCTTCTTGGCGGCCATGGGTCTTGATCCGCACCAGATTTAGGCGTAATCGTCGCAAATTGTACCGCCGCGCCCCTGACCGAATTTGGTAACACGCTTTCGATGGCTAGAATAAAAAAACCGGAAGGATACCGTCCCGGACCATGTGCGGAATTACCGGAATTTATCTAAAGGATAATTGCGTCAACAGAGAGGATCTGCTTGCGTCGGCCCGCACGCTGGGCCACCGCGGCCCGGATAACACCGACAGTTACGTCGACGGTCCCTTCGGCATGGCCCACACGCGCCTGTCGATCATCGACTTGAACGGTGGCGATCAGCCGTTATTTGCGCGCAACGGGGAGCTGGTCCTGATCGCCAATGGAGAAATCTACAATTTCATCGAGCTGCGACGGGACCTGGAAAAGCGCGGGCACCGGTTCGTCACCCAGTCGGACTCGGAGGTCATCCTGCAAGCCTACATGGCGTTCGGCAAAGTCTTCCTCGGGTCACTGAACGGGATGTTCGCGTTCGCGCTCTACGACAAAGCGCGCAAACGCCTGATCCTGGCCCGCGACCGCCTCGGAATCAAGCCGCTGTTTTTGGCCCACCTGGCCGAAGGCGTTGCGTTCGCATCGGAATTGAAAGCGCTCATGCAGCTCGATCCGAACACCCCCGAAATCAATCCCGACGGATTGATCGAATACATCCAGAACCAATTCAGTTCGCAACGGAATACGGTTCTGCAGAATTATGAACGCGTCTTGCCCGGAGAGGCGGTCTGCATCGAAAAGGGGAAGATAAAGGAGCGCTGGACCTACTGGTCGGCGCAAACGGTTCAGCCGCTTGAGACCGACTTCGAAACGGCTCGGGAAGACTTCGACCGCCTGATGGAAACCGTCATGCACGAGCACATGCGCTCGGACGTCCCTTTCGGCCTGTTTCTCTCGGGCGGCGTCGATTCGTCGATCCTCTTGGCCCTGCTCAGCCGGTATAAAAACGAACCGATTCGCACGTTTTCCATCGGATTTTCAGATACGCACCTGACGGACGAACTGCCGCAGGCCGAGAAGCTGGCGCAGCGCATGGGTAGCCGCCACACCTCGATCCGGCCGGACGCCAGAGCGATTTTCCACAGCCTGCCTTATACCGTCTGGGCCGCCGATGAATTGATGCGGGACTATGCCAGCCTCCCGACCGCCCTTCTGGCGGAGGCGGCCGGCAAGGACCTCAAGGTGGTCTTTTCCGGCGAGGGGGGAGATGAAGTCTTTGCCGGGTACGGCCGGTATCGCCCATCGGTTCTTGAAAGCTGGGCCAAAAGGATCATGCGGCCGGGGACGTCCGGTTTCCGGACCCGGGGAGCTCTACGCCACCCATGGCCCCGCAGGCTGTTGGGCCCCGAACTGCTGAACCGCTTAAAGAACGCGCGGGCACCCTTCGTCAATGCCTGGAATACCGCCCCCTCCGGATGGAGCCGATTGCAGCGCATGCAGTACGTCGACCTCGTTACCGCACTGCCCGACAATCTTCTGGTCAAACTCGACCGCATGCTGATGGGCTGGAGCCTCGAGGGCCGGGTGCCGTTCCTCGATCACCGGGTGGTGGAATTCGGGCTGTCCCTGCCGGATCACATGAAAACGGATCGAAACCAGGGCAAGGTTTTTCTTAAACGCTGGGCCCGCAAATACCTGCCTGATGACCACCTCTCCGGACCGAAGCGCGGGTTTTACGTTCCGATCGGGGAGTGGATCGAGGGCTCTTTCGTTCGCCGGTTGGCGGAGATTTTGCCCAGGCATCCGGCCATCCGGGACTGGTTCCGCCCTGACGGCGTCAACCACCTTCTCAGGGTCTGCCGAGGATCGGGACCGTCTGTCCGGCTGGTCTGGGCCCTGATGCAGTTTGCGATCTGGCACCAAATGTTTATCGATGGCTCGGGTGAGCGGCCACCGGTGAAGATGGACCCGCTGGAGTATCTTTCGGCGTGAGGTCGCTGCCGGTTTGGCGAGCATGCGAAACGCGCCCGTATCTTACCGTATGGACCGACATAAAATGCTGAATATTCACCAGGCTGCCGACAGGGGCGGTCAACCGAAGATCGGGGTCTTCGCCTCCTTCTCCGGTATGGGCGGCGTCGAACGCATGGTCCTTAACTTGTGCGAAGGCCTGCTCCACCGGGGCTGCCGGGTGGAGCTATTGCCGGTCAAATCCCGCAGCGAACACCTTTCCTCAAATTTGCCGGAGGGGCTGAACGTGCACAGACTCGCGGCCACTCATACCCTGACCAGCCTGCCCGCATTGGTCCATTATCTCCGGACCGAGCGGCCGGATGCCATTCTGGCCGCCAAGGATCGGGCCAATCAGGTGGCCATCGTCGCCCGAGCCATCGCCCGCGTATCCACCCGGATCGTGGTGAGAATGGGAACCACCGTTTCAGCGGCCCTGGCCGGAAAAAGCCGGCTCCGGAAACTGACCTGGTATGCGCCGATGCGATTGCTCTATCCCAAAGCCGATGCCATCGTCGCCGTTTCCGAGGGGGTGGCTGCGGATATGGCCCGTATCACCGGAATCGAGCCTGCCGATATCAGGGTTGTCCAGAACCCGGTCATTACCGATCAAATTTTCAGGCAAGCCCGGGAACCCGTTTCCCATGCCTGGTTCGACGACATGAAAGAGCCGGTCATCATCGGCATCGGCCGTCTCACCCGCCAGAAAGATTTTCCCACGCTGATCCGGGCCTTTGAGCTTCTGAGGCGGCAGGTGGGCTGCCGCTTGATCATCCTCGGTGAAGGCAACGACCGCCGAAAGCTCGAAGGGTTGGCTGATCGGCTTTCCGTCAGAGCCTTTGTCGACCTGCCCGGGTTTGTGGAAAACCCGTATGCGTACCTGTCCCGCGCCAGCCTGTTTGTGCTGTCTTCCGCCTGGGAAGGTTCCCCAAACGTATTGACCGAAGCGCTGTCCTTGGGCGTTCCGTCTGTGGCCACCGACTGCCCCAGCGGTCCGCGGGAAATCATGCGCAGCGGAGCGATCGGCAAACTGGCGCCCGTCGGAAACCCGGAGGAGTTGGCCGAAGCCATGCGGGCCACCCTGGCCAATCCGCCCGCTGCGGCCGTTTTGACCAACGCTGTCCGTGAGTTCACCGTCGAGGCGAGCAGCCGACGGTATCTCGAGATCCTCCTCGGCCGGGACCGGGACTCCCGGTCGCCCTGACGGGATCCCCAACGGAATAATCGCTCGAGCATTGGAAAGAGGCATCCCCCGCTCATCGCTACAGCCGGAACGGACGGAGAGGGATCGCCGGAAAGGAGCCAAAAGTTGTTGCTGTCACTGCGTTACAAGTTTCTTTTCGTCCACATTGCCAAAACCGGCGGAACCAGCATACGGGCGACCCTCAATCGTTATCGCCGCCGGGACCCGTACTATGTCCCGGCGTCTATCTGCAGCCGCATCAGTTCGCTCACCGGCCACCGCATCGGATGCAAACTGCCGCGGCACGCCAAGGTAATCACGGCCTACGAAATGCTCCCCCGCGAAACGTTCCGGAATTTGTTCAAGTTTGCTTTTGTCCGCAACCCCTGGGACCTTCAGGTCAGCTCCTACCACCACATTCGGCGGGAAAGACCGCACCTGATGGCCGGACATGACGATTTCGAGGAATTTCTGCGGTATAAGCTCGATCCCGCACGACCCTACCAGTTTCACATCGATACCTCGATCGAGCTGCAGAGTGACTACCTGATAGATTTGAGAGGGCGTGTCATGGTCGATTTCATCGGGCGCTATGAAAACCTTGCCGGGGATTTCCAGGAGGTCTGCCGCCGAATCGGCATCGATCCCCTGCCGCTGGCCCACCGGCGCAAGGCAAAGAACCGGTCGGATTATCGCAGCTACTACACGGATGCAGCAGCGGAAATGATCGCCGAACGTTTCAAACGGGACATCGATATGTTCGATTACCGATTCTAAGAAACGACAGGGCGGTCGGAGTATTCGCTCGACATGGAGAGCAGGGCGCGACCGGTCTCTTTTCGAAAGGCACCCAATATCGTCACCTTCTTAGGTTCCCTGTTAGCGCCTGGAACTGGCGAACCATGCAAGTCTTCCGCAGCAAATCTGGTGGTATTGCTGCCGATTATTTTCAGCCGGCAAGCCGATCGGCGGTGCCGGAGAGGACGCTGACGACATCCTCTTCAAAAGCCGAGCGGCGGCCGACCAACGACAGCTCGACGTCTATCACCGCCAATTCCAGGGGCCATGTCCCCCGACGGGCCAACCGGACGAAATCCTTTTCGGTCGTGCAGACGACGTCGGCACCGGATTGAACCGCGATACGCCGCAGAGTCGTCACCTCAGCCCTCGAATAAGGATGGTGATCCGCAAAACCGTTGAATCCTACGAGATGACACCCCAGCGATTCGAGCGCCTGCCGGAACCGTTCGTTCCCTGCAATGCCTGAGAAGCCGAATACGTTTCTACCGCGCAGCCTCGGAAGACCGCACTCACCGATCGCTCCCGCCAGTCCTTGGCCGGGGGAAAATCCGGCCGGCACCCATCTTGAAATAAAGGGCGTGTGTGACGCCGCGTACACCGGCCGGTTCCCGACAACATACCGCAGCCGGTCCACCACCGCCGGCTCGGTATCTTCATCCGTCCTGGTGAGCACGAACAGGTCTGCGCGATGAAGGGCAGATACCGGCTCCCGGAGGACTCCCCGGGGCAACAGGTGCATATTGCCGAAGGGATGGTGACTGTCCAGGAGGACCAGATCGAGATCACGCCACAAACTGCGGTGCTGATAGGCATCATCGAGCAGGATGACATCGGGCTGAAACATCTTGACCGCGAGCCTGCCGGATTCGAATCGATTGCGGCCCACAATCACCGGCACGCCGAACCGCTGCAGGCGCCGCGCCATCAACCATGGTTCATCCCCGGTCGACTCGACGCTCATGCAAAACCGGCGGCCATCGCTGACAATGCCGCCGTGTTTTTCGGCTTTGCCTTTGTATCCCCTGCTGATGACAACGGACGTGTATCCGGAGCGGTGAAGCAATTCCGCCAGATAGATCGTCATCGGAGTTTTCCCCGTACCGCCGACGGTGATGTTGCCGACGGAGATGACCCTACATGGCAGCCGTCTGGTTTTCAGCAGCCCGGAGCGATATGCGGCGGCCCTCAACCGCACCCCGGCTCCGTAGAGTCGCGAACAAAGTAAAAGCCCCGCGGCCAAAGTCGCCCTGGACGCGGCTTCATCCGAATGCATCAGTTTTACAATTTGATTCTTCAAGTCAAATCCCGTTGGTCCGTAATCTTTCGCGACTGGCGTTACTGCTGGTTCGATAGGATCACCACGCTGCAGCACAAGAAGACGCTGTTGGCGGTCCAGGCCGCGACAATCGGCGGCAAGACGCCGCCGTATCCGAGGGACAAGCAGAAACTGTTCAGGGTCCAATAGAGGAAGGCCGCCCCGACCCCGATGGCGATAACAACGAACAGATGATCCTTGAAGTTCGGCTTGGTCCCGATTCCCAATGCCAGAAGACAGAGAATGATGCAGACGAAGGGAAATGCTATTTTAGCGTGTAGATCGACACGATAGCGGGTCGCATCGTAACCTTCATTTTCAACGGTGCGGATATATTCCCGCAGTTCCGGTAAATTCATCTCCTCCGACTTTTTGGCGGCCCGCGCCAAATCCTCGGGCAGAATCTCCATCGGCAGGGTCTGCTGCGGATGGAAAACCGTGCTGTATTCACCGGCTTCGGACGACAACGTCTGCTCGAGCAAGTCGTCGAAAATCCACTTGCCGTCCCTGAAGATGGCCGAAGCCGCATCGATCTGGCGCACGAGCCTGAATCTTTCGTCGAAAAAATAGAGTGTGATGCCAGAAATCTTTCGGGCCGACGTATTGTAGTACTGGATGTGCGCAATACTGCGGTTGCCCTTGATCCAAATGTTTTTTTCTCTGGATGTGACGACCTCTTCCTTTTTGACCTCACGGCTGTATATCTGATTGGCCCGGCTGAGACTGATGGGCACGAGAATGTCGGAAACAATGAAGAGCATCAGGGCAAAGAGCACGCCCAGCGACAGAATCGACCGTAAGAAAAAGATCATGCTGACGCCGCCGACGCGCATGGCGAGCAGCTCGTTGCGCTTGTTCATCAATCCCAGGGCAACCAGGGCGGACAAAAAGAGGGTCATGGGCAATAGCATCCCGATGACAAAAGGGATCCGCAGTAGAAAATACAGGCCCAACCGCTGCAACGCGACCCCGGCTTCGATGAAATCGTCGACTTTTTCAAAAAAATCGATGGCCAGGAAAATGCTTATCACCGTGACGAGGATGATCCCGAAAAACTTGAATACGTCGCCAATGAGATGTCGATCCAGAATAAGCACGGTGACTGACTGCCAGTGTGTTTGTCTGCCTCGCTGCAAGGCAGATGCGCGATTTGTTTAGCCACCCGGAGGCAGCAGGCTCTAATCGAGGGCGCCAACCGCCGTTTTCCGCCCCGAAGCATCAAGCAGGGGCTAACTGACGGTATCTTGCGCCGGATCCCACTATTTTTAAGAACCGTCCCAGGATTCCGGCCCTTTCTCGGTCGACACGCCTGCGGGCGTCCTTGCGGGCGGGAACATTCAGGACGGTTTGCCGCCCAACCGATTCATGAAATGCCACAGGCGATAGACCGGCGCGGCAATCCGGAAAGACCGCTCACGGGCCGACCCTATCAGCAGATACACCCCGAGCGACCCCATGACGATCGTCGGCGCCCACATGGCCACAGCCGCCGGAATATGACCGCTTTCGCCGAATACATGTCCCGCAGAGAGCAACAGGTAGTAGATTAGGAAAAACACCAATCCCACGACGAGGCCGAGCGAGGCACGCGCAAACTTCGACTGGATACCGAGGGGTATGGCCAAAATCCCCAGAGCGAAACAGGCAAAAGGCATAGCGATGATTTGGTGAAACCTGACCCGCATGTTGTTTTTTTGCCAGTGATCTCCGGCCCCCGCTATAAACCGGTTGAGCTCGGGCAGGGTCATCTCTTTCCATCGCTTGGTCGGACTATCGGCGGATGCCAGGGCTTTTTTCAGATCGAGGCGGATGTCATATGTATCGAAGGTCAAGGAATGGGCCGAACGGTTTTCTATCCGGACCTGGTTGATCCGCCCATCGAAGAGCCGGAGATAGTAAACCAGGTTCTCCGGCCCGCTGTAAAGTTTTCCCCGCGGCGCTACAACCGTTGTCACATGATCTTCCTGCCGCTTGTCTTCGATGAAGACATCGATCAACAGTTTTTTTTTCATGTCGATGTCATTGACATAAAGCATGACATCTTTGAAGCTGTCATTGAATGTGCGTGCTTTGAGGCCGATATCGAGGTTTTGGGAAAAAATTCTGAAGGTAAGATCCCTGATGGCCTGTCCCGCAGTCGGCGCCGCGTAGGCAGACATGAAAAACGTCAGCAGGTACCCACCGAGGCAGAAGATAAGGACCGGCGGCAGCATCCGATACAGGGTGATGCCTCCGGTCTTCATGGCAATGATCTCATTGTCGCTGGACATCCTTAAAAAGGTCAGCAGGATGGCCATCATCAGAGACATGGGAATGACGAATATGAAGAAAGAGGGGACCGATAGCAGCAGTATTTTCAGAATGGCGAAGAGATCGACATTGTAGTTGACGATCAGATCGGTGATCTTGAGCATCTGCGCCATCAAAAATATAAATGTAAAAAATACCAGCGTAACGGCAAATGGTGCGATGAGCTCTTTGAAAATATAGCGGTTGAGTATCGTGTTGATTTTCATATTCGTACGATCAGAACGGCAGTTGTCCGGCAATTGACTTCCCGACTGCCGGTGGCATGTGGATCGGTGAGCGGCAGAGCCCGACATCACCCCGCCGGCCGCTGGGGGCAGGATCGCCGTTTTGGATTCGTCTTACCGGCTAGCCATAGACCGTTTCATCGCTGAATTGCATCTGGTAAAGCCGATGGTATTCACCTTTGAGGGCCAGAAGCTCCCGATGACTGCCGGCTTCTTTGACCCGCCCCTTCACCAGGACAATGATTTGATCGGCCTTCAGTATGGTGGACAGGCGATGGGCGATGACGAAAGTCGAACGCCCGCGCATGAGGTTGTCGAGAGCCTGCTGTACGACCTTCTCCGCCGCGGTGTCGAGAGAAGACGTCGCCTCGTCGAGTATCAGTATCGGCGCGTCCTTCAAAAGAGCGCGCGCGATGCAGATCCTTTGTTTCTCCCCGCCCGACAGCCGCGCTCCCAACTCTCCGATGTTGGTGTCGAACTGCTGCGGAAAATTCAGGATGAAGTCATACGCGAATGCCGCCTTGGCAGCGGCGGTAATCTCGTCCTCCGATGCCTCCGGGCGACCATATGCGATGTTGTTGCGGACCGTATCGTTGAAAAGGATCGGCTCCTGGGTGACGATAGCCATTTGACGCCGCAGGGAAGCGAGGGAAATCCGTCGCAGGTCGACCCCGTCAATGGTGATCCGGCCCTGGGAGACATCATAAAAGCGGGGAATAAGATTGACCAGGGATGTTTTCCCGCCACCGCTCATGCCGACGATGGCCAGCACCTGTCCAGGCGCCACCTCCAGGCTGACGTCCTGAAGAACCAAGTCGTTTTCGTATTTGAAATATACGTGATCGAAAGCCACTCGGTGGGCTCGGGTGCCGATCTCGACGGCTTGGGGATCTTCCGCGATCTCCGATTCGCGCTCGATGACGTCGAACACCCGGTCAGTGGCGGCAAGTCCGCGCTGGAGGGCGTTGTTGAACTTGCTTAAATCCTTGACCGGCTTGTAGAGCAGGAGCACCGCCGTCAAAAAGGAAAAAAATGTTCCAGCCGTATACGTGCCGGCAATGACCCTGGACCCACCGAACCAGATGATCAGCGCCGCTCCCAAACCGCCGAGAAAGAGGTTGATCGGGCTGGTGATCACCCGCGCCTTAGTCTCTTTCATCTCCAGCCGGAACAAATGCCGGGTTTTATCGAAAAATCGTCTTTTCTCGTGCTGTTCCATCCCAAAGGCTTTGACGATTTTATTCCCGGCAAAGGTTTCATGCAAGAATGCGCTGATATCGGCCATCGCTTCCTGGCACCCCGTGCTCGTGCGCCGCACCCGCCGCCCGAAGTATACGATCGGCAAAAAGGCGGCCGGCAGTACGAGAATAGCGAAGATCGCCAACTGCCAGATCTGGTAGAAGATGACGAAAATCAGCCCCACGACAGTGAAACAATCGCGCAGTGAACCGGTGATGGTGGTCGAGAGCATATCCTTGACGAAACTGACATCGTTGATGATGCGCGACATCAATACACCGGTTGTTTCTTTGCCGAAAAACGAGAGCGGAAGATCTTGAATGCGGTCATAGAGCCAGTTTCTCAAACGACGGATGATATCCTGGCCGACGAAGCCCATGAAGTAATCGCCGTAATACATCGCCAGGCTCCGCAGCAGATAAAGCCCGATGACGGCCGGCGGGATGAATTTGAGCATCTGCGCGTTCCTGTTGATGAAGATCTCGTCCAGGACCGGCTTGACGAGATAGGCGGCCGCCGATGTGCCCGCCGCCTCGACCAGCATGCAGACCATTGCCAGCGCAAGGCGGTAGCGGTTCTCCCTGACCAGGCCGATCAGCTGATGGTGTCGGGGCTGAAGCAATCCTTTTTTCACGCGCATCTCGTCAGATTCATCTTTGGGGCTTGGAGTCCCGGGGTCTTCAACAGGGACCTCCCGGCCGTCATTTTTTCTGCGGTTGTCTTCGGTTACAGCATGGACAGAGCGATGTGCGCCACCCGTTTTGATGCGCCGGTGTCTCCCAGCACCTTTTTGGTCGCCAACAGGTTTTTTTGTAGTTCGGCGAGTTTGGTCTGGTCACTCAACAGTCCAGCCACCTGTTCGGAGATCGCCGCGGAAGATGCCTGATCCTGGATGAGTTCCGGAACGAGCCGCCGGCCGGCAATCAGATTGATCAGTCCGATGTGGTCGACGCGGACCAGCATCCGTCCCACCCAATAACTTATCGGCGATACTTTGTAGATGATCACCATCGGGGTGCCGGCCATGGCCGCTTGCAGCGTGACGGTTCCCGAAGCGGCCACCACAAGGCGGCAGCGGGGAAAAATCCGGGTTACCGGCTCTTTGGTGACGGCCAACGGCAGGTCGGGATGACGTCCGGCGACAATCGCGGCGAGCATCTCGCTGTCGACTGTGGGGGCGACCGATACGACAAACTTCTGGTCCGGAGCCGTCTCGTGAATGCGCGCGGCCGCCTCCAGCATAACCGGCAACAACCGTCTGACCTCCACATTCCTGGAACCCGGCAGCAGTCCAATCAGGGATCGAGTCGGCGGCTCCGCCTCCGGGGATGTCTCTTCTTCATCGGGGTGACCGTCGAGCAGCGGGTGGCCTACAAACGTGACGGGAATGGCGTGCTCCTTGTAAAAATCAGCCTCGAAGGGAAGGATGACAGCCATGTGATCGACCAGCCGTCCGATTTTTTTTACTCGGCCCCGCCGCCAAGCCCAGATCTGGGGACTGATATAGTAAAGTACCCGAATTCCCTGTTTCTTCGCAACCGCGGCCACCCGCAGGTTGAAATCCGGAAAATCGATCAGAATCAAAAGGTCGGGTTTCAGGCTCTGGAGGAGTTTTTTCGCCACGGCCATCGAGCGGTAGACGACCGGTAATTTAGAAACGACTTCGGTCAGCCCGACTACCGTCAGTTCGGCCGCATCGACGAGGATGCGGACCCCGGCTTCGGCCAATTCCCTGCCGCCGATGCCGCAAAAGAAAATGTTCGGGTCCTTGCGCCGCATTTCCCTCACCAGCTTGGCCCCATGCTGGTCTCCGGAAGCTTCTCCAACCACGATCATGACACATTTTTGACCGACAAGTGAGCTCATGAGGTATTAACGACCGAGATACCGATCGATTTTGCTGTTGATCTGTCCCATCACGTCCAGGGCGATTCCCAAGGCCTTGCGACCCACCCGACCGTCGACCTGGGGTCGGGTCCGGTTCCGCACCGACCGGACGAATTCTTTGAGTTCATCTTCCAGCGCATCCCCCTGTGAGAAAGACAGCTGCTGGATGTCCATGCCGGGAATCAGGCTGGGCTGATCGCCTTCCTTCCGGCGGATCACCGTGATGCTGTGTGCGACGAAGTCCACTGAAATGTAGCAATCTTTCTGGAAAAGGCGAATTTTACGTTCGTTTTTGATCGATATCCGGCTGGCCGTGACATTGGCGACACAGCCGCTGTCGAATTCGAGGCGGGCGTTGGCTATGTCGACTTCGCTCGAAACCACGGGGACACCGGCCGCATGGACGCTGGTGAGCTCCGACTGGGCAAAGTTGGAAATGAGATCGATGTCGTGGATCATCAGGTCCAGGACGACGCTCACGTCCATCGACCGGTCTTTGAACAGGCTGAGACGGTGCGACTCGATGAACAGGGGGCGTTTGAGTATCCCCCTCAAGGCCACCACGGCTTGATTGAACCGCTCGAGGTGCCCGACTTGGATAATGAGCCCCTGGGATTCCGCCATGGCGACAAGGGCATCGGCCTCCTCGAGAGTGGTGGTCATCGGCTTCTCGATCAGTACGTCCACGCCGTTTTTCAGAAAGTCCCTGGCAACCGAAAAATGAGCGGAGGTGGGCACGACGACACTGACGGCATCGACCCGGTCGAGCAATTCCGAATGTCCAGAGTAGGCCGTCGTCTCTAATCGATCGGCCACCGCCTTGGCGGCGGCCGAGTCGATGTCGGCCACGCCGGCCAGATCGACGTCCTCCATACGGGCGTACTTTTCAGCGTGAAACTTTCCAAGATAGCCGACGCCAACGACACCGACACGGAGTTTTTTTTCGGCAGTATTCATGAGTACCTGTCCACTATCCTCGCCGGCAATGCAAGGGAGGATCCGCCCCTGTTCATGGGAGCACGAAGAGCGGCTCCCCCGGGCCCGAAGCCAGCGGTTCTTATCGGGTGATGCCCCGCTCAGAGGATTTAATGAAATCGACGAACTGGACCACCTCGGGTATTTGGTCCACCTCGGCCTTCACTCTTTCAACGGCTTGATTGAGGGTCAGGCCGATCCGAAAGACGATGCGGTAGGTTTTCTTCAGCTCGGTGATGGTCTTCTGTGAGAATCCGAAGCGCTTGAGCCCCACCAGGTTCAAACCATGCAGCCGGGCCCTTTCGCCGGATGCGATCACGTAAGGGGGAATGTCCTTGGGGACACCGGTCATGCCGCCGATGAAGGCATATTCGCCGACCCTGGTAAACTGGTGAATGGCCGAAAGGCCGCCGATGGTACAGTGGTTTCCAATGGTGATGTGGCCGGCCAACGTGGCGTTGTTGGCCATGACGACCCGGCGCCCGACCCGGCAGTCGTGAGCGACGTGGCAATAGTTCATCAACAGGCATTCCTCACCGACCTCGGTGACACCGCCCCCCATGCTGGTTCCTCTGTGAATGGTGACAAACTCGCGGATAATGCACCCGGGCCCAATTTTAACATAACTGACTTCTCCCCTGAACTTCAGATCCTGGGGGATAGCACCTATGGCTGCGTATTGAAAAATCCGGCACTTCTGGCCGATCGTTACGTAAGGTTCGACCACGACGTGAGCTCCGATGGTGGTCCCGCTCCCGATGAACACCTTCTCCCCGATGATCGTATACGGCCCGATATCGACATCGGCATCGATTTCGGCTTTCGGACTGACGATCGCTGTTGGATGAATCATATCTTCACTCCCACCGAAGCCATCAATTCCGCTTCGGCCACGCGTTTGCCGTTTACCGTCGCCGTGCCTTCCATCTTTATGGCGTTCTTGCGCATTTTAAGAAGTGTCGCTTCCAAAACCAGCTGGTCGCCGGGCACCACGGGTTTGCGGAACCGCACCTTGTCCATGGCCATGAAGTAAAAAATATACCCTTCCTCTCCCGGCGGCTGCGAGGTCAGGTAGAGTATGCCGCCGGCCTGGGCCATGGCCTCAACGATCAAAACCCCCGGCATCACGGGCATCCCGGGGAAATGTCCCAGGAAAAAAGGCTCATTGATGGTCACGTTCTTTAATCCGACAATTCTTTTCCCTGGATCCAGTTCAATGATGCGGTCAATGAGCAGGAAAGGGTAACGATGGGGCATCAGTTCCAAAATTTTTTGAATATCGCAAACAGTCTCCATGGCCTCCCTCCGCTCGGTTTGCAGTCTCTGGCATGCTCTGAAACGCCCTTGTCAGCATCGGACCCCTTTTTTCAGCGCTCATCCGCACATTTTACGATACGCTTCCGTTCAATCTTCCCTCCCGGCCAACCTTTGTATCTCTTTTTCGAGAACCACGAGACGCTTTTTGAGCTCCGGCAGTTCGGGGATGACCCGCTGCATCCGCAGCCACTGTCTATGGGGTAAATGCGGCAGGCCGCTGGAAACGATCTCCCCCGGCGCCACCGGTTTCCCCACACCGGTCATGGGTCCGATGATACTGTTGTCCCCGATGGTCAGATGGCCGGAGATCCCTGCCTGTCCCGCCAGAATGACGTGGCGGCCGATAGATGTACTTCCGGCGATGCCCACCTGGGCTACGATCAGGGTGTTCTCACCGACGGTCACATTGTGGGCGATCTGGACGAGGTTGTCGGTCTTGACCCCCCGCTTGATCCAGGTCTTGCCGAATGTGCCCCGGTCGATGGCGTTCGCGGCGCCGATTTCCACGTCATCATCAATCTGGACGATGCCCAGGTGCGGTATTTTGACGTAGGTCTCACCGTCGGGCGCAAAACCGTAGCCGTCGCTCCCGATCACGGTGCCGGCGTGAATGGTTACCCGATCCCCGATCCGACATCGTTCAAGGATCGAGACGTTGGGGTGGACGAGCGTATCGCTGCCGATGCGCACGCCGTCCCCGAGGACCACGCCGGGGTGAATGACGGTGCGGTCTCCGATGCTGACGTTCCGTCCGATATACACCAGCGGTGCGACGGCCGCCTCGGCGCCGGCGGCAAAACCCTCGCCGATCACCGCCCGGTCGCTGATGCCCCTGAAAGGCGCAGCCGCGGGGTGAAAGAATTCGATGGCCTTGATAAAGGCCACCTTGGGGTTGTCGACCTGAATCAGGGATAGGTCATCCACCGCTACGTGTTTCGGAACGATGACCGCTCCGGCGCTGGTTTCCTTGATCCGTTTGATGAATTTGGCCCCGTCGGCAAAGGTGATCTGATCGCCTGCGGCAGCCTCGAACGGCGCCACCCCGCGTATGATCTTGCTGGCGTCACCCCGCACCTGACCGCCGACGTGTTCGGCAATACGGTCTAGCGTAAATTCCATGATTCGTCCTTATCGTGGGCATCAGCCGCACACTTTTCCGGCGTGGACGCAGAATCAATCTTTTTTGGCCGCTTCGGTTTCGCCCTTGGCGTACTTCGCATTGTATTTCTGTATCAGCTGATCCGTGAGTTCGATGGAATTCGGATAATAGAGAACACCAGGTCTGTCGATGATCAGCAAATACCCTCCCGATTTACCGAGCTCTTCGGTCAATGAATAAATATCCTTTTGAATTCTTTCCGTGTATTTCTTTTCCAGCTCCTTCAACTCACCGCTGTACTTCTTGCCAAGCTGCTGGAGATCCATCTGCTTGATTTGAAGGTCCCGCTGACTATCCTCGCGTTTCTCCTGGCTCATGACCATGGCATTGCGTTCGTACTGTTTTTTCAACTCTTCGAATTCCGCCCCCCTCTTCTTAAGTTCTTCTTCCATCCGACTGTATTTTTCTTTGATGCGGGTCCTGGCGGTCTTCCCGGCATCGGATGTCTCAAGCACCCGCTGGCCGTCGATGATGCCGATCTTAGCAACATCGGCGCCCATGCCGGCGCTAGTCAGTGAAAATAGAATCGTCATGGCCGCAGCGATTATCAGGTGGTATCGTCGCATTGTTCCTCCCTCATGGCACTTTTGAAATAATAAACGCTTATCAATGGAACCCGTTGTTCCGGTGAACCGTTACGTAGATGGCGGAAACCCGTTGCCCCGTGTGTCCCCCCATGGTCAGCACAAACTCCCCAAACCTTCAAGCGGATGCCGGTGGTGCGACCGACGGCCGGGTGGCATCTGATTGGCAGTGGGCACCCAACTCCGTCATGGGACGGAGCCGGGGTTGGCCCCAGACCGCTAAAACGCCCCTCCAAAATTGAATTCCCAGGCGCCGACCGATTCCCCCTCCCGACGGCCGATCTTGTATCCGTAAGCCAAAGCGATCGGTCCCATGGGTGAGTTCCAGTTGAAACCGAATCCGACACTTTGGCGCAAGGAATCACCGTTGATATCCTGGGGTTCGGCTCCGGGTTCACTCGAGGCAATCGCCCCGGCGCTGTAAAACAAAAACCCGTCCAGCCCGAACTCCGTGAGCAGGGGGTGGATCAGCTGGGCAGTGGCGTAGCCGAACCTGTCGCCGCCGATCTCCTCTCCGCGCTCGTCCCTGGGCTGAATCTCATCCCTGTCATAACCGACCAGGGAATCGATCCCCTGCATGTAGAACAACTCGTAGTCGGGCAGCACGCCCGAGGAATTATCGCCCACGTAACCGGCCTTGGCTCTCACATGACCGACGAATTTCCATAGCAGGGGATGATACCACCCCACCTGCCCCACATATTTGTTGAAACCGATATCACCGCCAAATCCCGCGTATTCAACTACCAGGCGGTGCAGCGCTCCCTTGGTGGTGGAGAAGATCCGGTCGCGGGTGTCGTAGGTCAGGGCGGCCTCGGTGCTCAGGGTGACGATATTCTTGTCACCGACCTCCTCGATCAGCTCCAATATCGAAATCGGAGCCGTCGCCGGGTCCGTGACGTTGATGTCGGCCGAATCGTAACTGAAGCCGATGGTAAAACGCGTGTCTCTGTAGACCGGGTAGCCAATCAAAAGGGACCCGCCGATACTATCCCTGTCGTAAGAGGTGTATTCGCTGAGCCAGTTGTAAGCTCTGACGGTGCCGGAGAGCGGGATGTCGAAGAGCCAGGGTTCGGTGAAGGACAGCTGATAGCGCCGGTTGATGGAGCCGACACTACCCTGCAGGTTGAGAATCTGTCCGCGTCCGAAAAGATTGCGCTGTGATATTGAACCGGTGACAAACACTCCTTCGGTATTGCTGTATCCGCCGCCGATGCTGAACTGGCCGGTCGATTTTTCCTCGACATCTATGGCCATGGCCATTTTATCGTCGGCACTGCCTTTCACTGTGTTGACTTTGACATCCTTGAAGTAATCGAGCCGGTTGAGGTTGCGGACGCTTCGCTTCACACCGGACCCGCTGTAAAGTCCCTGCTCGTAGACTTCCAGTTGACGCCGAATCACTTTATCCCGGGTGCGGGAATTACCGTTGATGGTTATTTCTTCGAAGTAAACCAGCGGTCCTTTTTGAATCTGGTAAACGATGTCGACCACCAGCTCTTCGGAATTTTCATTGATGCGCGGGACGATGTCGGCATAGGCGTACCCGGAATCCGCATAGAGATCTCCCAGGGTGATCAGGTCATTGCGGAGCACGGTCCGGTTGTAGAACTCTTCCTTGGTCAAATTGAGTTTGGCTATGAGAACGTCGCTGGGAAAAATCAATTCTCCTTCGACACCGACCGAACCGACCGTATATCGCGGGCCCTCTTCGATTTTAATGGTGACACTGATTCCCTCTTCTTCGAACACCACTTGGGGCTCGCCCACCTTGGCGCGGATATAGCCCTGGTTCTGATAGAACGCTTCCAGCCGGCCGGCATCTTGATTGAGGTCCTCAGTGTTCAGGTCTCCGGAATTCGTGATAAAAGAGAGCCAACTCTTCTCCGAGGTGCCCATCTGCTTCTTGAGTTTCTTGTCCGGGAAGGCCTGGTTGCCTTCGAAATAGATATGTTCGATCCGTACCTTTTTGCCTTCGTCGATCTTGAAGGTCACGTCGGCCTGGTTGTTTGACGTTTCCTTGATTTCATAATCGACTTTGACGTTGTGGTAGTTTTTGTCCTTGTATAGCCCTTCGATCCGCTGGATGTTGTTTTGCACGTGGAAAACATTCAGAATCGACCCCGTTTTCAGGGTCATGTTCTCCTTCATCTCCTTGTCGTCGAAGACTCGATTGCCTTCGAAGCGTACGTGGCGAATGGTCGGCTTCTCCTTGACGTGAATGACCACGACCTTACCGGCCGCGTCATCTTCGGCTTCGATCCGGACATCGTCGAAATAGCCCATCCCATAGATGGCCTTGAGGTCGTCCGAGAGGTTTTTTACGGAGTATATATCACCGGGTGCTGATTTAACGATGCGCTTGATCGCATCGGCTTCGATCCGCTCGCTCCCCTCGATACGGATCGCCGTTATTTTTTTCTGCTCGAAGATCACGAGGCTGATCTCCCGGGTCAGCTCCCGGACTTTCAAAGGCAGGTTCTCCAGTCCCAGCCCCGAGACGGTGAACACCTTGGGCGGTCCGGGATTGAATGAATCCACCAAACGGGTATCCAGGCTGAACTGCTGCCCGATCAGGGTGAGGCTGCCGACGAGAACGACATCCGCACCGTTTTCCACTCCCATGCGTCGCGCGAAACCCGGATCTGATACCGGCAATCTGGCTGCAGAGGCATTCTCCGGTGTTTGGACAATATTGGCGCCTTCAGCGGAGAGGTTTTGCCCGATGACCTTGGGAATTTCCGTCTGCAGATAGGTGAGTTTATCGGCCGCATTGATTTCAAAAGGCAAAATCATGACGGAAACTTTTTTTTCCGCCGCATAAACAGCAACCGGCAGTGTGCACGCAATGAGCGCCAGAACCAGGCAGATTCTTTTGATCATAACCATTCATAATCTCGGAGGAAGTTAAACGGAAACCGGTCGTGGCCCCCTATGACCGGCCCCCCAGCGCCCGGAAGATTGCCGTCATTCAGACTCGATCAGCATCCCATCCTCGATGGTCACCTGCCGTGACATGAGTCCCGAGAGCTCCCTGTTATGGGTGACCACCACCATTGTCATGCGAAGTTCCCGGTTCAGTTCCATCAGCAGGTCATGAACCTGATCACTGTTGCCCTGGTCGAGATTTCCGGTGGGCTCATCGGCCAGCAGTATGCCCGGCCCCATTACCAGAGCTCTGGCCAAAGCCACCCGTTGCTGTTCCCCACCCGAAAGCTTGGTGACCCGGTGTGTGAGCCGTTCCTTCAAACCGACCCGTACGAGGATGTGTTCGGCCGCTTGGTGGGCGGCGGTTTTATTCCATCCGTTTATCAGTGCCGGCATCATCGTGTTTTCAATGGTGCTGAATTCCGGCAGCAGGTGGTGAAATTGGAATACGAAGCCGATGGACGTGTTTCTGAATCGGGCCAGTTTTTCATCATCATACGTGAAAACATTCTCCCCGCTGATGAGCAGGCTCCCATGATCCGGCCGGTCCAGGGTGCCCAGGACGTGCAGCAAGGTCGACTTGCCGATGCCCGAGGCGCCGATCACCGCCACGGTTTCCCCCACGCTGATCTCGATATCGACCCCTCTGAGTATCTCGAGGCGGACACCGCTTTGGTTGTAGCCCTTGTGAAGATCCCTGGCGGCGATAAAAGCGTCGCCGGCTGCTGCCGCGCTTGGCCCGCCCAGCCCGTAATCGTCTTTATCCATAGCGGATCGCCTCGACCGGATCAAGCCTGGCGGCTTGCCGCGCCGGGTAGAGAGTCGCAAAGAAGCAGATCACCTGAGCCGCACAGACGATGATGAGCACGTCGATCATTTCGAGTCTCACCGGCAGCTTCGTGGTAAAGTAGTATATGTCGCCGGTGAGTTCGACGATACTGTACCGCTTGAGCAAGGCACAGAGCAACGATCCGGCCAGCACGCCCAGGCCCGTTCCAACGACGCCGATGATCATACCCTTGAACACGAAGATCTTGCGGATGCTTTTGTTCGTGGCTCCCATGGCTTTCAGGATGGCAATATCGCGGGTTTTACCCATGACCATCATGATGAGCGTACTGGCGATGTTGAATGCGGCCACCAGGATGATCAGCGTCAGGATGATGAACATGGCGGTTTTCTCAAGCTTCAGAGCCGTGAACAGGTTCTGGTTTTTGCGGATCCAGTCCCATGCCCAGTAAGGAAAGCCCAGGCCGCTCACAATTTTATCGGCGATCTCTCTGGCGCCGTAAATATCGGTGATGCGGACTTCGACGGCGGATACGGCATCTCCCATGCGAAGCAGCCTCTGGGCGTCCGCCAAGCGGATATAGGCGAAGGAGCCGTCGAAATCATACATGCCGGATTCAAAATACCCGGTTACCTCGAACTGTTTCATTGCCGGTACGTGTCCGATGGGGGAGAGCATTCCCCGGGGTGAGATCAGGTAGACCGAATCGCCCTTGACCACGCCCAGGTTACGGGCCAACTCTCTTCCAAGCACGATTCCGGGTGCCGCGCTATGGTTGCCTTCGGTCCGGCCCGGCGATGCAGCAGGGGGAAAGGAAATGTTTTCGAGGGTCTTGATGACCCGCCCGGCGCTTTGGGGATCGATCCCTCTGAGCATCGCACCGGAGACCCCGTGGGGCGAGCGCAGCATCACCTGTTCATATACCACCGGGGCCGCGGCGATGACACCATCGACCGACTCGGCATACTTTACCACCCTCTGGTAGTCATCGAAAGCACCGCCTTGACGCATGATGACCACGTGGGCCTGGCCGCCCAGAATGCGGGACTTCAAATCCGCTTCGAAACCGGACATGACCGCTATGACCACGATGAGCGCCATCACCCCCACCATCACGCCGGCAGTCGACAGGATGGTAATGAGGGAGATAAAGGCCTGTTTCTGTTTGGCCCTCAGGTAGCGGCCGCCGATGAAATATTCAAAGGGCATAATCACTGATATCCGTCGATGGGAGGTATCTATGATCGGTCAAACAGCCGCCGCCGGCGCTGCCTAATCGATCCCCTTATCAACTGGCTTCATATGCGGGAAAAGAATCACCTCCCGGATCGACGGTGAGTCGGTCAGGAGCATGACCAGGCGGTCGATTCCGATCCCTTCCCCGGCCGTTGGCGGCATCCCGTACTCCAGGGCTTCGATATAATCCTCGTCCATGAAGTGGGCCTCTTCATCGCCGGCCTCCCGGCGCGAAACCTGCTGCAAGAAGCGCTCCTTCTGATCCGCCGGATCGTTGAGCTCCGAAAAACCGTTGGCAAGTTCCCTGCCGGCGATAAAAAGTTCGAACCGATCCGTCAGCGACGGGTCCTGTTCGTTTCTCCTGGACAACGGTGATACCTCAACCGGGTATCCGACGACAAAAGTCGGCTGGACGAGCTTGGGCTCGACCAGCACGTCGAATAGCTTGGTTATCACCTTACCGATGCGATCGGCTTTGGTTATCCGGATATCATGGCGTTCGGCAAAAGCGAGCAACCCCGGCAGGTCGTCCAGCATCCCGGCGTCGATCCCCCCGATCGTCGTCAGGGCGTCCTTCAGCGTGACACGGCGCCACCGGCCGCCGAGTTCGATCGTCTGGCCCTGATAGGCAATGGATGTGGACCCGCAGGCCGATTCTGCGACTTCGGCTATCAGTTTTTCGGTCAAATCCATCAGGTCTTCGAACGTGGCATAGGCTTGATAAAACTCGAGCATCGTGAATTCAGGATTGTGCTGGGTGGAAATGCCTTCGTTTCTGAAGTTGCGGTTTATTTCGAAAACCCTTTCGAACCCGCCGACCACAAGTCGTTTGAGATAGAGCTCCGGTGCGATCCGCAGGAAGAGGTTCATCCCGAGGGTGTTGTGAAACGTCTTGAAGGGCGCCGCTTCGGCGCCGCCGGGGATCGGTTGCATCATCGGCGTTTCGACTTCCAGAAAATCCCTCTTGAGAAAGAACTCGCGCACCGCCTGGATGATCCGGGACCGCCGGACGAATATTTGTCGGACATCGTTGTTCATCACCAAATCGATGTAGCGCTGACGGTAGCGTTTTTCAGGGTCTTTGAGACCGTGAAACTTTTCGGGCAGGGGCCGCATCGACTTGCTGAGAAGCCGAAACGCCTCCGCGGCAAGCGTCCATTCTCCGGTTCTGGTCTTGAACATCGAGCCGGTGAGGCCGATGATATCTCCTATATCAAGCTGCTTGAACAGTTCGAAAGCCTCTTCGCCGATCTGATCCTTCCGCAGGTAGGCCTGCATCTGGCCGGATCGGTCCTTGAAGCGGATGAAGGCTGTTTTGCCGAACCGGTTGATGGCCATGACCCGGCCGGCGGCCGTAAAAGATGCCGCCGATTTGCCGGCATCGTCCCCTACTTCTGCGTCGGAAGCCACCTGTTCCATGATACGCGCCACGGTGTGGCGCACCCTGAAATCATTCGGATACGGAGCGATGCCCCGGGCCAGAAGATCCTGAATCTTGTTGCGCCTATTCTCGAGAATATCGCTCGTCTTTTCCTTGTTCATGGACTACCCGTATCAGAATATTGGTCCTGTTTCGATGGTTTCGGTCCGTCAACCGGCAGGGGATTGAAAACCGTTTTAGAAGCCGGCGAGACACGCCCGCGAGCCCCAAGGCCTCGGTTATGCGCGCCCTGCGCTCCCTGCCCCGGTTCGGCCATTCACATCACGCGGCCGCAGAATGGCACTGGCTTTCCAACGCCCCGCAAACCCCTTCATTCAACGGGGCGCCCCGGCGGTGCCAAACGGTCGTCTCATCCGCCGCGCCGCAACAGGGACAGGGGTTCGAACGCAGTTCGGCTATTCAAAGGGCAAATGGGAACTGCTATCGTATTATTAATGTAGTGTCAAGGTTAAGTTGGCGGGTCAATCCGCTTCAGCCAGAGGGAAAAAGTCGTCCCAACCCCTTGTTTGCTGCGGACATCGAGGTGGCTTTCAGAGGCTTCGATGATGCTGTGAACGATCGAGAGTCCAAGCCCGGTGCCGTTCTGTTTGGTGGTGAAAAACGGATCGAATATGGATTGGATGGTATCCGGAGACATGCCGCTGCCGTCATCGCTGATCTCAATGCAGGCTTTGCGGCCTTTGGAGGGAAACAATTTTATGTCGATGCTGCCGCTGCCGTTGATGGCCTCGGAGGCGTTGAGCAATAGGTTCCACAGCACCTGACGCAGCTGGACCAAGTCCATTTCAACGAAAAGCCCCTGGACGAGTTCCTTGTGGATGGCGATCCTCCCCCGGCAGCTGCCGTTTTTTTCGAGCAACTCCACCGTATCGTTGATGGTCTTGTCCAGGGAGATCAATTCTCGCTTTCCCACCGGCGGGCGGGCGAACAGCAGGAAATTGTTCACCAGGGAGCTGAGCCGGTCGGCTTCCCGCAGAACAATCTGCATCAGGCGGGCGTGATCCGGATCGAGATCCACCCCATCGCGCAGGATTTGAATCGAACCGGTCATGGATGCCAGGGGGTTCTTGATCTCATGGGCCAATCCGGCGGCCATTTCACCGACGGCGGCCATCTTCTCGACTCTCCGAACCTGATCTTCCATGGCCCAAAGCTCTTTCCTCGACTTCCGGGCCTGTTCGGCCAGCAGGCTGCTCAGAAAGGCGACGGCAAAACAGCCGAAAATGGTGATCAGGATCTTGTAGATGATTTGATTCAGGTCGACACCGGAAACCGCTATACTCTCGTCGAACATGAATGGCTTCAGAATGCCGCCGTATTCCGCCAGGACCATCAGGGCATACTGGAAGCTGGACAATGTGGAGATTATCATGCTCCCCTTGCGGTAAAGGAGCAGGCTCGAGTAGATGATGACCACAAGGTAGAGAAAGGAGAAGATGCTCGATAAATTGCCGGTAACGTAGATGATCAGGGAGACGATGACGGTATCGAGGCCGATCTGGAAGTAGGCGAAACCGAGAACGTTTTTTACGCGGTTGAGGACCAGGGTGTAGAGAAACGACAGGAAGAAGATGATGGCGATCAACCCGTAGAGGACCAGCAGGCCTGGCGCGAGCGGCGAGGAGGACACGCCCAGTTGGAGAACGACCGTCGAGCCGAGCAGAAGGGTCGTGAAAAGGACCCGGGCGAACATCAGCCATTTCAGCCGGAATCGGATATCACCATCGCTTCTGGCAGAGGTATGATGACCGGGGTCTCGCATGGCAGGCGTCTACTTTGTCTGGGTCTGATTCGAGGATGATGCCATCGCCGACTGTCGGTGGCGTACGCCCCGGGGCCGGATGCCGCTGGGGCGAAGGCAGGCGAGGGCTTCACCGCCCGTCGCCGCCGTTGGCCCGACCCGGCCGGATGGTCGAGCGCTTTGTCCGTCAGCCGCCGATGGTACCGGCCATCTTGAATATCGGCAGATACATCGCAATGACCAGGCCGCCGATCGTAACACCGAGGAAAACCAGCATGAACGGCTCGATGAGTGCCGTCAGATTCTCGACCGCCTGATCGACCTCATCGTCATAGAATGTAGCTATTTTCTCAAGCATGGAATCGAGCGCACCGGTGGATTCGCCGACGGCGATCATCTGGCAGACCATGGCCGGGAACACGCCGCTTTCCTGGAGCGGGTCGGCCATGGTGCGGCCTTCGGCAATGTCGGCGCGCACGCTGTATACCGCTTTTTCAATGGTTTTATTGCCGGCGGTTTTGGCGACGATGTCGAGCGCTTCCAAGATGGCCACACCGCTGGAGAGCATGGTTCCCATCGTACGGGTGAATTTCGCCACCGCCACCTTGCGGATGAGCACTCCGAATACAGGCAGTTTCAGCAACATGTCATCGACCATCTCGCGGCCTTTCTCCGTCTTGTACGTCTTTCTGAAAGCGAATACAAAGAGGACAAGCCCGATAACGATCCAGATGACGTTCTTTTTGGTGAAATCGCTCACGTCGATGACCATTTGGGTGAAGGCCGGCAATTCGCTGCCGAAATCAGCAAACATATCCTGGAATACCGGAATGACGAAGACCAGGATGACCGCCAGAACAACCGCGGCGATGATGAGGGTGACAACCGGGTAGGTCATGGCGCCCTTGACCTGGGATTTCAATTTGGCGGCCTTTTCCATGTAAGTCGACAGGCGGCGCAGAATCGTATCCAGGATACCACCGGCCTCGCCGGCGGCAACCATGTTGACGAACAGGTCGTCGAACTGTTTGGGGAATTTTTTCAGCGACTCCGCAAGGGTGGCGCCCCCCTCGACCGACTCTTTGATCGTCTTCAAAATCTTCTTGAAAGTGGCGTTTTCCTGCTGGGTGTAAAGGATATCCAGGCACTGGATGATGGGCAGTCCAGCATCGATCATGGTAGAGAACTGCCTAGCAAAGAGAATGATATCGTTTTCCGTGACCTTAGGCTGAAGAAACGCGACATTGGCGAACAAATCCTTGGGTTTCGGCTTGACCTTCGTCGGCTCGATCTTGGTCCGTCTGAGGTTGGCCCTCACGATCTCTTCGGAGGACGCCTCCATCTCACCCTTTTTTCTCTCACCGCGTATGTTCTTTCCTTGCCACACATAAACCGACATGTGCTGAATCCCCTTTCAAGAGCAGAAAAAGCGTTCGATTGTACCCGCGTGCATGGCCGCTCAGGCCATTTTTATGCGCCGCAATCCGCCGATTGAGGTATAATGTTGGGATCGCATGCGGTACCCTACCTGTCGGCAGAGGGCCAAAATTTGATCTACATTGTAACATAATGTCTATCATACCACAATATATTTTGGCTCGGGGTTCAATGCCGGTCGCGGTAGGACGGGAAACCCCGTCCCCCTCGGCCAACCGGCAGGGGGCAGCGACCTCGCCGCCGGCCGCAAACCGGCCGATCTTCAATTTTTCGCCAGCCAGCCATCGACGGGATGACGCTCGCTTGCCGCTTGATTCAGCCGGGGTTATGTGCAAATCTGTAAGGGAGTGGACCGCTCGGTTTTCAGCAGGCGATACCGTTATCGAGCGGACAATGGCCGTTTCCAAGAACCGTAAATCACGGAACCATATCTAGTGAAGCGCATCGAGCAGAACAGTCCGATGGAGAACCGTCAACTGAAGGAGAATGCGGGTCTCACCGTCATCACGACCCACATCAATGCCGATTTCGATGCCGTGGCCTCCATGCTGGCGGCCCAGAAGCTCTACCCGGAAGCCCTGGTGGTCTTCCCAGGCTCCCAGGAAAAAAACCTGCGCAACTTCTTCGTCAAATCGATGGTCTACCTGCTCAACATGGTGGACATCAAGGACATCCAATTTGACCGGGTCACGCGACTGGTTCTGGTCGACACGCGCCAACCGCACCGCATCGGAAGGTTGGCGGATCTGCTCCGGAACCCTGACCTCGACATTCACATCTTCGATCACCATCCGGACAAAGCCAACGACATCAAGGGCGGCCGGGAGACCGTGCGGCTGACCGGCGCTACGGTGACGATCCTGACGAGCCTCATCCAGGAGAAAGGGATCGAAGTCAATCCCGACGAGGCCACGATCATGTGCCTGGGCCTCTATGAGGATACCGGATCTTTCACCTTCCCCTCCACCACCGAGGAGGACTTCAGGGCGGCGGCATTCCTGCTTTCGAAGGGCGCCAACCTGAACATCGTTTCGAATCTGGTGTCCCGCGAGATCAACCCCGAGCAGGTCAGCTTGCTCAACGAAATGATCCAATCCTCAACCCGCTACACGATTTCCGGAATCGAGGTCATCGTCACGCTGGTGACGACCGAGAAGTTCATCCCGGATTTCGCCTTTCTGGTCCACAAAATGGTCAAGATGGAAAACCTGGAAGCCATCTTCGCCATCGCCCTGATGGAAAACAAGATCTACGTGGTCGCCCGCAGCCGGGTACCGGAAGTCGATGTCGGAGCTATACTCGAAAACCTCGGCGGTGGCGGCCACGCCTATGCCGCGGCCGCCACCGTCAAGGGTCGGACGCTGGCCCAGGTGGAACACCTGCTGGTCGACCTGCTTTACACCAACATACAATCCCGCCGCCGGGCGCGCGACCTGATGTCCTCACCGGCCATTGCCATCGGCGCCGACGTTCCCTGCCGAGAGGCCGGCGAGATGATGACCCGCTACAACGTCAACGCCCTGCTGGTGACCGAGACCGCCGTCGATGCCGGCAAAACCGGACTGCCGACCGGTTTCATTACCCGGCAGGTGGTGGAAAAAGCGCTTTTCCACAAACTGAACCACGTACCGGTGCGGGAATACATGACCTCGGATCTGGCCACAGTCGGCCCGGATTCCGAACTACCGGAAATCCAGGAAAAGATCATCGAAAACAAGCAGCGCATTCTGCCGGTAATCGACAACAGTCACATCCTGGGCGTCATCACCCGCACCGACCTTCTGAACATCCTGGTGCGCAAGCACGTGCCTGAAAATGGTGAACCGCCGGACATCACCACCCACCGGGTCAACGTCCGCACGCGCCACATATTGAAATTCATGCAGGAGCGGCTTTCGCGGCGGATCGTTGGCATTCTGCGGGACATTGGGGCGGTGGCCGAAGACATCGGCACTTCGGCCTACGTGGTCGGCGGGTTCGTCCGCGACCTTTTTCTATACCGCCCGAACGAGGACATCGACATCGTCATCGAAGGCGACGGGATCGCTTTTGGACGCCGGTATGCTAAAAAGACGGGCGCCCGCATTCACGAGTATGCCAAGTTCGGCACCGCGGTCATCACCTTCCCGGACGGCTTCAAAATCGATGTCGCCTCCGCCCGCATGGAATACTACAAATTTCCCGCGGCGATGCCGATCGTGGAGATGAGTTCGATCAAGCTCGATCTGTTCCGCCGGGATTTCACGGTCAACACCCTGGCAATCCAACTCAACCAGCGCAGTTTCGGAACCCTTATCGATTTCTTCATGGCTCAGAAGGACATCAAGGAAAAAACGATAAGGGTCCTTCACAATCTGAGTTTCGTCGAAGACCCCACCCGGGTTTTCCGGGCCATCCGGTTCGAACAGCGCTTCGGCTTCTCCATCGGCAGGCTGACGTCCGGTCTGATTGACAACGCCGTAAAAATGGATTTTTTCAAACGCCTGAGCGGGCGGCGGGTTTTTACCGAACTGCGCCTGATTCTCGAGGAGGAAAACCCGACGCCGGCCATTGTCCGGCTCCAAGAATACGATGTGTTGAAGGTGGTCCACCCGTCCATCCTCCTCACCGAAGAGATGACCGCCCTTCTTAATTCAGTCAAAAAGGTCCTGTCCTGGTATGATTTGCTTTTTCTGGAAGAATCCTATATGAAGTGGGCCGTTTATTTTCTGGCGCTCATTCGCACCTGTGATGCAAAGGTGACGCATGACATCTGCCGGCGGTTCGAACTCGCCCCGCGGCTCAGCAAACTGTTCGTCTCCGAGCGTATGGCGGCCGACAAATGTCTGAAAGGGCTGGAGCGCTGCCGTCGGCTCAGAAACAGCGACCTCTATAACCAACTGGCCGGGTTCAAAACGGAGTTGGTCCTGTACATGATGGCCTCGACCGATCGCGAAGATATCAAACGGGCCATTTCGCTATTCATAACCACGCTGAGGTACGTCCGCGTCGACCTCAAGGGCGCTGACCTCCAAAGCCTGGGGTTCGAACCGGGCCCCATCTACCGCGATATTTTGCAAGCCGTTCTGGAAGCCAAACTGGACGGAAAACTGGCATCGAGAAACGAAGAAATTCAGTATGCACGGCGGTACCGGCAATTGAATGCGGACCACCGCCCTGCCGCCCCATAGGCCATCGCCCAGGATAAGCCTCCCCGGCTGCCATCCTGAGTGCCACAGCCCGCCCCGGCGGGACACCGGGCGGACCTTCATCCATCCCAGCCGGTATGCGCACAGATACGGCGCCTGGCCGGAAAGAAACCGCCGGCTGCGGACACGAGCAAGAAAACAGACCAGGAGAATGACATGGCGGAAAAAAAGCGGCTGCTCAGCGGCATGCGCCCGACAGGCCCCCTGCATCTCGGCAACCTGCTGGGCGCTCTGGCCAACTGGGTCGAGATGCAGGATGAATACGACTGTTTCTTCTTCATCGCCGACTGGCACGCCCTGACAAGCGACTACGAAAATACGGACCGCATCATCGATTACAGCCGGGAGATGATGATCGACTGGCTCAGCGCCGGGTTGACCCCTGAAAAAAGCACGCTGTTCGTCCAGTCCCAGGTAAAGGAGCACGCCGAACTCTACCTGTTGCTGTCCATGATCACCCCGGTCCCCTGGCTCGAGCGCAATCCGACGTATAAAGACCAGATCGTTCAGCTCAGCAACAAGGACCTGTCCACCTTCGGTTTCCTCGGCTATCCGGTTCTGCAGGCCGCCGATATCATCATGTACAAACCGTCCGGTGTGCCGGTCGGGGTCGACCAGGTGCCGCATGTGGAAATCACCCGGGAAATCGCCCGGCGATTCAACTTCCTTTACCGGGACGTCTTTCCCGAGCCGGAGGCGATTCTGACCGAAACCCCCAAGATCCTCGGCACGGATCGGCGGAAAATGAGCAAGAGCTACGACAACGCGATCTACCTGTCCGACGGCCCCGACGACATCGCCAAAAAGGTGTCCCAAATGATCACCGATCCCCAGCGGGCCCGGCGCAGCGATCCCGGTGATCCGGATGTCTGCAATGTCTTCACTTTTCACAAGCTCTACACCGACCCGGCGACGGTATCGGAGGTAGACACCCAGTGCCGCCGGGCCCAAATCGGCTGTGTGGAATGCAAGAAAATCATGGCTAAGAACCTCATCCAAGCCTTCGAACCCATTCGGGAAAAACGGCTCTACTATGAAAAACGACTGGACCTGGTCCAAGACATCATGAGAGAGGGCAGTGATCGCGCCCGCCGGACTGCAGAAAAAACCATGGCGGATGTCCGTTCGGCCATGAAGCTCTGAGCCGACAGGCGTGCCATCGCCACCCCATCCGGGGTAGTGCCGAGCGATTTTCCACCGTATCCGTATGGAAGCAGACGCATCTTACTATCAGGTCAAGCTGACCGACATCTTCGAAGGACCGATGGACCTGCTGGTCCACCTGATCAAGAAGAACGAGGTCGATATTTATGATATCCCCATCGCCCTGATCACCGAGCAGTATTTGGCCTACCTCGAGTGGCTCCAGGCGATGAACATCGACACGGCCGGGGATTTTCTCGTCATGGCGGCCACCCTGGCCCATATCAAGTCGCGGATGCTGCTGCCGCCGTCCGCCGATGACGAGGACGACGAAGATCCCCGCATGGAAATCGCCCGGCCCCTGGCCGAGTACCTGCAGCTGAAAACGGCGGCCGAAGAGCTGGCCCGTCGGGAGCTGCTCGGGGAGAGCACCTTTGTCCGTCAGCCGGCGAATACCCGGGACCTGGTCAGCCCGGAAGAAGAATTCATCAAAGTCGGCCTGTTCGAACTGATTGATGCCTTTCAGCAGATACTGAAGAAGATCGCCCCGGAAGACCGCCTTGACCTGACCACCGACGGCATCTCCGTCAAGGACCGCATCGCGGAACTGGTGGACCTGTTCGAAGCGGACAGGTCCCTGACATTCGATGATCTCTTCACGGCCCGCCCCACCCGGAGCGACGTGATCGTTACCTTTCTGGCGATCCTGGAGATGGTCAAGCTGTGCCTGGTCCGCCTGAGGCAGCATACCGAAACCGGATTGATCCGCTTGTTTTACGAATAATGGAAAACCTCAAAAGCATTCTGGAAAGCCTGCTGTTCATCAGCGACGAGCCGCTGACCATCGACCGGTTGAAAAACGTCCTGGCCCCGGTGGCTGCAGCCGACATTCGCGGCGCCTTGACCGAACTCCTCGACGAGCACGAAAACCGGCGCGGCGGTTTCCTGCTCAGGGAAGTGGCAGGCGGCTACCAGTTCCGCACCCGCCCCGAGCACTCCGAGTGGATAACCAAACTGATTCAACCCCGGCCGCCGCGGCTCAGCAAGGCCGCCCTCGAAACTCTGGCCATCATCGCCTACAAGCAGCCGGTCATCCGCAGCGATATCGAGCATATCCGCGGCGTCGACTGCGGCGGCGTCATCAAGGTCCTGCTGGAGCGCAACCTGATACGGGTCCTGGGACGTAAGGAAATTCCGGGACGGCCGCTGATATACGCCACCACCAAGCGCTTCCTGGAAGTGTTCGACCTGAAAGACCTCAAGGATCTGCCAACACCGAAAGAGATCGACGATATGGGCCAGGCCCTGGTGGAGCGCTCCGACATCGTCATCGAAGACGATGGGGAGCCGCAATCGATAGCCGCAGATGGCAGCGCGGGCGGCGAGGACGATGCGGCAATCCCGGACCGCGCGGGTGACGGTCAGGAACCGCTGCCCTTCCCGCCGGCGGCCGACCCCATCACTGACGGCGAGACGGGGCAAGATACCGTCGAGGATGACGTCCCCTCAAAATAGCGACCGATTCTATCGCATAAATTCAGACGGTTACGGCGGCCGCGTGCTATCTGTTCCATTTTGCTGAAAAAATTCTTGACTTCAAAGTTCATAACCCACTATATATACCTCGTTTTTTGAATGAACCCGACGCCGACGTCTCACCGCGCCGATGATCAGAAACCTTGAGGATTGCCCATGAACAGATCGGACATGATCAGTGTGTTGAAGGAAGAGGCGGATCTGAGCCGCAAGGATGCAGAAAGAGTGACAGACTTGTTCTTCGGAGCGATAGAGGAGACGCTGGCGCAAGGAGACAGGGTCGAGATCAGAGGGTTTGGAAGCTTTACGGTCAACGAGTACAAGCCCTATGTCGGCCGCAACCCGAAGACCGGCACCCGCATTCAAGTGCCGGCCAAGAAACTTCCTTTTTTCAAGGTGGGCAAAGAGTTGAAGGAGAGAGTCGACGACTGACACGTCCGGGCGGTTAACTCAGCGGGAGAGTGCTACCTTCACACGGTAGAAGTCACTGGTTCAAATCCAGTACCGCCTACCATAAAAATCAAGGGGTTACGGTTGAGGCCGTAGCCCCTTTTTCGTTGGTTGCTACCGTTTTGCTACCATTTGTTTCAAAACTGGTTGTTTCCAACCTTTTCGCAGCACTCTGATCTTGAGGTTTTAGGAGGTGGGCATATACGTTCAAGGTCACGCTTGGACTTGAATGACCCAACTGGGTTTGAATGTATGTGATGTTTTCCCCTTGGTCGATTAAGAGGCTTGCATAGGTATGCCTCAAATCGTGAAATCGGATTCTATCAATTCCGGCCTTTTTCAGTGCCGGTTCAAAATGCCGGTTAACCATATTGTTATGATTAATCGGTCCACCTGTTTTGTTGGGAAACACCAAGTTAAGATCGCTTTGCGGGCAAGCCAGTCGCCATTTTTTCAACTCCCGCATCATGGAAGGCCCCAGGTTTATTTTGCGAACTGATGCCTTTGATTTGGGCTTGTACCAACTCTGGTTGTTGAAAGTCCGCTGAATGTGGATTTGATTGTTTGGCCAATCGACATCAGACCATTTAAGCCCCAACAATTCACCCTGCCTTACCCCGCTCATTATGGCCAGCATGAACAACGTCTTGTATTTATCTATTTTTTGCCGCCCCTAAAAAACAGTAAATCTCGGATGGTGACAGAACACGAATTGACAGGTTTTTTCTTCATTACCCTGTCCTCTCGGCCTTTCCGCATCCCTTACGGGTTGTAATCGATATATCCATGCCTGACTGCATAGGCCATGATCTGATTCAGCGTGATGAGTATCTTTCGGAGGGTATTGATTTTCATTCCATCAGATTGTCGATCTACAATGAACTTTTCAATTTTAGCGGTTGAAATACGGTTAATTCTAATTGAATTGAGTTCATTGAAATGATTTCGGGTATGCCCCTTATAAACGGACCATGTGGAAGGTCTCAGGTTAATTTTCTTGTATTCAATCCAGTCCTCAGCAACTTCCTTAAAGATCGGAATCCTCTTATCGGGGATGTAAATACCCCTCTTTAGCTGGTCCTCCACCTCCCGCCACTTATTATATGCTTTCTTTTTCGTGGTGCCTTTTGGCATCGTAATCCACCTGCGCTTGCCGCGGGTATCGTAAAAGTCGATAACCCAACGGCTTCGTCTTTCTGAAATACATGCCATATAACCCCTGTCCTTTCTCCCTGACAAGCTGTCCACTGATGTGGTTTAAAAGAAACGGACACTTTGCTAAGAATGATCAAAACGAAAGCGAGGTGTCCCATGAGTCATTCAAATTCCAGAAAGCGCTACACTGACGAGTTCAAGGAAGATGCTGTAAATCTCGTGATTGAACACGGTTACAGCTGTGCCGAAGCGGGCCGACGTCTCGGCATCAACCCCAACAACATAAACCGATGGGTCAGGCTGCGCCGAGATCGGCAAGAGCACGTCGCTAAAGGGATGCCGCCACCCGAAGAGCTGCAGGCGGAGATCCGGCGGTTACGCAAGGAGAACAAACGCCTGCAGATGGAGCGTGACATCTTAAAAAAAGCCACGGCCTTCTTTGCAAAAGAATCCGATCCAGATACAGATTCGTCCGGCAGCAAATGAAGGCCTACCCTGTCACCGTGCTGTGCCAGGTGATGAAAGTCAGCCGGAGCGGTTTTTATGATTATCTGCATCGGTACAGAAACGGTACTGATAACCATGGTGGCGATGTCGTCATCGAGTCCCGGATCAGGGCCTTATTTAAGCTGTCCCGAAAAAGTTATGGTTCCCGCAGGATCCTAAAAAAACTTCGTAGAGAGGGGCATCTGATCGGCCGCTATAAAGTGCGCCGTCTGATGCGCGTGCTGGGCCTCGAGGCCAAAGTCGCAGACGCTATAAGGTTACCACTGAAAGCCGGCATTCATTTCCGGTGGCAGCCAACATCCTGAACCGCCAGTTCAACGTCTCTGGGCTCAACAAGGTCTGGACCGCCGATATCAGCTACGTGTGGACCCTGGAGGGCTGGCTTTATCTGGCTGTGATAATGGACCTGTTCTCCCGGCAAATCGTCGGTTGGGCCATCGACAAGCGAATCAAAAAACAGCTGACCCTCGATGCCTTGACCATGGCCTTTTGGCAGCGAAAACCGTCGCCGGGTTTACTGCACCATTCTGATCGCGACAGTCAGTATGCTTGTCATGACTACCGAAAAAGGCTTGATCAATATGGCATGATTGTCGAGCATGAGCCGTAAAGGTGACTGTTGGGACAATGCGCCGACTGAACGGTTTTTCCGGAGCCTAAAGACCGAGTGGCTGGATGGTCTCAGATTTACATCCAGAGCGTCAGCCAGAATGGAGATCGTCGATTACATTGCCTACTACAATTCCATTCGGCTGCATTCATCCCTGGGATATCTCAGCCCCATGGAATATGAGAAAGAACAATTACGAAATGCTGCTTAAACCGGTGTCCGTTTTTATTTGACCATTACATTTTATTCAGGCACATGAATGAGCCATCACACCAATTAGTTCAAGTCGTTTATTGTAGTACCGCAACGGGAGAGCTTACTCGTGAAAAAGTTGAGAGTTTGCTTCGAATTTCTCAAAAACGGAACGAAAAATTGGCTATCACGGGGATGCTACTCTGTGCTGGTCGGAGTTTTCTTCAGGTAATCGAAGGCGAAAAAAATAATGTCGAAAAGCTTATCAGTTCCATAGAAAAGGATGATAGACACCGAAACATCACGGTCATAATCCGAGAGCCTATACCTGAGCGCTCATTCGGTGAGTGGACAATGGGATACGCTGACCTAAAAAAGGTTGATGTCGAAACAATTTTCGGCATCAACGACTTTTTCATGCAAGATGAACCGCTTGCAAAGATTGATCAAGGAAGAGCAAAAAAACTTCTGAATTTATTTAAGCAAGGCCGTTGGCGGGCTCGAATCAGCAACAATATCCATAAGGAAGGCTTTGCATGTCGTTACAGTCTAAACGCAGACTTTTCACCGGCAGCAGCCGAAAAACCGCCCGCCAACATATCCTATTCATTTGCCTTTCAGCCCATTTTAAGCACCACGGAATGCCGCATTTTTTCCTATGAGGCTCTTCTGAGAGGCACAAACAAGGAATCTGCAATTGATGTAATTAAAAAAATACCTTTAACTGAAAGACCCATTTTTCACGAAGAAAACTTTGTTCTGGCATTGCACTGGGCGGCATACCGGGGACTTTCCACACGTTTGAATCTAAACGTCATGCCTTCAGTGATATCATCCTCCCCTTCAGCGATACCGTCTTCCTTGGAAGCTGCGGAAAGATTTCACATTTTGCCAAAGCAAATAATTCTGGAGATCCTTGAAAGTGAGGTGATCGGCTCATTAAGGAACCTTTCAGCCGTTCTTCGCGATTATCGAAGTACAGGGCTGCTTTTCGCCATTGATGATTTTGGGGCTGGATATGCCGGATTGAATCTGCTTGCTGAGTTTCAGCCCGACTTTCTTAAATTGGACATTCGCCTTGTGCGGGATATTGAAAAAAAAGGGCCCAAGCAAGCGATCATAAGAGGGATTCGTCGTACCTGCATTGATCTGGGCATAGAGATTATCGCTGAGGGCGTTGAAACAGAAAACGAGTTCCGCTGGTTGCAAGATGAGGGGATACGGCTGTATCAGGGACATCTATTTGCCAGACCGGCCCTCGAAAAGCTACAATCATCATTCTATGGTCCTGCGTGATTGAATGATCCACCGGAACGAATACACCTAAATTACCCGCTACGGCCGGCCTCTGCCCAGAAAAGGGGGCCTCCGGCATCCAGCGCCACGAAGTCGGGCTTGTACTTGTAACCTATTGGGACCTCTACGCGCAACAGAGGGTATGTTGGCAGATAAAGCGCCCACAGCAAGACCTTCATGACCACATGACGAAGGTGCTCGACAGGTTTTTTAACGACCACCGGCTTTTGATCGCCTGCGCGAAACGTGTACTTTCCACGCATCAGCAGTTCATTATCCATATCTATCGACCACAGGACATGTGGACAGTGCCAACTTAGGGTTGGGCCGGAATATCCATCTCCACCGATCAGAGTTGGCACCCATTGGGGTCCTAACATACGGTGATGATATTACGGGTTTTAATATGAGACCCCCAAAAAAGCATCCGCCTTATACGATTAGGTTGCCAGCATCCTGTCGATATGACACATTTAGCTGAAGTTTTCACCTGTTGAAATGTTTGCAGAAAGGGATATGTTTTCACTGCCCGTTGCCTTTTATCGAAAGCTCGAGTCGTCCGCTGATCAGGTATGGGATCTGATCACCGATACCCTAACCTGGCCGTCATGGGGACCGTCTGTCCGGGCAGTCGACTGTCGGCAGCGATACATCTCTGCAGGATGTTCGGGTCGAATTCAGACATGCGTAGGCATTTGGTTGCCTTTTCTGATAACCACCTTCGAATCTGGAACCTACTGGGATTGGCGGGTGGCCAGCCTGCATGCTCTACCGGGCATCGTGTCGATCCCATGGGGACTGAAGGCTGCCGGCTCGTATTCACCGTTCCGGCGTGGGCCTTCGCATACGGACCGGTCTGCCTCTTAGCTCTGCATCGCATCGATCGGTTGCTGAGGTCTACCGAAAAGGAGCATGATTGATGAATCGGGTGCTGGTCACCGGAGCCACCGGGTTTATCGGTATCGAAGTTTCCCGACAGTTGGCAGCACGGGGATTGCGCCCACGTCTGATGGTAAGGCGTCCCTTGAGAGGGATGCTGCTCAAGCATTTGGATGTGGAGATCATGCAGGCCGATTTACGCAGTCCGCGAAGCTTGCTTCGGGTGGTGGAAGGCATGGACACCGTCATTCACCTGGGGGCCAGGGCGGCGTTCGAGTCTTACGCCCGTCTGCGTCCATCGATTGTCGACGGCTCAATGAACCTCATGCGGGCGGCAGCCGCCTCAGGAGTTCGCCAGGTGGTTTACGGTGGCAGCCTCATGGTTTATCAGCATTCAAGAGATGGCATCGATCAGTCGACAGCGCCATCACCACTTTCCGGCTACGGTCAAGCTAAGTTGGAGGCTGAAACACGCTTGCGGCATATGGCCTTTGCCGGCGGCGTTCGCTTCGTATCCCTTCGGCTGCCCCATGTCTACGGCGCCTACAGCCTCCTATTCGACCAAGTCCGCCACGGGCGGATTGTCTTCCCTGGAAAGGGAAACAATCCGTTTGCGCATTTGCACGTGACCGATGCGGCACGAGCCCTTATTGCTGCGGCTGAAACCGAGCGAGAGGGATGCTGGGTGATCGCCGATGAGCAGTCGTGTACCTGGAACGACTTTTTCGAAACGGTCCAAACCTACTACCCGCGCTTGCGCGTTATCCATGTACCGCAACCCATCGCTTACATTGGTGCCCGTACACTGGATGTTCTTTTTCCGTTGATAGGACAAACCAATCCCTACCCCAGTGGGGCCATTTCGTGCTGGAATCTGCCACTGCCGGTGGTTCCAGGTTCCATGCAAGAGGTTCTGGGAATTAAACCGACGTTTGGTTCCATCCACGACGGCATCCCGGCCGTGCTGGATGATGCCATCTCCTTCTACTGGCTGCCCTCCAACCTCGACCGCGTATAGCTGATTACCATCGACATTACCGGCAACGCCGGACTCTGTAAATGCTTGCAGCAGTGCGGCTGCGCATCAAGTTCCCAGTCAATTGTCGAATCACCGAAACCCGCAGAGAATCAATCGTTTTGTTGAATATTTTTTAAACAACGGTACCGTACAAGAAGATGGGTAGGTTTGTCCCGCCACCAAACGATTAGGTTACTCATATTGCCGATCCCGCTGCCAAGACCACAATTTTGAAGAAATATATGAAGCACCTATCTATTAAATCGCAATTTTGAGAGAAGTGACTGAAATGAATGACCAACTGGTAGGGCTTTTTCCATGAATCAGGATGATAAGAATGTTTTGGGTGAAGCGCTTGAGCCTTGCAGCCTTCAACCCTTGACCGGTTTCCTTCGCGACGGAGACTGCCGGATACCTTTTTGGAAGCCCCACAGAGGGCACATCGGCTCCCCGATTCCTTTAGAACACGATAATAGAGACTATCAGGGACAGGGGCTCTTTCCAGCAAGCGATAAATGTAATTTTTTTCATACTACTTGCATACTCCACGGCTTTTATTTTTGCCTTATTACGAATTTGACTTAAAATGATATCTCTGTACTTATCTGGACTATTGCGATCAGGCTGATAGTGATATGCTATCATAACTTCAGGTCCGTCTGAGCCGACCACAACATCTTGGGGTGATCCGATTTAACCTTCGGTTTGGATATTGGCAAGAAACATGTCGTTTTGGGGATTCCAATTTTTGCCAAATAATCCGACAAATCACCAGGGCACCAAGGCTGTGATAATCTTTTGCTGTGGGGTTTCATACAGAAACTATATATCATCCCGGACCAAGAACAGTAGACTAAGAAACCATCCAAACCATTGTTAGCTGGACACATACCCACCCTGAACTACCTGGAAAGGAAAAACCGCATGACCTTGATAGCGATCAACGTACTGCTGGATCCAGATGCGGCCACGGTTGAGAGGGCACAGGCAACAAACGCCCGGCTGCGAGAGAGCTATCCGGACGGTTTCGCCCTCGATGCCAACCACGCGCCGCACATCACCATTCTCCAGCGGTTTGTACGAACTGCGGACCTCGACGAGGTCGCGAATGCTGTGACCGAAGTGCTGCGCACAGAGCACTCGATGAAATGGGAATGCCATGCGATCGGCTACTATGCCTTGGCCGACAAGGACCTCCGGTTGGTGGGCATCGTCATCGAGCCGACCGAGGATCTGCGTCGACTTCAGCAACGGATCATCGACGTTGTCGCCCCGTTCGCGATGGAGCAGGGGACCGGCGAGGCCTTTGCGCCCCGCGACGACGGCGGGGCGATCGGCCAGCCGACCGTGGACTACGTGAACAACTTCGTCGGACCCCGCACCGGCATGAACTACCACCCGCATCTGACCGTCGGTATAGGGACCCGTGGCTTTGTGGACGCTCTGAAAGCGGAGCCATTCGAGCCCTTCACCGTCCGGGCGATATCCGTGAGCCTCTACCAAGTGGGGGATTACGGTGTCGCACAAAGGAAGCTCTATGACCTCCACCGCTGCTGATCCGCTACCCTCCTGGAACGATGGCTCCGCCAAACAGGGGATCCTCGCGTTCATCGCCAAGGTGACAAAGGAGGGATCACCCGACTTCTTGCCACTGGCAGAACGCATTGCCGTGTACGACAACGACGGCACTCTCTGGCCGGAGAATCCGATGCCGTTTCAGGCGGCCTTTGCCATCGACGAACTGAACCGACTCATCCTCACTGAGCCCAAGCTCGCTTCGGATCCAATGGTGCAAGCCGCCTTGGCCGGCGACTTTGCAAAACTCCTGGAAGGCGAACACTTCGATGGCCTGATGCGGGTCTTGGCACTCACCCATGCAGGGATGACGATCGACGAGTTTCGTGACGCCGTGGAGGCATGGTTCACATCGGCCAGACATCCGCGATATGGCAGGCCCTATGACGAACTCACTTACCAACCCATGCAGGAACTCCTGCGCCATCTTCGGGCGAATGGCTTCAAGAACTTCATCGTTTCCGGTGGCGGCGCGGACTTCATGCGCGTCTGGGTTGAGCGCGTTTATGGCATACCACCGGAGCAGGTTGTCGGCTCGACAGCGCGGACGACATTCAAGCTACGCGACAGCGGACCGGTGCTGACAAAGACACTCGACTATTTATTCGTCAACGATAAGGAGGGCAAGCCAGTCGGCATTCACCAGTTTATCGGCCGGCGACCTACGATATGTTGTGGGAACAGTGACGGCGACCACGCGATGTTGCAGTACACCACAATCAACAACCCGCGCCCTAGCTTCGGCCTCATCGTCCACCATACCGACAATGAACGCGAATATGCCTATGACGCCGAGACGAAGAGCACCGGCAAGCTTGTCGAAGCCCTCAAGGAGGCCCCCAAGCGCGGCTGGTTCATTGTGGACATGAAGCAGGACTGGAATGCCATCTTCCGGCCCGAGTAGAGGTAACTCATGGAAGGACGACGTTGGTTCTGCCAGCTAACAACGCCCATGCACACCGACCGCCGAAGTTGGCTGGTTATGGTGTGCAGATGGCCTGCGGTGGGTGATGGGCGCTGTTGAAAATATAACCACATATTTGACTCCCAAGGAAACTGCGTTTGCGACAGCTTATTTGGTACAAAGGCTCATTGATCTATCTGCTATCTAAACCAAATACAGGCACCCATAAATCCCTTGAGATAGCCGGATCGTATCTTCGCGGTTGATGCTAATTTCGATAGTTGGTCTACTGGCAAGAAACCTCCATGATTTGTTCAATAAGGCAGACCACAACTTATCGCAAGAAGTCGCCGCGGGACGGTTCCGCAGCAACCTGTGCTATCGCCTGAGTGTCTTTCCCATTTTGGCGCCGTCCTTCCGCCAGCGCGTCCAGGACATCCCTCCTCTGGTCTGGGCATTCGTAAAGCACTTCGAGAAAAAAATAGGCAAACGGATCGATCACATTCCGCACAAGTGCATGGAGACCATGCAACGCTTTTCTATTCCCCAAATTGGATGAACGCACGGCCTTTTGGGCTAACGGTCAGGACCAAATATATTCTTGTCAAGCCGGGGGAATAATGAAATATTGGCTTCCCGACTTTGAAAGGAGCACAACAATGGGAAAGAGTTTTATTCAATTCGGAACTCGTCACCCACGGGCGATGCCATGCCAACCAGATCGCGGGGGCGACGGAGACATGAGCGGTCCGCGCTTAAGCGAACGGAGCCACAAGTTGGCGCTCCGGTTGGCGGGTCTTCTGGCTCTCGTTGCCATCTTTGGGGCGTGCATTGAGCCTCATGGTGCCCTGGCGGCAAGCCCCTCCCGCCGGCCCAACATCGTCATCATCCTCGGCGATGACTTGGGATTCTCCGACATGGGTTCGTTCGGCGGCGAGATCAGGACGCCGAACCTTGACTCCCTGGCGAATGACGGCGTGCGCTTTACGAACTTTTACACCCACGCGACCTGCTCGCCCACGCGCTCCGTGCTTTTGAGCGGCGTGGATACCCACATAAACGGCCTGGGCAACATGGACGAGTGGACCGCGCCCAACCAGCAAGGCGTACCCGGCTACGAAGGCTACCTTAACGACCGGGTGGCCACGTTGCCGCAGCTCCTCAAGGATGCCGGCTACCACACCTACATGGTCGGCAAGTGGCACCTGGGCAAGGCGCCGGATCAGATCCCGGCCGCGCGCGGATTCGAGCGTGACTTCTCTCTGCTCGACGGGGCGGGCAGCTACTGGGACATGACGAATTTCACCGCTGCGTCGCCAAGGTCGGTCTTCACCGAGGACGGGCGTTATCTGACGCAGCTTCCCAAGGATTACTATGCGACCAAGACCTACACCGACAAGCTGATCGGATACATCGACGCCAACCATGGCGACGGCAAACCCTTCTTCGCCTACGTTGCACACCAGGCGCCGCATGATCCGTTTCACCTGCCCAAGGAATGGCGCGACCGCGACGTCGGCAAGTACGACACGGGTTGGGACACGGTGCGACAGGAGCGGCTCAAGCGCCAGATCGAGCTCGGCATCATGCCGGCGGACACGCAACTCGCCGAACGCATGTGGTTCCTCCCTGACCCCATCACGCTTGCCCCGGCGGCCAGAGCGATCCTCGGCAAGAAGATGGAGCTTTATGCCGGCATGGTGGAAAACCTCGACTTCCACGTCGGCCGGCTCATCGACCACCTCAAGAAAATCGGCGAGTACGAAAACACGATCTTTATCGTGTTCGGCGACAACGGGGCCGAGGGTACCGATCTCTTCAAGATGATCGCCGGTTCGCCCGGGTCGCGCGATTTCCTTTTCGCGGCCATCAACTGGTCGCAGACCCATCCCAATGCATGGGGCGATCCAGGGTCGTACGTCGGCTACGGCCCGATGTGGGCACAGGTGTCGATGACGCCCTTCAGCCAGTACAAGGGCTGGGTCGCGGAAGGCGGCATCCGCAACGCGCTTATCGTCAGCGGACCGGGCGTCATGCGGCCCAAGGGGAGCGTCAACCACGGGCTAATGCACGTGGCCGACATCATGCCGACGCTTCTCGAAATCACCGGCGCCAGCTATCCGAAGACCAACAATGGGCGCGAGCTGCCCGCGCTCATGGGCAAGTCCTGGGGCTCGGTGCTGGCGGGGCAAGCGGAGTCGCCACGGACGGAGCAGGACTACCTGGGCTGGGAAATCTTCGGCAACCGCGCGGTGCGGCAGGGGGACTGGAAGATCCGCTCGGAATACAAGCCGTACGGAAAAGGCGACTGGGAGCTGTTCAATCTCGCTGCCGATCCCGCCGAGCGCAAGGATCTCGCCGCAGAGCGCCCCGACAAGTTGCGGGCGTTGCTCACACTCTGGGACAGCTATGTCAAGGCGAACAACGTCATCCTGCCAAGCCGCTCCATGTTCGAGACGCTCGAGGACCAGCTGCCGATGCGGGTCCCGGTCGAGTCGGGTTACCCGCCGCTGATCTACAAGCGGCAGTTTGTGCCCCCCAAGGAGATGATGGCTGATCCCAAGCACTGAACATTGTCGATTCACTGTTTAACTTGATAATTGCCCGCGGCTCGCTGCAGAGAGATGCATTCGAAAAGGAGTGATACCCCATGAAGATAGAAAAATACCACATCAAACCGGGTACATGGTTGGGGGTGATCGCCGCAACGATATTCTTCGTCGGCACGCTCTGCCCGTCGCTGGCCCAGGCCCAGGTCCCGGCGCGTTTCTATTGGAAGACGCTCTCGGGTGCCAATGCGGTTCCGCTCATCCTTGAGTCGGTAAGCGGCAACACCAATCCGTTCGATCCAGCCCATATCGTAGCGGCAGATGCGGATATCGATGCCACAATGGCCCTGGTGGGATATGCGAGATTTTTCCCGCTGTTCGATCGTGCGGCCATGGCTGCGATCCTCCTGCCCATGGGGCGAATCTCGGGCGATGTCACAGTGGCCGGCAGTGCGTTCAGCCAGTCGGTTAACGGATTCGGCGACCCGATGCTCGAGTTCGTCGTCAATGTTCTCGGCCCGCCGGCGCAAAAGAACATCCCCGACGCCCTGCGCTATGAGCCGGGCTTTTCCGTCGACCTGCTCGCCGACCTGGCGCTGCCGATTGGCGAGTATGATGACGACCAGCCCCTCAATATCGGGCAGAACCGCTGGTACGGACGTCTGGGCTTACCCATCATCTGGCAGCTCGGCCCGTGGGTGCCGGGCCGGCGAACGACCCTGGAATTTCTGCCCGCCGTGTGGCTGTTCGGAGACAACGACGACTATGTCGGGCAGACGCTGGAGACCGACCCACTGTTCCAACTGGATGCGCACTTGACCCGCGACCTCACCGAGCGCTTCTGGGGCTCGCTCGACGGCATTTGGTACTATGGCGGAAAAGCGAGCATCAACGGCGTCTCGGGGGAGAAGCTCAACAATGTAGGCCTCGGACTCACCCTCGGGTACCAGATCAACGACAACCTGAACCTCACGGTCAGCTACAAGTCTACCATTAACGACAATGCTCCCGATGACCTTCGCATGGACAATTTCATGATCTCGTTCGTGTATGGTTGGCACAAACTCCTGGAAGGCTCGCGACGGCTGAAGAGCGAAAATTAAGGCCAACGCACCGGCCCAGACCAACGGCAAAGGTCGCCCAATTATACGTAAAAAAAAGATGTTGCAGTTTCATGTGTTCCGTATATTTTTCCAAGAAGCTGATTTCATGAGCCAAAGCGCAATCTTCTGCTATGCTTTGATTCGAGATGGAATTAGGAAAGGTGCACTATTCCCAATGAATTACGCACCTTTATATTTTTCCGCAACCGCTATATGTTCACATAATTTTGGCCGAGGTTGTTTTATCTGCTATTAGGCGAAACTTATAAAATCTCCGCAACAAAGAAGGCCAACTACCAGATGTTGTGGTTGGCCTTTTTCAATTATTCTTACGATAGGATCAATCTAACTGAATAAAACTATGGCTCTCAAAAGTGAATATACAGTAAACAAGGCGTAAGGTGCGAACAACTCACACCTGCGCTATGATCATTGACCTATCAATCTGCGGAATCTCTTAAGGTAACCAATCGGTATCTTCTGAATTGTGGGGGTTGATCCCCGCAAAAGGATCTCCCCCCGCTTATTTTAACAATATAGGTTTTCAATCCACCGCATCGCCTCTGTGTCGCTGATTGTACCAAGGTACCGTTGCGTGGTTGCCAGATTTGCGTGTCGGAGGATGACCTTGCTTACGATATCAATTGGTACACCAGACCGGGAGGCATAGGTTGCGGAGTGCCGGCGTAGGTCATGTGGTCTCAAATGGATTCCGACCATTTTACCGGCTTTATTCACAATCAGCCTGGCAGCTGCATAGGTAATCGGAAAAACTCGGTCATTGGGGCTGTTACAGACTTGAATGGCATACTCGCGGAGCCTATCGGACACTTTCTGTGGAATGAAAACAATCTCATGTTCCTTTCCGCTCTTTGGCTCTTTCAGGATCAGCTTTCGATCCTGAATATTCTTTAGCCTGAGTTTCAGCGATTTCCCATCTGGTGACCACCCTTTCCCGATACAGTTTTCGGATCATCGGGGTATCGAACGGATTGACCAGTGAGGAATCGATGTTGTGGCGGAGAAAATTGAAAAAGGCCGCCAGGTGGGAATAACGGACCCGCTTTGTGTAGGGCTTGTTGCCGTTGGTGAAGCTGTTCAAGAAGGAAAGAACGTTATCCGGCGATAATTGATCAATTTCATAATCGCCGAAATCCTGGCAGAACCGATCAATGACGGACTGATAAGATCGAAGGGTATTGTTTTTTCGAGTGGGCCTTGTGGTAATCGATCCAGATTTTTGCGGCTTTGGTCACTTTCATCGTTTACCCCCTTTGGTTATGGTGTTTGACATTCGGGAAAATCCCGAGGTAAACAGATGATAACCAGATCGTGTGTTCAGTTTCAATGCCATTTCCAATATTTATGGGAATGGCAAGATGTCTTCAGCGAGCGCAAACAATTACAATTAGGGGGTGAGTAATTATTCTTAGAGAAAGGCGGTCATGATAATTTATGAATCCCTCGACAGTTGATATACTTAGTTTCCACCCATATGCATCCGGCCAACTCAAAAATAGAGGACTAAAATGGAAGAAATTTATTAATATGGCAATTATTGCCATATTTTTTTTCTTTGGGTGTATGGAAAACACAAGGGATCATATAGATGATACTCAAACCTCTTCTGGTTACACTTTATTTAGTGGACCTTGGGGGACGGTCAAAGTAAGTGAGTCTTATCAGTATATAGGGTCTATCAAGGGGGAATTCGATAAATCTATTCGAACAGATCCTAACAAAAAATTCCCATGGACATATGCACGACATATTTTCGTAGATAAGTCTGAACCGATGGAGATGATTACCAATATTCTGACTGTCATCATTGAAAAACCTAAATATACAGGTGGTTATGGCCGTGAACCGAAGTTCCGCTCAGAACGGTTGTACTCAGAAGCCAAGTATAAAAAAACAAAGTTTGATGAAATGGAGGTTCTTACTGAGATAAATAGCGCATTCTCTTGTAACTATGAAGACCTTTATCTTTTGAACGAAAAAGGATTTAAGTTTTTGGGAAATAATAATGCTTACAGTATCAAATTTCGCAAACTCCTTGGCGGACGAACTCGAGCGGATGTCGTTTTTTTCGAAATAAACAGTTCAGTAGAGCAAATCATAGACCATTCAAAGAAGGCTGTCACATTCACCAAATAGCCAACCGGTATCGTTATAATTGTATAAAATTCGGTAAATTACGTTTATGGCAAGAACCTAATATTTCCAACCGATCCATTTTTATGACTCAGGCCCAATCATCTGTAGGGAGCTGACCGTATTATTTTATGTAACATAATATAGGCCAGAAAACCCCTTTGCGGTTTTGAGCTTACAGACAACATGTCTGATTAGGTATCGAAGGAATTTCTGCTGAAAGGCGAACGCGGCTCCTTTGGCCCGTTCGCCGACCATCCCTATTTCACCACCTTGAACTCGTCGACAGTAATATTTTTTTTATCCCCCTCAGTTTCAAACTCTCCGACGATCTGGACCGTTTTACCGACATAGACCATTACGGTTTCCCCCATATCGTCTGGTACAATATCATAAAGGGTGCCGTCTTGGGCTTGAAGCGTCCCGCCGTCGATGACTTTTCCCGTAACGGTTGTTTCAGCAGCAAAGATCGGCGTTGCGAACATCAATATTGTCACACCTGTTAGAAGTACCGCGAGCATTCTCCTGTTTTTCATACATCCTCCTGAAATTTTCTCTGATAGTTCATCTGGTTTTGGATATTTCTGAGCCATCCGTCAACAAGGGGTGCGTCGGGCGCTGCAATTAATCGTGGGTGAAACTCAGAACCTACTTGTTGACAGGCGAATGGGTATCAAAGTTGGACGGCAATGGCAATATATATTTTGTGTTTTGTCCATTTTTTTCTTTTTATTGTATATATTAATTTCAACTAATAAATTGAACGGCATTCATCTGCCTTCCTCTGATCCTTAGACAAGCACCCTCTTATCCTTCAACTGAACAAAAAGGTATCTGATACAGACCTAAAGTAGGATTTATTTTCAACTTCGTGGCATTACTCCAACCTATAGCAAGGTAGCCCCAAATTTTGATATCTCCTGAAAATTGGTATAAAATCGTGCTCCTGAAAAATTTATATATACCTGGATTGAGCGGTTTTTGGCTGCAGAAATAAAAACGCACCTGTTTTAACTGCTTCTGTAACAGTCCTCCAGCGATGAAGACCAATTTACGGCTTTCGCACGATGATTTTACGACCTATGCGGCTGGCTTGGTGGCTGATTTACCAAGGATCGGCTATTTTATAAACACCTCTGCAACAATGAGTTCTTTTATGCTGTCAAGTTTCTCTTACGCCCAGCAATACTGGGGCGGCGATTTACTTTTTCTCCAAAGCAGCGAGAAGTTCAAATGATCCCAGGTAGCGCACGAGATTTTCAAAATCACCTGTCCGCTGTGGCGTACGATCTTGGCCGCAATATCGATGATTTTACGGCGCAGAGTGGTTGCGTAACAAACCGGCTCGACTACTGGCGAACACACATCCTGCTTGAACGTCTCGCAGAGAAAAAACGCCACCAGCATGGTGTAGTAAAAGGCGGCATTGGCTGCGAAACGCTTGAATGGCAGCTGTTCGAAACCAAAATCCTTCAGCGACCGGAAGACCAGCTCGTCGCTGCCCCGGCCATGGTAGGCGGCGATAATGGCTTGCGGCGGCAGCATATCGGCACGGTTGGCTTTGATCAGCGACTTGTCGATGGGCTGGCCCATGCCCAGGTTGGTGTACAAGAGCGTATCGGGCCTGGCAAAAGCCAACAGCATCTGGGCGTCTTCATACAGCGGCCGGCAGAATATGGCCCGGCGAAACCGCTTCCAGCTGTCGCATCGGCTGCCAAACTCCAGATATTGCCAGATCTGACGGCCCTGCTCATAGCGGCTCCAATGGCTGGTCTTAGCGCAGCCCACATAGTCTTTGATCGGCGGATACAGCTTTCCGGCACAGATGTAGCCGATGTGCAGCTGCTCAAACACCTCAAAGAGCTTCTGATCGAAAAACCCGCTGTCCATGCGCACGATGATCGGCACCTCGGCGCTGTAGTGCTTGCGGATTTTGCCCACCATATGGCGAACCATCTTCTCCACGGTATCCCCGTTGTTGCTGTGCGCATCGCCACGGCGAAAGACCGCATCGACCACAAAGCCTTCCCAGTTCATCTGCAGGGGCTGAAAGCCGCGAACCTTTTTGTAGGTGGGTCGAACCCCGTGGCGCACCCGGGCCTCGTCATTGTCCATCACCATGGTGTCGATGCCCAGAACCACCACCGCCGGAGCCTGCAGGCGAAGTCTCCACAAAAACAAGCGCTGCAGCAGATGGCGGAACAAATAAATCCGCGGCCACCAAAAACTTTGAAAAAACCGCTTCACCGCATGGGAAGAAAGCATGTTGCCTGAAGCGGTCTCTATCGCCCCGGCATATCCGGCATCGCCGGCCAGAGAGTCGAAATGAACCAGGTGCCGGCTGGTGCCGTCCACAAAAAAGCAAAACAGCTGTTTGAATATCTCGCCGATGGGCTGTCCTTTGCGGCTGCGCCTCATGGAACCGAAAAAGGTCTCCAGCTGCGGAAAAAGCCCGATGCCGCGAAGGTAGCGCACGAAAAGGCTCAATCCCCCTCGTCCGGTCAGCGTGTCGGTGGTGACCTCCACCCGGTCAATGACGGCCTTGCTTTTTGCGCTGGAAGTGGTAAATTTGCTCATTGTTGTCTCCCACCTTTTGGGTTGCAGTTGCATGGTATTCGAAGGCTTCGACAACCTCGTTATACCACGCACTTAGCCCATTAGGTGGGATTTTTTTGTTAAAAATCGATCAACTTAGGTACCTGATAGATGACTGCCGGAATATTTGGCGATGGATAGGTTAGCTGGTGAAATAGAATCCCTTCCGTGTCGATGCCTATTTATCTGATAGGTGTAAGATGGGACCGGGGGAAACGGTTCAGATAAACCGCCTCATTAAGGTGCAATCCTTTTCCCCGTATACTAATAATAACAATATGTTGAACTTTTTTACGTTGCTACCATAACAACCAAATACAAGGGGAAAAACGATAAATCAAGAAACAAAACAAGGGCCTTTAAGACCCCTGTTTTATTGAACGAAATGAATTATCAGGTAAGAACGAAAAAGACCGTAAAATGAGCTGAACAGATTCACACGGTAGAAGTCACTGGTTCCAATCCAGTAACGCCTACCTGAAAAATCAAGGGGTTACGGTTGAGGCCGTAGCCCCTTTGTCGTTGTGCCCCTGCCGATCGGCGACCGCTTTGCCGGCATCAGGGTATAAAGATGTGCGGTCGTGCCCATCAAGAGAAGACCCTGCCTTCGGCGGAGCGATCCGCTGGGCATAGGAGGACAAGCGCCGCCCGGCTGCGGCGGTTATTCCTGCAGATGCCGCCCCTCCGGTCATACCCAGCTTTCAAAGACATACCGTTTCAGGTAATAATTGTAGAAAAAGACGATCCCGGTGGCAATCAACTTGGTGAAATATTGCCTCTCCAGGTAAAAGGACGCCTGGGTGAGTTGATGGACGATGATAGTGCTCAGCAGCAGCCCGCCGATCGAAACGGCTGCCGATAAAACGAAAGTTTTCGACACCGATCCCCGCAGGGTGAAAATATACTTTTTCTGCAGCAGGAAATTGATCACCATGGCCGTGGAATACGAAATCAGATTGGCCGGCGCGGGTTTGAACAAATTGTTGACCAGCAACAGGTAGAAGACGTAGTCGGTCGAAGTCGCCACCGCACCCGACAGGGCAAACTTTACCTGCAGCACCAGGTGTTTCCAGATTCTCAGCAAATAGATCAGCACAAAATACCCAGCCTGTTGCCGTTTTGGGGCCCGATTCGACGGATCCCTTGTAACCTGACCCATACCGGGAAGCCATCCGCCCCTCATAACCAATGGCGTCGCGATCATGCTTGCTGTGCCGTTCGCAGCCGTCCGACAAGGGGTCTCCAACCGGCAGGGGGCGCGGTTGAGACTATCTGTTCAATTATCGGCATAGGAACAGATCACTTGAATGGCCGCACCGTCGACCCTCCTCGGGCGCCCCTTCGCTCCGGGGTTTGGGTAATCTCCAACCGGTTGTTTCCCGCATCTGGTATCGGTTGCACTTGACTGATCGAATGGAATCATCTCTCCGGCCCATTGAATACGGGTCCATCCGTGATTACGTTTCTGACAGCTAACCGCTAAAAAGGTACATCATGAAGTTAAAAGTCTGTGAATGTGGTGGTTCGCCCCAGATCACGCACATTGTTGAGGGAAAAGATCGATATTCCGTATCGTGCCCCCAATGTAGCAGCGCCACCCCAGAATACGATCGCCTCAACGACGCCCAGCGCATGTGGAATCAGTGGTGCTGGAAGCTGGAATATTGTGTTCCGGAGGAAGTCTGATCGCCGCCGCCAACCTCCCGCGTCATTCCCCAGTCTCACAACCTCCGGGAGCGCGCCCCCGGCTCCCTGCAGGGGCCGGTTCGCGCTGATACGGTGAAATTCCCCCATCGGGCGGCCTCGAGCCGTTGACATGCCACGCAGCGGGACTTATTGTTTTAACGGGTTCGGTGAAGACCGACCTCCATAAACTGTTAAGCATCATTCTTGTTTCAGGCGGCCCGCTGTTCAGCGGGCCGCTTTTGTTTTTTCACGGGCGGCGCCGATTGAAGGGTCAGGGCCGCCCTCTTCGGTCGGCCCCTTGTTTCTCGCGTATGTAGTACATTTTGTTGTTGACAAACACAATATGTTGATAGTATGCGGTGGCAGGTCAATTTTCCTACACCAACCTTCCGGACAGAGGCTATGAGAAAAATTAAAAACGTGGCGAATTTCAAAAGCAAGTTTCTGACGGCCGAGGACGGTTCGGCCTACGTGAGGTTCGATTACGGCGGTTTCTACGAATGGTACCAGCGCTCCGGCGAGTCGCTGCTGCTGTTGGACGTGGAGGCCTCCAAAGAATTGGAAAAGTCCCTAGAAGACTATCAGCCGCCGGAGAAGCAGAAGGTTATTTGCCTGGGCGACATCCGCCTGAAATCCAATATGTACTCCGCCGCCTCGGAGTGAAAACCCGCCAGCAGTTCTCCATTAGCACCTCCCGGCCGTCAGCCAGTCTATACTGGTCAGACCTTGTTGAACAGTATACCAAGACCCTTTCTACCTCTAACCCTTCGCCAAAAGGGGGTCAGGGGGATCTCTGACTCCGTCGATCGTAATTAAAGCAGTATCCGCCAAACCCGCCGCACAAATGACAATGACATAACGGACCGCGGCTAATAAAGCGGGTTCAGGTTGTCCATATTTGCTCAGCAGGGATACATGTCCGCGGGTCTGAAAGGGTTGACGTGGTGGGTGTTTACGCGGGAATAGCGCCGCTCAGTTCCATCAGGCCATGCTGGAGACAGCCTTGTGTGGAAGCCGGAGCGCCTCTCAAAAGCCCCTTGGTGGAAAGATCCTCGTCGCTATCCGGCCAGAGGAAGCCGAAGTCCCCGCTGGCAAGGGACCGGTTCTAACGCTACCCGGCGCTGGCGTACAGCAGGTGCAAGATACCAGGCCAGTGGAACACCGATGGTGCGTCCGTCCACCAGACCGAAGCTCAATCTGTCTTCATTGAGGTGTACGTCCTTGACCCACTCAGCGGGTTTACTTTCCGGCATTGATCTTTTGACTCAACCGAACATGTAAAAACCGAGGGCCTTGTCCGAGGGGTTGGAGGGGTGCATAGAGAGGAAGGCGACGCCCAGGTCGGTCCGGTCGACCTTCTTGATCTCGACTTCCTTCTTGATGATAGAATGGTTGGCGTCATCGAGGGTGAATTCGAGCACCAGCCGGTCGCCGACGGCGAACTCCCCCTTGTCGCTCATCTTGAGCTTCAGGCCCGTGCGGGAGAGGTCGACCACCGTCATGTACCCCTTGCCGCGCATCCGCCCGTTGACCCTGTGGGTGTAGGTGCCGGGCAGGTTCACCGGCTTGCGGTACTGCTGCCGTCGCTCGATGGTGGCGCGGTATTTGTGCCCGCATTTTTTGCAGGTGACCTTCACGTTGACGGCCTTCTCGAGTTCCCTGTGCTCGGCGATGCTCACCACGCGGGGGAGACGGCACTCGGGGCAGGTGAAGGTGATCATCTGTTTGCTGGTGATGTACACTCTCTCTGACATGCGGATTCCGTAGCCTTCTCGATCGATCATGGATTATGGGCCGGCCTGACAGCCTCCTCGCCCATGCAAGGGCCGAGCTGCAAACCGCCTATAACTATAGGCCAAAACTCGATAAAAATCAATTACAGTGTCTCCCTGACACCGATTTTTCTCGCCCGGGACCGATCCTTTTTCCCGACTCGCTTCCGAACGCCGGTCTTCTGATCGAGCGCTTTATCCTTCAAAAGCGAAGGCCGTTTATCCGGGTGGGGCCGTTTCCGGAATGCCCCTGGCCCCGTTTTTCGAAGGGGAAACGGTACGGTAGGCCCGGTTATCAGGCCGAAGCGGAAACGAGCCCATGACGATATTGATGATTCCAGGGACTCTGCGTGTCCGGGCGGCTCTCATCGGGAAAGCTGCCGATGCGCGGTCCGGTCCGATTGTTTTACGGTCCCTGATGCGGGCGCTGAAAACGCTTTGGAAAACGGCCAACGGTGTTGACAGATTACGAAAACTATCATAAGTTATTTCTGATGTTTGCGTTCGGTTGACGCTTTACGCCTTCCCAGCCCCTCCGTTAATGGACACGTTCAACCAAAGGAGCCGAACAGAGAGTGGAAACCTACAGCGTCCTTCCCAAGCTCTTCCGGGCGATCGAGAACCTGAACGAAGAACAGCAGTCGGCGCTGTTGAGGCAGCTCTTCAAAGGGCGGCTGCAAGCCGAACTGTTCAAGGCGGTCATCGGGCTGAGCGATGCCCAGCAGCTAACCCTCCTCAAACGGCTCGAAATCCTGCCGGTCGAAGACGAGCCGATCCGCACGGTGAGCCTGGACGAGGAGCAGTCCCTCATGCGCGAGCACAAACGCAAGGACTGCCTCCTGAACGTCGCCTATTCGACCCGCGGGCAGGATTTCAAGGACTATATCCTCAACATCAGCACCGTCGGGGTCTTCATCGAAACGGATACGCCCGTCCCGGTGGGTCAGGAAATGGCCCTGACCTTCAAGCTGCCGAATTACCAGCAGCCCCTGACCCTGGAGGCCCGTGCGGCCTGGATCGGCAGCAAGGGTGTCGGTGTCAAGTTCACCAACCTGTCGCCCTACCAGGAGGAAATCATCCGCTCCTACATCGAAAAAGAGGAAGCGGCCTAAACCCTGCGTATATTCTCGACGCAAAAATGTCTGAGATTCAAGACCCCATATCCCGTAAACAGTTCCCGCAATCCGAAAAGTGATGGGCAATTCAGACCCCCCTACGCGTCCCCGCAAATCTATTCATTCCGACCGACTGCGATAACAAGGCCCCCTGCCCACTTGACAAGAGGGAACCCTAAAATGATTTTGGACGAAGTGGAGACAGCACATGGCTTATGATAAATGGATTACCGAAATCACCGATGATGCCTTGACATCATTTAATTTGATGCTATGATGACATACATGAGAACGACAATAACAATAGACAATGATGTATTGGACCGGGCTCGGGCAATTTCAGCCAAACTGCGCACACCATTCAAGACGGTGATCAATGAAGCGCTGAGGGCAGGCCTGGACCATGTTGAACGCCCCGCCGACCGGCGGCGTTATGAAACCACACCCCATGCCATGGGCCTCAAGTCCGGTCGGAATTTAGACAACATTCAGGAGTTGCTGTCTCAAATTGAAGGTGAAGACGCGCGATGATTCTCGTTGATGCCAATATTTTGCTCTACGCGGAAGACGCGCTGTCTTCGCTAAACCAGCAGGCTCGCAAATGGTGGGATGATCAGCTTTCCCAAGGCGAGGCTGTTTGCCTCTGCTGGACGGTTTTGTCCGCATTCATTCGGATCGGCACCAACCCACGGGTTTTCGAACGCCCCCTCTCCCTCGAACAAGCCCTGGTCCGGATACAGAGTTGGTTCGATCAACCGTGTACCCGGATCATTCGCCCCACCGAACAGCATTGGCCCCTATTCCGCCAGATGCTCACCGCCGGGCAGGCCTTGGCCAACCTGGTGACAGACGCTCATCTGGCGGCTCTGGCGATAGAACACGGCTGCACATTGGCATCAACGGATGCCGACTTCGCCCGTTTTCCCAAGCTGAACTGGGTCAATCCCCTTGCCGCATAGAATCATCGCGCTGAAAAACCTGAGAGTCGATCGTCTTTTACCCCAACGGCGTCCCTGAAAAATCATCCCCGCAACTTTCGTTCAACAATCGGTTCCCTGTAGCCATCTATCATTGGGCTTCGCCAGCCCGGTCGTCCGGCGGGTGCCGAACCCCTCACTTTTGGCGACGCCTCCACAGCCCCGGCAATGCTCGTCGGACGGCAGAAATTCAGTTCGCCGCACCTGACAAGCATTTACCGATAAACAAACTGCCACCCCGGGCGCGAATGACTTGCGTTGACGGCGGTGAAATGCTAAAATTGTTCTACAAAAGATCTACAATGTCCCTATTCTTACCCCAACGAGGGGCGGCCGGTTCCGCCCGAAACATCTCATCAAAAGGATAAGCTATGGATCTCATCTACACGTCCATGTTTACACTGGCGTTTCTCTGTTCGGTCCTTCTTCTTTTCGTCATGTGGGGCAAGTCGTTCAAGCACGGCGGGGTGCTCACCGGCCTGGTCGGCGTCCTGACCGGGGGGCTGTACACCTACGCGTGGGGATGGCTCAAGGCCAAACAGCACCAGCTGGCCAAGCCGATGCTCCTGTGGTCGGTGTGCCTGATCCTGGCGGGCGCCCTGGCGTACGTGACCGGTCCGGCCAGGATGCTGAGAGCGATCCCTTTTGACATCGGCCAGAAACAGCTGGCCCGGTTTTTCGAACCCCAAAAGGTCGTCGCCAATAAGACCGTCAAGAAACCGGCCGGCCACACGGTCAGGAAAAAGATCGTCGCGCGCCAGCCGGTGGCCAACGAGGCCCTGAAAAACGCGGACTGGAACACCCGGGCGGTCTCCCTGTGGCAGCAGGCCCGTTTTACGGATTCGCAGCAGGCGGTCTCTCTTCTCCAGAAGGCGATCCAGGAAGACCCGGGCTTTGCCGAGGCCTACAACAACCGCGGCAACGCCTACCGCGACATGAAGGACTACGCCAGGGCGATGCAGGACTACAACAAGGCCCTCAGCCTCGACCCCGAACTGGAGCAGACGTACAACAACCGCGGCAACATCTACTACGACCAGCGCAACTACCAGATGGCCGTCAGGGATTACAACAAGGCCCTGTCGCTGAAGGCCGACTACCCTCTGGCCTACCTGAACCGCGGGCTAGCCTACCGTCAGCTGAAAAACGACGACCTCGCCTGCCGGGATTTTGCCAAGGCCTGCGAACTGGGCGAATGTGACGGGATCCAATGGGCCCAAAAAATCAAAGTCTGTCCATGATCGTTGGCGGATCGCGGCGGCCGGGGCGGACCGGCGGCCGCTGACCGCTCACACCCGATCGACGGGGAGCCGGCTGCGAAGACCGGCTTCCCTTTTTTTGTTCTCGGGTGGATCCCTGCCGACCAGCCGGCAGGGTCATTTGGATCGGTTTGACTGATTTAAAGGAACGTCGGTCCTGCGGCATAACGCGTTCCAATCCCGGTCGAAATGTCCGCCCCATTCTACATTATCAGAGCGATACGTGGATGACATTTGACGTTCCCCCTTTGCCATAGGCGTATCTACTATGGTCAGAGGGATTCAACGGGTCGGCCGGGCGGAACGGTTGGTTGAAATTCTTCACGCCTCTCTATATCCCGCGGCAATCTTCTGGATCATATGGATCATACCCCGCGGTGATGCGAATAAAGGCCGTTTCCAGGGCCGCACGCTCCGCTTTTACCCGCTTGACGGTCCCCTCGAAAGCCGCCCGCCGGGCCTCAGGCATCCTTCTCAACCGCGCCGCCTGGGGCGGGCAGGCATACCAGGTGCACACCCACGGGCGAGTAAGGCGCGCCAGCCGGCAGCCGTGGTGGCCCAGGTAGCGGCAGCGATCGCCCGGGGCCGACATCGTCTGGCCGCCAGGCGCCTCTATTCCGCACAGGTGCATGAAGAGCAGGTCCTTGAAGTCGAACCAGGCCCAGGCATTCTCGCAGCAGGGGTCCGGACAGAACCGGCAGGTGGACCGGCAGAGCCGGTCGGCGGCGAGACAAAGCGTTGCCAGCCGGTCGGCCAGCCGCAAAGCGGCGGTCCGTAAAGGTGCGAAGAACGGGTGGTGGTGGATGAGGCGGCTGATGGCCTGGTTGGCAGCCTGCCAGTCGGCCGGCGTCGACCAGGGAGCGGCGATCTTAGCCGGTGGTGCAGGAGCCGGCATCACACGCCCGGCCGCAGCCGGCGGGGCCACATCACGGCTGCCGGCGCCCGGCTTCAAAGATCCCCGGGTGCCGCCAACCGGAATCTATACGCCGGATCTTGGAAGCGAAGGCATGGGGGGAAACGAGAAATCAGCCACACTTGTTGAACCCGCAGAAATGGCACATCATGCAGCCTTCCTCGAAACTGACCGTCTGGCCGCACTCGGGGCAGGTTTCTCCCAGCAGGGCGTTTTTACGGTTGGCCCGGCCGCCGTTTTTCTCCTCGGTCAGGTAACGTTTTTCGAGAACCCGGGCGATGGCGTCCGGTATGGACAGAACCAGCCCCCCCTGCTGAAACACCGGGTGCTCGCCGCCGATACCCTTCAGCTGGTCGACGATGGCATTGGCCTTGACGCCGGCCCTCAGCGCCAATGACACCAGGCGGCCGATGGCCTCGGTCTTGGCGGTGGTCGAGCGGCCCGACTTGCCGATGGTGGCAAAGACCTCGAAAGGCTGACCGTCGTATTCGGTGACCGTGACATAGAGTTGCCCTAATCCGGTCTTGATCTTGGTGGTGAAGCCCTGCAGGGTTTCGGGACGCTCCTTGACGGCGGTCATGAATCCGCTGCCTTGGCTTTCCTTCTCGGAAAAGGAAAGCACCTGGTTTTCTTTGCTGCCGTCCCGGTAAATGGTGATCCCCTTGCATCCGAGCTCGTAGGCCAGGTTGTAAACTTTCAGGACATCGGCCGAGGTGGCGTCCCGCGGAAGATTGACGGTCTTGGACACGGCATTGTCAGTGTACTTCTGAAACGCGGCCTGCATCCGGACGTGCCAGTTGGGAACGACGTCGTGGGCGGTGACGAACACCTGCCGCACGTCCTCCGGAACATCTTCCAGGTGGGCGATGCTCCCCTTCTTTGCGATCCGGCTCATCAATTCCGGGCTGTAGAAGCCGCGCTCGCGAGCGACGCGCTCGAAGTGGGGATTGACCTCGACCAGCTCGTCGTTGTCCATCACCCGCCGGACGAAACTCAGGGCGAAAAGAGGCTCGATACCGCTGGAGCACCCGGCGATAATGCTCAGGGTGCCGGTGGGGGCGATGGTGGTGACGGTCGCGTTGCGGTAGCGGCTGCCGTTGCGGTCCTTGAAAACCGACTGGTTGAAATTGCCGAAGACCCCGCGGGCATCGGCCAATTCGCTCGAGGCCGCATGCGCCTCGGTCTGAATGAAAGACATCACCTCTTCGGCCAGCGCCAGGGCCTCTTCGGAGTGATACGGCACGCCGAGCTCGAAGAGCAGGTCGGCGAATCCCATTACCCCCAGCCCGATCTTGCGGTTGCCTTTGACCATGGCGGTGATCTCGGGCAGCGGGTACTGGGACATGTCGATGGTGTCGTCCAGAAAACGGACGGCCAAGCGGGTGATCTCTTTGAGCCTCTCGTAGTCGACGGCCGGTACCCCGTCTTTGCGGGTGGCGAATTTGGACAGGTTGATCGATCCGAGGTTGCAGGCTTCGAAAGGCAGCAGGGGCTGCTCGCCGCAGGGGTTGGTGCTTTCGATCTCGCCCATCCCCGGTGTGGGGTTGTCGCGGTTGATGCGATCGAGGAAGATCACTCCCGGATCGCCGTTTTCCCAAGCCTGCTCAACCAGGTGGAGATAGACTTCGGCTGCGTTGAGTTCGCCGACCTTCTTCTTCTCCCGGGGGTCGATCAGGTCGTAGTTCGAAAGCAGCTTGACGGAATCCATGAATGCATCCGTCACACCGACGGATATGTTGAAATTATTGAGATCCTGATGGCGCCTCTTGCAGGAAATGAAATCGAGAATGTCCGGGTGGTCGACCCGCAGGATCGCCATGTTGGCCCCCCGCCGGGTACCCCCCTGTTTGACCTGCTCGGTGGCGGTGTTGAATATTTTCATGAAGGAGACCGGGCCCGACGCCACTCCTCCGGTGCTGCCCACCCGGCTGTCCTTGGCCCGCAGCCGCGAGAAGGAGAAGCCGGTCCCGCCGCCGGACTTGTGAATCATGGCCGCATTTTTCAGGGCCGAGAATATGCCGTCCAGGCTGTCGTCGACCGGCAGCACGAAGCAGGCCGCCAGCTGCCCCAGCCGGCGGCCTGCGTTCATCAGCGTCGGCGAGTTGGGCAAGAAGTAAAATTCGGTCATCATCCGGTAAAAGAGCCCTTCCATCACCCCGGCCTGGTCGTCGTCGCCGTAGTTCTTTTCCGCCTGGGCGATATGGTGGGCGACCCGCCTGAACATATCCTCGGGGTTCTCGATCACCTTCCCCTCGATGTCTTTTCTCAGGTAGCGCCGTTCGAGAACGGTGAGGGCGTTTTCGGACAGAACCAGATCGTTCTTGACGAAAATCGACTTGTCGAGTTGAACCGGCACTGTCTCAGGCAGACCGTATTCGCCCATCTTGGCCCCGATGAGCTTCTCGATGGCCGCCGAGTTGATGATGCCCTGTTCCATCTTGGCGATCTCCTCGCGCAGGAAGCGGCTGATCGTCAGGGCCTGATCACTGTTGATCGGGTTCTGACGTGTCAGCAGATCCGAAAACCGGTGGTCATCCCAGCGGTATTCTCCCAAATCGAACTGCCCGTCGGCGGTAACCAAAATTTTGCCCTGTTGACCCATGTATCACTCCTAAATATCCATCTGCGCATGGCTGTTTGAAATTGAGGTATCGCGGTGCGAGAACGTGACAGCAGAAAAGCGGCCACCGGGTGTCATCCAGACCCGGCCGGTGTGCAGAAATCGCAATGACCACACCACCTGATTAGCGAAGTGCGGGAAATATCATTATCACACAACATATAGTGCGTCAATGACATTCTATACCCATATCTGGATTCTTCACCGGCTGCAAAACCGTCCGCAGGATCGGCGCCGTTCTCCTCCGGGGGTGTCACCATATGAGACCGGCCCTTTTTTCCGCCGACCGGACCCCAAGCGACAGCGGTTTGGAACCATTGACTTTTCGGTCGGATTCAATTTACCCTTCCCGCTGACGACACCGCGCGGCGGGAAGGTCGGTAGGGTCTTCCGGTGGGCCGGGGAATAAAATCCCCCCTCCCGGCCCACCCCTAAAAGTCGGATCATGGCAATGGCGATCGCAGGAACGGTCGGAATCGGAGTGTGGGTGGTATTGATGGACAACTGGATCCGTCTCGAAGACGGCCGACGGCTCGGGTACGGGTCATGCGGTGATCCGTCCGGTATGCCGGTCTTTTACTGCCACGGCTTTCCCGGCTCGCGCCTGGAGGTGGTTCTGGCCGACCGGGCCGCTGCAGCCCATTCCATTCGGCTGATCGGCATCGACCGGCCGGGATACGGGCTCTCGGATGCCAAGCCCGGACGTCGCTTGACCGATTGGGCCGAGGATGTGACCCAACTGGCCGATCACCTGCATGTCGGGTGCTTCAGCGTGCTCGGAGTATCCGGCGGCGGACCGTATGCCGCGGCCTGCGCGTTCCGCCTGCCCACCCGGGTGGCAGCATTGGGCATGGCCTGCGGGCTGTCACCGGTCGCGGCCGCCCGAGACCTGCAAGGAATGACCGCCCTCAACCGCCTGGGGCTGCTGATGGCGGTCAAGGCGCCCTCGCTGATCCCCATGGTTCTGGCTCCGGTCGCAATCCTGCTCCGGCGGAGGCCGGCCCTGGCCGTGGCGATGATCATTGCCAGGGTTGCGCAGGCGGACCGCCGGGTCTTTCACCGCCGGGATGTGCGCCACCTGATGGCCGCCACATTCAGGGAGGCGATGCGTTCCGGTTTCCGGGGCGCCGCCGCCGATCTGAAGATCTACGGTGCCGGATGGGGATTCGCGCTCGATGCCATACGCGTTCCGGTGGTCCTGTGGCACGGAGAAAAGGACCGCATCGTACCGGCGGCCATGGGGCGCCGCCTGGCCGCCGCCATACCCGGCTGCCAGGCCGCCTTTTACCCGACCCACGGCCACTTCTCGTTGATCCTGGAGGAAATGCCGGCCATGCTGGAACGGATCGCAGCCCTCCAACGACCCTGATCTCCCCGGCCGCAGGTCGATTTTCAATTGTCATGAACGACCGTTTCAGGTACACATGGATACTGCAGGGATCATTCGAATCCGACGATCATCAGCCGACCGCATCGTCGGCCAGCCAGGGGAGCGTTGTCATGCACGAAATCCGGTTTCATGGCCGCGGCGGACAGGGCGCCGTCATCGGCTCCGAAGTCCTGGCCCACGCTTTTTTCCTCGAAGACAAGTTCGTTCAGGCCTTCCCGGCCTTCGGGGTCGAACGCCGGGGGGCGCCGGTGGCGGCCTTCTGCCGGGTTGCCGACCGGCCGATCTACCACCGCAACCAGATCTACACCCCGGATCATGTCATCGTGTTGGACGAATCTCTGCTCCGCATCGGTATCGTCGACCAGGGTCTTAAAAAAAAAGGCACGCTGGTCATCAACGGCAAGCAGGCCCCACACCGCTACCGCGACCGCATCGGCCCGGAGTTTCAGGTCTTCGTCGTGGATGCCGCGTCCATCGCCGTGACGAACCGGCTGGGATCTTCAGCCAACCCGATCGTCAACACGGCCATTTTAGGGGCCTTTTCCAGGGCCAGCGGACTGGTCGGAATCGATGCGGTCGAGGCAGCCATCGAGGAGCACGTCCCGATCAAGAAACAGGGCAACCGCAGGGCCGCCCGGCAGGCCTATGACCAGGTATGCGGATGATGCGCCGCACGCAACCGATCACGCATTGGAAAACGCCTCTATGACCGAACCGAAGAAGAGCCGCCGAGCCGCAGCGTTCGTGCTGAAGTCATGGCGGGACTTTCCCCCGCTGAACGCCTCCCAAGGGAGCATGCGCCACAACCTCACCGGACGCTGGCGGTATATCAAACCGATCTATGAAGACAAAGTGCCGGCCTGCCAGAACGCCTGCCCGGCGGGAAACGATATTGAAGGCTGGATCCGGCTCCTCAAAGCCGGGGACCTGGACCAGGCCTACCGGCTCATGCGGCGCGAGCAGCCCTTTCCGGCCATCCTGGGCCGGGTGTGCTTCAAGTACTGCGAAAAGTCCTGCAACCGATCCGCCTTCGATGACGGCATCGGCATACGGGACCTGGAGCGATTCGTCGCCGACAGCCGCCCGCAGAGAGCCGCCGAGCCCCCGGGGACTCTACCGGAAAACGGGAAACGGTTGGCGGTGGTCGGATCGGGCCCGGCCGGAATGGCGGCGGCCTATTTCGGCCGGCGGCTCGGCTTCGCGGTCACCCTGATCGAGGCCCGGCCGGTCCTGGGCGGTATCCTGCGGCTGGGCATACCAGCCTACCGGCTCCCCCGCGACACCGTGGCGGCCGCATTCGACGGCCTGAAAAACATGGGGGTCGACCTGCAGCCCGGGACCACGGTGGGGCAGGACCTTCCCATCGCCGAACTGGCCGCTTCCCACGACTACGTGTTTCTGGCCACCGGCCGCCATGTGCCGCTTCGGCTGCGGATCGACGGCGAGCGGCAGAGCCCGCGGGTCATGAGTGCCTTGGAGATGCTCAGCCGGGTGGCCACGGATGAGGCGGTGGATGTCGGCCGGCAGGTTGTCGTGATCGGCGGGGGCAATACCGCCATCGACGCGGCCCGCACCGCCCGTCGCCTGGGGGCCGACGTGACCGTCGTCTACCGGCGTTCGAAAGCCGAAATGCCCGCCCACCCCGCAGAGGTAGAGGAGGCCGCGAAGGAAGGCGTACGGTTCCGGTACCTGAGTGCACCGGACCGGATCGCGGTCGCAGGGGACGGCTCGATTGATACCCTAAACTGCAGCGGCATGACCCTCGGGGATCCGGATACCGACGGCCGCCGGCGGCCGCAGCGCCTGCCAGGCCGAACCTTTGCCCTTCGGCCCGACAGCATCCTAACGGCCATCGGCGAGGCGCCCGATCTGGCATACCTTGGCGACTGTGCCGAGGCGGGCGCCGATATGATACCGACCGACGCGGGGCTGCGGGTGGAGGCAGAAGTCCCCGGCGGCGCCCGCATCTATGCCGGGGGGGATATCACCGCGCGCCCTTTTAGCGTCGTGCACGCCGTAGCCGCCGGCAAACGGGCGGCCATCGCCATGGACTGCCACCGCCGGGGAGTCAACAGCCTCGGCGTTCTGGAAAAGCTTTCCATCGGCGACGGACCGGCGGTCAGCTTCGCGCGCTATATCGACCGGGGAAAGGCGGTCCCGACTTCCGCCGGCGCCGCAAAGGTGGTGGACAGCTCCCGGATCGTCTACGACTATTTCGGGAAGGCCGCGCGGGTGGCGGCCGGCCAAGCGCCGCCGGATGAGCGGATCCGCTCCTTTGCACCGGTCGACATCGGATACGATCCCGCCCGGGCCATGCAGGAAGCCGATCGCTGCATGCACTGCGGCCGCTGCACCGAGTGCGACAACTGCCTGATATTCTGTCCCGACATGTCCGTTCTCAAGCGCGGGTCGAACGCGTTCGGTTACGATGTGGATTACGACTACTGCAAGGGCTGCGGAATCTGCTTCACGGAATGCCCGCGCCATGCCATCACCATGGTGGAGGAAACGCCATATCCGGACAGCGAGGAGGTTTAGGTGCTGCAGGTCATCAAGGGCAATCATGCGGTGTCGCAGGGCGTGAAGCTCAGCCGGGTCAAAGTGATCTCGGCCTATCCGATCACACCGCAAACCACGATCGTCGAGGAACTCTCCGACCAGTGCGCCGGAGGGCAGCTGGACGCCAAGTTCATCAAAGTCGAAAGCGAGCACTCGGCCATGGCGGCGGTTGTCGGAGCGTCCTCGGCCGGTGTCCGCACGTTCACGGCCACCAGCAGCCACGGTTTGCTGCTGATGCACGAGGTGCTGCATTGGGCCGCCGGGGCGCGATTGCCGATCGTCCTGGCCAACGTCAACCGTGCCGTCGGACCGGGCTGGAACATCTGGGCCGATCAGACCGATTCGCTGTCCCAGCGGGACACGGGATGGATTCAGATTTATGCCGAATCGAACCAGGAAGTGCTCGATAACACCATCATGGCCTTCCGCCTGGCCGAGAGCGTCTCCTTGCCGGTCATGCTGTCCTACGATGCGTTCTTCCTCAGCCACACGTCTGAAATCGTCGATGTGCCGCAGCCCCGCGAAGTGGACGCCTTTTTGCCGCCCTACACTCCGCCGGTCGCCCTCGACGTCAACGCTCCGTGCATGTTCGGCGGCATGATCGGTCCGGAATACTACTACGAAGAGCGCTACGCCATGCACGACGCATCCCTGCAGGCGCTCGGCGCGTACGAGCGGATTTGCCGCGAATTCCAGGCGGCCTTCGGACGCACTTACGATGCCGTCGAAGCCTACCGGACCGAAGGTGCCGAGATGATCGTGATCTGCGCCGGAACCATCACATCCGTCTCACGCCTGGCCGTCGATCGGCTGCGGGCAGCCGGTGTGCCGGTCGGCCTGCTCAAATTGCGGATCTTCAGACCCTTGCCGGTGGACCGCTGGCGCCGCGAGTTGCGCCGTGCCTGCCGGGTGGTGGTCATCGACCGCAACCTCACGGCCGGTCTCGGCGGCGTCTTCGCCAGTGAAATCAGGAGCGCCCTTTACGGAATAGAAGATGCCCCGGCCGTCCATTCCGCCGTCGCCGGCCTGGGAGGGCGCGACGTCACCCCGGAAGACGTGTGCGGCATCATCGATCACTTTTTAAAAACCGACCGTTCCGACCCGGCCCCCCTTTTCTGGGGTCTGAAACAATAAGGCGGCATCATGCAGAAAAATTACGGCCTCTCGCGACACCTTTTGACCGATGAGGGCCTGCTCCAGCCCGGGGTGCTCTCCTGTCAGGGCTGCGGCGGACCGGTGGCCATGAAGCTGGCGCTATCGGCGCTGGGAAACCGCACCGTGGTGGTCATGCCGGCCTGCTGCTGGAGCATTATCGCCGGCGCCTGGCCGCACACGGCCCTGCAGGTGCCGCTGCTCCACGTCCCCTTTGCCACTGCGGCCGTGGCCGCCTCCGGCGTTCGGGCCGCCCTGGATGTCAGGGGCGAGGACGATGTTCTTGTCATGGCCTGGGCCGGTGACGGCGGCACCTTCGACATCGGGCTGCAGGCTCTTTCCGGCGCGGCTGAGCGCAACGAGGACATCCTTTACGTCTGCTACGACAACGAGGCGTATATGAACACCGGCATCCAGCGTTCCAGCGCCACGCCTCCCGGCGCCTGGACGACCACGACCCCGAGCGGGGCCCTCAAGGCCGAATCCAAGAAGGACATCCAGCAGATCCTTCTGGCGCACCAGATCCCCTACCTGGCAACGGCATCGATCGCTTATCCTGATGACCTGGCAGGTAAGTTCCAAAAAGCCCGTTCCCTGAGGGGAACCCGATTCATCCACCTTCTATCGCCCTGTCCGCCCGGTTGGCGGATCGACCCCAGCCAGACCGTCCGGATCACCCGCAAGGCCACCCAGACCCATATATTTCCGATATACGAGGTCGAAAACGGCCGGTACAGCGTCAACGTCGTCCCCGAAAAAGCCCTGCCGGTCGAAGAATACTTCAAAGCCCAGGGCCGGTTCGATCAGATGACCGCGGAAATGATCAGTGCCGTTCAATCGACGGTCAACCGCCGCTGGAAGCACCTGATGGCAATGGCCGAGTAGAAAACCGGTCTTCCTCCGCACGACGCCACCGCCCCTGCAAAACACTTTATGTTTTACTTGAATTTTATCATTTAACTGGCTTTATTTGCATATAATTTTAACATACTGGGATTCCAATTAGGTGGGATGCTTCAAAGGCGTCAGCAATCTTTTGGTGGACGAATTTAGCCGTTTTCTCCCTATCGTCCGGTTGCGGACAAGTCGGTGCTCCGGCGGAGAGCCCGCCACAGCTTACGGGATTGGGAACGCGGATTGCGGAACGAAGGAATTATACGGGATATGTTTTTAGAAAGGGCGTGCGCGATATTGCTTACCCAACATCTGCCCTGCCCACGACGACAGCTTAAAGCAAGAGTCCGGCCGAGGATAAAGGAACGCCGCACTGCCACGCGCCCTATCAGTCCATGTTTTTAGGTGTAAGCGCACTAACCGGGCAAACCGCGATACAGTCGCCGCACCGGCGGCCATCCGGAGGGCTTCCGCCGGGATGCCCGAAAAAACCGACCCTTGTCCCAAATCCCCGCCCGGTGAACGTCAGTTCCGGCCGATCGCCGTCCCCCCGGCAGACCTCGACGCACCGGCCGCACAGGACACACCGGTTGGGGTAATAATCAAGGCAGGAATGAGCCGTGTCGACGGCGGGTTCCTTCAGTCGGCGGGGAAAAGGTCTGGGCGATAATCCGACCTTCAAAAAACGGGCGATATCCTGCAGGGCGCACTTGCGGTTGGCGGGGCAGTTTTTACAATCGACATCGTGGACCGACAGAAGCAGTTTGAGGGCCGTTTTTTGAAGTCGCCGGACGCGGGGGGTATCTGTCCGGACGGTCATCCCTCCGCGAACCGGCACGCAGCAAGAAGCCGCCGGTTGATCGTTGCCATCAATTTGGACGAAACAGAGGCGGCAGCAGGCCACGGACCGGTCGCTCCCCTCCAGGTAACACAGGTTGGGGACGTAGCACCCGTTATCCAGGCAGGCTTTCAGAACCGGCATTCCTTCCCGCGCTGGGATCCGCTTGCCGTCCACCACTATCGTCACCATGTCAGCTCCATTCGACCGTCAGGCCTCTTCTTTGTTCGGTGGCCCCGCCGTGCGCTCGATGACCGGGGCCAGTCCCGGTGGGGAGACCTTCAACACGGCACGGTATTCGGGCGGGCAGACGACCATGCATTCACCGCATTTGACGCACAAGGCCTGATCGATCCCTTTTTTACGGTTCCGAGTGGTAAAGACCGCATCGACCGGGCAGCAGCCTTCGCAGACATCGCATCCCCTGGCACAGCGGTCGAGGTCGATGTAAAAAGCGATCAGCGGTCGACAGACCATGCCGGGACACCGTTTTTCCTCCAAATGAGCCCGATAGTCGTCGCTAAAGTACTTCAATGAGGTCAGGACCGGGTTGGGGGCAGTTTGACCCAGTCCGCACAGGGAGCCGGCCCGGACGTCCTCGGCCAACCGCTGCAGCATCGTAAGGTCCGTTGCGCGCCCCTTGCCCTGCGTCAACCGCTCCAGAATCTCCAGCAGGTGATGGGTTCCGATCCGACAGAAGGTGCACTTGCCGCAGGATTCATTGCGGGTGAAATCGAGGAAGTAGCGGGACACGTCGACCAAGCAGGCATCCTCGTCCATGACGACCATTCCACCTGAACCCATCATAGCGCCGACCGCGTTCAGGGAATCGAAATCGATCGGCGTGTCGAGGACACTTTCCGGCAGGCAGCCCCCCGACGGCCCGCCGATCTGAACCGCTTTGAACCTCTTCTGGTTCGGTATGCCGCCGCAGATATCGAAAATCAGCGTCCGCAAGGTGACGCCCATGGGGACCTCGACCAATCCGGGATGGGTCACGTTGCCCACGATCGAAAAAATGGCCGTTCCAGGGCTCCCCGGAGTGCCGATCTCTTTAAACCAGTCGGCCCCGTTTTGAATGATCGGGGGAACGCAGGCCAGGGTTTTGACGTTGTTGATCACCGTGGGCTTCCCTTCCAGACCCGATTGGACCGGATACGGCGGGCGATGCCGCGGCATTCCGCGATGCCCTTCAACCGATTGGATCAGCGCGGTTTCCTCGCCGCACACAAAAGCCCCCGAGCCCTCGAACACCTGAATATCCAGGTCGAAGGAGCGGTTGAGTATGCCGCGGCCGACAAAGCCCAGTTCTTCGGCCTGTCGGATGGCCTTGCCAAGAATCCGGACGGCCAGGGGATACTCGGCCCGAATGTAAACGATGCTCCGGGCGGCTCCCACCGCATAGGCGCAGATGATCAGTCCCTCCAGCACCTGGTGGGGATTGCTCTCCAGGATCGTACGGTCCATATAGGCGCCGGGGTCGCCTTCGTCCGCGTTGCAGATGACAATCTTGCCGGAACCGCCGGCTTCGGCAGCCGCCTCCCACTTCATGCCGGTGGGAAACCCGGCCCCGCCCCGGCCCCTGAGACCGGAGCGCTGGATTTCAGCGACAACCTCAGCGGGCGACCGGTCCAATGCCGATACCAGGGCCGCGTAGCCGCCGTCGGCAATATATTCGTAGATGTCTTCGGGATCGATGCGCCCGCAGCGGTCCATGACCAAACGCTTTTCCTGGTTGAACCGCGGATACTCCATCACCGACGGTATCAATTCGTTCTCGGCGGTGGCGCCCAGGATGTGTTCCAGACGGGGGTCGCCACCTTCCAGAAACAGTTTGGTCAGCATGGTGGCCTTGCCGGGATTGACCTCGGGGTAGAATATCGGCGGAAATCCGGAATCCGGGTGGTCGATAACGACCACCGGTTCCGCATAACAGTGCCCGGCGCATCCGACGGTGTGAATGCGGCCCTGAATGCCCCTGGCCGCCAGGGCCTGTTCGAAGGCGGCCCTGGTTTCCAGAGCGCCGGCCGCGATGCCGCAGGTGGCCAGGCCGATATGAATTTTCGGCCCCGGGTGTTCGGCGAAGGCGGCCTGTCTGTTCCGGGCCTCCGCCTGAATGGACTCAAAGTTTGGCGAAGCTGTCATAGCCCTTCGATTCTCTCCGTGCCGGACCGGAGGGTACGCGAGGTGGTTGACCCTTTACCGGCGTCCGAGCAGGCAGGACCCGTATCCCGACCGGCATATTGCCGAAGAACAACCCCAACGCCCGATGTCGTATTTATTGGGCAGGCGGCATGTCCCCGGCAGGGTCGAACCGCTGCGGTTCCTCCTCCCGCGGCGGCGGATTCAGCCGGAGCCTTAGGTAAGCAAAGGGCCCTGCGACGGCCCCGTGTCGACCGGCAGCCGGAAGATGAAGGTGGAACCGGCTCCCTTTGCGGATTGGACCTCGATTTCGCCGCGGTGCCGCTCGATGATTTTTTTGGTCATCATCAGGCCGATGCCCGTCCCGCGGGTCCCCTTTGTGCTGAAGAAACCCTGGAAAATCTTCGCCGTCACGGCGGGGTCCATGCCGCTGCCGGTATCTGATACCCGGTATTCCGCACCCCATCCCGCCAGCGCTAAGGTCTGTATGCGCACCTTGTGTTTCCGGCTGGAGGGGCCGGCATCTTCACAGGCGTCGATGGCATTGGCCAGAAGGTTCAACACACACCGCTGGATCGCCTCGGGATCGAAACGGAAGGGCGCCAGCGAGCCCAGTTCGAACGTCAGTTCGATGCCGCCCTCGGCCGCCCGTGATCCCATGGCTGCCACGGCCTCTCTGACCGGCAGGTTGGGGTCGCACTGTTTGAGGTTGACCTCGGCATACTTGCCGTAGTTGAGCAGGTCGAGGGAGAGGCTGCGGATCTTGTCCACATTGCCCTTGATCATCTCCCAGCCCTCCAGGAGATACGTCTTGTCGTCGCGCTCGATGCCCTGGCCGAGAACGAATATCCCGCCCCTCAAACCGCCGGCAATGTTCTTGATGGTGTGAGACAAACCGGCGACGGTCTGGCCGATGGCCGCCATCCGCTCCGCTTCGATCAGTTTGCGGGCCTTCTCCTCGACCAGCCGCTCCAGATGCTCGGTGTACTCCCTGATCTGGTTGCGCATCGAAATCCGCTCCCGGGCACGCCGGAGCGCAATCTGCAGGATCTCGTCGTCGATGGGCTTGGTGACGAAATCGGTGGCATCGTGCTTGAGACTCAGGATGGCCAGGTCCATGTCCCCCTGGCCGGTGAAGAGGATGACTTCGGTGTCGGCGTTTTTCTGTTTGATTTTTTGCAGTAGGGTGATGCCGTCCATGTCGGGCATCTTTATGTCCGTCAGGACAATCGCCGGACTGACCTCGTCGAATTTTCGCAGTGCGTCTTCCCCGCAGCCGGCGGTGTGGACCGTGAAGCCTCGGTCGGCCAGAGCCAGCCCCAAGACCTTGCGGATGCCCTCCTCATCATCGACCAGTAGAATCGTCTCCGTCATGGCTGCGTCCCTGCCGCCTCGGTCCAGGTGCCCCTTATCGGAAAGGTCATCACGAAGCAGACCCCTTGGGGATCGTTGTCGGCCACGCGAATGCTCCCGCCGAAATCCTGGATGATTCCGTAACTGATCGAAAGCCCCAAACCGGTCCCCTTGCCGACCTCCTTGGTGGTGAAAAAGGGCTCGAAAATCTTGTCCGCAATGGCCGGCGCAATGCCGATGCCGGTATCACAGACCTCGATGACGACCTTATTGCGTTCGGATCGGGTGCGCAAGAAAATTTTTTTATCCAAGTCCGGCCGCCCTTCCTTCTCCGACCGGTCCATAATCGCGTCGCGAGCGTTGATCAACAGGTTGATGAACACCTGTTCGAGACGGTCTGCGTCGGCCATGATATCGGGCAGGTCGTCCTGAAGCTCCCAGATGGTATCGATTCCCCGCACCTTCAGCTGCTGGCTGAAAATATCGAAGGCCTTCATGATGATCTGGTTGATCTGTACGCTCTCTTGACCCAGATCGGACTTGCGCCCGAACTGACGCAGGTGGTTGATGATCTTGCTGGCCCGATCCACATGGCTGTCGATTTCTTCGGCCATGGTGGAGAGGATCTCTTCCTTTATCGGCTCTTTTTTCCTCACCTTTCTGATGAAGAAGTTGCTGGCCGTCTTGATGACCGAAAGCGGCTGGTTCAATTCGTGGGCCACTCCGGTGGCCATTTCGCCGAGAGTGGCCATTTTACTTGCCTGGATCAGCTGCTGTTCGGCCTCCAGGCGCTTGGTGATATCGCTGGTGGTAACCAAGAGCACTTTTTTACCCGGGTATTCGGAGGGTGAAATCCGAATGTTGGCAAACAGCGTCTTGCCGTCGTTGGTGCGCTGCTTGACCTGGTTGATGATCGACGCCGTCCTGAGATTGACCGCGATGCGTTCGCGGTCCTCCTCGGTGAACAGCTCCAGGAAGGAACGCGTGGTCATTTGCTCCTTGCTGCAGCCGTAAACGGTTTCAATGCTGTCGTTGCAGTCGAGAACCTCGAAGGTGTCCTTGTCGAGAACGAAGACCGGGTTGGGAATGTTGTTGAAGATAGCGTGGTATTTTTTCTCGGATTTTTCCAGTTTTTCTTCCAGCTGTTTGCGGGCGGTGATGTCCAGGTTCATTTCCATGGCGGCGACAATATCGCCTTTGGCGTTTCTAATCGGGGAGGTCTGCACCAGCCAGTGCGTCGTCTGACCGTCCTTGCCGACCCCGGTCTCCTCACTCGTGTGGGAGAACCCGTCCTCGAACGTCCGTTCCACCGGACAGATCACACACTTTTCTTCCCGGCCTTTGTAAACCTGGTAGCAAAAATCGCCCTCGTGGGGATCGAAACTCTCGGCAAACTTGCGATTGTAGCGCTGCAGTTTGTAGTCCCGGTCCTGGACCGTGATGAAGCAGGGCACCATTTCAAAAAGCGTCTGGTACTCATCGCGCTGGCGGTTGAGCTCCGACTGCTTCTGCCCGATTTCCTGGCTCATCTGGTTGATCACCCGGGCCAGCTGCCCGACTTCGTTATTGGTGGGGATGTCGATTTTGCTGCTGTAGTCCCCCTGGTAGATCCGGCGGGTCCCTTCCATCAGGCGATTGATCGGCTGCTTGACGAACCGGAACACGAAGACGAATATGATGGCCGAGGTCACCAGAAACATGGTCAGTGCCAGCCCAAACAGACCCTTTTCGAAAAAAACGATTTCACGATCCACGTCCTCCAGGGACACGACCACGTCCAGGGCACCGAGTATCTTCTTGTCCTTCGGGTGGAAGTGGCACTCGGAAGTCGAACAACCATCCTCGTTGTATATCGGGCTGATGATGCCGATCCTGCGCAAACCATCCGGCGACGTAAAGATTCGCGTCCGCTGCTTCAGGTCGAGACTGATCAGGGGCGGATCGGCGCGGTGGCAGATATCGCAGGCTTCGGCCTTGATATTCGTCCGCAGGTCGACCTCTTCGACATGGTTTGAAAATTTGATCTGGCCGTCCTTGTTGTAGATTCGGATATTCTTGATCTCTTTCTGGCGGGCGATGTTGTTGATGATCTGATTGATGTCGTCACGGGAGTTGAGCATCATGGCGTAATGGGTGCCAAGCTTGATGGTGTTGCTCAGTCTGTCCGAGCCGATCGTCACCTCCCCCTTCAACCGTTCTTTCTGGTAGGCAACGCTGAAATACGCCCAGGTGGCGATACTGACCAACAACGTCAACCCAACGGTGACGATCAGGTTGGTCACCAAACTGTGACGGAGATTGCGGATAAACTTGAACATGCTCTCCTGCCCGTTTCCCTGAAGGTTCCGGATGACTGTCTTCGGGTGGATTCAACCCGATGCGGCGGCGACGGGTCGACAAGGTCCGCCGCCGTCCGGGGTCGTATTTGGCAAACGATCGTTGAGGTTCCGTTAAATGATTCAATTACCTCCGGTAAAGCCGGGGGAACGGTCGATCAGCCATCCGAACCGCCTCCCCCCACATATTAGCCGAGGTTTCAGACCAACAGCCGGTCACTACAGGTTATCCTGCACAGCTTTCTTTCCGGAACCGGAGGGTTTCCGCGGGAGGACCACTTTGAATCGAGCCCCCTTACCCGGAGCCGAATCGATATGAATATCCCCGCCGTGCTGCTGAACGATTAGGTTGGCAATGTAAAGACCCAGCCCGGTGCCTTCATGCCCTTTTGAGGAGAAAAACAGGGTAAACATATTGTCGATGGTATGTTCGTCCATGCCGAGTCCATTGTCGCTGATCTCAAATGCGATGTGCCCGGAGCCCTCCGGCGCGACCCGGAACTCGATGCGCGGTGCGGCTGCGGATCCATCCGCCAAAACGGCTTCCACCGCGTTGTCGAAAATGTTGATCAGGGCCGTGCGCACCACGCCGACGTCGAGTTCGCACTCACCTGACTTCGGGGAAATGTCCTTTGAAAACTCGATCCGGTGGTGCAGGATCTTGTGTTCGACCGTCAGACACACATCCTCGGCAAAGCCCTGTACATCGGCCACTTCCCACTGCAGGTCTCTTTCTTTGGCATAATAGAGGATATTTAGAACCATGTTGCGGATGCGATCGACCATCAGCTGAACGATGCCCCAGCCCTTGTCGACCTTATCCTGCTCCCCTCTGGCATTGCCGCTGTTGATCATGTAAAGGCCGCCGTCCAGCCCGGTCAAAAGCCCCTTGATGCCGTGGGATATGGAGCTGATCAGGAACCCCAGGGAGGTAAGGCGGTCCTGCAGTTGACGGATCTGGGTGATATTGGTCGACATCTCCATCACCTGAACGATCTCTCCAGCGGCATCGCGGATCGGTGCGGTCCAGATCAGCACGTTGTATTGATGGCCGGATTCGGAGGTGACGACCATCTCGGCCTGGTGGGACTGGCCGTCGACGAAGGTCTTGGCCACCGGGCAGTTGGGACAGGGTTCGGAACGATGCTTGTAGGTGGCGAAGCAGTGAGAGCCGGTCTTGTCGCCGAAGTCCTCCTTGAAGCGGCGATTGGCTGCCGTCAATCGGTACTGCCGGTCCTGAACCGATATGTAGCACGGCACCTCGTCGAACAGCATCTGGTAACGCTGCTGGGTGGCGCGCAATTCCTCCTGGAGGCGGTTGACCTCGGAAATGTCGGCCGCAATTTCAAGGACCAGTTCGAGGTCCCCCTGGCCGTCGCGGATCGGGGCTGTGTGGATGATCACCGGCATTTCACTGCCGTCCTGGAAGCGGACCTTTTCTTTGGCCCGCTGCCCGCTGCCGCTGGCGAAAGTTGCGGCCACCGGGCATCCCGTCGGCCCGGACGAACCGGAGACGAGGCTGTCCCAGGAATCGCAGCCGACTTTGTCGCCCAAGTGCTCCCGATAAAGCTGGTTGATTTCCACGATTTTGAGGTCCCGGTTGTGGATCGAGACGAAGCACGGCATGTCATTGAAGTAGCGGATACCGCCCTCAAGGTCGCCGGCGATGCCGCGAATCGCGGCGTACAGTCCCTCCACGGTCTGCCCGACGGCGGCCTGGCGTTCCGCCTGCACCAGCTTGGCCGATTGTACCTTCACGAGGGTTTCCAGGTTCTCGGTATATTCCCGCAGTTTCTCCCGCATGCCGATTCTCTCGTTGGCCCGTTTAAGCGCGATGTCGAGCACATCGTCATTGATCGGCTTGGTTACGAAATCGGTGGCGTCGTGCTGCAAGCTCTTGATGGCCAGATCCATGTCGCCGTGCCCGGTGATCATGATGACCTCGGTGTCGGGATTCTGGGATTTGATGTTTTTCAGAAGGGTAATGCCGTCGATGCCCGGCATCTTGATATCGGTCAGAACGATCGGGGGGGCGTCCCGGCCGAATATCTTCAGGGCCTGTTCGCCATTTTCGGCCGTGAGAACGTCATATCCGCTGTCAGCCAGGGAAATTCCCAGGACTTTGCGGATGCCTTCTTCGTCGTCGACAAGCAGGATCTTTTTATTCATGGTGATTCTGTGTCGGGGTGCCCACCAAATGCTAAAATGGGATACGGGCGCCGTCGGGCGCGATGTTAAACCGGCATGGAGCCGACATCCGATCTTCTTCGGCCGCACCTCCGCATCCGGGCGCTCACACGGCAATCACGCCGCAGGGCTCAAACGTTTCCCTTTACGGCGGCCAGCAGTTCTTCCGGTTCGAACGGTTTTTCAAGGTATACGGCCGGGGGGATTACCCCAACGCCCAATTGGGCGTTGAGCATGTTGAGGTAGTGAAAAAAGGAAGCTCTCTTCACCGCTGAAAGCATGATCACCGGAATGGCAGCAAGGTCAGGGTCTGTTTTCAACTGCCGGTACATTTCAGCCCCACCCTCACCCGGCATCATGACATCCAGAATGATTAAATCAGGTCGAACCTCCCGGGCCTTGCGAAACCCCTCGCGGCCTTCACGGGTGACGACGGGTTCGTAACCACCGGTCTTGAGCACAGTGGAGATATATATCCGCATGTCCATTTCATCATCGACGACAAGAACCTTTTTCTTATCCATCGTGAGACTCCATCGACATCCGGACGGGGATCCCTCTTCTTTCAGCGCTCGGCCGCCAAACGGCGGCGGGTCACCGAGTCCTCGCCCTTTCTGTCCCGAAAGGCCGTCCGGGCAGCAATGCCCTGGGTTTACTCCATCACGTCGGTGACCTTGTCCGGGTGATTGACGCTGGCCACCGGGCACGAGGCCCGCAGTACCACTTGCTCGACGGTACTTCCCAAGAGCGCCTCTTCCGGATCAATCTCTCGCGTATGGTGAGCCATGACGATCAGATCTCCGTTGACCTGTCTGGCGTATTTGAGGATTTCTATGTACGGTATCCCTTCCCAGATTTCCACGCCATAATTGTCGAAGCCCTTCAGTTTCGCCAGCAGCCGGCCTTCGATCCGCTTGCGGGCCTCTACGAGCAGCCTTTCGATCTCGGACTGGACCTGCACCTGACCGGCACTCCCGTAATTGACATCCAGAGCGTGAAAGACGTGCAGCTTGGCTCCAACTTCCTTAGCGAGCTTGTAGGCCCACAAAAAAGCGTAATCCGAGGCTTTAGAGAAGTCGGTCCCCACGACGATGTTGGAAAACAGTTTCCAGCAGGTGGAGCACGGCCGGCTGACGATGACCACCGGACACCGGGCGGCCTTGGCCACCTTTTGCATCGTGCTGCCGACAACCGATCTGTAGCGTGCGGCGCCCACATCCTCTTCGCGGGTGTGCGCCCCCATGACGATCATGTCGACATCTTCCTTGCGGGCCTTGCGGAGTATTTCCCTGTGAGGGGCCCCCACGACGGCTTCGATTTGGCTGTTTTCACTGTCAGCGAGCAAATCCGCGTAGGTATTGCGCATTTCCTCTTTGACCCAATCGATGTAATCGCCGTTGACTTGATCGGTTTCACCGGTTCGAACATCGGTCACATACTGGCTGAATCCCCGGGTGGGAATCCCCAATACATGAAACACAAACAGTTTGGCATCCCACTTCAGTTCGAGGTCGAAAGCGACCTTGGCGGCGTTGTCGCATACCGGTGACGCAGTCGTGGCAAACAATAGTTTTTTAAACATCGCTCATCTCCTTAAATCACAGGCATCGGGGGTTCCGTGAAAGCTCAGTTCCCATGCTATTCCGTCAATGAACTCGAACAGGGTGAAAACGGTTTCGAACTCGAAGACATCCATGCGGTCTCCGAATACCACATGTTTCAACTTCCCCAGTTTCAACGGCAAGTCAAGCAATCCTTCCAGCCGCGAGGAGGTGATTCCACTGACCTCGCCGCCGCAGACACCGTTCAGGGAATGGTAGATTTCAAGACGCGGTTCCCCGGGAAAGCCAATCATCTCGATGGTTTTGCTGAACTCCAAAAAGTCAAAACCGGCGCCGTTGCAGCCCTGGGCAGGGCAGGAACGGCACTGCTCCAGGTAGAACGGAAAAAAGGCGTTTATTCTGGCCAACACCTCGTGGTGGGCAATGACCCGGAAGAAACTGCGTAGGGTGAAAGCGTCCGTCAGCTCGACGCCGTTGTTCAGATACGCCAGCGGTTCCGCGACAACCCGGCGGCGTTCATCGATCATCGTCCCATCATGCTGCAGCTGGATCGTGTTCATGACCTTGCCGCTTTCCGGAGAAAGGGTCCGTCCATGGCCTTGGTTCCCCGGCACCTTCGGGCCGCTTCAATTTCGCCGGCTTTGACTACTCGGTCACCTTCATGTGTTCCGGGACTTCAACCATATTGATCAGGAGGGGTTTCAAAAAACTCCAACGGATGCCGACCTTGTAGACTTCTTCCAAATCCCGAATCGCATCCCAGCAATTGTGGCAGGGAGTCACCACCAACTTGGCACCGGTGGCCAGGATTTGATCCCGCTTGACTTTGAGCCCGACGTTGCGCTGCGCCCGGTAGCGGCCGATACCGTTCAAACCGCCGCCGCCGCCACAACAGAAATTATGCTCCCGGCAAGGGGTCATCTCACGGAAGTCTTCGGCAATGTAACCCATGATCTCACGGGCCACATCCCCCAAGCCGCCGTTGCGGATGTAGTTGCAGGAATCCTGATAAGTGACCGGCTCCTTGATCTTTTTGGCCGGATCAATCTTCAGCTTGCCGGTCCGCAGGGCCTCGGCGACCCATTCCACGTAATGAAAGCTGGGTACCGGGGTCTGGCCGGTTTTTATGCCGGCCCAGTAGGGGCCTTCGATGACCGTGGCCCGGTAGGCATGGCCGCATTCGGTGACCACCATCCTTTTAGGCTTCAAGCGATCCATGGCGTCATACACGCTTTCGACCTGCATCTTGCAGGCCGCCCAATCGCCGGCGAACATCGCCAGACTGGTCTCTTCCCAGCCTTCGCTCGGGACCGTCCAGTTTTCGCCGGCCAGATGAAACAGGATGGCCGCCTCTGCCAGATCTTCCGGGTAATGCTTCGGTTCGCGGGCATTGACGGTGTAAATGATATCGGCGTTTTCCACATCGACCGGGATGGTCAGCCCCGGCCAGTCCTCCTCGTACTCCTCGGCCATCCACTCACAGGTCTCCACCCAGTCTTCCGAAGTGATATCCATCTGGGCCCGGTAAATCCGGTGCATACCGGTTCCGATTTTCATTTCCCAGGGCGTGAAGCCTTGGGAGAAGAGCAGCCCGCGCAGGTAGCTGAACATCACCCCGGTGTCGATACCGAATGGGCAGTAAACACCGCAGCGGGTGCAACACGTGCATTTTGAGTAGGCCGTGTCCATGCACATCTGCATGAACGCATTGTCGACCTTGCCTCTGCGCCGTATCAATTCGCCCAGCGTCTGCTGAATCTTGTAGGACGGCACCTGGGTGGGATCGCGGTCGTTGGCCAGGAAGTAAAAACAGGATTCGGCGCACAGCCCGCAATGGGAGCAGATGTCGAGCCAGGTCTTCAGACGCGACTTGAACGTCTTCTGAATGGTGGCCCAGAGCGCCTGGTCATCGACTTCCAGGTGGTTCATTTCTTCGTAATATTCTTTGCCGCTCTTGTCTGCCAGCAGTGCGTGCAGTTGTTCAACCGTATCTACGGTTTTTTTGTTGCAAAGTTTACCTTCGGGCATATCTGTTCTCCACGTCGTCTTGGGTTGTTTCTTTTACCAGGCCAAACCTTTGCCTTTCATACCGCCGCGCTTGATGCCGTAGTCCATGCCCAGTTGGGCCCGGCTCATGAAGAACAGTATGAAATGGGAGAGCTTGGTCAGGGGAATGGCGATCAGAAAGATTTCGCCACACAGAATGTGCACAGTCAGCCAGAACGGGTAGCTCGAGACCTGATAGCGGGCCATCAGCCCGGTCACGAACGGCGCCACGGCGATGGCGATCAGCAGGTAGTCATAAGTGGTGGAAATAATCCTGACTTCGCTCAAGGCGATCCGCCGCAGGACGAGAAAAAGGGCCGAAACGATCACTGCGATGGTCAAAACGTCCGCCGTGGTCTCCGATAGGGTGGGAAAACTGAATCCCCAGCTACTTTTAAGCATGATATTGTGCCCCAGCAGGAAAACCGGCGTGACCAACAATCCGAAATGGAATAGAAAGACGAGGAAAGTGAACACGGGATTGTTGCGCCAGCTGCGAGATCCGTAAGGAAACAACCAGAATCCGATGGACCGCACCGCCCCTTTGATACCATAGCGCATGTGCGACTGGTAGGCCACGCGGTCAAGCTGCCAGCTCAGGCCTTTTATATACCAGACAGTGCGGGCGATCAGACCGAAGAAAAAAGTGAGAAATGCAATCCATGCCAACGGGCCGGTAACAAAGTCGTACATGGGAAACTCCATAGTGTCGAATTAAGTTCTGCGTTTCAGCGGATGCCGGGACCCGTCTTTCGTCTGGCGCAGTTGCATCGGCTCCGGGTCCGGGCGCCGATACGAGAGGGTGAAGTAAGCGCGCACCGTTGCCGTCAATCGTCATCGTGTCCGGTGAGAAAGAACCAGAATCCGGTGATGCCGATCAATGCCGTCACGATCAGGATATAGGTTATGCTTTCCGTACGTAACATGAATTCGTGCAGTGTGTAGATGGTCGATTCCATGATAGGATCATCCTCGTCAAGTGGTTGTCCCAAAGATCAGCGCGGGCGTTTTGCCGCTTGTTTTTTACGCCTGAAAGCGCCTGTCGGCTCTCCGGTCAGTGGGCGCCTTTGTATCCGGCGTGTTCGTTCAATATCGGCATTCGGGTAACGATGAACCTGAACACGACCACACCGATAGTGACGATAAATATCGAAATGCCGATCTCCATCCAGGACGGAAAGTAGCGCTCGCTGGACGGCAGATGGTAGTTAAAAGCGACCATGCTGACGTTGAACCGGTTGATGACGATACCGAAAACCGTCAACGCGGAGGTCCATTTGATCAGCGTCAGGTTTTTGTCACGCACCCCTACGGCGTAGAGGAAGCACGGCAGGGCCACGAAGCCCAAGAGCTCGATCAGGTACCACGCCCCGTAGCCGGTCGACAGGTGGTGCCAGTTGTTGTCCGCGGCGATCCCGATCACCTTGATGATGAAATAGCCGGCCAGGACCAAAGCCGCGGCTTTGCCGAAGCCGAGCGCAACGGTATCTTTCTCCGCCAAGTGTTCGGGATCCATTTTGTCTTTGAAATACCGGTAGGACAGGGTGCTTTCGAAAATGACCATCGAAAGGCCGGCGATAATGCTCGAAACGAAAAAGTACACCGGCAGGTACGCCGAATACCAGAGCGGGTGCACCTTCGAGGGGGCGATGAGGAACAGAGCCCCCAGGGACGACTGGTGCAGGGTCGAGAGCACCACTCCGAATATCGTTAGCAGCAGCGTCAATTTGACCACGAGGTTGCGCGCCCGCCTCAACCCGAGCCATTCCATGGCGGCCGGAGAAAATTCGATAAACAGGACAGTCAGGTAAAGAGCGACACAAGCGCCGACTTCGAAGAGCAGGGAGGTTGTGCCCTGCTGCACGATAAACGGGTAAGGCAGGCGCCATGGGCGCCCCACGTCGTAGTGCAGGGCCAGTACGACCAGGGCATATCCGAGGAACCCCGTCAGGATGGCCGGCCGCACGGCTGAATGGTATTTTTTGAGACCGAAGATATAGACGGCGGCCGATGTCACGTATCCCCCCGCGGCCAGAGCGACACCCACCAGGAGGTCGAAACCGATCCAGATCCCCCAGGGATTGTAATCGGACAGGTTGGTGACAGCCGCCAGCCCCCCGGTGAATCGCAACACGGTCAGGATCAGCCCGATGATCAGAATGATCCCGGAGACAACGCTGAATGGTGTGAACTGAAATTTCCTCGTCGAAGCAGATTTTTCAGCCATCGGACTCCTCCTTGCTTTCAGGCTCGGCGGCCGCTTCACTTTGAGCCTTGGCCGCCTCTTCAAGGGCCTTTTTGACATTCATTTCGATCGCTTTTTCTTTTTCCTTCTGGGCCTGCTTCAACGCTTCATCGAGTTTGGCCTTGGCTTCGGCGTTGGTCGCATCTATCGCTGCAGAGACGGCCTGGGTTTTCTCTGCTTCTGCTATTTTTTCCTTCCTTTTCGAAATGGCATAGATCCCTGTCAGCAGCACCGGCCACATACCCACGACAATCGGCACAGCGCTCAAGGCGCCTTTGGTGAGCATCGGCGCGGGTGTGGCGCCCAGGTCCTCACGCATGCCGATCTCATGGAACGGCGCGCCAGAGATGTAAAGCCAGTTCGTCCCCCCCATTTCGGTTTCACCGTAGACATGATCCACATAGCGGCCGGGGTGCTGCTGAATCCGCTCCCAGGCCAGCCGGATCAGGTCTTTGCGCCTGCCGAACGTCAGGGCCTCGGTGGGGCAGATTTCCACGCATCCGGGCAGAAGTCCCTTGACGATGAGCGGATGGCAGAGCGTACACTTGGTTACGCTGGGCGTCAGAGCTTTGTCGTACTCGTAGCTCGGAATCTCGAACGGACACGCGATCATGCAGTAGCGGCAGCCGACGCAGACCGATTCGTCGTATGTCACCGCACCGGTCGGTGTCTTAGTGAAGGCCCGCACGAAACAGGCAGAGGCGCAGGCCGGTTCGAGACAGTGATTGCATTGAATCTTGCGATACACCGGTCCCCCCGCAGCAGGGCTGCCCTGGTAACGGTTGACCACCGTGTAGGTGCCGGCATGTGTCCGCCGCGGTTTCTCCAGCACGGAAAGGTCGTCAAAGGCTTTATCCGGCGCTGGCAATTCATTGACTCTGTTGCAGCCCTCTTCACACTTTCGGCAACCGATGCAGCGCGTATTGTCGAACAGAACCCCGCTGCTGTCGGGATAGCCGGAGAATTGTTTATTGGACGCCGCGTTGGCTTGTTTTCCCAGGGTTGTACCGAGACCGGCTGCACCCAGCCACCCGAGGAACTTTCTTCTTGAAATCGACATAAACTTTCCCCTACAGCTTGATTATCCTGGTTAGCGGTTCCTCCCGTGAAATTTCGATCGCCTATCGAACAGCATCTATTTCTTTTCATGGCAGCCGACACAGTCCGTGGCCGCCGGCTTCTCGATCCCCATGCGCGTGTGACACCCGATGCACTGCTGGTGATAGGCGGCCATCAAGCCCGGTCGGACCGGTTGCCTTTCGACAAACGGCTGTCCATGGCAACTGCCGCACTTGGGCGGCTTCTCGGCAATGACGCTGTTGTGGTGGCACCCCTGACAGAGGGTTCCGGATTCGCCGTGAAAGTTTGCGGCCAACTTGTTGCCGTCGAGCTTCTTTTCCAGTGCTTGGAAAATCTTGCGATGGGGCATCTTCGCCTTCTGGAATTGCTTGGTCAAGACCCCGATTTCGACCATCTCGGGTATCTTTTCCACCGGGTAGGCCTCCCGGGGCGCCGACCTGGCTTCCAGCAGCTTCACGGCCTGCTCGTTCGATTTCTTGTCCGGCCCTTCGGCGCCCGTCACCGTCCCCATGTGGCAGGACAGGCAGTCGGCGGCCTTTTCGTCGCCGGAGAGCCGCTGGTGGATGTCGACGTGACACCCGGCGCAATCCGGTTGAGATTTCCGATTGTTGTGACAGCCGATACAGCTCTGAAAAGCGTTGGCCTGGTGCATCGACTGCTCGAGCTGGACCCGGCCGCCTTTTTCGTCTCCTTTGAGGGTATGGCAGCTGACGCAGGCTTTCAGGTCGGCATGGTGGCACACCCGGCAGGAGTCGTTGTACATCTCATGGCCCTTGTGGTTGAAGGGCACCTGCTTCATAAGGGCATCACCTTCCGGGTTCGACTGCGGCTCTTTATCCGGCATCCTCCGGACGAAGACCACGTCGGGTTGGTTGGCTTCCATCCGGGGGACATCTTTGACCACTTCAATTAATTTCTGCTCTTCGCGTCCATGGCATCGGCTGCACTCGTTCGGCCCGCTGGTCTGGTTCCCGGCCATGCGCTGTCTGTGGCACCCGACGCAGGCCTCGTGAAAGGCCTGCCGGGCGGCGATCCGGTTGTCCACTTTGGTCTCACCATGGCAGTAGCGGCAGCTTCCCTCCTGTCCCTTGACGTATTCAAGAGCCTTCTTCTGCTCGTTGTAGACATGGTGGCACTTTTCACACTTGTTTTCGAGGGTCTTCGTGTGCCGGTAGTGGAGGGATTTGTCCATTCCCATAGGCTGCCGGTCGGAAACCACCGTCGGATTTTTCTTATGGCAAGCGCCACATGTCACCGGCCCGCTCTTCAGGCCTGCGGCCGCTGTTTCGGTGTGGCAGGTCATACATCCATCGTGATACAGATCCATAACGGTCTGGGCATCGCTGTCCTCAAACCGTTTGAATTTATAAGAGCGCCGGCTTTTCTCATCGACGGGATGGCAGGCACTGCAGTCTTTTTCCTGTTGCAGCAGGGCCTCCGTGTGTTTGTCGTGCAGGAAAACCACCGGGGGCCTTTCGAGGCTGCCGAAGGTTTTCATCGTCTCGATCATGACCACATCGGCCCGCAGGGCTTCCATCGGATTCGCTTCCTGTTGCACCCCCTGCACTCGCTGGACCCCGAAACTCAGGATCAGGATCGCCAGAAGTGCAAGTGCTCCCAACATACCGCCTTCTCGGAACAGTGCTTTCCCATTCTTCATGTTAGAATCCCTTGACCGTTTTCTTTCTCTGGTTCTGGAATTGAGGTTCAGATGCTAGGCCAACAGCGAATTCGATCCTTTTTCATGTTTGATCAAATCCGCAAAGGTGGTCTCATCATAAATCTCGAAGATGGCTCTGCTGACTTTTTTCCACATGGGAACGAATGCACAATCGCACTCGAACGGGCATTCCTTCTTTGACATGCAGCTGATATTGTGAACGGGGTCTTCATCGCCATGCAAAAAACGGAGAACATCGCCGACAGTGATTTTTTCCGGGGGTTGCAGCAGGTAATACCCCCCGTGGTAGCCCCGTTTCGAATCGACAAACCCACTTCCTTTCAGTTGGCCCAGGATCACTTCCAGAAAGCGCAAGGGGATCGCCTGGGCCTCGGCGATTTCAGAAATCTTTTTAGGCCCTTCGCCTTCATGCTTGGCCAGTTCCAGCAGCGCCCTCAAGGCATATTGCTCGCTTTTTTTCGCTCGAAACATGGCCTTGCTTTCTTGACTAAATTGATCGGCTTCTTTCTCGACTCATTTCATCAAGTTAAATGTTCACTTATTTAGTCAAGAAAGGGGCACCTTGTCAATCTTTTTTTTGGCTTGTCCCCAATGGGCTAAAATGGCATTTTTTTATTTAATAACAGTCAGTTAAGTTGAAGATACATCCTGTCGATAACCGCTCCGCCAACGGGTCGATCAACGGGTTGGTTTCGGATGGTTGCCAACGGCGAAAAAAGTGTTAAATTGCCCCACAAAGGCAATCGATTATACCGGTTTTCGACAGACGACCATGATGATATTCGGAGGTATGGCAATGATAGACACGTGGCAGAAAGACTTGAGCTGTGCAGACAAGTGTTCGTCCTGTGATGGCAGTATGAGCAAAAGAGATCTGCGAATTCTTTCCGTGTACTCACACCAACCTATCTGCGGTGAGTGCAAAGCCAAGGAAGAAAAGCGGCCGGACTACGCGAACATGTCAAAGCAGATGTTGTCGGAATGCATCCGAACGACCGGCAAGCCGTATGGCGATCCGGAAGGATACTGTTTTCACCACTTCTGTCCGTTTAAATGCTGAGGGTGGATCGATCCGCTAGTCACCGCAACACCTGGATGGTTCATTTTTCACTGGGATGTCCCGACCGATCCGCCCGGGACTTCATCTCTTTCTCCACGTGGATGCGCAGTATCAGTCCTTCCACTTTACTGGGTGCCATATGGCCGTGGATCGTATCACCCACGGATGCCACCGGCGCCAATGCACAGCAGCCGACGCAGGCCACCCGCTCGATGCTGAACTCGCGATCCGGGGTGGTCTCCCCCTCCTTTATGTCGAGCTTTCTTTCGAAGTTTTCGAGAATGATGTCGGCCCCCTTTACATGGCAGGCCGTTCCCAGACAGACCTTCACCGGATTTCTTCCGGGCGGGTTGAATCTGAACTGGTTGTAGAACGTGGCCACTCCGTATACTTCCGAGGGGGATATGCCTAAGTGATCCGCGGCCATCACAATGGCCTCCGGCGGCAGATAGGCCATTCTTCCCTGAATAATCTGCAGGATGGGGATCAGGTCTCCCCGGCCTTTGTTATGGTCCGGCAGCTGGGATTTCAAGTCTTGGAGTATGCGGGCCTCTTCTGCTCTCAGCTCAGGATCCACGAATGTTCCTTCACGGTGTCTCGTTTGAGTTCCAAAAACAGCCGCCGGCAACGGATCCGTTCGGCCGTAATTCCGATTCCACTCCCTTCGATCCGCATCGAAAGGGGATGGTTTCTGCCGGTGATTCCCGGTCACCGACGATGGGTAGCGGCCGTCAAATCTTGTCCATGGCCCCGTAAGCCGCCTGTATCCGATCACGGAGAAGAAAACAAAGTCTCTCTATTATATTGAACCCCAGATCGGAATTTTCGGTCATCAACTCCCGCAGCCTCGCTCCGCGGAGGACCAGAACGCGGGTCGGTTTTTGACAAACGGCGGTCGACATCACGATGTGCGGCTCACCGAGCAGCGTTGACCAACATCCGAGAACCCGACCTTTACCGAGAGTTTCGATGACGATGCTTCCCTTTCGGTTTCCGATTTTCATCGAGCGTTCCAGATGCACGAGACCGCCGGCGACGATGTAGAGATGCTCGCCGAAGTCTCCCTGCTGAAACAGCGTGGCGCCTGCCTTACAGGAGTGCCAGTCACATATGCCGGCGACCTTGCGAATGTGGTCCTTGTTCAACCCCTTGAAAAACTCGCAGCGGCCCAAGACGTCTTCGATTTCCTTCGATTTCATAAGCCCGCCTCTCCCATCGACAGCGACGCCTCCATCGGATCGCCGGTCTCACGGCCGTAGAGTTGAATCAACCGGTTGCCGAGCACTTTGGCCAACTGCTTGAAAAACAGCAGGCTGCTGGAAAGATCCCTCTCGAGAATGATCGCGAACTGCCGTCTGTCGATTTTCAGCAGTGTCGTCGGGGCCGAACACGCGGCCGAAGCGGTGAAATCTTTGCGTCCGATCAGGCTCGACCAGCCGAATATTTCCCCCAACGTACTGCCGGTGTAAACTTCACGGCCGCCTTGTCCGAGGCGAAGCCTGATGCATCCTTGAATGAGGATGTAGAAATGCTCGGCCGCATCACCGGAGCGGAAAACAACTTCGCCTTCGGAATAGGACACCCTATTGGCAATGGACATCAGGTCCTTGATGAAATGATGACTCAGACCTTGAAAGAGATCCGCCTGCTTGAGGATCATGTCTTACCTCCATCTTCCTGACGGCTTTGGTTTATCGGGGAGGGCGATGGCACCGGATACCGCTATTTTCATATAGCGTCAATCGGCCGATGTCAATTCCTGCTGCACCTGTGCCCGGCCGTTCATCCGATCCCTGCCGGCCGCCTTTTAGCCCTTTCCTGCCAGCCAAGTTCGCTAGCTGATGATGGCCCCTCATCGTTAATTAAGTTTGACCCCAACGACGCGAAATTGACTTCCGCTGTCCTCTGGGTCTTGGGGATCACGCATTGACCCCATAACCCCGCATGGACGGAGATTGTCCGGGCCACCTTGCGCTATTTGCCCCATGCCGCATGGGGAATATCGCTCAACTTCGCAGTCTGGCACCGAAACAGACCGGCCTATAAAGAGACAACCATTTGTTATAACTTATAATTATATACACCTCATTCACCTTGGCACACTCCCTGCTTTCCCCTCATGCCAGACCACTACGAGGGGATATCAAAATGAGAAAACTCGAATATTACCGTCTTCTTGCTGAATTAAACATTCTTCTCATCGAATCCGATATTTTCCTGCGAGACGCCCTCAGCAGGGCTTTTGGGAACATCGGCTGCATCGTCGATGCGGCAGGATCGGCAGAAGAGGGATTTGACCTGCTCGGCGAAGGCACCTTTGATATCATCATCGTCGACATCGACCTCCCGGGGATCGACGGGCTCGAGTTTTTCCATCGTTTGGGTGCGCAATGCCGCCGCTCATTGAAGGTAATCATAGCCGGATACGGAGACATTGATCCGGTCAGTACCGCGCGTGAATACGGAATCGACCAAATATTCGAAAAGCCTTTTGCCCTGACGACGGTCCTCGATGCCTTGGCAGGGCATGTTACCGGTCTGAAAGGACCGGTGAAAAAAACCGGCTGAAACATATCTGCCTCCGGTGTTTCGATTGACATGAAACAGAATAGACAGGAAGAGGTGCCATGAGTACTCCCCAAACGCTTGAGCCCAATCGACAGTATCTGCGCCGGATCGTCAGCAATCAGGACAGGCGAAATAATGGACGCATCTATTTTTCCGCCAGTGCGGTCATCGAAAGCTTGGATTCGGTGCCGGCGGACAGTGCAATGGTCATCAATTATAGTGACGGCGGTCTCTATTTCGAATCGGATGCCCTGATCACCCCCGGTGCCGTCATTTACTTGGGCCTATGCGATTCTCCCTACTACCCGTCTTCCACCACCTACGAATGCCATCGTGTCAAGATCAGGTGGTGCAAAGATCTCTATCGTTCCGATTATAAATTCGGCTACGGGGCCCAGCACCTGGATCCCATCAGGGCCTATACGGGGGACAGCGGCGAACAGTTTTATGACCTCCCCAAATACTTAAAGCTCATCATTGCGGATAACGGGGGTAAAAAAGACCACCGCAAACATCCCCGCAAGTCCGTATCCAGAAAAGTGCTGTTCACCACTGCGAACCAATGCTACGAGGGAAGGGTTACCGATGTCAGCAAGGGCGGTTTCTTTATCGTCACCACAGGTCAATTCTCCGGCGGGGAAAACATCAACATCGTGGTTCCAGGTACCAAGTTTGATAAGGGGACCATGATCAAGGCTCAAATCGTCCGCCTGACAGCCAACGGCATCGGAGTCAAATTTGCGGGACTTCTCAAAAAGGAGTCATGACGGCTCTTTATATCATTATATGGCTTCCGCAATCATTCCCACCTACAATGAAGAAAAAGCGCTTCCGGTAACCCTGTCAGACCTGTTCCGTCAAGCCGGTCGATATGAAGTCATCGTCGTCGACGGCGCCAGCACCGATCGAACCCGCGAAATTGCCGAGGCCAACCTTCGCCTTCGGTTCGAGACATCGCCCAAAGGGCGGGGCCGGCGGGCAATGGCTGCTTTTCCTGCATGATGACACCCGCTGAAAAACGCGTGGAATCGACGGTCATCCGGCTTGAAAATGGGGGCAAAACTGTACTATGAGCCATGGGTCAAAGAAACGACATTTTTTCCAGGCCCTTAGCCACTTCGGCAACGGTTGCCTGCGAAAAAAGACAAGAAACAACGATAGAACTCGACGGCGTTAAGGCAGCATGAAAGAGATCTGGATCATCGGCATCGGCCTGTTCGGCCAGCATGCGGTCAAGAACCTGGCGGCAAAACACCCCCATACCCGCCTGATACTGGTCGATCCGGTCCAAGAGAACCTCGAGCAGGCAAAGGGCCCCAATCGAACCCTGGAGGTCGCGGACGGCATCGATTACACCGACCGCCACCTCCACTCTCCCGAGCGGGGGCCGGACTGGATCGTCCCGGCGCTGCCGGTCCATCTTGCCGCCGAATGGTGCCTGCGGCGCCAAGGCCCCCGGCTGCGGCGATCTGATTTCCCGAAAGCGATCGATTCTCATATCCCGAACCCCATGCATGGATCGGACGGAAATGTCTATACCAGCCATGCCGCGTTTAAGTGCCCCCCACACTGTTCAGAGCCGGCGGATCTTTGTTCCGTCACGGCGGAACCGCGCAAGCCGAACATGTTCGATATCCTCGGCCTTCTGCACCTGGTGCCTTTCGAATCCCTTGTTATCCGAAGCCACCAGCTCGGACCCGGCATCGGCGGGTACCGTCCCGCTCAATTATTCTCCCTAAAAAGGCGCATCGAAGAGATACACGGCAGGATCCTGCTGAGCACAGCCTGCCGCTGCCACGGCGTCATCACCGCACTCAGACATGACTGATCTTCCGCCAGGAATCCGGCTGGTGTCCCGGTTAAAAACGGTCCAGCCCTGTAGGACTATAACGATGAGACGATTCGAAGGGCGTGGAATTGACATCCGCAGACGATCCCTTTATAGTGCGCACGGTATCGATATCACATTTAACAGATTGTAAAATCTAATGATTTTAAAGTTCGAAAAAGACCACCCCGTCGGGGGACAGGATTCTTGTGAACGGCCGCTTTCTGACCGGAAAGAAAAATGGTGGCTGCAGCAGTTGAGCCCCGCTCCGGTTTATCTCGTCGCCATTCGGCTGTCAGGCCCCGTTGAGTGCACCGAGGATGAAGGGAGATGGGATGCGCGGGGGTGACGACACCGATCAGTTCAATGGCCTGCGCACCATTACCGGAGACGGTCGTCAGCTCGAACGCATCCGGCAGCGAGTCGTTCAGTTTACCTCGCACGTCGGCCGAAGGCCCCGCGTTCTGGTCGGTCATGCCGGTTTCGGGCCCCTGAAACAGTCGATCAATCGCATCGGATCGATTTTGTCAATGTGGGGCTTCGATGTGGATATCGGCCCAAGGCAGCAATCGCCCAGCCAGATCGCCCGTATGGCCATAGAAAACGATGTTCATATGGTCGTCCTCATGGGGCATGGCATCATACCTCAGCAACGGGCCGAAGAGCTGACAGCGGCCCTGACCCGTTCGGGAGTATACGACATTCTGGTGGCTGTTTTTGGCAACCTCACGCCGAATCCTGCCACCATCGCCGGCCGTCCGGTTCCGGCCGGGCCGTCGGAGCCGATGATTTTCAACCCTCAATCCGCCGATGACGTCATCGTCATGTTGGACAAGCTGGCACGAAAGAATTGATCTCATGGACGCTCAGAATTACATCGATGGCGTATTGAACCGGAAGCGGGCGGTCATCGCCAAAACCATAACCCTGATCGAAAGTGCCCTGGCGACACATCAGGAGACGGCCGAGGAAATCATCGACGGCCTCCTGCCCCATTCCGGCAACGCCATGCGGATCGGCATCACCGGCGTACCGGGAGTCGGTAAAAGCACTTTCATCGAGAGCTTCGGCATGATGCTGATCGAGCGGGGACATCGCGTGGCCGTGCTGGCGGTCGACCCGAGCAGTTCAAGAAGCGGCGGCAGCGTCTTGGGGGACAAGACCCGCATGGAAAGATTGTCCATGCATGAGAACGCTTTTATCAGACCCTCTCCAGCCAGCGGAACCTTGGGCGGTGTGGCCAAGAAAACCCGGGAAACCATGATTGCCTGCGAAGCGGCGGGTTATGATGTCATCCTGGTCGAGACCGTCGGCGTCGGTCAGTCCGAAACCAGCGTAGCGTCGATGGTCGATTTTTTCCTGGTGTTGATGTTGGCCGGTGCCGGCGATGAACTTCAGGGGATCAAAAAGGGTATCTTGGAGTTGGCCGATGCCATCGCCATCAACAAGGCCGATGGCAACAATATCGATAGGGCCCTGGAAGCCCGCAACGAATACGCATCGGCGTTAAATTTGATGGAATCGCAATCATCCGTCTGGGTCGCCCCTGTCCTGACATGCAGCGCATTGACCAAAGAGGGCCTCAAAGACATCTGGGAGACCATATGCGATCACCACCAGAAATTGACCGCGGCCGGAGAATTGAGTGAAAAGCGACGGTCTCAATCGATCGCGTGGATGTGGTCCCTGGTGGAAGAGGGGCTGAAAGACCGCTTTTTCAAGGATCCAGCGGTCAAAAACCAGCTTGAGAGAATTGTCGATGCCGTGGAGAACGATCTGACTTCCCCTTCGGTGGCAGCCCGGGAACTGCTGCAGTTACACGGCAAATAATCGTCTTCTTGCCTGTGTCCCCCCATGCAAACCATCGGGTCTGGTCCGGCTCAGGCAGCGGAATGAAATCAAGGCGTATCAAGTCCGAGTTGTATGCCTACACCACATGGAAATCCGTCTGGCAATTCAGTAATAACTCGACAATTTCGTTGACAATACTGACAATTTCCCATATTTGTTGGTACGATAATCCGTTGTCGTCCATCTGCTCAATCGACCTGGAACCGGCCTCTACTTTTCGGCTTAATTCACGGCTCCTCTCCTATCCAATCTCCCGTCCGCTTTGCAGTCGGATACAACATTCGATCTCCCAACGGCCATTGCGCATCATTCCACCGTTCTGGTTCGGTGTCTGCGGGAAAAACTCCCCGACCCTGAATTTATCCACAACCCACGAAAGGAATGGGTTCCGGTTGGCGCTGGCCATCACCGTGAAAGGAGGGCATAACGATGCCAGTTAAATTCAATCAATATTGGCGGCTTAATAGAGAGGCCATCGAGGGATACGAGAAGTTTCTACTAAAGGATTTCGTTCCGGGTATGAATAAGCTCGGGATTCATGTGGTGGCAGGCTGGTCGGTATTGGTCGGCGGTTACAGCGAATTTCTCGTCGAGGGTGTCAGCAGTGATCTCCACGAGCTCGAGGTGGCTTTGAAAAGTCGGAAATACAAGGAATTGAACATGCGGCTTTTGACTCACATCACCAGCTACAAGACCAAGGTCTTGGTCCAGAATGGGGCGAAGGATGCCTATACCACCGACTACAAGGAAAGCACGGTCAAGTTCACTCAAATGTGGGACATTATCAGCAGCAAACAATCCGGCTATAAAAGCTTCGTCGCAGAAACCTTCCGTCCGCTTCTGGAAGCCCTGGGCATCAATATTGCCGGAGAGTGGGAAGTGCTTATCGGAGACGGGCCTCGGATCATATATGAGGGCCGAACCCACGATGTGGCTTCATTGATCGGGAATCTGCAAAGCGACAAATTCCGTTCAGCGAAAAAAGAGCTTAAACACTTCGTCGAAAATTATGAGAGCCGCCTGCTGACCTTTCACCTTCAGAAAACGAAGGGTTACAAATCGGCAAGTTACCGCCTGATTTCATTCTGAGGACCGTTCGCACATCGGGAAACGGTCCGAGCACCTTGTTTACTGGTATCAAAACAAGTCTTCCTGCCCCCCGCACAGTTTGATCAGGTGTGAAAATGCCCGTGAAAGTTTTTCACCCTGCCCTTTGGAGTAGTTGACGATGATGGCATCAACCGACCGCTTGTCGTTGGTCCATTCGCCCCGGGCATCTTTCCGGTACTTTGCATTCAAATCGACATCCAGGCCGTCGTCGGAAGTGAAAATTATCAGTCGATCGGCGTCGATCTTTATGCTTGTTGGATTCAATTTGGCAATCGGCACAGACAGAATCTTCTCCAAAACCAGATCTTCGTTCTCCTTCTTCGTCTCTTTTATCGTCAAGATGCAGTCGGCGATGGTGGCATTTTGGACATGGCTCACGTTCAATTTGATCAGTTTCGATTCCGTCCGAATCGACATGGTGCTGGTTTTCAAGCTCACATCATCGGTGCGCTCGAGCAAGTAGTCGATGGTCTGCTCCTTCGAAGGTTCAGCTGGCTCTTCTGATGTTTGAGCACCCGCCGGTGTGGCAATGGAAACAAAGAACAGACACAGAAAGGCAATCAAAAACATACCGCGCATCTCTCTCATGGGCACCCCCATTCACATTGTTGTCTGCGTTCAGGTTCCGGTTTCGGCATCAATGTATCGACTTCAAATTTTCAAATCCCGGATTGTATGTCAACCAATTTAAGTGGCCGGACACTCCGGACCCTGATACCAATTGCGCCGGAGACTTGCAAACCGTGTCCGGGGCGACCCTGCAAAGCGGCATATGGTCATCTTCGCCCCCCGGAGTGGGCTGTTGAGAAGGGCCTGTCCATGACAATTGAGAGTGACTCCTCACCGTCGAATATTCGAATGTAGAAGTAAACGGCATGGGTGATCGACACCCTATACCAGCGAACCAATCGTCAATGTCTCTGTCGGCGCTGGATGGCACCGGCCGCCACATACCACAACCAGGCGAGGGTTTGGGCACCGAGCATGACGGAGAAGGCCGCTCGGTACCCTTGCGGTGCGTATCCGCCGTCCGGTGCGGCCGGCCAGATTTCGATCACGGACCCGATACCCCATTGGGCGGTGAACGCAGCCACAAAAACCAACAGGTTCAGGGCCGTGTTTACTCTCCCGGACAACTGCGAAGGAAAACTTTGAGATAACACCGCATATGGAATGATTCCCGAGGTTCCGAAGAACCCAAAGAGCAGCCACAGCGGCACCGAGACCGTAACCGTCTCGAAAATGAGCGTCAGCAGGACCACCATGAACATCGACATTCCGGTGAAGGCAACCGTAATCGGTCTGATCCCATAGCGGCTCAGACGCTCAGCGGCCGCTCCCAGGAGAATGAAGCCGGCCACCATGGCCACGGCCACCAAAAACAGGGTACCGGCCACGCCCGAACGCTCGAATCCCGCCACATCCCGCAGCCACGGACCGGCCCACAATCCCTGTATCGACAGAAAGGTGGCCTGCGAAAGGGTGGTCAAAGGGGCTATTCGCCAGAAATCCAGGCTGACGAAGACGCTTTTCGTCCCACGGATCTGCTTGGAAAACGACGTTTCGGCCCCCGAGGCCTCCCCCTCGGGAACGACAAAATAGACGGCCGCGGCTATGCCAAGGGTCAGGACCGCCAATCCCGTAAAAACACCCCGCCAGTCAGTCAACACCAGGGCCGCTTCGACTGGAGCGGTGGCCGCCAAGGCGCCGAAGCCTCCGGCCGCCATCTGAAACCCGTTGATCAGGGGCAGCTGCTCCCGCGGATACCAGGTCACATATGCCTTGAACGCCGCCATCAGGCAGGCTGAAACACCGAATCCAATAAGGGCCCGCCCGATGACGAGCCCCGACAGGCTGTCGGCCGAGGCGAACACCCATGCGCCGATCCCGGCAAAGATCAGCAAATACGCTTCTATTCTGCGGGGTCCGTACCGGTCGAGCAGCACACCCAAGGGCAATTGGAAAGCGGCAAAAGTGATGAAATAAGCAGCGGTCAGCAACCCAGTTCCGAAGGGTCGAACCGATATCGGCCACCAGATCCGGCGCGATGACAGAATTGACGACCCGGTAAAGGTACGAAAGAAAATACCCGAACGCAAAGGGGATGATTCTCTCAGCCGACTTCCCGATCTTATAGTCTTTCACAGTCCCAATTGTCTCCGGTATTAAAATCCCCTGACGCTGCACCCGGCCGCTATCGAACACCGATCGACCCGTTCGCCCGCAAAGCCCTTTGGCGCTGGCCGGTTCCCGGCCCAAACCGCTGTACACCTTGCCCGATGCAAAATAATCCCCTTAGGATCGGGGCAATCCGCAATGCCTTTTATCGTTTGTGGATGGGTCATAGTTACCAGAAGGCGGTTGAGACGGCAAGAACCTTATAGGCCGCCGGGCCATCACCAGTTAGGCATCGTAAATCGGGACACCGGCTGCTTTGGGGTTTGACACGCGCAGTCGAATATCCTAACTTTCGGCTGTTTCATCCATGGCCTGCCGCCCGTTGGCCTGTACTCCTTGGGCCGCAGCAGAAACGCATTATGAAGGATCATGAGTCCATATGAGCGAAGCACAAAATCAAGCTCCCTTAGAGGGATTCGTCTCGACATCCGAAAACCAAATTCATTATTTGGACTGGGGCGGCAGCGGCCGTCAAATCCATTTCCTCCACGGCAATGGATTCTGTGCCGGAACCTATACACCGTTTCTCAGATACCTTACGGCCGATTATCGGATATGTGCCAGTGATGTTCGCGGCCATGGTCAATCAAGCTTCCACGGCCTCCAGCGCATCCGAAGCTGGGAAATCTTCGCCGATGATTTGAAGCACGTCATAGAAGAAGCCATGACACCGCCGGTAACGGAAATCGGCCACTCATTGGGTGCGGTCACCACTTATATCGCAGCTGCGAAATACCCGAAACTCTTCTCCGGCCTCGTTCTCCATCGACCCGGTCATCTTTACCCCAGCCCGCCTCTGGGCCATCGCCCTCATGAAGGCCGTGGGGTTGCGGGGCAGACTGCCGCTGGCGCACTCTGCCCGGCATAGAAGGCGGGTGTTTTCGAACAAACGCTCGGCATTCGAACGATTTGCGTCCGGGAAGGGAGTTTTCAAATATTGGTCGCCAGAGTTCATCGAAGCCTATCTGGCGTGCGGCCTGTTGGAAAAGGATGCGGATACAGCCCTTCTCACGTGCGATCCGGAGCTTGAAGCCCAAATATTCGAATCGGTGCCACTGAACGTGTGGTCTTACGCAAAGAAGGTCTCCTGCCCCGTTTTGGTGATACGCGGGGCGGCCTCTGACACCTTCGTTGCAACGGCTGCCCGCCGACTTGAAGACAAGATGCCGAACATCGAATTGGCCACGATTCCTCGGGCCGGCCATTTCGTGCCGATGGAACAACCCCCGGATCTGCGCCCAACGGATTAAAGCATTCCTGGACAGGTGAGCGACGATCTCACCGCGGCCCGATTAAGGGGGCTCTTGCATCCCGACGATTGGGCCCCCGGAGAGCCGAATACCTGCAGAAAGCAGCAAGGCGGAATCTGACGGAAGATGACCTTAAGGGAGAGAGGTAAGACGACCATGCACCAGAATTCAGTCGATTATGGACCAAAGAGGGATATTCCACAGTTGATGCGGGTGGCTCTCGGCCAGGAGGCGGCCGACATGGCCGTTGTCAACGGCCGCCTGCTGAACGTCTTCACCGGAGAACTACTCGAGGGCCTTTCGGTATGCACCAAGGGTCCTTGGATCGCCTATGTCGGCGACAGTCCCGCCGGGAAGATAGGCCGACGGACGCAGGTGATCGACGCCGCCGGCCGAACCCTCATTCCCGGCCTCATCGACGGCCACTCCCATCTGGCGTGGATGGGCTGTGTCAATGCTTTCGTCAAACCCCTCATGGCCGGCGGCACCACCACCGTCATCACTGAAAGCCTGGAAGTCTACCCTGTGGCCGGCTTGTCCGGTGTCGTCGACTTTTTGGCTGCCCTGGCCGATCAACCGATCAAGATATTCGCCACTGCCCCATTCATGGCGTCCATCAGCCGGACCGCCCGCGGCATTCCGGTCGAAGTGCTGCGACGGCTGCTGGAGCGCCCGGACATCGTCGGCCTGGGGGAGTCCTACTGGCAAGCGGTCCTGCAGGACCCTGGACACTGCGGCCATCGTCCTGGAAGAAACGCGCCGTTGGGGCAAGACCCTGGAAGGTCATACCGCCGGGGCTAGGGGAAAACTGGCGGCCTACCTGGCGGCCGGCATCTCTTCCTGCCATGAACCGATAAGATCCGAGGAGGTCATCGAACGTCTGCGGCTGGGGCTCCGCGTTATGATCCGGGAAGGGAGTATCCGGAGAGACCTGGAAACCATTGCATCGATAAAGGATGCCGGCATCGACATGCGCCGGTTGGTGCTGGTCACCGATGGCCTGTCTCCGCGAGACTTGATCGAAAAAGGGGGCATGGACTATGTCGTCCAGAAAGCGATCGCCTGCGGTTTCGACCCGGTAACCGCCGTCAGAATGGCCACCCTGAACGTGTCCGAGCATTTCCGCCTCGACCCCATCACCGGCTCGATCGCCCCCGGTCGATGCGCCGACCTTCTCGTTTGCCGGACCTTCGAACGATCAGAGCCGAAACAGTGATCAGCAATGGAAAAGTGGTCTTCGAAAACGGGCGCATCATCACCGAACCGCGGCGCCACCGTTTCCGCCCGGAAAGCCTCAACACCGTCCGCCTCCCGAAGAATGTGCAACCGCAAGACTTTCAGATCTTGTCCGGCGGAGCCGCCGAAGTCAAAGTGAGGGTTATTGAAATGGTGACCGATCTGGTCACCCGGGACAGGATTGAGTCCCTGCCTGCGATTGACGGCCAGATCGTGGCGGATTCCGGCCGCGATTTGGCCTTTGTCGCCGCCATCGACCGTACCCATGAGCCTGGCAAAATCGGTATCGGTTTGATTAAAGGGTACGGCTTGAAAAACGGTGCCCTTGCCTGCAGTGCGGCCTGGGATACTTCCGATGTTATCGTGGTCGGCTCTGCATGCCGCGACATGGCTCTCGCCGTAAACCGCATCCGGGCCCTGCAGGGCGGAGCCGTGGTTTGTGCCGGCGGTGAAATCATGGCGGAGCTGCCGCTGCCGGTCTTCGGACTCATGTCGGAAGAGCCGTTGGAAATAATTGCCGGCCATCTCGACGCCATCAAAGATGCAGCCAACCGCCTCGGGTGCCCGTTCCCCGACCCTCTGCTCACTTTGATTACGCTCACGGGGGCGGCGATCCCCTACTTGCGCATCTGCGAGGAGGGTCTGGTAAACTTGAAAGACGGACGCTCCGTCGGACTGTTTGCAGAATAGACCATAGGAAACGTCCGGTTTCTCATTGCCCATGGGGTGGAAAAAGCGCCCCTGAGGGAAAAACCGATCATCGGGAACAATCCGTTTGACATGCCAGGCGGTATCGATCTTGCCAGGAGGTGAAGGATGAACGCCATTATCAAGGAAGCCATTTCGGCTGCGGTAAAAAAAGAACCGTTCGCCCAACTCTTCGATATGCAACTGATCGAATTGGACGCGGGGCATTCGGTGGTGGAGATGATTTATGACCCCGCAAAGGCGGACAATATTTATGATCGTGCCCACGGCGGGGGCGATCTACGGTCTCATCGACGAAGCGTTTGAAACGGCGGGGCAAACGGACGGGACGATAGCCGTGGCCCTCAACGTCAACGTCACCTACGTCTGCAGCCCGCAAAGTAAAACCCGGCTGCGAGCGGAAGCCAGGCGCGTCAGTCAGACAAGAAAAACGGCGGGATACGACATCAAGGTCACCGATGCCAAAGGCGATCTGATCGCCACCTGCACGGCATTGGCCTATCGCACGGGGAAACCGATACCGTTTCTTTGAAAGTTCTTAAACGGTGGTGTATAATACAATTATGGAATCGAAGCACAGACTCTCAATACTGCATCCGGCCGACCCGACCGAGGCCGGCCAAATGGCATTCGCTCACGCCCTGAAGGTTGCGCTGACCTTTAGAGCTAAATTGTACATTCTCAGCAGCAAAACCGTCGATGCCGCCAATAAGACACAACCCTGCATGCCCCTGGTGCGAAAAACCCTGGCGCAATGGAATCTGCTCGGTGAGGGCAGTCAACAGTCGGAAGTTTTCAATGAATTGGGGATTTCCATCAAAAAAATCGACCAGGGGAGTTTGAGACCGGAGGCGGCCATCGCCTACCATCTGGAAAACCACGCCGTCGACCTGATCGTCCTTTCCGCCCACCTTCAAAACGGGCTGAAACCGGCAGTGGTTTACCATTTCATGCAGCAGGCGATGCGGGCAACGGGGGCACAAATCCTTTATATTCCCGATAAGATCAAAGGCTTTGTCGCCGCGCGAGACGGTACCGCCACCTTGAACAAGATCCTGGTTCCAGTGGTCCGGCAGCCGAATCCAGAATCGGCTCTGAAAGACGCGGTGGCCCTCGCCGACACCTTGGGGCAAGAAGGCGTGACCATATCCCTCGTGCACGTGGGTGACCCTCAAGGGATTCCGACCGTCCGGTTCCCCTGGAACAGCCGTTTCTTGTGGAACAAGATCGTCCGCCAGGGAGATGCGGCCGACGAAATCAACGCCTTGGCTTACATTCTCCCGGCAGACCTAATCGTCGTCACCACCAGAAAGTCGAATCACCTCAGCAGTCCGGGGCAAGGCAGCGTCACAGCGCGCATACTGCCAAAGGCACCCTGCCCGGTTCTGATCCTGTCCTCATCCGAATAGTGAAAAAGTCTACTCGATGGTTTCCAACGGTGGGGGTGAGCCGGATTCTTGGGAACGATCGGAAAACGTGTCGGTCTCGATCGGACCAAAGAGCTCGACGTCTTTGGGAGGGGGAGATGACGCCGCGGTTGGCTCAGGAGATTCCTTTTTCGCCCCGGCACCGGTTGGCAGGTGGTCGATCGGCATCGGCTCGCGTGTCCTCAGCAGGCTTTCCGGGATAAGGATAGAGTCGCCGATTTTGATTCGCCTGGGGTCGATTGACGGATTGGCATCGACGATGAGCAGCCAGTTATTCCCGAGCCGGTATACCAACGGGAAATGCGAATGAGGTTCTCTCCCGGCCACCTGACCCTGTGGGTAAAGTAAATGATTTCAGGTGTTGAAGGGGGAACTGCCGGCTCTAGTCGCTCCGCTGCCGGCGGGTTCACTACCCGGGATTCGGGGCCCGGAGACGGCTTCTCTTCAGGCGCGGTGAATGGGATCCGGCTGCAACCGAAAGGCCAGATTACAGCGGCGAGCAATAAACAGAGGACAACGGTTTCGGCTGTAGTTTTCATCAGCGGGTCTCTCCGGCCTCACCCGTGAGCTTCTTCAGATAATTTTGGGCTTTTTGATTCTCCGGCCGGATCATTATCGCCATTTGCAGATTGGCCAAACATTCCTCTCTTTTGCCCAGCCTTTCCTGAGTGACGGCGAGGTTGAAAAAAGCTTTGTCAAGGTAAGCGGGCTCCAACTGCACGACCCGTACGAACAGCTTCTCAGCATCTTCATACATGCCGGTCGTCGCATAAATGAATCCAAGGTTGAAGAAAGCGTCAGATAGCTTCGGGTTCAACGCCACAGCCTTCTGGTAGGCATCGATCGCCAAGGTGTAGTCCTTCGACCGGGTGTAAATTCTTCCCAAGCCCAAATAGGCATCGACGTTTTTGGGATTCGCCTCAACGGCTCTGCGCAAAAGGGCTTCGGCTTCGGAGGGGGCTGTTTTGTAGATTTGAAAGGCTTGCCCGGCAAGCGCTTTCGAATAGATCTCTCTAGCTTGAAGGTCGCTACCGGCAACGCTGGTTCGTTCGGCTTCTATCAAATCAATCGCGGTTTGAAAATGACCCTCTTCCAGCGCGGCAGACGCCAGTTCAAGGGTTGTTGGCTGGGGCGGTTTGGCTGGGGGGGGCCCGGATGTTTCAGGTGTTTGATTTTCCGCAGATCCCTCACCCTCCTCCAGCACCGAAGTCGTTGGCAAAGCGCTTTCTTTCGCCGTGTTTACTGCCGACACCGGCGCCGGTGTCGACGCTGTCTTTTCGTCGCTCTGTGTGGCATTCGGATCCTGTTTCACCGGTGGTGACGCCTCTATCGCCGATTCGGATACCTTGGCCACTGCACCTGTCTCAGCCGCGGTGGGGGATTTCTGTAATGCCGACTCGCCATTCTTGCCAACCGGCACGTCTGCTCGGCTTCCGGTGATCGAGCGGCCCGCCCCGGGCGGCTCAACTATCGCAATGGGCGGCTCCGAATGCATACCGACACCCAGGGCGATGATGATAAACACGATGATGGCCGCCAATCCGATGGGAATCAACACGCGCCTGTTTAAGGGTTTGGCCGAACCGGATATCGGGTGGACCACCCGTTCCACCCTGAGATCAACGGAAGGTTCATGTCCCTGGGGCCCCTCTTCGTCATCATGCTCACTTTCCAGGGATGCGGTCGGTTCTCTCTCCCTGTCGGCAGGCGACCGGCCCCAACTGGAAAACCTATCGATTTGACTGGTCCGAACCGTCGAGGCTCTCGGATCCAGAAAACTGATTTCCTGGGCACATTCGACGATGATATCCGCACCAATTACTTTCTGCTCCTTCACATAGCCGGTCAACAACGCACGGTCGCAGAGTATGTTGATCAGCCGTGGGTACCCCCGGGTAAAATTCTGGATTTCACGGACCGCCGCCGGTGAAAACAACCGTTCATCCGTCCCGGCGACATTCAGGCGGTGATTAACATATTCATGAGTTTCGTTTCCAGACAACGGTTCGATATCGTAAAAAAGAGTAATCCGCTGGCGCAGGGCACGGCACTCCGGACACAGAATAACATCTTTTAATTCGTCCTGACCGACAAAAATGATATTGATCAGCTTATTGCCCGCTTGCTCCACATTGGACAGCAGTCGGATTTCCTCCAGGAGATCCCTTGAAAGGCGGTGGGCCTCGTCGATGACGAGCAGCACCACTTTGCCCTCATCGTGCGCTCTTTGTAGAAAGTCTTTGAAAAAAAACAAAAAGTCGGTCTTGCTGGTAATCCTGGCCGATGCATCGTAGGTTTTGGCAATCAGGTTGAAAAATTCTACGGTGTCGAGAGTGGGGTGGTTGATGTTGGCGACGAGAACGTTATCATCCAAGGCCTCGATGAGCGCGTTGACCAACGTGGTTTTACCCGTTCCGACGTCACCGGTCAGAACCACGTACCCATTGGCTTCCATCAGGCCGTATTTTAGGTTGGCCAAGGCCTCCTGATGTTTTTCACCACGCCAGAGAAACCGGGGATCTGTGTTGATATTAAAGGGTTTTTCCAATAGGTTGTAGAATGCGAGGTACATGTTCGGATCATCCTACATACAAATCTGATGAAGATTCAAAACACCCTGTGAATACGATATTCGACCTATATTGGGCCACTTATCGATGCGGGAGTTTTTTGATTCCAGTATAATCCAAGTAGCGCAGGCTTTCAATGGTAGATCCTGCAGGCCGTATGGTGAGCCGAAGCCTGAAAACAGCTTGCCCCCCGGCAAGTAGGCTTGGCGGATGCGGCGGTCGGCGAGGGGTACGGCAAACTCCTCCACCATAAAAAAACCGGGGATATAGTCCGTGAATTGCTCAAAGCGGTCATTTCGGTAAAAACCACTATGCGGCACCAGTCGGTCATGAACGGCTTTATGACAGCCTCCTCCTTAACCTTGCGAGTCTCCCGATAAGCGAGGGGTTTACATGATTTTTTTGCCCGTCCGTTGCTGCTCACCACATCCCCCATATCCATTCGGGAAATTCGAACGTATATCAGCTGTCTTCACTGGTGAGCGCACAGTGGCATATCGGCACCTATCTTTCTGCCTAACACGGATAAGCACCACAGGGTCACAGGACGGCAATCCGGAGGCACAATGCGTAATGCACAGCCAGTTCCCATACTCAAGAGGAATGCGTCGCAACCAAAAGAACGGGATATTTCCAAATGGAACAACCTGTTCTCAGTATCCCTTAAATTACTGTTTCGTTGGGTCCTTTTAAGGACAACCCGAACGTCCATAAGATGCCATAAACAGGTTCATATCTTTTCCGTCCACGTCCCCGTCTTCATCGAAATCCCCTAAGGGATCTTCACCGAGTATAGATGCTACCCCATAATCGGCCATGAAACGAATGAGATCCGTGGTGCCAACGTCTCCATTTTGATCAAGTCTGCGGCACAATAAGGTATGGAATACTGATCTATAGGATCGGATCCATGCATGATTTCCAACCCATCGGCGGCACCATCGCTGTCTGTGTCGGCGTTCAGGGGATCCGTTGTGTATATGTCGATTTCATCGGAATCCGTCAATCCGTCCTTGTCGGTATCCGTCGCATTGACGTCTGCGTAGACTTCGTCTGAGTAGGGGCTCTCATTCCCGAGCTCGTCGTAAGCGGTTACCGAAAAATAATAGATTTGCCCATCATTGAGGCCTGAAATGGTGCAGGTGTTATAGTTGCCCACATCGGCGCTGTCCGAATAGGTGTGACTGTCGGTACCCCAGTGAACGACGTACCCAGCGACATAGTGTTCGCTGTTGAAATCCCATTCCAATGTCACTTGCCCCGCCGATGTGTGCAGCGGGTAAAATAAGCTGTAAAGAAGGGTCGCGGTTATGATGGCACCATAACGGAAAAATGAGGTTTTGAAAGATCGGGGCAAGTATACATTCATGAACAATTCTCTATCTATTGGGGCTAGCGGGGCATCTTTATTGGCCTATGGAATACGGACGGCCGTTCAAGGGGCAAACAGAACAACGCCCGGCACCGTCTATAGGGTTACGTTTACAGAACTCTCCAGGCCAAAGCAATCGGCATGCCGAAATCTTTTAAAATTTTAACCTTCCGTAATTATTTAATAAAATAAACCTTTTGACTCAATCTGTCATGATTGCTGCAGGGAAAAACAAACAGATCGGGATAATAATGACGGATGGGTTTAAATAACTGGAATGATATAACAGGGATAAAGTGGATGATAATTAATACATAATAACGATATAATTATGCTTAATTTATACCGCCTCTATCGACTAAAGGTAAAACCTTACTGGCGCGGCTGCTCTTGGCGGATAGACCGGCCGGGGGCGCAGAGCCGTAGGCACGATTCACCATAACCGATCAATAGTGCGAAGCTACCGATGAGTGCCGGATACCTGATGTCTTATGATATCGGCTGATAAAATAAGCCTCGACTTTTGTATGACCCCGTGTCGATCTGCATGCCTCCCCTTCTACCGACCAGTTTTCCAGCAAGCGACTACAGGCGACGCACTGGTCGCCCTATGGGTAAAAAATCGATCGTTTTCATGGCGCAAATGTCAGGAATGTTGCGGTTGAGGAGAAGGCCGCTGCGGTGCATACGCACACCCCGATCGAGCTGCTTTTGAAACCTGCCTTCGGGGTGGATACTGCTTGAGAATCCGGGTCACCCACTTTTGAATGGTTTCGGTCGATTGCTGCGGGCTGGAAGAGGAGTTAATCCGGCGCGTGCCGGTACCGCGCCACAGTAGTGTCTTGGATTCGGCATCGAGAAAATCGATCGTTAAGGTGCCTTCTTCATATTCGACGATAGTGGTGCCAAATGCCGAATCCCCCGGATAACGGCGACCGAACCACCCGTCACCGTCATAATCCACCTCGATCCTGGCTGCGGTTGTCCAGTGGTACGTGACATAAAAATCAGGGCTTCGCTCGCTGACCTTCTGAAAACCACTGGCGCCCAATGCTCCTTGAATCGCTTCGCGTATGCGTTTCATCATAAATGGATTTTCCGGAAACGACGTTCCGGTATGGTTGCGCAGCGGGTCTTTAAAATCGAAACTGCGGTATCGGGAAAAGTCCGTCTGAACGTCAAAATCCTGCCCGACCCGCACCCCAAGGAATGTCCAGAAGGTTAGCAGAAGAGGCCACGTCCATAGGCATTGGAATTTGAGCACGAAGGGATCCTCCATCGGTTTGAAAATAAACGCTCGGACAACGCCTAAAAATGCCGTATCGAAGCGCCGCTGATGGAGAGGGTATCACATTAAAACATGCCGTTTCAAGGCAAGTCGGCGCGAACTTAAACAAGGGCCGAGCGGCACAGCGCAGGAGACTTGCGGGCTTTTCAATCGACGGAGACTGCCGCCGAAACGGTTTGAATCAGGGGTGTCATCCGGTAAGAATGATGATAGGGTGATTGCAGGAAAAGAAAAAAAGCACCGTTTTGGCCGGACGGTTCACATCACTTGTGCGGCAGAACGAGGGCGTGGATCTATGGAAGCCTATCCTCCTTGACTCAGTCGATCGAGGCGCCGACAGGCCCCCATTACTTTCCCCCGACGGCCTTGTCGCCCTTGCTGTTCACAATAACAATTGCTTCCGGATCCTCATCGCGCAAATCACAGAAACCTTTGAGTTGTTCCAGGGTAACACGTTGGTAGTTGACCCAATTACGGTCCAGTACGACCTTGTTCAATTCATTGATGGCGATATTCTGATCCCCGGTGACGGCCAGCAAGTCTTCCTTGAATGTTTTTACCGTTTCTCCAAGGCGTTTTTCGTATTGATATGTATGGGCACCAACGGCGATAAAAGCGCCAAATGCCACCAACAAAACAGCTATGAAAAGGACCAGGTTCAACCTCTCCGACCATTTGATCCTTTTAATCAGGCTTTCGTAATCCCCTATGGGTATCCAGTCTCCATCTATCCGCTTCTGCATGAATTGACCTCGTCTAATTTTGCCGGTCGCCCTGTGGGTCCCTCTGTACGGCACTATCTTTTCGCTTCACAATCGACTTTTTACTGTTTTTTATCCATTTCTCTGGGCGCTGGGCGCTCCCGAAGGTGCTAAAACCCCTGAATCACGCCAAACAATTGGGGGGCAGGGCTGTGTTTTTGGAAGCCCCCTGTGTCAAGGACCAACGCAAAAAATGAGCCAATAACGGTTTGCTAATTATATTCAATTGTATCTCAGTGGGTTATGCGATAAATTCAGGCTTGCAAAGGAACTCGATGATGCTTGAGGCGGGCTATTTTGTGAAACGGGGTAAATAGATTTTGAGAAATTTATTAGCCAGTTGCGCCCCAAAATTAGCCCTTCCTGCCCGTGCGGTACTTTCCATTATCGCCGTCCGGGCGGGGCCCACGGTCCAGGAGCCGATCACTGCATTTTGTATTTCCTGGCCAACCGGTCCAGCTCCCGCAAATATACCCCGCGGCTGGCCAAACCCATCTGGCTTTTGATGTCTTGCGAAAGGGACTTTATATGCGGCCTGATATCGATGCCGATCGAATTCAAACGGTCGTCATTGGCGCGGTCGATAAACATGACGCTGTAGTAGTGAGTCAGCAGTCTGGTCTTCGAATCGCGCCGCAGAAGATAGCTCCGACCGGAGATTGTTTCCAGAAAAAAAGCGGCATAAGTATAAGAGACTTTCAGGTCCGGTCGACCGGGCACCTTATCCTTTGATCCGTCCGCGAGTGTGTACCATAGGTAAAAGGTACGCATGACCGATTCCATAATCGGAAATTCGTTCGTCAGCACCTCTCGGATGAGTTTGAGGCGGGTTTTCCCCAATACCCTGAAGAAATGGGCCATATTCTTGTAAAGTCGATGCAGGCTGTCGGTTTCACCGACAATAACCGGTGGACTGTCGGAGAGAAGATCGACTATTTGGAGATACTCCTGGTAACTGCCGCCTTTCAAACTTTGCTCGGCGATATAAGGCTGTCCGTCCAGGTAGGCAAAAAAGGCCATAACCTGTGCGTTGACGGTGTCGAAACTCAACGGTTTCTGGCTCTGAAGATTGTCGGAAATAGTTTTACCCAAGGCCTCGGTGACTTTTTCCTCGGGTTCGGCCGGCTCTGCGGTCGCGGTCAACTGTTTTTCAAGACCTGCTATTTTCTCCTCCAACCCTTCGGTTTTCTCTTGCCAAACTTTTCTCTCAACGGTGAGTGCTTTGTCGACACCTTTTTCGTACCAGTTCACGACATTTATATAAATCATGGCGCCCAAGGCCGCAGCGACGACGATACCGATGGTCATCTTGGCTTTTTTTCCCATTCGTTAAACCCTCTTGTGATGGTTTGCTCTCCATACAGGCGAAAACTAACGGCCTCTCACCTTTTCGCGCCATCGGACTGCCGGACACTGCATCCCCCAAGGATCGAGCATATCCCTACAAACCGGCTACAGCCAGAAAAGTCAAGAGTTATATAGCCTTCAACAGCGGTGATCGGCCACCTCCGACATCTATCGGCCATCGGGCGTCGGTTGTAATCCTATGAAGGATGTGGCATGAAGCAAAGGCTGATAGGCACAAACAATCATCCGTATCTTCAGCCAAAAAGGATTCGACCGATGACTCCCCTGATCGGAATCACATGCTCGAGATTGGTCGGCGGCAGCTGGAGTGCATACTCTCCGGGGCACTTCATGGATTACACCTTCGATGAATACAGCCGGGCCGTCCTACACAGCGGCGGATCGCCTGTTCTGATTCCGGTCGCTCACGACAATGGGTCCATCGATAACGTATTGGAGCGCCTGGATGGACTCCTCCTGAGCGGCGGTCCTGATATTCATCCGCGCCGCTACAAGGAGCAACCTCTGGCCGGTTTGGGAGAAATCGATGACGAACTCGATCAAATGGAACTGGCTGCCGCTCGAAAAGCCCACCAGCGGAATCTGCCGATCCTGGCCGTCTGTCGCGGTATTCAAATCTTGAATGTCTGCCTGGGCGGCAACCTTTACCAGGATCTCGGTCGACAAGTGCACGGTGCCATCAACCATAGCCAGAAAGCTGCCAAATCAGTCCCCACGCATACCGTATCCATAACGTGCGGGACACGCCTGAGAGAAGTGTTGGGGAAGAAAAGCATCTGGGTAAACGGACGCCATCACCAGGCCGTCAAGGATCCGGCGGCGGGGCTGGTGGTCAGCGCCATTGCCACAGACGGTGTAGTGGAAGCCGTCGAAGATCCTTCGAAACAGTTTGTCATCGGAGTCCAGTGGCATCCGGAAGGAACCTGGAAAGATGATGTGAACTCCAAACGTCTTTTCAAGGCCTTTGTCAAAGAAGCCGCAGCAGGATCGCCCGGCAATTGACAGGAAGCGAACTTTTCAGGCCATCGTGTGCTGCAGGCGGGATAATTCAACGGAACCACCGGTGGGATAGAAATGTTCGCTGCACAACTCGGCCAGTGTTCGCTATGGACGGGTAGTCACGGACAACGGGGCCTGCCCGGTTTTGACACTCGGCCGGCCGGGAGTCCGATAGGCTGCCAACGGTTCAAATGCCCTTGTCCAAGATCCGGCCATCGTGCTTCAACCTTTCTTGGATCCCCTTGCCGACCTGATAGGTCCGGCTGAATTCCGACCAAAACGCCTTGTCCTTTTCTTTCCAGTCCGGACCGAAACGCTCGTTGAAGTAATGCCCCAGCTTATCGAACAGCAGCTTCCACGGGGGTTGTCCTTTTTCATGGGCAGTGAGCAAATCTTCCAGCAGTTGGTCCAGTTCGGTCAATGTTTCCTTTGGCAGGTAGGATATAGCGCCCTTGCGTATCGATTCCATCAGGGTCTGGGGATTGATGGCATGGGCGGTCAGCATGACTGCCGGAATACTTCTCTCCACCGCTTCTTCGAGCAGTTTGAGCCCGTTGACACCCATGATATCCAGAATCGCCAGATCGTAGCGGTTTTGTTTGATTTTGCGGGACGCGGTGTCATAATCGCTGGCCGTATCGAGTTCAACATCGTCCAAGATGTCGTCAATCGTTTCCAGAATATCGATTTCGTCGTCCACGGCCAGGATGCGTTTACCTTTCAGTTTCGACTCCGCCACCATTGGCGTTCCTCCTTAATCGGTTTTTAAGTTATAATATACTCGGTGGCCATTGGCACGGACTGCAGCGAGTGCCGAAACCAATGATATATGCACCCTCGTTACGGTTCAGCGATTGTCGAAAGCCACCGGCAATTTAAACCGGAAGCTGGCGCCTTTCCCCCTGCTGCTTTCCAACTCGATGTCACCTCCCAAAAAGCGGGCCATGATCAAGGCACCAGCCAGGCCCAGCCCGTGACCGTTACGGGGGGAAATGGTGCACTCCTGTACTTGCCTGTAGCGTTCGAAAACCGTCCGGTGGTGGGCCGGATCGATTCCCGGACCATCGTCGGCAACTTCGACGATCAGGTAATCGTTCTCCAGGTCCATCCGGATCCCCACTTTCTCCTTGCGGAAATGCATGGCGTTTTTGACGAGGTTGCCGACAATTTGCCGGTACTTGGTTTCATCCTGGTTCACCTCGGCACCTTCGAGAACCGGTGCAACATGAAGAACAATACCTATGCCTGAAAGAAAGTCGATGGTCGCAGAGGCCCCGCTATCTATCGCCCCCTCTGGTCGGCCCGGAAGATCGTCGAACAGAGCCTCCAGCACTTCCAGCACAACGCTGCACGTGACTTGAACCGGTTGAAACCGGCAGCAGAAGATGCAGCCGGCTTCAGACCGGCCGATCTCCAGCAAACTGTTCAACATATCACGGGCCTTGTTCGAACTGCGCAGCACCCGCTTCAAGATTTTCTCCTGCCGCGGCGTGAGCGGACCAAATTTATCTTTTTTCTCTATGAGCGTCCGTAGACCTGTTTCGATGACCGCAACAGGGTCCTTGAGTTCGTGGATGAGAAATTCAATTTCAACCTCTCGGAAGAACCGCCCGGCATCGCCGCATTCCGGGCAGCTGCCATCCATTTGGCTTTGGCTGTTTTTCATTGGTAACGCCCTCGGTGGTTTAAATATGATCGAAGGGGCCCATCGGTCAGATCATCAACTCGGCAGCGGGAGGAAAAGCGACGGTAACCACGGTGCCGCTCGAACAAGAGCGGTCCTCCCCGCCGCGGCTGTCAGAACAGTCGCCAACCGATCCCGGGCAAGTCTTCTGTTGACCCTCAAGGTGCTCACACCGCCGGCTGGTCATGTGAATTTTGAAATGATATCTTTCTGAAAAAATCTTCATTCTCAACAAGTCGAAGCCTCTCCCGCCAGCGCCGAAATCGTATGCCCGCCGGGTTGAATAGTGCATGGCATCGTCCGCTGAAAAGTAACTCTCAAATATGAGGCGCTGATTGTGTTTGGAAATACCGACCCCATGATCCTTGACTTCGAACTCCGGTCCGTCCTTGCCGGTGCGGACCGCAACGGCGATGCGGCTGCCGTCCGGGGTATTCTCGACGGCATTGCGAATCAAACCCTCGGCGATCTTCGTCAGCACCTCCGCCGGAATCCACACCGACTCATTGGAATCGAAGTGCGTTGTCAGATTGCATTGCCGGTGCGCGAATTTGGGCCGCAACCGCTTTACGGTTTCGGCCATGAATTCTCCCAGACGGATTTCTTCGGCCAGCGCTTCCCGGGGACCGAAAAGGGTATCGATGCGGGAGCGCAGCCGTTGGGCCAGGTCTTCATCTTGGGATTCATGGTATACCAGCGACTCAAATTCGTCGGTGCAGGCGTCGAGTAATGTGGAAAGCACCTGATGCGTACGATAATCCCTTTCCTGAAGAATGTCTTCGATTTCATACTGCATGTCGAGCAGTCTCTGGAGATTTCGCCGGCTACGTTCGATAATGCGGTGGACGGACTTGTCTTCCCGGTTTGAATATTTACGGCCCAGCAGTTCCAGAGATGCCGAGAGGACCGCGATCGGCGTCTTCAATTCATGGGACAAGCGGTGGATCACCTGATCCTTGGCATGATTGAGAGTTTTGACTTCTTGATAAGAGGCATGGAGTTTCTCGTTGATGCGGGCGTTCTCGATCGGCAGTGCTACCGTACCGGCCACGGTGCTGAGAAGATCGATATCGTTCCGGTCGAAATCGCCGGTTTTTTTATTGACCGCGCAGAGGACACCGATCATGCGATCCTGGATCCGGATAGGAACATCGAGCATATTGCGAGTGTGAAAACCTGCTTTTTCGTCCACCTGTTTAAAATAATAAGGACTTTCCGCTGTATCGGGAACGATCAACGGCTGGCCGGTCTTGTATACATAGCCGGCCACGCCCTTGTCTGCCGGAAATCGTATTTCCCTGAATTTGTTGCCGGTTTCCGTGTTGTCGTGATGTACGGCGGAAAAGTAGAACTCCTGCCGTTCTTCGTCCAGCAGTATAACCGAGGCGCTCTCGATTTCCAAAAGGGCCTGAATTTCCCTGGTGATAAATGCCAGCAGATCGTCCACCCCTCTGTAATGCGGTATGGCCTTGGTGATTCTAAACAGGGTGTGATTGATGCGGGCCGTGCGTTTCTCCCGGGTGACATCCCGCAGCGTGACAACCTGTCCGGCGGGCTGACCGTCCTCGTCATAAAACATCGCCCCGTCGATGACAATATCGAGCAGGCGGCCGTCCTTGGTCAGCCGCTTGGTTTCGAAGTTGTGAAGTGTATTCTCCTTGAACAGGCGGGCGACGCCCTCCCGGGTCTGAGCCTTATGAGAATCGGGCACGAAGGGAATTCGCTTGCCTTCGAGTTCTTTCAAGGTCCAACCGAAGACTCTCTCGAAAGCGGGATTCAGGTAAGAGACAGTGCCGTCGAGGTCGAATACGAAAACCGGATCCGGCAGGAAATTGAGAAAAGCCCGATAACGCTGTTCGGCCCGGCGGCTGGCCTCGTACTGGCACTGGGCCAGTTCTTCGGATTCAATGGCCTTTTTCTGGGCCAGATATTTTTCAGTGACATCGCGGGCAATGCCGCGGAAACCGGATTTTTGACCGGTCGAATCGACGATGAGATTGGCCGAAAGTTCGACAACACGCCTCTGGCCGTCCTTTCTGATGATCTCCCAAACGATGTCGGTGATGCCCTCACCGGTTTCGAAAATTTTGTTGAACCGTTTAAAGGCCGATGCCGCGTTCACCTCATCCATGAAGTCCCGGAAGTTGGCCCCCTGGATCACAGCTCTCGGATAGTCGAAAATGCGACAGAGGGCGTCGTTGAAATACTTGAAACTTCCTTTCAGATCGGTTTCATAAAATCCTTCCGCGACATCTTCAATGAAAACACGATAGCGCTCACGCTGGATGTCTCCATTACCCGCAGATATTTTTTCAGTGGTCTCGTCTTGATCTATAGGGGCTTTCCCCATGGATAACACCCGCTGTTGCTCCCAACCGTACGCAGTCAGAACATGCATTAACAGGCTATAGCTCCTGGCCGGGGGTGATTATTTTACGCCTTCACCCTCCAGGCCGCGTGCCGAAGTTCGATTTTGCTCTGGGACCGATTTTAATAAATTTAAACTTCCGTTTCGAGGATGCCGAAGGTATGGGCATCGAGCATCTGGTACCCTTGCTGCCGCAGGACGTCTATGGCCTTGTCATTGTCGCTGAACCGGAAGATCATAACGGCTTTGTCGGCGGTTCGGCCGATGAAGGCATACATGTAAAGGACATTGATGTTGGCATCCTTTAACGGCCCGAGAAGTTTCGCCAGGCTGCCGGGTGTATCCTCGATCTCTGCTGCGACGACCTCATTGACGAAAGCCGATACGTGCATCTCCATCAATATCTGGCGGGCGCGGACAACGTCCGATACCAGAAGGCGTAACTGGCCGAAAGCCCCAGTATCCACCAGATTCAGAGCTCTTAGGTTGATCCCCGCCTTGCCGATGGCTTCCGTGACCTCCATCAGTCGGCCGGGAGAGTTTTCGATCGATATGACAATCTGTTTCAGTTTCATCTGCGCCTCCACTTTCAATAATTGAATTCATTGGCCTCTTCCGACCATTTCGAGAGTGCCATCGCACGCTTCAAATCGAGATCGGTTGATGTCAGTGGCTCATAGCCGTAACCGCTGAGAAAAAAGCAACCGCCTATCGTTTCAATTGATATTAAAAAGGCCGTGGCCTTGTCAAGCGGCAGCCGCGTGCCCGTCTGTCGGCATCCGGCAGTCGCAGGCCATCTTCAACCTATCCTTCGTCCTTTACAAGGGTTTCTCTGATAAAAAAACTGGCAAACAAAGCCGCAACGGCACATGCGAATAGGATCAGAAAGGCCGCCTCGTATCCGGCGAGAGTGAACTTACCGTCAACCTTTCCATGCTGCTCCAAGGCCATGCCGAGGATCGGTTGGAAAATGGCTCCGCCGGCAAATGGAAAGAGGTTCACGATGCCCGTCGCCGTACCCGCCATCTGGACCGGGAACAGCTCCTTGTTGGCCGTAAATCCGATAACCACAATCGCGCTCGAAAAAACACCGAGACCGAAACAGATCACGTAAAGACCTGGTGCCGGCATCTTTTGGGTGAAAAATGCCAGTGCGGCCGCCAGCGCCAGAACCACGACACTCGAAAACACCAGGACCGGCTTGCGGGCCCGAACGACGTTGTTTGACACGTAACTCAGCAGAGGACTGCCAACGATCATACCGACGGCCAGCATGGACAGTATTTGTGCCGCCTGGCGGTTATCGAGGTCATACATCTGGACCAGGAAGGGACCTCCCCATAAGCCGCCAAAAGAGAAAAATATCGCACAGTTGAAGAAAAACCAGGCGGCCAGAGGCCAGAAAGCCGCAGAAGTTAACACTTTGCGGACGCCGTCCATGAGACCGATACGAATCGGTGCCGGCCCGGTCTTCGCGTCTTGCGAAGGAGACGGCCAGCCCATGTCACCCGGCCGGTTGCGAACGAAGCTGTACACCAGGACGGCCAGGAAAAGCGTAAACACGCCCACTGAAACGAAGCTCAGCCGCCAGCCTATTCGGGCACTCAAGTATGCCAGGGGGGTGGCCGCACTGAGAGAGCCGACGCCACCGAGAGCCATCAAAATACCTGTCATCAAGGCGAATTCCCGGACGTGATACCACTCTGCCAAAACCTTCAAAGTGGGTACAAATAGCATGGCAACCCCCAGCCCCACCAGAGATCTTCCGACTATGGCCCAAAGCACATTGGGGGCGAATCCGAGAATCACGGATCCGACAAATGCAACCAGGAAGAAAAGCGTGATGGTTTTGCGGGGTCCCCAGGAGTCGGACAGAAGTCCGGCCGGCAATTGCATCAAAGCATACGGATAAAAATAGGCGGCCCCCAGCAAGCCGGTCAGCGTAGCGGTGGCGTGCAGATCTGCCATCATGTCGACGGCCAGCACCGCCGGGCAGAGACGGTGAAAATAAACCAGCACGTAACCGAATGCCAGGATCGTAAAAATGACCCAGCGGTATCTCTTGGCCTTTGCTAGAAGTTCGGTTTGCATTTGGTCTCCGTCGACGCACCGGCGGAAAATACCGGCGATGGCGTATAAAAAGGGGGGGGAGCGATGGCCGCCGCTGCGGCTCTATCAGCGTAATTCTCCCCGAGCGGTGGCTGTGAAAGCGGCAGGACCTTCTCCGTCGGGGGGTGCCGGCCGGTCAGTTCATATCACGCTGACGGCGCATTCAAGCCGCTCCGGTCACGCCAGGCGGGGGCTGTTCGCGTTTGCGTTGAGAAGGCGACGTTAGTCCACCGGCTAAAGATCTTCGACAAACTTTAGTGAACGAAGCCCATCAAGCGGGGCAGCCACAGCACCGCATCAGGCATGTAAGTAATAAGGAGGAGCACCGTGACCTGGATAATCAGAAAGGGTATCACGGCCTTGGTAACATATATGAGATCCCGGTTGGCAATGGCACCGGTGATATAGAGACTCACCCCCATTGGTGGCGTGCAATACCCTATGGCCAGGTTAACGGTCATTATCAGGCCAAAATGCATCATATCGATGTCGAACGCTTGAAGCATCGGCAAAAATACGGGGCCCAGAATCATGGTGGCCGAGATAATGTCCATGAACATCCCGACAAACAAAAGCAATATGTTCATGGCGAGTAGGAATGTAAATGGCGATTGTATGGCGGAGAGGACTGATTCTGTGATCTTTCCCGGAATGCTTTCAAGAGTTAGCAAGCGCCCGAAGCAGGTCGCACCGGCCACAATAATCAGCAGTGTGGCCGAAGTCACCGCCGAGTTGACGGTGATTTTCTTGACGGCCGTTAATTTCATCGAGCGGTGGATGAACAACTCCACGATGAAGGCATAAACGCAAGCGACCACTGCCGCTTCATTGGCTGTGAAGGCACCTGAGAAGATACCGCCGAAAATAATCGCCGGCAGCATCAGGGACCAGAAGCCTTCCTTGATAGCAGCCAACACTTCAAGCGGAGTAGGAATTGGCTTGCGAACGATCTCGACCCGCTTGCGAAAGACGAAAAACGAATATAAGCAGGCCCCGAGCATGATTAGGACACCGGGAAGAAATCCGGTCAGAAACAACCCTTCCAGCGAAACGTTGCTGATCATGCTGTAAAGAATCATGCCGATACTGGGGGGAATGATGACCCCGAGGTTTGGTGATGTGGTCATCAGTCCGATGGTATACTTTTCCGGGTAACCGTTTTCCAAAAGGGCCGGAATCATGAACCCACCCAGCGCAACGACGGTGGCCACGGTCGAACCGGAAATGGCGCCGAACAGCCCGCAGGCAAGGACGCCAGCCATTCCGAGTCCGCCCGGCAGCCAGCTGACCAAAGCATTGGCAACCTTGATCAGCTTGTCGACAATGGAGCCGGCCGTCATGATGTTGCCGCAAAGAATAAAAAACAGAACCACGACCAGAGCGAAGTTGTCCATGCTGCGGAATATCGTTTGGGCCAGAAGCAGCAGCGGCAGGTCAGTAAAAAAAACGAATCCCAGCACAGCGGTGAAGAAGAGACACATGAACACCGGAATGTAAGTGGCCATGCATCCCAGTAGAATCAACAAAATAATGACGTGGCTGGTTTCCATCGAGCGGTCTCCTTTTACCATGCAGCGGTGAATCGGATGGGCATTTCTTCTGAAAGCCTTTACGAATGGCTTTTCTTCGATCTGAGTTCTACAATATCCTGGTAGGTAATCTGTACGGCACGAATAAACATCATTGTCCCCATCAACGGCAATATCGCATACAGGTAAACCAGTGGGATCTGCATAATGATGGTCTTCTGGTGGGTACGAAGCTGGAGAGCGGCCATCAACCAACCGTAGTAGATCATCATGGCGGCAAAAATCATAGTCATGAAAGTGCTGAAAAACGTGAGCGGAACTTTCAGTTTCGGCAGCAATTGAACGGTGGCATCGATTTTTATCATGGAGCGATTCTTCACTGCAGCGCTGCAGCCGATGAAGGTCGTATAGATAATGACCTCCCGGACCAGTTCCTCGGACCATGCCAAAGAGTAATTGAAACCGTAGCGCAAAACGACATTTATGAACAATGCCAGCAGCGCAACAAAAACCGAGATGAAAAGCGTCCATTCTTCGAAGAAGGATAGAATTTTGTCGAAGAAAGCGAGAATTTTACCAAACATTTCGGGAGTCAACCTCAACGTGTTGGAATTGATAAAAGGGGGCCTGGTAACGCCGGGGCCCCCTCTTGTTTATTCTTGAATATACGATAGCCTATTTCGAATATCCCATGTAAACTTCGACTTCCTTGAGGTAATCTTTCGGTCGATACGTATCTCCCGGATTGAGTTTGTTGATTTCCGGAGCAAAGTCCTTGAACACAGTGTTGGCCTCTGCCTTGAGAGTGGCCATATCGGCGTCCGAAAGCGTGAAGAATTCGATGCCGGAGGCCTTGGCCTTTTCGATTTCATCGGCTTCCTGTTGGACGGTTTCGGCACGGATTTTCGCGCAGACATCATGGACCGTATCCGTGAAGGTCTTCTGGAGATCCGGCGGCAGACTGCTGAACCAGGCCTTGTTGAAGATCCAAATAAACAGGCCCTGAGCGTAATTCACCGGTGTGAAATACTTGGCCACTTCAAATTTTTTGGTGATGTTGCAGACCATCGGGGTGTGATCCAAACCGTCGATAACGCCTTGCTTTAGCGCCACAGGTACATCTGGCCAGGGCATAACGACCGCACTGAGGCCCCAGGCTTTGTAGGTCAACTGATTGACTGCGGCCTCGGCGATACGAAATTTGACCTTTTCGGCTTCAGCGAGATTGCGCACGGGTGTTGTGGTGGCCCAACCGTAATTGCCGTAGCCTGTAATGTCGAGCCCCATGATTCCCTGGTGATCCATGGCCATCAGAAAATGGTCGAAGAGTTGCCCGCTGTTGACGAACTTATCCAATTTGTCGAAGGAATCGATGAGAAACGGCAAGTTGACGATACCGAAACGGGGTCCCAGATTGGTCGAGGCCACCGAGCTGACGCCCATACCCTGTATAGCCCCCATCTGCAGCTGGTTCAGGACCTCCACCTCGCCACCGAGCATGGAAAAGGGTTTGTAGTCGAGATACATCTGGCCGTTCGTCCGCTTCCAGAGTTCATCACGGATCGCAAATCCGGTGTATACGCCTTTGAGCACCGGATGGGAAACGTTTGAGACGATGAATTTGTACTTGGCCCCGGAGGGGTCGAACGCCGGCTTCCAAGCGTCCAGAGAAGGTCCGGCCGCCAGAACCGGGCCGACCGAGAGAACGATACCGATGATACCGAAAAGAGTGATTAACGATAATTTTTTAACAGCCATCTGCGCCTCCTTTACGAATCAGTGCCATAGTTACTAAACATCATTCATTTCCCAAAGAACATTTATAAGCTATATTTCAGCTACACAATATTTTGTCAAGTGAAAAGTGTGCGAACAGGGGATCGCCCACGCTGAATCCAGCCGGTTACGTAGTTCATCCGGTCCAGTATCCCTGCGGGTCAAAACGGCGAAGCATTTCGAGCTCGTCCATCGTGGGGGCAGGCGTCGATTCCATCCGGTTCTCCCGGCGTAATGCCCAGCCGGTATTCTTGAACACGGTATCCACCTCGACTCCGGGATGAACGGAGGCCAACACCATCTCGCGCGTGCCCGGATCAAAACGCAGTACGCCGAGGGTCGTAATCACCGTTGACGGTCCTCCGTGCAAAAGACCGACATCTTTCCTCCATCCGGCTCCCGAACCGTAGCCGGGCGAGGTGATGTAGTCCACCCGCTCGACGAAGCGCCTTTTTTCATGGGCCATGATGACGACATGCCGCCGGGCCAGGCTCGCCAGGTCACAGGCCCCGCCGCTGCCGGGCAGTCGGGTATGCGGCGCCGCCAACGGTCCGATATAGCTGGTGTTCAGGTTTCCGAAACGATCCAATTGAGCCCCTCCGATGAAGCTCGCATCCACGGCTCCCTGCTGAAGAAGCCCCATGACGTCGGATGAATCACCACACCACTGGGCGCGATAAAGGTTCGGCAGATCTCCCATCGTCAAGATGGGCGCCGGCGTCAGGGTATGCCTGACGATTCCCAATTCATAGACCCCGACCGCATGGGGCGCATGGGTGCTTTGGGCCAGGAGAAACCCCAGCAGCGGCAGACGCATCCCGACAAACACGATTTCGTCATCGGCGATCTCCCGTGCAGCGGCAGCGACCATCAATTGCGCGAGGGTGTAGGTTCCAGCATGGCTCTTACTTTCTTTCATTCTTCCTTTCTTGACATAAGAAAGTTTTCACGGCCAATGGAGCGGACCGGCTGCATCGTCGTCGGCCCGCTCGTCACAACAGACAGCCCGGCCGCCGATTTAGTACCCATAGTCCGCCGGTTCGGAGAAGGAATGATTTCCGATGGCCAGTTCTCTCCGGCGTGACTCCCCGATCCGTTCCCGATAGCCTGCCGGTGACGCCACGCCATCGATCCAATGTTGTTGCCATCCAAGAAAGCCTTCGGGGGTTCGACTGGCGTCTCGATATCCGAGAAACGCACGGTGATCACGGTTATAATACCCCGGTACCGGTGACGGATGAGCACCCCAAGGCACGTGGACAACTGCCGACACCTTGAATCCCGGCGTCACCACCCGGTTCGGATCGCTGCTGATGACTTCCGGCTCGACGACCTCTTCGGTGGTGATAACGACCGAACGACCGGCCAGGCAGGCCTCACGGGTGACGCCCATATTGCCCCAAACATGTGCGTTGCCGAGCCTGTCGGCTCGTTGGGCATGAATGATGGTCACGTCGGGCTGGATGGCCCTTACCGCCGTCAGCTTTCGCCCGGTGAAAGGGCAAGCGATCGTTTTCAGGGAGGCATTGGTTTGGTAAAGATCACTGCCGAGAGCCGTGAGCGTCGGCATGAATGGTATTCCCATCTTCCCTGCGGTCAGTGCGCTGGTCAAAGTCAGGATCGAATGGTCTTCGATGGTGATGTCCCCGGCCTCGATCGCCCGCCGAAAATTGTAGCCCGAACCGGTGATGACGTTCCCGACCCAGGCGGCCCTTACCCTCTCGACACAACCAGCACCGATCATCTGATCGAAGAGAATGTCCGAAATGGGCCCGATGAGGGTCAGGCCGCGTTTGCGCTGCCGAATGATCTCGTGACCGGCGGCAAAAGGAATGAGGGTCTCCTGCGCCGTTCCGAGGGCGACGGCACAGGCGTGAGGAACGAAGGCGTCGATGGCCTCTGGCAGGCCGATGAGTTTGCTTTGAGGCATGAACCCGTCAATAAGGTTTGAGATGCGGTACCGGCAACGAATCCATGGACGAATTCGTCGCCGATGTCAAGAGCCCAGTCATAATCACCAGGAGAATCAGGTCAACCGGTTTACCCGGCACAGCCGGTATGATATGATCTTGCTCTTGTTTTTACACCGTCCGTGATGATCGAGCCGAATGGCCGATTTTCTCTTAAACGATCGCAGGTTTTGAATACGAATATGACACCGACTGAAGAAAAACTGATCACACGCCTTAACCGCGAACTGTCAAAGGAGATCACCCTCGGCATGCGCTTGACGGATGATCCCCGCAGCTTCGCCATCAATGAATTCTGCGAGCAGCTGACCCACCTCGCCCCGAAAATACGGTTCGAGCGACGTGACGACGATACGGCTGCCAAACTCCCGTCGATCGGCGTCGGACCCCGAATCGACTACTGCGGCGTTCCATCCGGCTATGAAACGGCTCCCTTTCTCGCGGCGGTTATTGCCCTGGAGCACGGAGCCGTCGGTGTCCCCCCCGACATCCTCCGGCGCCTGGCGAAGATCCGCCCGGCTTCGGCGGTGACCGTTTTTGTGGCCCCCACCTGCCGTTTTTGCCCCGATTTAATAGATCGCCTCGTCCCCCTGACTCTCTCGACCGAGGGCATACGGTTGACAATCATCGACGCGAGCTTTTTTGGCGATGCGGCCGATTCGAACCAGGTAAGATCCGTTCCGACCGTCCTGGTCGACGGCCAGTACCGCTGGACCGGAGGGGTTCAATTAGCGGACATTTGTTCGGCCGTTGAAAGCAGAGATCCGGGCAAACTCGAAAAAGCGTCCCTTCAGCGACTGATAACAGAGGGAGGGGCCTACGATCTGGCGCAGATGATGCTTGATTATGGACGGATATTCCCTTCGTTCATCGATCTCCTGGTCGAGGAGAATTTCACCGTACGTCTGGCCGCGATGGTGACCGTCGAAGAAATGGCGGCCGCAGATATGACAGCCACCCGGACGGTGATCGAACCCTTGTGGGAGCGTTACCACCAATCCAGAGATACGGTGAAAGGCGATATTCTGTATATCTTCGGAGAATTGAGAGCGCCGTTGGCCCGGGCCTACCTCCTCTCGGTGATCGACGCAGAATCCAATCCGGAAATTAAGGAAGCCGCCCGAGAGGCCCTGGAGAAGATCGAAAAATCATGACGGATCTGAAAGCGATAATGGATGTCCTGAGGGACAACGAAAAAATCGCCCGCCGCTTTTTTGAAATCGAAAAGCGGATTCTCAGGGTCCTTGATTTCACGGATTTTTTCGAAGTCCTGTTGGTGGAAATCCGGCGGCAGTTCAAAGTTCCCTATGCCTGGATAACGCTCTCGGAAAACAGTGACATTGCCGGTTTCATCCAGGCCCTGGAAAAATCTGACCAGCTCAATTCCCAGTTGAACATGGTCGACAGCAAAACCTTTACCGACCTGGTCGGAACGCGCTTGGTCCCGCTTCTCGTCAATCGTGACTTGAAACCCTACTACCGGATGCTACCCCAAGAATGTGTGCGCCGGGTCAAATCGATCGCGATCGCGCCTATTTCACTGGACGGCAGGATCATCGGCTGCTTGAACCAAGCCGATATCTCGCCGCAGCGCTTCCAGCCGGGCATGGACACCAGCCTGTTAGAACAGTTGGCCGTCAAAGTCTCTCTGTGCCTCTCCAATGTAACCGCCCACGAAAAGCTGCGTTTCCTGGCCTACCATGACCCCCTGACAGGACTGCTCAACCGACGCGTCATGGAGTCCGTGTTGGAAAGGGAATTCGCCAGGTATCGGCGATACCCCAACAATCTGTCTTTGGTCTTTCTGGATCTCGATCACTTCAAGCGCGTCAACGACCTCTACGGTCACGATTGCGGTGATGAGCTGCTCGTGTACGTCGCTCAAACTCTCCTTCGGCTGAGCCGGACAACCGACGTCGTCTCGCGCTATGCCGGTGACGAATTCGTCATTATCCTGCCCCAAACCACCAAAGAAAGCGCCTTCCAGCTGATGCGGCGGGTTGGTGAGGTTTTCTCAGAGCGGCCGCTGAAGTCGAAAGCGGCCATTTTACCGGTTTCAGTAAGTTTCGGCTTGGCATCGGCGGACGACAGCGGTGTGACAGACCCGGCCTCCTTGATAAAACGGGCCGACGAAAACCTATACGAAGCCAAAAAGTCAAGAACCTCGCACCCGTTGTCCGGTTCCGACCAGAAGACGGAAAGCCCCCGGACAGGGTACGCCGCTGAGAAGAGTCGGCGCCCATGAGGCATGCATAACCCATGCTCGCATCCCAGCGCGCCGTCGATAGCAGTTCCCCGAATACAAAAGCCCGGCCTTCGCAAAGGCCGGGCTTTTTTGATGAATGTAGCCGGAAATCGACTGTGTGCTATTTGTTTTTTTCCGGCGAAGGGTCCTCGTCCGGCGCAGCCGGTGAATGCTCCTCTATGGCCTTATCTTTTGCCTCCGCAGCCTTTTCCATTTCAGCCGGCTCGGCTTCAACCGCTCTATCGGCTGCGTCTTTACTATCTTCTGCCGCGGCTTCCGCGACGGACTCCGCCTCAGCCTTTAAATCGCTCGCGGGTGCCTGTTTCTTGGAGACCGTGGCCTTTTCTTTTGTCGGGGAAGTTTTTTTCTTCGATTTGCCGGGAACCGATTCCGGGCTCACAAGCTCGACAATCGAAACGGGGGCCGCATCTCCTGCCCGCCTTCCCAATTTAATCACCCGGGTATACCCGCCCGAGGTCTTTCCGAAACGGTTCGGGGCATCCTCGAACAGCTTATGCACGACATCCTTTTCCCTGACGATTGCCAATGCCTGACGCCTGGCATGGAGGTCGCCGCGTTTTGCCAAAGTGATCAACCGATCGGCCCAGCGACGGAGTTCCTTGGCCTTTGCATCGGTCGTTTGAATCCGCTGATGCTTGAACAGCGACGTTACCATGTTCCTGAACATGGCATCTCTGTGGCTCGCGGTGCGGTTTAACTTCAATCCAGTTTTCCGGTGTCTCATTGGAACCGTTTACTCCTCTTCTTCTTCGGTTACTTCTTCAGGGGGTTGAAAACCGTCCAGTTTCATCCCGAGCGAAAGCCCCATCTCACCCAGGACCTCTTTGATTTCGTTCAGCGATTTTCGTCCGAAGTTTTTGGTTTTCAGCATTTCGGCCTCGGTCTTTGAGACCAGCTGGAAGATTTTGTGAATATCGGCATTTTTTAGGCAGTTTGCGCTGCGCACGGAGAGCTCCAGTTCATCGACCGAACGGTACAGATTGTCATTCCAGTCCGGTTTCTCGTCGTCTTCACCCTCTAACTCGGGATCAGGTTCCAGATCCTCGTCGAAATTGATAAATATCGACATCTGGTCTTTGATTATTTTAGAGGCATAAGCCACACAGTCTTCGGGTTGAATGCTCCCGTCCGTCCAGACTTCGAGTGTCAGCTTGTCATAGTCGGTTCTTTGACCGACGCGGGCGTTGCCGACGACGTAATTGACACGCTTGACCGGCGAAAAAACCGCATCGATGGGTATGGTACCGACCGGCGCCTCTTCGTCCTTGTTGTTCTCAGCCAAGCTGTATCCCTTGCCGACCTTGACGGTCATTTCCATGTAAAGCTTTCCGTTATCGCCGATAGTGGCGATATGAAGGTTCGGATTGAGGATTTTGCACTTTCCGTCATCGCTGACGATATCGCCAGCGGTGACTATCCCCTCGTCAGTCGATTCGATCCTGACGATATGGGTCCCCACACCATCGACCTTGAGCCGCACCTCTTTCAGATTGAGTATAATTTCAGACACATCCTCCAAGACACCGGGAACGACGCTGAATTCGTGCATAACACCGTCGATTTTTACCGACGTAATCGCCGCTCCATGAAGAGAGGATAAGATAACCCGCCTAAGTGCGTTCCCCATTGTAATGCCGAAGCCTCTTTCAAGAGGCTCACATACGAACTTGCCATACGAAGGTTTGCTGGTAACCTGAACCTTTTCCGGCTTGATCATATCGCGCCAGTTTACGTACATGAGGTCATTTGGTGACATATTAACTTCTCCAGCCTTATTTGGGTTTTTGTATCGACAAGATGCGAGGCAAAACACCCTGTCTGACGTGACCCTTCGCAGATATATTCCAACGCCCTATCCGCCGGACGGCGGATAGGGCCTGATATCAGACATCATTATTTGGAATAGAGTTCGACGATGAGCTGTTCCTGAACCGGCATCGTCAGGTCCTCACGCACAGGAAAATTTTTGATGACGCCCTTCATGTTGTCCTTTTCCAGATCCAGCCACTGAGGGATTCCCCTGCGGACAACCGCATCCATGGAGTCGCTGATGGCTTGAATCTTACGGCTTTTCTCACGAACCTCGATCGAGTCTCCGATAGAAACGAGATAGGAAGGAATATTCACCTTCTTGCCGTTGACGACAAAGTGGTTGTGCCGGACGAAATGACGTCCCTGCGACCGTGAATTGACGAAGCCAAGCCGGTAAACCACATTGTCGAGCCGCCGTTCAAGAGCAACCAGAAGATTCGTGCCGGTCACCCCTTTCTTTTGGTCCGCCCGTTGGAAAAACAGTCTGAACTGCTTTTCAGACAGGCCATACATTTTCTTTACTTTTTGCTTTTCCCTGAGCTGAACTCCAAAGTCGGATATTTTTCTTCCCCGGCGTTGACCGTGTTCTCCCGGAGGGTATCCTCGCCGATCGAACGCACATTTATCGGAGTAACAACGGTCCCCCTTCAGGTATAGCTTTAAATTCTCGCGCCGGCATATCCGACATACTGAACCAGTGTAGCGTGCCAAGATGCATCCTCCTAATTAATTACCAAACGGTATGAACAGTGCAGTCCCTCTTACCGGTCCCTTCTGCTCGCCCCATCCGCCTGGCGGATATTTCCTCTTCCAGAATACTCGATCAGACCCTACGTCTTTTCGGCGGTCGGCACCCGTTGTGCGGAATGGGGGTTACGTCTTTGATGATAAGCACATTGAACCCTGTGGCTTGCAGCGATCGGAGGGCCGATTCACGTCCGGGACCAGGCCCCTTGACGTAAACCTCCACATTTTTCATACCGTGCTCCATCGCTTTTTTGGCAGCATCCGAAGCGGCGAGTTGGGCAGCAAACGGTGTCGATTTCCGTGAACCCTTAAAACCTTGGGCACCCGAACTCGACCACGCCACCACATTGCCCCCGGGATCGGTAATCGTGATGATCGTATTGTTGAATGTCGATTGAATGTGAACGACACCATTCTGTATATTTTTCTTTTCCTTCTTTTTGGTACGGGTTCTCTTTGCCATTTAACAAGCCTCGCCTGTCTATTATATTATTTTTTCTTTGCAGCGCCCTTTTTCTTCACAGCTGCGCGCTTGGGTCCTTTACGGGTTCTGGCGTTGGTGCTCGTCCGCTGTCCTCGAACCGGCAACCCTTTACGATGCCGCAATCCGCGATAGCATCCCAGATCCATGAGCCGTTTGATGTTCATGGCGACTTCCGATCTGAGTTCACCTTCTACCTTGTACTCACCGTCGATGACTTTCCGAATGTCGTTGACTTGTGATTCGGTCAGATCATCGGTTCTGATGTTCGGATCAACATTGATCTTCGATAAAATTTCACATGAGGTGCTTCGCCCGATCCCGTAGATGTAGGTCAAGGCGATTTCCACCCTTTTCTGTTTCGGTAAGTCGACTCCAGCAATTCTGGCCAAATCCTGCCTCCTCTATCCTTGCCGTTGTTTATGCCGTTTATTTTCGCAGATGACCCTGACAACCCCTTTTCTTTTGACGACCTTGCATTTGGGGCAAATCCTTTTAACAGATGCTCTGACTTTCATAGAGAAACTCCTTATCCGGCACAGACTCTTGCTGGTCGGCTGTTAAGCGCTCGAACCTTTTTTTCGAAACGTCCTGTTCACCGATCTGGTTTCTTCCACGTCCCGGTCGACTACTTTGATCGGTAGGTTATTCTACCGCGGCTCAGGTCATACGGCGACAGTTCCACAGTTACCTTGTCGCCCGGAAGAATTTTAATAAAATGCATTCTCATCTTACCGGAAATGTGCGCGAGCACTTGGTGCTTGTTTTCCAGTTCCACCTTGAACATAGCGTTTGGCAGCGTTTCCAGAACCGTACCTTCAACTTTTATGGCTTCTTCCTTAGCCATTGAGCCTCCCCTGACTGATTCATTCCCATCAGCAACGCCGCAGTTAATATCGCCCTTTGACCTTACCACCGGACTTTTTCAAGAATCCCTCGTAATGGCGGCTGAGCATGTGCGATTCCATTTGCGCTACCGTATCGATGGCGACACCGACGACGATCAACAGCGCAGTCCCGCCGAAGTAGAAAGGAACGTTAAATCTCGTAATAAGAATCGACGGCAGGACACAAACGATCGAAACATATAGGGCGCCGCCGAGCGTTATGCGCGTGAGGACCCGGTCGATGTAGTCGGCCGTTCTCTTCCCCGGCCGTATCCCGGGGATATAACCGCCTTGCTTTTTCATGTTGTCGGCGACATCAACCGGATTAAACGTAACGGCGGTGTAAAAATAACAGAAAAAGAAAATCATGCCGACGAACAGGAGTTCATAAACCGGGTTGCCGGGCGTCAAGGCCGAAACGATGTTCTGAACCCAGGGTATAGTGATGAAGCTGGTGATAGTTGCCGGAAACATCATAATTGACGAGGCAAAAATCGGGGGAATAACACCAGACATGTTTATTTTCAGCGGTAAATGCGTGCTCTGTCCGCCATACATTCTTCTTCCGACAACCCGTTTGGCATATTGGACCGGTATTCGACGCTGGCCTTGCTCGACGAAGATAATGGCGGCGACGACGGCGACCATCAAAACGACAAGAATGATAATGGGAAATATGTTCATGGCTCCGGTGGAAACCAGCCGGAAAGTATTCCCAATTGCGGTCGGCATTCTGGCTACGATACCGGCAAAGATAATCAACGAAATCCCGTTACCGATCCCTCTTTCGGTAATCTGCTCACCGAGCCACATGATGAAAGCCGTACCGGCCGTCAAGGTGAGGACGGACATCAGCCGGAAGCTCCAACCGGGATCGACGACGGCTCCCATCCTTTCAAGGCCGACACTGATGCCGAACCCTTGGATAACGCTGAGAATAACGGTCCCGTAACGCGTGTATTGGGTAATTTTCTTCCGGCCCTGCTCACCCTCTTTTTTCAACTGCTCCAAATGGGGTATGACCACCGTCATCAGTTGCAGGATAATCGACGCACTGATATAGGGCATGATCCCCAAGGCAAAAACCGACAACCGTTCAAGGGCACCGCCGGAAAACATGTTGAAAATCCCGAGAATCGTTCCTTTGGCCCGATCGAAAATTTCCGCCAGGGCGACACTGTCAATCCCCGGCACCGGGACATGTACCCCGATTCGATACACCACCAAAAGCGCGAAGGTGTATAATATTCTGCGCTTCAATTCGGGGATCTTGAATATGTTGCCGAACCCTTTGCTGATCATGATTACAGTACCTCTACCGTACCGCCGGCTGATTCAATTTTGGTCCGTGCACTCGAGCTGATCCCATGGATTTTTACCGTAAGCGGCGTGCTGATCTCTCCATGACCGAGGAGCTTGATACCGTCATATTTGCCTTTGATCAATCCCGCCCGCACCAGAGCGGCCTCGTCGACGACACTGCCGCTTTCAAATGTCTCCAAATCACGGACATTGACAATCGCGTATATTTTTTTGAAGATATTTTTGAATCCGCGTTTCGGCAACCGGCGGTGGATAGGCATCTGACCGCCTTCATAGCCGGGTCGCACACCTCCACCGGCACGGCTGTTCTGTCCCTTGGATCCCCTACCGGACGTTTTACCCCAACCGGACCCGACTCCGCGTCCGACGCGTTTACGGCTCTTTCGGGCACCGGGGGCCGGAGCCAATTCATTGAGCCTCATTGGTCACCTCCTCCGCCGTTACGAGATGCGACACCGCGTTGACCATTCCGCGGATTGCCGGAGTGTTGTTGCGCAGCACACTCCTGTTCACTTTTTTCAGTCCGAGACCCCGCAAGACCTTGCGATGTTTTTCCGGTCTGCCGATCATGCTTTTTACAAGTGTGATTTTCAATATCTCTGACATCTATCTCATCCCTTCCAGCCATCCTCAAGTTGCACCTCTATGAAAAAGGTGACAACAGGGCCTTATATTACAGGTCTTCGGCGTTGATTCCGCGGCGGGTGGCAACCTGATCGCGGCTCTGAAGACGTTGGAGTCCGTTGATGGTTGCTTTAACCACGTTGTGAGGGTTGTGGGATCCCATGCACTTGGTGAGAATGTTCTGTACACCCGCCGCTTCGAGTACGGCCCGGACCGCACCGCCGGCAATGAGGCCCGTACCGGCCGAAGCCGGTTTCAACATCACTTTGCCGGCCCCGAATCGGCCCAGGATCTCGTAAGGGACGGTTCCTTCGACGAGCGGCACATCGATCATGTTCTTTTTTGCGTTTTCAACGCCTTTGCGAATCGCCTCGGGAACTTCGCCGGCTTTGCCCAATCCGCAGCCAACACTGCCGTTACCGTCGCCCACAACGACAATAGCGCTGAAACTGAAGCGACGCCCGCCTTTTACAACCTTGGCCACACGGTTGATGTGGACAACTTTATCGATCAACTGAAATTCGTCTGTATCCTGTTTGTACAAGGAACCCCCTCCTTTAAGTCACTCCAAAAGGTAACCCGCTTTAAAATTCCAAACCACCTTCCCGCGCCCCTTCGGAGACCGCTTTGACCCGCCCGTGATAAAGAAAGCCGTTGCGATCGAAGACAACGCACTTGACGCCTTTGCTCAGCGCCCGTTCCGCAACCAACTTGCCGATTTGGTTGGCAACGACGGATTTCTTACCGGTATCAGCCCCGGCTATGACGGTTTTCTCGACGCTTGAAGCCGCCGCCAAAGTCCGGCCGTTCGAATCGTCGATTACCTGGGCGTAAATATGCCGTGCACTGCGGAAGATAGTCAGCCTCGGTCTGTCTGTTGTACCGAATATCTTTTTCCTGATTCTTTTCTTTCGCTTTAGTCGTGCTTCTTTTTTAGAATTTAACGAACCCATCGTTACGTTTCCCGCGTTTTGATTGTCCCGTTTCTATGGATGAACCTGGAAAAGGTCTGCCTCCGGATACTCAACAATCCGATTGAGGGTCTACTTGGTTCCGGTCTTTCCAGCCTTGCGCCGAATATATTCCTCCGCGTATTTGATACCCTTCCCTTTGTACGGTTCCGGCGGCCGCAGGCGCCGGATGGAGGCTGCGGTTTGGCCGAGAAGCTCCTTGTCGATTCCCGCAAGCTTGATGACGTTGTTGCGTTCGACACTGGCGGATATACCCTCCGGCAGCCTGAAATCAATGGGGTGTGAGTAGCCAAGGTTGAGGACAATCGTGTTGCCCTTGACTTCAGCTCGATAGCCGATGCCATTGATTTCAAGCGTTCGCTCAAACCCCGCATCGACACCGGTCACCATATTCTGAACCAGACTGCGTGTCAGCCCCCGCAGGGCCTGACTGTTTCTATCGGTCGTCAACGGCTCCACCGAAATGACGCCGTCTTCCATATTCAGCTTTACCGCCGGATGAATGGATCGACTCAATTTGCCTTTTTGGCCTTGAACCGTCAACTCGCCACTTTGAAAAGTGATTTTAACCTTGTCAGGTATCGAAATCGGTTTCTTGCCTACGCGCGACATATGTCAACTCCTTCATGCAGTTCGATACCGTGGTACCGGTGTCGAACAAGAACCACAGAACAAAAAATATCAAACGGTTACCAGAGATCGCAGATATGTTCCCCGCCCACGTTTTCGGCCCGGGCCCGTTTATCGGTCATGACACCCTTGGGAGTGGAGAGAATCGATATCCCCATACCGTTCAATACCGGTCTAACGTCCTTGCTTCTCAGGTAGATGCGCCGGCTGGGCTTGCTCACGCGCTTAAGGCCGCGAAAGACGTTTTCCTGGCCCGATCCATACTTCAGATAAACCCGGAGTACGCCTTGCTTGCTGTCTTTTATGAATTTGAAATTCCGAATGAAGCCTTCGGTCTTCATTATTTTCGCCAGCTCTGTCTTGAGGTTCGAACCGGGAATGTCAACACTGTTGAATCTGGCTCTCGCAGCGTTCCTGATGCGTGTCAGCATGTCTGCAATCGGATCACTCATCGTCATGGTTTTTTTCTCCGCATTTACGGTCGTGAATATTCTATAAATTTCGTTCTTCAATTGAAACCGGCCGAAGCCTGCACTTTTATGACCGCCCCTTTCTTCGATCCCTCTTCGAAGACGGTTTTTGGCCACTGTGATCAAACCGGCAACACATCCCCATCGATCCTACCAGCTGGACTTGATAACCCCGGGAAGTTTTCCATGGGAAGCAAAATCACGGAAACAGATCCTGCACAATCCGAACTTTCTCATGTAGGCCCGCGGTCGTCCGCAGACAGGGCAGCGATTGTAGGCCCGCACTTTGAACTTGGGCTCTCGTACGGCTTTAATTTTTAACGACGTCTTGGCCAAACCATCCTCCTTTGACAGCCAACCACCGGAATCTCGGGGAAAAGCGTGTTAATTTCTGAAAGGCATACCCATCAGACGAAGCAATTCCCTTCCTTCTGCATCGGTTGCGGCGGTGGTCACGATTGAAACATTCAACCCTTTTATTTTGTCTATTTTGTCGTAGTCGATCTCAGGGAAAATGAGCTGCTCCTTGATGCCGAGGTTGTAGTTCCCCGATCCATCCATGGCTTTCTGGGAGAGCCCACGGAAATCCCTTACCCTGGGCAGGGCAATGTTCACGAGCTTGTTGAAAAAGTCGTACATCCTGTCGTGTCGCAGGGTAACCATACAGCCGATGGGCATTCCGGTACGCAACTTGAAGGCCGCAATCGACCGTCTGGCCCGGGTAATCACCGGACGCTGCCCGGCAATCGCTTGAAGCTCTTCTACCGCTGAATCCATGATCTTTATGTTTTGAATGGCCTCCCCCAATCCCATGTTCAACGTAATCTTGTCGAGCTTGGGGACCTGCATCACATTGGTATACTTGAAAGAGTCCTTGAGTTGGGGGACGACCGTTTCAAGATAGTATTGTCTTAGCTGGGACATTCGTCTCCTCCACTTAACTGTCGATAATCTCGTCGCACTTGCTGCAGGCTCGGACTTTCTTGCCGTTCTCAAGACGCTGCATTTTGATTCGCGCTGGAGACATGCACTTACCGCACATGAGCATCAGATTCGACCAGTGGATCGTTGCCTCGCCCTCGATTATCCCGCCCTGCCGGTTCTGAGCCGACGGCCTTGCATGCCGTTTCACCATATTGACGTTTTCGACAAGAACTCTGTTCTTCTTGCGATTGACCTTGAGGACCTTACCGATCTTGCCCTTGTCCTTTCCGGCGATCACTTTGACCTTGTCATCTTTTTTGATTCTGCACTTGCTCGTGTTCATCAGCGCTCTCTCCACCCGCCAGCCCGCCTATTATATGACCTCAGGGGCCAGCGAAATAATCTTCATGAATCTTTTGGCACGCAATTCTCTGGCAACCGGACCGAATATGCGTGTGCCAATGGGTTCCCTGTTCGCCGATATGAGCACGGCTGAATTGTCATCGAAGCGGATGTAGGAACCGTCCGGCCGTTTGATTTCTTTTTTGGTGCGCACAACCACGGCCTTGAGGACATCCCCCTTTTTCACCTTGGCGTTAGGAATAGCCTCCTTAACACTGACCACCACGATGTCCCCGATTCTGGCATACCGCCGGCGGGTACCGCCTAGAACCTTGATGCAGCTCAGCTCCTTCGCACCGGAATTGTCCGCCACCGTCAATCTCGTTTCTGTCTGGATCATTGCTCTTAAGTCCCTTTAGATTCAAACGGCCTTTTCCAGTATTTTACTGACCTGCCACCGTTTGGTCCTGCTCAGCGGCCGTGATTCAGTAATCAGCACTTTATCACCGGTTTGGCACGAATTGTCAGCATCATGGGCGGTGAACTTGGATCGCCTGCGGATGAACTTGTGGTACAATCGGTGCTTCACCAGCCTCTCCGTTTGAACAACGATAGTTTTATCCATTTTGTCACTGACAACGATGCCGATCATTTGTCTTTTTATCCCACGTTTTTTCATGGCAGCTTCGACTACTTATCCGTTTGTTGGTTTTTAGTTTGGCTTACGGCCAGATCCTCTTCCCGGATGATGGTCTGCACCCGTGCGATTTCCCGTTTTGCCTGCTTGAGTTTTTGAGGGTTTTCGAGTTGGCCGGTCGCGTGTTGAAAGCGTAGGTTAAACAGCTCCTGTTTCAGCTCGATCTGTTTAGCCTTTCTCTCCGACTGGCTCATGGCCCTGAGTTCACCGGCTTTCATGCTACAAGGCTCCTTTCCACGAATTTTGTTCTAACCGCGAGCTTGTGCGCAGCCAGCCGGAAGGCCTCCATGGCGACTTCTCTGGAAACACCTTCCATTTCATACAGAATCCTGCCGGGCCGAATAACTGCCACCCAGCCTTCGGGTGCCCCTTTACCTTTACCCATCCGCACTTCGGCTGGCTTTTTGGTTATCGGTTTATCCGGAAAAATTCGGATCCAGATTCTCGCCCCCCTTTTGACGTGCCGCGTCATCGCGATACGGGCAGCCTCGATCTGGCGCGAAGAAATCCACCCGCAACCAACGGCCTGAAGTCCATACTGGCCGAAATTAAGATGACTGCCTCTTCGGGAAGTGCCCTTCATTCTGCCTTTCTGCTGTTTTCTGAACTTTACTTTCTTAGGGCTAAGCATTTGCTGTGACTCCTGTCTCAAGCGGGGCGAACCAGTATAACCCGCCACCATCGTGTATCTCTGTTTGACTATGCGTAAGAGGTGGTCCTGTCATGCTGCCTTTACGCTTACTGGTTCTCGTAGTTGTCCTGTTCCTTTTTGAGGATTTCTCCCTTGAAAATGAACACCTTGACACCGATCGCACCATAGGTCGTTCTGGCAGTTGTAAATCCGTAATCGATATCGGCCCGCAAGGTATGCAGTGGAACACGGCCCTCCCGGTACCACTCCCGCCTGGCCATTTCGGCTCCGCCAAGACGTCCGGCGCACATAACCTTCACCCCCTGGGCACCAAAACGCATGGCTGATGAAACACCGCGTTTCATCGCTCGCCGAAAGGCAACCCGTCGGACGATCTGCAGGGCGATGTTCTCCGCCACGAGTTGAGCGTCGATTTCGGGCTTGCGGATTTCCTGAATGTCTATCAACACCTCGTGATCGACCATCTTTTCGATTTCCTGCTTGAGCAGTGTAATCTCTGACCCCTTTTTGCCTATGACAATCCCCGGCCTGGAGGTAAAAATTCTCAGCCTGATCCGTTTAGAAGAGCGTTCAATTTCAATACGGGATACACCGGCGTGGTAGAGTTTCTTTTTTACGAACTGCCTGATCTTGTGATCCTCATAAATGTAGTCGGCATAGTTCTTATCTGCGTACCAACGCGACTCCCATGTCTTGACAATCCCTAATCTCAATCCGATCGGATTAACTTTCTGGCCCAAGCTGCTACCTCCTCTGGAGCTTATTGCACCGATTGCTCTGCCAAAATGACAGTGATGTGACTGGTTCGTTTCAGTATCCGTGCCCCTCTTCCGCGTGCCCTCGCCCTAAAACGCTTCAAAGTCGGCCCCTGATCGGCAAGGATATTGCTTACCACAAGAGTGTCCACATCAATATCGGGGTGCTGGTCGGCATTGGCAACGGCGCTGCGCAGCGTTTTTTCGACGATTCCCGCTGCTTTCATCGGCATGAACTTCAGCGCATTGAGAGCCGTTTCCACCGGTTTGCCTTTAACGGCGTCAACCAGGAAACGGACCTTACTCGGAGAAATGCGTACGTACCTTGTGACAGCTCTTACTTCCATTGTGCGACGCGTCCTTTTGACTTTGTACAGTCGTCACTTGACGACAAGTTGATTCGAATGGGCGGCATGAGGCCAACGCCTGTGCAGCCGCAGAATGGTCGGATACTTATTTAAGCGACGATTTCTTAGACCCCGCATGTCCGTAAAATGTCCGCGTTGGGGAAAATTCACCCAGTTTGTGCCCCACCATGTTCTCTGAAATGAAAACCGGTACAAACTTTTTACCGTTGTGAACAGCCAGGGTGATTCCGACCATCTCCGGTACTATTGTCGATCGGCGCGACCAGGTCTTGATGACCCTGTTGCTGCGGCTGTTCTGGGCCTCGGTGACCTTTCGCATCAATTTCGCCTCGATGTAAGGTCCTTTTTTCAACGAACGTGGCATACTCTCTCCTATTTATCGTATAGGTCCGACGAAAACTGAGTGCACCTGCAGGTTGCGGCGCTTTTTTGCATCAATCCGGGCTGTAGTGCAGCAAGGGACCCCAGGCGGCCCCGGTACCTATTTGGTGCGCTTCTTGACAATCAACCGATTGCTGCGCTTGGTACGTTTTCTGGTTTTAAACCCTTTTGTGGGCATGCCCCAGGGACTGCAGGGATGGCGCCCGCCTGACGACCGGCCTTCGCCGCCTCCCATCGGATGATCAACCGGATTCATGGCCACCCCTCTGACATGGGGCCGGCGCCCAAGCCATCGCGTGCGACCGGCTTTGCCTACGGATATGTTTTCGTGCTCCACATTTCCGAGTTGACCGATCGTGGCCCGGCAATTCAAAAGAACCATACGCACCTCCCCGGACGGGAGCTTGATCAGTGCATATCGATCCTCTTTGGCCATCAACTGCGCGAAGGTACCGGCACTTCGGACGATCTGCCCGCCGCACCCGACACGCAATTCGATATTGTGAATGTGGGTGCCCAGCGGTATATTGCTCAGCGGTAGCGCGTTGCCGGGCTTTATGTCGGCTCCGGGGCCGGATTCCACCATGTCGCCCACTTTTAAATTAAGCGGTGCCAAAATATATCGTTTTTCACCGTCGACGTAATGCAGCAGCGCAATTCGCGCACTTCGGTTCGGATCGTATTCGATGGTGGCCACCTTGGCCGGTATGCCTGTTTTGTCCCGCTTGAAATCGATCACACGATAGTGCCGCTTATGTCCGCCCCCGCGATGTCGACAGGTAATCCGCCCCTTGGCGTTGCGGCCACCGCTTTTCGAGAGCGGTTTCAGTAAACTTTTTTCAGGCGTCGACCTTGAAATATCGTCGAATCCAGAGTACCCTTGGAACCGCCGTCCCGGCGAAGTCGGTTTTACTTTTTTTACACCCATGCCTTGCTCCTAAGACCGAAGACCAGTTATCGTTATTTTTTCGAGACTGTCATTCAGGCTTGAATCAAACCCCTTCGAAGAACTCGATCCGCTCACCGGGTTTCAGGGTGACAATCGCCTTTTTCCAATTCCGGCGCTTGCCAAGGACACGCCCCCTGCGCTTGACCTTGCCTCTGACTTGCATGGTTCTCACCTTTTCGACCTTGACGCTGAAGATCCGCTCGATCGCCCGCCCAATTTCAATCCGGTTCGCTTTACGGTCAACCTCGAACGTGACCTGGTTGGCGGCCTCTTTCTGAATACTTGTTTTCTCTGTGACCAGAGGCCTCCTGATGATGTCGTATTGCACCGTCATGCCAGCAGCCTCCCTTCAATGTCGGTTATTGCCGGTTCCACCAGAACCAGATTGCGGTATTTAAGGATATCGTAAACATTGAGACCTTCACTTCTGAGGACCTTTATATTGGGTACATTCCGTGAAGAAAGCTCAAGCGTTTCATCTTTTTGATTCGTCACTATCAGAGCGTTGTCGACTTTCAAGGCCTTGATAATATCGACGAAATCTTTAGTTTTGACCTGTGCGAGATCGAATTTGTCAAGGACGACCAATTCGTTCTCCATCAGCTTGCTGGTCAGGGCCATCTTCAGCGCGAGTTTTCTGACCTTTTTGGTGACCTTGTACGCATAAGAACGCGGTTTCGGACCGAAAGTCACCCCACCGCCACGCAGAAGCGGAGACTTAATGTCACCGCGCCTGGCCCTACCCGTCCCTTTCTGTCTGAAGAGTTTACGGGTGCTGCCCTGCACTTCACCGCGCTGCTTGGTCGAGGCGTTACCGGCACGTCGACTGGCCAGCTGAGCGGTCACCACTTCGTGCAAAATAACCGCATTGGGGGATACGCTGAAGAGGGCGTCGGTGAGTTCCCGCTCGGAAACTTTCTCCCCTTTACTGTTCAAAACATTGATCACTGCCATTGTCATCCCCACTGAGGTTCCGATGGATGGCGACCGTCCACCAGACACATGGTTCGCTCGCTCATTCGGGCAACCCGATTTGGAACCTCGTCATAGAATCAAGTGTTTTTGACTGCAAATTTTAACTTTTTCACCAACACAAGGGCGGAGGTGCTTCCCGGTACCGCTCCCTTAAGAAAAATCAAGTTTTCTTCAGGGCGGATATCGACAATTTTAATATTGCGGACAGTTTGTCTGTCGGTCCCGTATTGCCCGGGCATTTTTTTACCTTTGATGACTTTGGAGGGCCACGCACTGCATCCAATGGAGCCGGGTGGCCGAACGTTTTTACTTCCATGACCAGCGGGGCCACGATGAAAACCATGGCGCTTGATGACGCCCGCAAAGCCTCTCCCCTTCGTCGTCCCCACGACATCGACCCGTTCACCGACGTTGAAGATATCCAGCGAAACACTCTGTCCGAGCGTGTATTCTTCCGGGTTGTCCACCGGAACCTCGCGCAAAGAGGCGAATGAGTGAGCGCCACTGCTTTTTAGGTGACCGCGCGTCGGTTTGTTGATCCGCTTGGCTTTTCTCTCGCCGAAACCGATCTGAAGGGCACTGTATCCATCCCTGGCAACCGTCTTGATCTGAGTGACAACGCAGGGCCCAAGTTCGACCACCGTCACCGGCACCAATTCGCCCTGGGTGGTGAAATACCCCGTCATTCCCAGTTTTCTTCCCATCAATCCCTTGCACATATCCTTAACCAACCCTTCTATATCTTCTTGATTGCCGCCAGCCTTTTTTATTCGGCAGGAGGACCCCAACGACCGGATTGTCATCCGTCAAGCCCGTTGGCCGCGAGACACCATGCCTGCCGCTAGAGCTTGATCTCGACGTCCACGCCCGGTGAAAGATCCAACTGCATGAGCGCATCAACCGTTTGTTGGGTCGGCTCCATGATGTCGAGCAAACGCTTGTGGGTTCGCATTTCGAACTGCTCACGGGACTTCTTGTCGATGTGGGGCGACCGCAGCACACAGAACTTGTTGATTTGCGTTGGCAGTGGAATCGGTCCGACGACTTTGGCTCCGGTTTTATTCGCTGTGTCGACGATGTCCGAGACGGATTGATCCAACAGTTTATGATCGTACGCTTTCAGCCTGATTCTAATTTTAGTGTTTGCTATCATGTAGGTAATCTTCCACCATCAATTGCTATTCAATGATATCACTGACGACCCCGGCCCCGACGGTCCGACCGCCTTCCCGGATCGCAAACCGCAACTCCTTCTCCATGGCGATCGGCGTGATCAGCTCGGCCTCGATCGCGACATTGTCGCCGGGCATCACCATCTCCACCCCCTCGGGCAGCGTCAACACTCCGGTCACATCCGTTGTCCGAAAATAAAACTGCGGCCGATATCCGTTGAAAAAGGGCGTGTGACGGCCGCCCTCCTCCTTGCTCAATATGTACACCTCGGCCTTGAACTTGGTGTGCGGCGTGATCGATCCGGGCTTGGCCACCACCTGACCCCGCTCCACCTCATCACGCTTGGTCCCGCGCAACAAAACCCCTATGTTGTCTCCCGCCCGCCCCTCGTCCAACAGCTTGCGGAACATCTCCACTCCCGTGCACACCGTCTTGAACGTCGGCCGGATCCCCACAATCTCCACATCCTCGCCAACCTTCACGATCCCACGCTCCACTCGGCCCGTCACCACCGTCCCGCGCCCCGATATGCTGAACACATCCTCGATCGGCATCAAAAACGGCTTCTCGATGTCACGCTGCGGCTCGGGAATAAACGAGTCGATCGCATCCATCAACTCAAATATGCACTTGGCTTCTCCACTATCGGAATCGTCGCTCTCCAACGCCTTCAACGCACTGCCGCGCACGATCGGCGTGTCGTCACCAGGAAACTCGTACTTGTCCAACAACTCCCGCAACTCCAACTCCACCAGCTCGATCAACTCCTCGTCGTCCACCATGTCGCACTTGTTCAAAAATACCACGATCCGCGGTACGCCCACCTGACGCGCCAACAATATGTGCTCCCGCGTCTGGGGCATCGGCCCGTCATCGGCCCCCACCACCAGGATCGCTCCGTCCATCTGCGCCGCTCCGGTGATCATGTTCTTGATATAGTCCGCGTGACCCGGACAGTCCACATGCGCATAATGCCGGTTCACCGTCTCGTACTCCACATGCGCCGTCGCTATCGTTATCCCCCGCTCCTTCTCCTCGGGCGCCTTGTCGATCTGATCGAACGGCACGAAATTCGCCATCCCCTTCAACCCCATATGCTTGGTGATCGCCGCCGTCAACGTCGTCTTGCCGTGATCGATGTGACCAATCGTTCCTACATTCACATGCGGCTTGGTCCGCTCAAACTTCTGCTTCGCCATCTTTTCGTCCTCCCCTAAATGAATCGTAAAAAGCACCGTGCACAGCGGGATGCCTGTCGGTCAGACAACCGCTCGTCCCACTTACACGCCCTGCCATTTACCAGCGGAAGTGTGCAAAGGCCTTGTTCGCCTCGGCCATCTTGTGAGTGTCTTCTTTTTTCTTTGCGGCGGCGCCGCGGTTGTTGGCGGCGTCCATGAGTTCTCCGGCCAACTTCTTGGCCATGCCCTTCTCCGGTCGCTTGCGCGAGAACTCGATCAACCACCGGATGCCAAGTGCCGTGCGTCGGCTGGGGCGTATCTCTGTCGGAACCTGATAAGTCGATCCGCCGACCCGACGTGATTTTACTTCAATCATCGGCTTGATGTTCTCTACTGCCTGCTCGAAAACCTTCAGCGGGGGTTGCTTCGTCTTCTCCTCAATCAGCGTCAACGCGTCATAAAGAATGCCTTCCGCGACACTTCTTTTGCCGTCCCGCATGATTTTGCGAATGAATTTGGCCACCAGCTCACTGTTGTACTTGGAGTCAGGGTTGATTTTTCTGACAGCTATTTCTCTTCTTCTCGGCATACGTTACACCATTGATTCGTGAATTGATCGGTTGTTCTCTTTACAAGGTCCGTCATGAAAATTCGGCGGTCGGTCGCACAGTCGGCGCGGTGGGGCTACTTGGGCTTCTTGGCCCCGTATTTGGACCGACTCTGCCTGCGGTCAGCGACACCAAGGGTGTCCAGCGTACCCCTGACGATGTGGTATCGAACACCGGGAAGGTCCTTGACACGCCCTCCCCGCACAAGAACGACCGAGTGCTCCTGCAGATTGTGGCCGATACCGGGAATATATGCGGTCACCTCGATGCCCGTGGTCAACCGCACGCGCGCTACCTTACGCAATGCTGAGTTGGGCTTTTTCGGCGTCGACGTGTAAACTCGAGTGCAAACCCCTCTTTTTTGGGGTGCACCCTTTAGTGCCGGCGTATTGGTCTTCTTCTTGACCCGCTTTCTCCCTTTACGGACTAACTGGCTGATGGTCGGCATATTTACCTCTTGTTTATGGTCTGGCAAGATCTATTTTTCTCAGGACGGTAAAAGCGCAATTTGTATACAGTCACCTACCCGATGTCAAGTGTTTTCTTTGATGATGAGGCGGTTTGTGACGAAGCCTGGGGTTCCCTTGTGCTGTTTATTGGCAGGCACCGATGACAACGGATCGATTCGAGCGGATATCCGCCGCTTGGCTAGATCTCATCGACCACTTCAACATCCAGATCGCTATACGAGGCAATGCCTGTTCCGGCGGGAATAAGGCGCCCCATGATGACGTTCTCCTTCAACCCTCTCAGGAAATCCACCGACCCAGAAATGGAGGCATCTGTGAGCACTTTGGTGGTTTCTTGGAACGATGCGGCCGAAATGAAGCTGTCCGTACTGAGAGAAGCTTTGGTAATGCCGAGAATCAGCGGCTCGGCTACCGCGGGTTTTCCGCCCTGCATGATGACGGCCCGGTTCTCCTCGTCAAAACGCACCCTGTCCACCTGTTCTTCGGTGATAAATTCCGTATCGCCAACCTCCACGACTTTGACCCGCCGCATCATCTGCCGCACGATAACCTCGATGTGCTTGTCGTTGATGCGCACCCCCTGGAGGCGGTAGACTTCCTGAACCTCGTCGACAAGGTACCGCGCGAGGGCAACCTCGCCTTTTATATTAAGAATGTCCTGTGGTACGGCCGAACCGCCGATCAGCGGTTCGCCAGCACGCACGTAATCGCCTTCGATGACATTGATGTGTTTACCCCTGGGAATAAGGTAGTCTTTGGTCTCGCCGACACCGTCGCCAGGGCTGATCGTGACTTTCTGCTTGCCCTTTTTCGTACCCTTGGCAATCGACACGTAGCCGTCGATCTCAGTCAGAATGGCCACCTCTTTCGGTTTCCTGACTTCGAACAATTCGGCCACCCGCGGCAGACCGCCGGTAATGTCCTTGGTTTTGGTTGTTGCCCGGGGGAGTTTGGCCACGATGTCGCCGGCCTTGACGGCATCGCCTTCCTCAACCAGCAAAATGGCGTCGATGGGCAGCATGTAACGGGCCATTGTGGCCGATCCCGGCAGCTTGACGGTTTTTCCGTCCTTGTCCTTGATAGAGATGCGCGGTCTTTCCTCGGTAGTTTTGGATTCGGTGATCGTCTGGCTCGACTTGCCCGTCACGGGATCGACCTTTTCCTGCATGGTCTTTCCACGAATGATATCCCCGAATTTAACGGCGCCGTCGACTTCGGTCAGGATCGGAGTCGTGAACGGATCCCAGGTGGCCAGCAGGTCGCCGGCCTTCACCGATGCACCGTCTTTAACGAGGAGGTGGGCACCGTAAATTACCGGGAAACTTTCCAATTCCCGGCCCTTCTCGTTGACGATCGTAAACTTGCCGCCCCGTCGATTCATGACGACATCCTGGCTATCGGAATTTTTCGCCACCCGCAGGTCGACGAATTTGACGCTCCCGTCGATCCGGGCCCGGATGTCGGCCTGTTCGACGCGTCGACTGGCGGTACCACCGATATGGAAGGTCCGCATGGTCAACTGTGTTCCGGGCTCACCGATTGACTGGGCGGCAAGGATACCCACTGCCTGACCCAATTCCACGGTCTGGCCATGAGCCAGGTCGCGCCCGTAGCACTGGGCGCAAACGCCCGTTTTGGTTCTGCAGGTCAGAACGGATCGAATCTTGATACTGGTCAGTCCGGCCTCTTCAATCTGCTGTCCGGCGGACTCATCGATCTGGCTGTTGGCTGGAATAATGACCTCCTCAGTGAAGGGATCGATGATGTCTTCGGCTGTCACCCGTCCCAATACGCGTTCACCGATGCGCTGAATCACCTCGCCCCCTTCCATCAAAGGGCCGACCACCACGCCCATACGGGTTCCGCAATCGTCTTCCATGACGATGCAGTCTTGGGCGACGTCTGCGAGGCGGCGGGTGAGGTATCCCGAGTTGGCCGTTTTCAGCGCCGTATCCGCCAACCCCTTGCGCGCGCCGTGGGTGGAGATAAAATACTGCAGCACCGACAATCCCTCTCTGAAGTTGGAAGTGATCGGCGTCTCGATGATCTCCCCGGAAGGCTTGGCCATCAAACCCCGCATGCCGGCGAGCTGACGCATCTGGTCCTTGCTGCCCCGGGCACCCGAGTTGGCCATCATATAGATCGGGTTGAAGCTCTCGGAGATGATGGTTTCACCATTCTCGTCTTTGATGGGGTTGCCCTCGGTGTCGACCACTGGAGTCAACCGCATGGCCTCCATCATTTCGTTGGCGACATCATCGGTGGCTTTGGCCCAGATATCCACGACTTTGTTGTACTTTTCACCCTGTGTGATCAGCCCTTCCGTATACTGACGGCCAATCTCCTCCACCTGCTTCTCGGCCTGTTGCAAGATGTTCCACTTGGAGTCAGGGGTAATCATAGCATCGATCGAGATCGAGAGGCCGCCTTCGGTCGAATACCGGTAGCCGGTATCCTTGAGCCGGTCGGACAAGATGACCGTCGCCTTGGGACCAAGGTTACGGTACACATAATCCACCAGATCCCGCAGCGTCTTCTTGTCCATCACACGGTTGACCACTTCGAATGGAATCGGCGCCTGTCTCCTCAATACGTTGAATATGTGATGTTTCTTGTCGGCGGTGAGGACCTCGCTGCTCTCTCCGACATCCAGGTAGTAAACCTTGTCAGCGGTGTCTTCATCGATATTGAAGAGGTTGACGAATTCGTCCTTCCTCAAAAGTCCGGTCTTGCCACCGTTTTCCTTGTCGGGACTCTGGGAATGAGCAGCGACCAGATCGGAGAAGTTCGCTCCCTCCTTTATCTTGCGGTGAATATTTTTCGCCTCTTGGCCATCGCGTACCATGATATGGGCAAGCTCGAGAATATCTTCCTCCGGTATGATCTCCCACAACAGAATCCGCCCGACGGTGGTTTCGACCCGTTTGCCGTCCATACGTACGGATATCTCGGCATGCAGGTCGATTTTGCCGTCGTCATAGGCAACCCTCACCTCTTCGGGGTTGGAAAAATACTTGCCGTCACCCCTGCGGCCCGGTATTCCCCTGGTCATATAGTAGAGCCCCAGCACGATATCCTGGCTGGGCACGATAATCGGCGAACCGTTCGCGGGCGACAGGATGTTGTTGCTCGAAAGCATCAGCACCCTCGCCTCGATCTGGGCTTCGACGGAGAGCGGCACATGAACGGCCATCTGGTCGCCGTCGAAGTCGGCATTGAAAGCCGTGCATACCAGGGGATGCAGCTGGATGGCTTTGCCTTCGATCAGAATCGGCTCGAACGCCTGAATGCCGAGCCGATGAAGCGTAGGGGCCCGGTTGAGCATCACCGGATATTCCTTGACCACTTCATCCAAAGTGTCCCAAACCTCCGGGGTTTCGCGCTCCACCATCTTTTTAGCACTCTTGACCGTGGATACCAGGCCTTTCTGCTCCAATCGATAGTAGACGAAGGGTTTAAAAAGCTCCAGGGCCATAGCCTTGGGCAGCCCGCATTGGTGCAGCCGCAAATCGGGGCCGACCGTGATGACCGTCCGGCCGGAGTAATCAACGCGTTTGCCCAGCAGATTCTGCCTGAACCGTCCCTGTTTGCCCTTCAAGGTGTCGCTGAGGGATTTGAGCGGCCGTTTGTTGGTGCCGGTGATCACCCGGCCGTGCCGGCCGTTATCGAATAGGACATCGACGGATTCCTGGAGCATTCTCTTTTCGTTGCGAACGATGATATCGGGTGCCTTGAGATCGATCAGCCTCTTCAGACGGTTGTTGCGGTTGATCACCCGTCGATAGAGATCGTTGAGGTCCGATGTGGCGAACCGACCACCCTCCAGGGGCACCAACGGCCGCAGGTCCGGCGGCAGCACGGGGATGACATCCATAATCATCCAAGTCGGATCAACGCCGGATTTACGAAAGGCATCGACAATTTTCAGTCTTTTGGCCAGCTTCTGACGTTTGGCTACGGAGCCGGTCTCCCTGATATCCCGGCGCAGCTCTTTGTAGATCGCATCAAGATCTAAATCGGCCAGCATCTCTTTAACGGCCTCGGCGCCGATGCCGGCTTTGAATTTGTCGCCGTATCTCTCTAATGCTTCATGGTATTTTTCGTCAGTCAGCAGCTGCCCGCGGGTAAGATCGGTATCTTTCGGGTCAACGACGATATAGCTGTCGAAGTAAAGCACCTTCTCCATGTTCTTCAGCGTCAAATCCAGCAGGTTGCCGATCTTGCTGGGAAGGCTTTTGAGAAACCAGATATGCGACACCGGTGTCGCCAGCTCGATGTGGGCCATCCGTTCACGACGGACCTTGGATTGAATGACTTCCACCCCACACTTTTCGCAGATCACGCCGCGGTGTTTCATGCGCTTGTACTTACCGCAATTGCACTCGTAGTCCTTGGTCGGTCCAAATATCTTGGCACAGAAAAGCCCATCGCGTTCTGGCTTGAACGTCCGGTAGTTGATGGTCTCTGGCTTCTTGATCTCCCCGAAAGACCATTTCCTGATTTGCTCCGGGGATGCCAGGGAAATCCTGATTCCGCTGTATTTCTTGGGGTCTGTCGGTTTAGCGAAAAAATCGTATAGCGTATCCATCATGGTCTCATTACCTTTCATCTTTCATATGGGATTCTTGACGCCGGTTCCCTAAACAGCGCGCATCGATCAACCTTTTCCTTTTCCTTCGATTAAGTCGATGTCGAGTCCCAGGGCCTGGAGTTCTTTGGTCATCACTCTGAAAGATTCAGGGATGCCAGGCTCCAGAACGTTCTGGCCCTTAACGATCTTTTCGTACATTCGTGTCCTTCCGGCCATGTCGTCCGATTTCACGGTCAGAAATTCCTGCAAAGCAAAAGCCGCACCATAGGCCTCCATGGCCCAAACCTCCATCTCACCCAATCGCTGTCCGCCGAACTGCGCCTTGCCGCCGAGCGGTTGCTGGGTTACCAGCGAATAGGGGCCGATGGAACGGGCATGGATCTTGTCGTCGACCAAATGGTGCAGTTTTAAAACGTACATGGTGCCGACAGTGATTTTCTCCTTGAATGGCTCTCCGGTTCGCCCGTCGTAAAGAGTCGTCTGACCGGTGGTGCTCACCTCAGCCTCTGCTAGCAGATTCTTGATTTCGTCTTCTTTGGCACCGTCGAAAACCGGGGTCGCCATATGCACGCCATTTTTGTATAGCGCGGCAAACTCCATCAACTCCTCCTCGCTTAAACCTTTGATCGATTTCTGAGTTTCTGCATCGGAGAAGATGTTTTTAAGTTTGTCCCTCAGGGCTTTGGATTTCTGCTCCTCGAGCATGGCGGACAGCTGCTCGCCGAGGCATTTCGCCGCTCTTCCGAGATGGATTTCAAGAATCTGTCCGACGTTCATCCGCGAGGGGACCCCCAGTGGATTGAGAACCATGTCGACCGGCGAGCCGTCCTTGAAATACGGGAGATCTTCGATCGGAAGGATTCTGGAAACAACACCTTTATTTCCGTGGCGTCCAGCCATTTTATCGCCGACGGAAAGCTTCCGCTTCATGGCGACATAGACCTTGACGAGTTTGATGACACCCGGCGGCAAGTCGTCCCCTTTCTCGTAACGGGCGACCTGTTGTTCGAACACCATGCGCGTCAGCTCGCACTGTTCACGGTACCGTTCGAGCAGTTCGTGGACCTTTTCGGTTTTTTGGGGATCTTTCAGTACCACACCCTCCAGAGCGGCCATTGGGATTTGATCGAAGGTGTCGCCGTCAAATTTCGCCCCCTTCGCCAACAGGGTCTTCTTGCCTTTCTTCAGGGCCGCGTCGGATTGTTCACCGGTTAAAAGATGCTTGAGCTCACCCCGGACGACATCTTCAATAACGGCGAGCTCGTCATCCCGATCTTTTTCAAAACTGGCGATCTCTTCATCTTCGATCAAACGCGTGCGGTCATCTTTCTGAACCCCGCGCCGTGCGAATACCTTGGCGTCGATCACCGTTCCCTGGATACCGGGGGGAACCCTCAGCGAGGTATCTTTGACATCACCGGCCTTTTCACCGAATATGGCCCGCAACAACTTCTCTTCGGGGGACAACTGCGTTTCACCCTTCGGGGTGATCTTACCGACGAGAATGTCGCCGGGAACCACCTCGGCCCCCAGCCTGATGATACCACTCTCATCGAGGTTTTTCAGGGCTTCCTCGCCGACATTCGGAATGTCCCGGGTGATATCTTCCTTGCCGAGCTTGGTGTCCCTTGCGACCACCTCGAATTCTTCGATATGTACGGAGGTATAAACCCCGTCCCGGACCAACCGTTCGCTGACCAAAATGGAATCTTCGAAATTGTATCCGCCCCATGGCATGAATGCCACGGTGACATTTTTGCCGAGCGCCAATTCGCCCTTTTCCGTTGCCGGGCCGTCGGCGATAATATCTCCGGCACTCACGTTCTGCCCTTTGCGCACGATGGGGCGGTGGTTGAAGCAGGTATTCTGATTACTGCGGATGAATTTGGACAGATTGTAGATCGTCACGTCTTTTGCCGCAGGCTCTGCCGTCGGATCGTGTTTGAGAACGATCCGGGAAGCATCCACGTCGACGACCACTGCATCACGCTGGGCAACGATGGTGACTCCGGAATCCTTGGCGACGACGCCCTCGATTCCAGTACCGACGAGGGGGGCCTCGCTGACCAACAGGGGTACAGCCTGGCGTTGCATGTTAGAGCCCATCAGTGCCCGGTTGGCATCATCGTTCTCCAAGAAGGGGATCAAGGATGCCGAGACGCTGACCAGCTGGTTGGGAGAAATATCCATCAGTTCGATTTCATCCCGCGGCATCATCATAAACTCCCCCGCCACCCGTGAAGTCACCATGGGATTGACATAGTGGTCTTTTTCGTCAACCGGTGCGTTGGCTTGTGCTATGGGGTGTTCTTTTTCTTCGAAGGCGTCCAGAAACTTCACCTCTTTGGTCACCGTGGCCCCTTGCACGACTCTGTATGGCGTTTCGATGAATCCGAAATCATTCACCCGTGCATAGGTGCTCAACGACACAATCAGACCGATATTGGGCCCTTCAGGCGTTTCGATGGGGCAGATGCGACCGTAGTGGGAAGGATGCACATCACGCACCTCGAATCCGGCCCTCTCACGTGTCAGTCCCCCGGGCCCCAGTGCGCTGAGTCTTCGTTTGTGGGTCGTCTCGGATAGCGGATTGGTTTGATCCATAAACTGTGACAGCTGGCTGGTGCCGAAAAATTCTTTTACAACGGCCGACACCGGTTTCGGATTGATCAAATCGTGAGGCATCAGCGCGTCCACTTCCTGCAGGCTCATGCGTTCTTTGATCGCTCGCTCCATGCGAACAAGCCCGATCCGGTATTGGTTTTCGAGCAGTTCCCCCACCGCGCGAACCCGGCGGTTACCGAGATGGTCGATATCGTCGACCACCCCCTGAGTATCCCTGAGCTCAATCAGCGCCCTGGTTGTCAGCAGGATATCTTCTTTGCGCAGTATGCGGAGGTTGATCGACGTTTGAATGTCGAGCCTTTGGTTTATTTTCAGACGGCCGACACCTGACAGGTCGTAGTAGTTGGGCTTGAAAAACAGGTTGTCGATGAAATCCTGCGCCACCTCGGGTGTCGCGGGATTGCCCGGCCTGAGGCGCCGGTAGATCTCGATCAGTGCTTCCTCTTTGCTGTCCACCTTGTCTATCAAGAGGGTTTTACGAATCGAATCGCTGCTGGAGGCGCTGTCAACGAAGAGAACATCAAACTCATTGATCCCGGCCTTTTGGAGTTTGGCCAGGTTTTCCTCATCCGCCGTGTCGTTGGCTTTAACAATCGGCAAATCAGTTTCAGGATAGAAGATGGTGTTCGCGAATACCCTTCCCACCAATTCGTCCTGCCCGATGACAATCGATTCGGTTCCAAGCGTTTCCAACCGTTTGAGTGCACGGGCGGTGAACACCCGTCCTTTTTTAATCAGCACTTCCCCGTTTTCAGGATCTTTAATGTCGCGGGTGGCGCGCTGCCCCTTTAAGAATTCAGGGTTGAATCGTTTCGCGATAATCTTGCCGTCGACGACGATTTTTTCTCTTTTGTAAAAATAGGTCAGCAGGTCTTCGACGCTGAAGCCGAATGCCTTGAACAGAATCGTGATGGGAAACTTGCGGCGCCTGTCGATCCGAATGTAAACGATATCCTTGGGATCGATTTCCATGTCGATCCAGGATCCGCGCACGGGAATGATCCTGGAACTGTATATGATTTTGCCGCTGGAATGGGATTTGCCCTTGTCGTGATCGAAAAACACACCCGATGATCGGTGCAGCTGGCTGACCACGACCCTCTCCGTCCCGTTGATGATGAACGTCCCCTTGGCGGTCATCATCGGAATGGTACCAAAATAGATCTCCTGTTCTTTGATGTCGCGGATATTTGAAATTCCGGTATCCGCGTCAATGTCATAGACCACGAGGCGGACGGTGATTCTGATCGGTATCTCGTAAGTCATCCCCCTGTGGATGCACTCTTCAACACTGTGCTTGACCTCCGCAAACCGGTAGGATACGAACTCGAGGGAGGCGCTGCCCGTGAAGTCTTTTATGGGAAAAACGGACTGGAAAACTGCCTGCAACCCGATGTCCTCTCGCTTTTCAGGCGGGACATCCATTTGCAGCAGCCTTCTGTATGACTCCCTTTGTACGGCGATAAGATCTGGAATATCGACAATCTTGCGGATTTTACCGAAATTTTTTCTTATCCGATTGCTGGCCAGAGATCTTTCCGACATTTTTACTCCAGTATTTTTAGGGTTACATAACTCAAGGGACCATGCTCGAACTTAGGGTTGAGCCATCGGGGAGAGCGACAGCTGGCTGGGGGCCGGCGGAATGATGAACAAGCCCCTTCATCCCGCCGGATATCCGCCATATTCCCCAAAGCTCACGACAAGGCGCTTATTTGACCTCGACCTGAGCCCCGGCCTCTTCAAGCTGGACCTTGATCTTCTCGGCTTCATCCTTGGTAACACCCTCTTTAACGGGCTTCGGCACGCCGTCCACGAGATCTTTGGCATCTTTCAACCCGAGACCGGTGATGGCCCGGACTTCCTTGATGACCTGAATCTTTTTGTCCCCGTGCGCAACAAGGATGACGTCAAACTCGGTTTTTTCCTCTGCTTGAGCCCCACCGCCTTCGCCCATCGCGCCGGCAGCCATCATGGCCACCGGGGCTGCAGCGGACACGCCGAATTTCTCTTCGAGCTCCTTGATGAGTTCGGACAGTTCCAGAACCGTCATATTCGAAATGAATTCAATCACATCTTCTTTGGTGACATTCGCCATTTTATCTCTCCTCACACGATATAGTAGAAGTCAATCTGGTTAATTTTAGAAATCGCTGAAGCGCCTATCCGTCAGGCGGCTTCTTTCTGGTCTTTAATGGCCTGCAGAACATTCATGAACTGCTGCGGGACACCGTTCAACACTCTGACAAAGCCTGTCGGCACGCCGATCATCACTGACAGCAGCTGACTCAGCAACGCTTCTCTGGACGGAAGATCCGCCAGCGCTTTGATGCTCGCCAGATCGAGAACCTTGCCTTCCATGACGCCGGATTTGATCTCAAGCTTCTCGTTCTTTTTAGCAAACTCGGTCAGAATTTTGGCGGGGGCCACCGGATCCTCGTAGCTGAGGGCGATGGCGCTGGGCCCCTTGAACTGCCCCTTGATCGCTTCGACATTGGTCGATTCAGCCGCCCTGACCAACATGGTATTCTTGACGACGTGATAATCGACCTGCGACTCCCGCAGCTTCCTGCGCAGCTCCGTCATCGTCTCCACATTCAACCCTTTGTAGTCGGTAACGATAACGACCTTGGATTTCAATAATTTCTCGCGCAGGTCGTCGACGATTTTTTTCTTTTCATCCAGTTTCAAATTGTATACACCTCCTCTCCGTATCTGTTTCAACCGGAGGTAAGGAATGGCGATAATGGCGAATGGCAGTTTGTCTTTGCCTGACGATGTGAGAAAACGGTCTGCACAGAATTTCCGTTTCGAACTTGCGTTCGGAATTGGAGGTAACGTGCCAAACCTGTCTCGGTAGGCCGGCCATTGCCGATTAAACACATCATGTTCGCCATTCCCTGTGTGCCTACGGTCTTTGACAGATAGTCGTTCGTACTGCTGATATGGTTTAATTGATCAAGGATTTGAGAAGCAAGGCGTATAGCGTGCCCTTCAGCCCAGCCAGAGACTTGGCAGCCGGCGGTCCACTCTATTTGACCAAATCCTTCACTAAAGCCGTATCGATTTTAACTCCTGGCCCCATGGTCGTAGAGATCGCAATCCCTTTCAGGTATGTCCCCTTGCTTGAGGCCGGCTTCAGGCGAATAATGGTTTCCAGGAAAGCGGTGAGGTTCTGAACGATTTTCTCGACCCCGAAAGATACCTTCCCCATTGGGGCATGTACAATTCCGGCTTTCTCCACTCTGAATTCGATCTTGCCGGCTTTAAGCTCTTCGACAGCGCGTGCCACATCGAAGGTGACGGTGCCGGTTTTGGCATTGGGCATGAGCCCTCTAGGGCCGAGGATTTTTCCTATCTTACCTACCGACCCCATCATGTCGGGGGTCGCCACAGCCTTATCAAACCCTAGCCAACCCTCTTTGATCTTGCCAACCAGGTCGTCGCTGCCGGCGAAGTCGGCTCCAGCATCCAGCGCTTCCTTCTCCTTTTCCCCTTTGGCAAACACGAGGACTTTAACCTCTTTGCCTATACCGTTGGGGAGCACGACCGAACCGCGCACCATTTGGTCGGCATGACGCGGATCAACGCCCAGCTTGACGCTCACATCAATGGTTTCATCGAATTTGGCAAAAGAAGACTCGATAGAGGTTTGAACAGCTTCGTTGAAATCCGCCTTATTCGCGGCGGTAACTTTCTTTTTGGCTTCCAGGTATTTTTTACCACGCTTCGGCATTTTATTTGTCCACCTTGTCCGATTTTGTTAATTGACTATAATCGCAACGCATCAAGATCTCGGTCTTTTTAGGCCGCCGGGAACATTCTCTGGTCAGGCGATTTCGATTCCCATACTCCGAGCCGTACCCTCGATTATTTTACAGGCCGCAGCCAGATCGTTGGCATTCAGGTCGACCATTTTCTGCTTGGCGATTTCCTCCACCTGTGAACGGGTGACCTTTCCGACCCGGTCCCGCTTGGGGTCACCGGCACCCTTGGCTATTTGGGCGGCTTTTTTCAGCAGCACTGCAGCCGGAGGTGTTTTGGTGATGAAGGTAAACGACCGGTCCTGGTAAACGGTGATGACAACGGGTATGATGGTGCCGGCATCATCCGCCGTACGGGCATTGAAGGCCTTGCAGAAATCCATGATGTTGACGCCATGCTGCCCCAAAGCAGGCCCGATTGGCGGTGAAGGGTTGGCTTTACCGCCTTGAACCTGCAACTTGATCATTGCCATAACTTTTTTTGCCATGCTGAATACTCGCTCCTCGTACTCGATGTATTTATTGGTTCAATCGAAATCCAACGGCTTGTGGTTCGCTCAACAAGCCTCCTCATAAAATCTCAATCGGCGCTTCGGACTCTGCATGAATCAGAGTTTGGAAACCTGAACAAAATCCAACTCAACCGGTGTCGCCCTTCCGAAAATACTCACCAATACTTTTATCTTGCCTTTGTCCGGATTGACTTCTTCGACAGTGCCGTTGAAATTCGTAAAAGGACCGTCGATGACGCGGACCTCATCTCCTGATTCGAAGAAATATTTCGGTTGCGGTGTCAGTTTGCCGGTTTCCATCCGGTGGAGAATCTGTTCGGCCTCGTCGTCGGACAGCGGTGTCGGCCGCGATCGGCCGCCGAGAAAGCCGGTGACTTTAGCCGTACTGTTGACGATGTGCCAGGTCTCATCATTCATCTCCATCCGAACAAGAATGTAGCCTGGATAAAATTTTCGGGAGGAAGTTTTACGCTTGCCCTTTACGAGCTCAACGACCTCTTCGGTCGGCACCAATACTTCACCGAACCTTTCCGCATGCGGGGAGGCGATGATTTTTTCTTCCAGGGCGGTTTTGACTTTGTTTTCAAACCCCGAATAGACATGAACGATGTACCATTTTTTCGTATCGGTCACTTTCTGACTCCCGATTTCATTGCAGGACAACTTTGACCAGGCTTGACAATCCGATATCAACCGCCCCAAGGAAAAAGGCAATAATTGTCACCAGAACCAGAACCACTACCGTGGACCCTATCGTCTGTTTGCGCGAAGGCCAAGTGACCTTTTTCAACTCCATCTTAACTTCTCTCAGAAACTGCAGAGACCTGGTGATGAAGTTGTCCTTGACCTTTGGCGAAGCTGGCCGGGAGAGTGCGGAAGATTTTCTCGCTTCAACACCTCTCGTTTTTTTCTCAACCTTGGGCACCGCCGTGGCGACGATTGGCGCTTCACCGGCATTGCCGGTGTTTCCTTCCTCTGAAACGCCGTCCGGCTTCTTTTTCCTAACCGATTTTTTTCGTAGTAGACGTCCCAATGCTGCTCCTGAAATGATGAAAGCTTAAAACCTCAAGCCGCGGGGCGAGAGCACTCCATGACTCTCCAGTTTCAAGCTTAATGCCAATGATTGGCAGGCCAGGAGGGATTCGAACCCCCAACACCCGGATTTGGAGTCCGATGCTCTACCGTTAGAGCTACTGGCCTGCAAGCGGACCCTGCCATCTGAAGTACAACGATCACCTCTACAAAGGGATGGCGACTCTTATTTGGTCTCCCTGTGGGATGTATGTTTCCTGCAAAAACGACAGTACTTGCTGAACTCCAACTTGTCCGGAGTTGTCCGTTTGTTCTTCGTCGTTGTGTAATTTCTGCGTTTGCACTCGCTGCAAGCGAGGGTCACTATTATTCTCACCGGTCCACTCCTTGACGCTATTCAATGATATCACTGACGACCCCGGCCCCGACGGTCCGACCGCCTTCCCGGATCGCGAACCGCAACTCCTTCTCCATAGCGATCGGCGTGATCAGCTCGGCCTCGATCGCGACATTGTCGCCGGGCATCACCATCTCCACCCCCTCGGGCAGCGTCAACACTCCGGTCACATCCGTTGTCCGAAAATAAAACTGCGGCCGATATCCGTTGAAAAAGGGCGTGTGACGGCCGCCCTCCTCCTTGCTCAATATGTACACCTCGGCCTTGAACTTGGTGTGCGGCGTGATCGATCCGGGCTTGGCCACCACCTGACCCCGCTCCACCTCATCACGCTTGGTCCCGCGCAACAAAACCCCTATGTTGTCTCCCGCCCGCCCCTCGTCCAACAGCTTGCGGAACATCTCCACTCCCGTGCACACCGTCTTGAACGTCGGCCGGATCCCCACAATCTCCACATCCTCGCCAACCTTCACGATCCCACGCTCCACTCGGCCCGTCACCACCGTCCCGCGCCCCGATATGCTGAACACATCCTCGATCGGCATCAAAAACGGCTTCTCGATGTCACGCTGCGGCTCGGGAATAAACGAGTCGATCGCATCCATCAACTCAAATATGCACTTGGCTTCTCCACTATCGGAATCGTCGCTCTCCAACGCCTTCAACGCACTGCCGCGCACGATCGGCGTGTCGTCACCAGGAAACTCGTACTTGTCCAACAACTCCCGCAACTCCAACTCCACCAGCTCGATCAACTCCTCGTCGTCCACCATGTCGCACTTGTTCAAAAATACCACGATCCGCGGTACGCCCACCTGACGCGCCAACAATATGTGCTCCCGCGTCTGGGGCATCGGCCCGTCATCGGCCCCCACCACCAGGATCGCTCCGTCCATCTGCGCCGCTCCGGTGATCATGTTCTTGATATAGTCCGCGTGACCCGGACAGTCCACATGCGCATAATGCCGGTTCACCGTCTCGTACTCCACATGCGCCGTCGCTATCGTTATCCCCCGCTCCTTCTCCTCGGGCGCCTTGTCGATCTGATCGAACGGCACGAAATTCGCCATCCCCTTCAACCCCATATGCTTGGTGATCGCCGCCGTCAACGTCGTCTTGCCGTGATCGATGTGACCAATCGTTCCTACATTCACATGCGGCTTGGTCCGCTCAAACTTCTGCTTCGCCATCTTTTCGTCCTCCCCTGTTTATGACGTTCAAAAGATTTATGGATTGGCTAAATCATTACACCATCGACCGATGGCAACGCTATCGGCCGATGGATGTATAACCGATATTGAGGTGGAGCCCACGACCGGAATCGAACCGGTGAACCTCTTCCTTACCAAGGAAGCGCTCTACCTACTGAGCTACGTGGGCCCGGTGTGTCCATCTATTTGGGGCACTCTGTCGGTCTGATGCTTAGCCAGGGGTTTGGAGCGGGCGACGAGATTCGAACTCGCGACATTCAGCTTGGAAGGCTGAAGCTCTACCAACTGAGCTACACCCGCACGTTGGTCATTCCGCCATGAGATCTGTAACGCCCCGGCCGAGCATGCTAAAGAGATATCCCTGTTCCCAAAAAGCTATCGCAGAGAAGCTGATGCAGGAAGCCCTGTAGTTCGTCAAACGATTTCGGTCGAGAGATTCGACCGAAATCTCCTACAGCCAACTTTCATTAGGGTTGGTGGTGGGGGGAGGATTCGAACCTCCGAAGGCTTCGCCGACAGATTTACAGTCTGTTCCCTTTGGCCGCTCGGGAACCCCACCTCAATGATGACTGGAGCCAGAGACAGGAGTCGAACCCGCGACCCGCTGATTACAAATCAGCTGCTCTACCAACTGAGCTACTCTGGCTCTGCAAACAACAAATTGCGATACGGCTAAAGTAATTGATATCAGAAAGATTGCAAGACCCCAAAATTTACAGAACTTCCCCTTTTAAACGCATCGCTCTCATATTTCAACCATTATTTTTGACGCTCACGGATTGTTAAAGACGAATATATGAAATATAACCCGCTTTATCATAAATTTTCAGTAGTTTTTTCAATAAAACTCGAAATTAGTCGTTGGCGCATTCAGAATAAGGACCTGTCAGTGTCCCACCGTCTTGGTTCAGAGCTGATATCGACAAATGGCTCAACTGAGGGTCCGCCGATCTTATAATTGATGCCCTCCCTCGCCATCGTCAATCTCCGACCACTTCATTTTTCCAATAAATCTTTAATGTTTATAACAGAAGGCATGAAGAGTCAATACGCAATTTCCATTTTACGGCCCCCCCCCGGCATACTGGTTGCTCCGAGGAACCCGGCCGGACAAGGGGGGGGTAATCCAGCATACCGACGCCGGGAAAGGGGCCGAATAGTTAAGAAAGATATTCCAACTAGTGTAATACTATGATATACTTTTTAAATCGTCGAACCGTATAGAATCCGGTCATTAAACCCGTTACTGATGGGTCGAGATGTTCGCATGATCTGACAACAATGCACCACCCAAAGAAACCCCTTTAAACCCATACCATGAAAATCGGGCTATGAAATCAAACAAAAGAAGATTCCACCTTATCGCAGGCTTTACCGTTGCAGTCATTTTCCCACTGTTGTTCAGCAGTTGTGCTCCCTCACTCACCGATGCGCGCAAGGATCATCCCGTCCAGGCTCAGGGGGAGATCACCCCCCATACAGCCGAAGAATCGACCAATCACTATTCAGACCAGCCAGCACATGCAGAAGGCCAAAAACGTTTATTGACCGGCTTTGCGACCGAAACGGGCAACGGGACCCCCTTCGTTCCCGCCGAGGGTGATGCCTCCATCGAGGAGGCGGTCAACCAGGACGGCGTTTCGCCTGAAAAAACCGTACAGAAAATTCTGGATGAAGCGCTGAACTATTGCGAGATTTCGCAGGAGTTCTGGCAAAAGGGAGAACTCGACAACGCGCTTGAGGCCCTGGATCAGGCATATGCGCTCATTCTCGATGTGGACACCTCCGATCAACCCAAACTCATTCAGCAAAAGGAAGACCTGCGGTTCCTGATATCGAAACGGATCCTCGAAATTTACGCCTCCCGCAATATCGTGGTCAACGGTAATTATAACGCCATACCGATAGTGATCAACCAACATGTCCAAAAAGAGATCGACCGTTTCACCACCGGTTACGAAAGAAATTTCTTTATCGAATCCTATCGGCGTTCCGGCCGTTACCGCCCTTACATTATTGGGGCCTTGAAAGAGGCCGGTCTGCCCTCCGAACTGTCCTGGTTACCGCTCATCGAGAGCGGGTTCAAGGTCAATGCCCTGTCGAAGGCCAGGGCCCTCGGACTATGGCAGTTCATTCCCTCGACCGGCTATAAATTCGGACTCTCGCGGGACAAGTACATCGACAAGCGCCTCGATCCGATCAGTTCCACTGAGGGCGCCATTGCCTATCTCAAAGAGTTGCACCAGATGTTCGGAGATTGGACAACTGTTCTGGCTGCCTATAATTGCGGCGAAGGTCGGGTACTGCGGGTCATCCGGGAGCAAAACGTCAACTACCTCGACAATTTTTGGGATCTGTACGAGAGGCTGCCATACGAAACCGCACGATACGTTCCGCGATTCCTGGCGACACTGCATATCATCGAAAATCTCGACCGTTATGGATTCGCCGCCATCCAGGTCGACGAACCGATGCCGTACGAAGAGGTCGAGATTGCCAAACAGGTCCATCTGAAAAATGTGGCCATGGCTATCGGTGCCGGCGAGCAGCAATTGGCCGAACTCAATCCCGAGCTTAGATACCGGATCCTTCCACCCGACGAATACCTGCTCAAGGTCCCGGAGGGAACGGGAGAGGTCTTGACGGCCAAGCTGAGCGCCATTCCGGAATCCAAACCACCGACACGCGCCGTGGTTTATCACCGCGTCCGCCGGGGAGAAACCCTTTCGATCATCGCCAAAAAATACCGCACCCGTGTCAGCAGTATCATGCGCGCCAACAATCTCAACCGTTCGCACTACATCGTTGCCGGGCGGTTATTGAAAATCCCCATGCCCGGTTACCAGTACCAGGCCTCGAAACCGGTGGCCCCGTCCCCGAAAGCATCGGCCCACAGGGTAACCAGGGGCGACAACCTCTGGAACATTGCCAAACGGTATGGCACGACCACCGACAAAATCAAGAATATCAACAACCTCGGCAGCAACGACCTGCACATCGGCCAGATCCTTAAAATTCCAGAAGCCGATACCACTCTGGCCAGCAAATCTAACGCCGATTCCGGCAATTTAAAGGTTTATCAGGTCAGACCGGGTGACAGCCCATTTGCCATCGCCCAGCAGCACAATATGAACCTGAACCGTCTTCTCAGTATCAATCAGCTTTCCAACCGCAGCAAGATCTATCCGGGACAGCGGCTCTATATCGAATAACATGCCAGACTCGGTGTCGACAGCCGCCGGTTGGTACCAACACGTAAGCCCTGAAGTTCAGAACTTCGGGGCCTTGTTTTTTCTTTTCCCGGAACGTATGCGATTGGAGGGAAGGGGGCCGGCAACCAGAAGTCGGCTATAGTAAGAGAACGCCGTGCGGTAAGCCCGAACGCATCAGGACAACGATCGTCCCTTCGCTACAGCCGCCAGTAAGTCACCCCGTGCTGTTCAGCCTGCCGGTGGCCGAAGACGCCTTTGACATCCAATATCAACTTCGTGGATCCACCGCACAGCGCCACGATTTCCGAGAAACCCAAATCCAGATATTCGCGGTGCGCCACGGCAACTACGACGCCGTCGACCGCTTTGATTTGCGTCAAATCCTTCAAATCGACACCGTAATACCTTTTCGCTTCCTCGGCGTCCGCAAGGGGGTCGTTGACCAAGACGCGGACCCCGTAATCGTCAAGTTCCGCGATAATATCCACCACTTTGGTGTTCCTGAGGTCGGGGACGTTCTCCTTGAAGGTGATGCCCAGAATCGCTATGGTCGCCCCCTGGACCTGTTTCCCGGCGGCAATGAGCATCTTGACGGCCCTCTCCGCCACGTATTTCCCCATGCCGTCGTTGACGCGGCGGCCGGCAAGGATCATCTCCGGGTGGTATCCCAGCGATTCGGCTTTGACCGTCAGGTAATAGGGATCGACGCCGATGCAGTGCCCGCCGACCAGCCCGGGGCGAAAAGGCAGGAAGTTCCATTTCGTTCCAGCCGCCTCCAGGACTTCAATGGTGTCGATGCCGATTTTTTCAAAAATCATGGACAATTCGTTCATCAGGGCGATGTTCAGGTCCCGCTGAGTGTTCTCGATGACTTTGGCGGCCTCGGCCACTTTTATCGAAGAAGCCCTATGGATGCCGGCAGCAACTATTTTACCGTACAAGCGGTAGAGAAGATCAGCCGTTTCTTCATCGGATCCCGAGACGATCTTCATTATCTTGTCGATGGTGTGTACACTGTCGCCCGGATTGATCCGTTCAGGCGAATAACCGACTGAAAAATCACTTCCCAGCTTCAATTCTGATTTCGCCTCCAGGATGGGCACGCATTCCTCTTCGGTGGCCCCCGGATAGACGGTCGACTCGTAGACGACGACGGATCCCGGTGTCAGGATTTCACCGACTGTTGCCGATGCCCTTCGCAGAGGTCCAAGGTCGGGTATGCGGTAGTTGTCGATGGGCGTCGGTACCGCCACGATCAGCACCCGGCATTGCGACAGAGCGAAGGCATCGTCGGTAAAGGCGATGCGGGCCTGCTTCAACTCGACCGATGAAACCTCGAGAGTGCGGTCACGGCCCGCAGCAAGTTCTTTGATTCGCTCGGTCTTTAGGTCGTAGCCGACGACATCAAAATGTTTGGCCAGCTTCACGGCCAGGGGCAACCCCACGTATCCGAGGCCAACCACCGCCACTTTTTCTTTCCGGGAGTTCAAATTTTCAAATGTCACCATAAGCGCCACTCCAGTTGTCTTATTTTTTCAGAAAATAGTCGGTGCCCTCTTCCTCTCGCGCCGGTTGACGTCGGATGATCCGATCCGGCCGCAGGCCTCCGGAGGCAACAAGGGTTGCAAGATCGATAATTATATCATAACTTTCCGGATGGATTCAAAAGGATTCGCACCTAAAGATACATGGGGGCAGCATGGAGCAGACGGAATGGTGCGTCATTACCGGAGCTCCCTGTTCAGGGAAGACATCGGTCATCCGAGAACTTCAGCAGCGCGGTCATCGGATCGTCGACGAAGTCGCCCGTTCGCTTATCGATGGAGAGTTAAAACAAGGCCGGTCTCTGATTGAGATCAAAAGGGATGTGCTCGCCTTCGAAAGAACGATCCTCTGCCGAAAACTTGGCATTGAATCGGCCCTGCCGACCGATGAACTGATTTTCCTTGACCGGGCGATACCGGACAGCATCGCCTACTTTATATTCGAGGGTCTGGATCCGTCTGAACCCTTGCTGGAGAGCCGCATTTTCAGGTACCGGCGCGTGTTTCTCTTCGACCGGCTGATTCTGGAGAACGACCGCGTCAGGGCTGAGGATGAGGCCATGGCGGCCGCCATCGACGGGTTGCTGGAGAGGGCGTATCGCGATCTCGGATATGCTGTGCGGCGGGTCCCGGTCATGCCGGTCGCCGACCGAGTCGACGATGTCCTGGAGGGTCTGCGGCATCGGAAACGCCCCCTGTGACCAAGGAGCCCCCGATAAACGGGCCTCGATGAATGCGCCGCCTAATCCTTGAAAAGCCCCTGCAAATGTTCTATCTCAGCCGGGCTGAGGTACCGCCACTTCCCTTTACCCAGCCGTCCCAACCGGATAGTGTCCACTCGAATTCTGTTCAAACTCACCACCCGGTTGCCGACCTTCCCGACCATCCTGCGAATCTGTCGGTTGCGCCCCTCTTTGAGGGTAATGCGGAATCGACGGGTGGAAAGCTTGCGGACAGTGGCCGGACGGGTGCGCGTCCCCTGCAGCGGGAACCCCGCCGCCAGCTTCTGCAGGGCACTGTCTGCCATCGGCTCGGCTACGGTCACTTCATACTCTTTTTCGTGATCGAAAGACGGGTGCGATAGACGATGATGAATCCGACCGTCACTGGTGAGAAGGAGCAGCCCGGTCGACTCTTTGTCCAAGCGTCCCACGGGAAAGATCCGTTCGCCGATATCGACCAGATCGATGACGGTTTTCTCTCCCGGGTGATCGCAGCTGGTTACATACCCTTCGGGCTTGTTCAAGGCAATGTATACGGACCGCTTACTTGGCCATTCGATCTCGACCCCATCCACGGCAATGCGGTCCCTCGACGGGTCGACTTTGGTCCCCAACTGCGCGACCGGCTCCCCGTTGACCGCCACCCGACCCTTGAGGATATATTCTTCGCCTCGGCGGCGGGAGCATACGCCGGCCGCCGAGAGAAACTTTTGCAGTCGCATCAGTTGCATGCGGTTTCTCGGAGAATTTTCATTAATGTCTATGCCCAGCGGAAACCTGCCGCATCCTTACCTTCCGGTAGTCGGACAAATGGTCCCAGCCCCAAGGCTGTGGAAAAACTAAGACGCTTGATCATACAGTATTAAAATCCTCCTCAAAATGCTCATTTGTCACACAAAACTCAGCTTTTTCGTCGGATTTTGCTCTGTCTTGCCGGCGCTCATGACGTTTTTCAACTCCCATTGTCAAGACCGGTAATCCGCGTTGATCTTGACGTAATCGATGGACAGATCGCAGGTGAGCACCGATGCGGATGCTTGACCCATTTTCAGATCGATGGTCAGCGTCAACTCCGGCTTCCCGAGGACGGCAGTCGCCTCAGCCTCTACCTTTCGCCCCCGACCGACACCGTCCCTGACCATCTGAACGGAGTCGAAAAAAATATCGATCCGTTTCGGCTCCAGGGGGACCCCCGCTCTTCCGGCTGCAGCGAGAATGCGACCCCAATTGGCATCTTCACCGAAAAGGGCCGTTTTCACCAGGCTTGAATTGGCAACGGTGTCGGCCACGCATCGCGCCTCCCGGGCCGAACCCGCTCCGACCACGCGAACCTCCATCAGTTTGGTGGCCCCCTCACCGTCCTTGACACAAAGCCTGGCCAATTGAATCAGGAGATCATCGAGCACAGCCTGAACCGCCTGCAGGTTTTCGGGGGACTCCGCGTTTATGCCGGATGCCCCATTGGCCATGAATAGGAGGGTATCGTTGGTGCTCATGTCACCGTCCACCGTAATACGGTTGAAAGACTTGTCGACGGCCAGTCGAAGAATCTGTCGCATCGCGGGGGGCTTCAATCCGATGTCACTGATGACGAAACAGAGCATTGTCGCCATATCCGGCCGGATCATTCCGGCGCCTTTGGCGACCCCTGCCATCCGGAACGGCCTTCCGCCGATGGTTCCCTGCGCGGCCAAGGCCTTGGGTACCGTATCGGTGGTCATGATCGCCTGGGCCAAATCGGGTAATCCGTCGACTTTCAAGGCGTCGACCAGGCCTGGAACAGCGGCCTCTATTTTATCGATCGGCAGCGGTTCGCCAATCACACCGGTGGACGCCACCAGTACCTCCTCGTCGGCCAAGTCGAGTCGATGGGAAATCGATTTCGCCATGGCCACCGCATCTTCCATCCCCTGATCACCGTTACAGCAGTTGGCATTGCCGCTGTTGACGATAACCGCCCGGCACCGGCCCGACTCGACTCTTTCACGATCCAGTATGACCGGCGCTGCCTGAACCAAGTTACGTGTAAACACACCAGAAACCACCGCCGGGATTTGTGAATAAATAAGCCCCAGGTCCTTCCTGCCGTTTTTTTTTAGCCCGGCCGCTACTCCAGACGCCAGAAAACCGTCGACAACAAGCAAATTGTCCATAAAAACCGCCTCTCTGCACATCATGTCGTAAAATCCAGTCGAGGGTGTCATCGTCGACTCCGTGGTATGCCACCGCAAACAACGATTGCGATATATCGTGCAGCCACAGTGAAATGCACCGGTTTCGAATGAATCGATCCTTCCGGGAAGTCGATCGAAAAATATGCCGTGCAACGGGAGATCGTCAAGTCGTTGGCGTATCAATACCTCGACCCACCAATTAACCGATTTTCAGAGAATGAACAACGAAAATCGGGCCCCGGAACGGCAGTCTCTCCCAACCGCAAGAGACACAGGCAAAAGGGCTTTCTTAGTCGGTCGTTCTGTGTTAAGACCCCAGCCCATCATGGCCGCATTTTTCTGCCGGGCTGATTCCTGGAAACATATCGACGATAAAACCTCAGCAGCCCGATACCCGTGGGTCCGCATTTCGTTCCATTCGAAAGGACAGACATGAATCCGGTCTCCGTTCCCTGCGCCGTTTGCGGCGGCAGGCTGATTCTACGGAAAAGCTGACGGGAGGTTCTTCTGTATTGCAGGTCCTGCGATACCGCCTCTCCCATAATGACATACGCAGACGTGCTGGATGAGTCATTTGAAGACGCCCTGGCAAACGAACGCTGCGACAGGCTGTAATCATTGATCGTCCTCGACAGCATATTTCCGGTATTCGGGATCATTCTGCTCGGTGCCGCTCTTAGAAAATGTCAGTTGACCACCGATGAGTTTCTATCCGTCTCCGATAATCTGATCTACTTTGTATTCTTTCCAGCCATGCTTTTCTGGAAAATCGGCGGCGCTTCGGCGGTCCCCATCGACTGGCCCTTGTATGCGGCATCGATAATCGCCCTCACTCTGGCATTCACCCTGAGCATCGTTTGTATCCGGGCATTCAAGGTGACCGATTATCAAGCCGGCACTTTCTCCCAGAGCTGCTACAGATTCAACACCTACATCGGAATGGCCGTCGTTCTCAATGCCCTCGGCGATGATGCCGTCGGTATCTTCGGAATCCTGATCGGGATCATGATTCCTTTCATCAACCTTTTGGCCGTCTCGGCCCTGATTTGGTACTCCAATAAGACCTATTCGACGCGTGATAGAAATCGCCTGCTGGTGCGCTCCCTGGTCTCGAACCCCCTGATCCTCGGCTGTGCGGCCGGGATCTTATACAGGAACGCATACAGCCAGTTTCCTGTTTTCATCGACAACACCCTGCGCCTCACCAGCTTCGTGACCCTGCCGTTGGCCCTATTGTCCATCGGCGGCAACATGTCTTTCTCAGATTTTCGGCGACATCTTAATGTCGGTCTGCTGGCGGCGGCGATCAAACTGGTCGCTCTGCCGGTTTGCGGGTATTTGCTCCTCACGGCCTTCAACATCACCGGCATACCTTTTCGAGTCGCGATGATATATTTCGCGTTGCCGGCCTCGACAGCCATCTTTGTCCTGTCCTCGCAACTCAACAGCGATACCGGTCTCGCATCGGCCTCCATCGTCATCTCCACCCTACTGTCTATTTTTTCTTTAACCGTGGTATTGGCCCTCATCGGATAGGGGCTGAATTTGAGGATGTAGAGTAACGACGAATCCGGGTACGCACCAGGCGACATGACGCTACGAAATTTTAAAATCACCATTGAATATGACGGCAGCGATTTCCACGGCTGGCAGCGTCAGAAGCACGATCGGTCCATCCAAGCGGAAATCGAAAGCGCCGTCACACGAATAGTCGGCAGTGAAACCGTGGTTATCGGTTCAGGGCGGACGGATGCCGGAGTCCACGCCCTTGGTCAGGTGGCCAATTTTCGATGCGATACGCGGTTGAAAGAAAATGATTTCCTGAGAGCCCTCAATAGTCTCCTGCCGGATTCAATCATAGTCAAAAAATGCACAGCGGCCTCGGCAGGCTTTCATGCCCGCTACGATGCCAAGCGCAAAACCTATCGTTACCGAATACTCAATCATCCCCTGCCGGTGGCCGTCGGTCGTCAGTATGTCTGGCATATCCGCCATCCCCTCGACCTTGAGGCCATGCAAGGCGCAGCAGAGGTGCTCATCGGCCGTCACGACTTTAAGGCCTTTGAAGGCACCGGCAGCCCGCGAACCCATACGATACGTCAAGTTTTCAGGGCTTTTATGACTGAGCAAAACAGCGCCAATTGCCTCGTGTTCGAAATAGAGGCCGATGGTTTTCTAAGATTCATGGTGCGCAATATTGTCGGAACCCTGGTTTCGGTCGGATGCGGAAAGATCAGCCAGGAAGAGTTCACCGCCATTTTTCATTCTCAGGACCGGCGGCTTGCAGCGGCCACAGCGCCACCGCATGGTCTTTTCCTGGTGAGGGTGTCCTACGATGACACTGATACCGGTGGGTGATGCCCGGGGGCCGGGCCGGATTTTTAGAGCCTATCCGTTTCCGATCGTGTGTGGCCCATTGGGGCCGTTTCGGCATCAAACAACAGAGCCGATTTCCGGTGCACAAGCCCACGCCGCTTGACAATCCTTTGAATATACTCGAACGTGGAACATGTTGAACCGCAAACCGTGCCCGTCGTCACATCTTGGTGGGCGGACCCTCTCTAAGCTTTGTCGTCGACGGCCTCGTGGGAAGACCGGTGGCTGCTTTTGATGTTCTGGATCTTCTGGTTGTAGAAGCTGATGACCTCTCTCCTTCCGAGCATACCGATCAGTTTGCCCGGGTCATCGTCATCGACCACCGGCAGACTGTCGATATTCTTGATGGTGAATTTATGCAGAACCGAATTGAGGTCTTCGGAGGGGGTCGTCGTAATGATGCTCGAGGTGCCGATATCCTTCATCACGACCAACTCTTCGATCTCCTGTGAGAACAGAACCCCTCTGACATCGTTGATCGAAAAGATGCTCACCATCCGTTTATCCTGGTCCATAACCGGGAAGTAGTGTTGTTTTGTACGCGAGAAGTAGTGTTTAAAGTCTGAGAAGGTCATGTCTTGCGGGATGAGCTGCACGTCTTTAATTTTGTCGCCCAACTGCTTCACTTTGATGGTTTGCAGGATGTCGACGAAAAACTCCCCGGCATGGGCGGGAGAGTCGATTTTGCTTTTTACCTGACGATGAAAAATGGTCCAGCGGCGGGCGGCAAGGTAGGATATCGAACAAACCGCCAGGCTTGGTAGCAGCAAATGATACGAATTGGTCATTTCGCTGACGAAAATAATCGTCGAAATAGGGGTATTGGACACCGCCGTAAAAAAACCGGCCATCCCTACGATCACAAAGGCCCCGGGCTCGGTCACGACACTCGGCATTAACTGATGAAACACTTTGCCGACAACCCCACCGGTGGCACCGCCAATGACAACTGAAGGGCCGAATACCCCGCCGCTTCCGCCTGAGCCGATGGAAAAAGACGTCGTCAACACCTTTCCGATGGCCAGACTGAGCAGAAACGGGATGGTCAGTTGGTTCTCCAGCGCCATTTGGGCAAAGCCATAACCAAAAGCGAGGGTGTGCGGCAGAAAAAAACCGACGATGCCGGTACACAGCCCTCCGATAGCCGGTTTGATGTAGTTGGGAACCTTGAGCTTCTTAAAGAACCGGATGGTACTGTAAAAAGTTTTGATGTAGAAAATACCCAATCCAACCAGGATGAGGGCCAGCACCAGATAAGGCCCCAGTTCGAGCGGATTGCGGAATGTAAAATCCGGCGATTGGAACAGTGACCCCCACCCGAACTTCAGGCAGAACAGGCAATAGGCGACCACAGAAGAAATGCCCGCGGGTATGATCACTTCCGATTCGAATTCCGGATCCCGGTATAGGACCTCCGAGGCAAACAGCGCCCCGGCCAGCGGCGCCCTGAATATGCTGCCGACACCCGCACCGATTCCCGCGGCCATCATGATCCGCCGCTCCCGTTCCGACAATTTCAGCTTCGTCGCCAAAAAAGAACCGAATCCGGCACCGATCTGGGCAATCGGCCCTTCCCGGCCGCCGGATCCGCCCGTCGTCAACGTGATGGCTGAGGCAAAGGTCTTGACTATGGGCACCCGGCCCCTAATATATCCGCCCTTGTTATGGTAAGCGTTAATGGCGGCATCTGTGCCATGGCCTTCGGCTTCCGGGGCGAAGGTATACACCAACCATCCGCTGACGACACCGCCGAGGGCAGGGAGAAACAGAAGCGCCCACCGCCTCATCGGCGTTGTCGTCGGCGTCAGCAAATGATGCTCTCCTGCCGGGGATGGAGGGCGGTAACCGGCGATGGCATCTAGGAAATAGTGCATGCCGAGCTGGGTCAGATAGTGGAATACGATCGACCCCAGGCCGGCAATGATGCCGATGGCCACGAAGTAAAGGGTCCACTTGCCGGCATGGGCAAAATCGAATGAGCGGCCCGTATCGATCATTCTTCGGAACCGGCCCGTTGTTTCCCGCGGTTGAGCCATCTGTCTATCGAGTGTCCATACGTGAGCCAACGACCACCGGCGAAGCGGGTGGTTTGGATCTCCGCCATAGGCCGGAAAAACAGAAGCACGTCGGTGCGTTTATCGTTGCGATTGTCACCGGGTGCCTATCACCCGGTTTGAAAATGACCCATCATCAGTAGTTCTATTGGGTGTCCCGTTCAGCTATGGAATATTCGCGGTGAATATGGTCGCCAACAAAATCGCCGGCGGCGGCCGCAAATTGATTCCCCCGTCATTTAGTCAGGTCTTTGACCCCCTGCAGAACGGTGTCGAACAGTTCGTCCAGGTCTTCCTCCTCAGTACAGGAAAAAGCGACCCGCAGGTTCCTTTCACCGATAGCGATCAGTCCCACCCCGTATGTATCCAGCAGGTGTTTTCGCAGTGGCTCCGCATCGACGGTCTTTAATTTGAGACACATGAAGTACCCCGAATTGAAAGGCAAGACGTCCCAGGCGTCACTGAATTTCGGATCCACCAGTAAGGCTTTAACTTTCAAGGCCCGCTTTTTAAGAATGGCGAATTTTTGCGCTTTCTCGGCTGCAAAGGCCTTGTTTTGCATCGATTTCAACACGATCGACTGGCTGAGATGGGATGCATTGGAAATCGTCCCCCGGACGCAACCGGCTGTTTTTCGTTCCAGGGCGTCGTAGACCACCGCCGCATCCCCATCGATTTTAGCCCCATAGGTAATGAATCCGATCCGAAGTCCCCAGACAAAGTTCTCCTTCGTGCACCCGTCGAGCTTAACCGCCAACAACCGGGGATGCCGCCCGCACAGCAATGCGAAAACCGATTCTTTGAGGGTGTCTTCTTCGTAGAAAAGCCCGAAGTACGAATCATCGGTCACCGCAATGACATTGCTGCCGGCTTCGGCGGTTTCGATCAATATTCGGGCCAAGGCCTCGCCCTCCTGCCGGGTGACCGTATACCCCGAAGGGTTGTGCGGAAAATTCAGCATCACGACGATTTTGCCCCGGCGACCGGCTTCGGTTTTAACCACCTTTTCGAAGGCCGGGAGGTTGAAAGTGCCATCGTCACCAAAAACAGGATAGTGGGTTATCGCCGCGCCTTTGCGGACCTGGAAAATCATGTTGTAGTTGCCCCACATCGGATCCGGTAGCACGATCACGTCGCCTGGATCGACCCAGATATCGGCGAATACGCTGATGCCATGGGTGATTCCACACGATACCACAGGAAGGCTGAGCGCAACCTCATTTATGGAGGGATTCTGGGTGTAGAGTTTCGCCTTCCATAGCTGACGCAGGTCGGGCAACCCGTATGAAGGTGCATAGGTAAGGGACTCGCTGGGATCGATCCCGTTGATCATCTGCATCACTGTTTCCAGCCGCATAGTCTCGTTGTTTTCTTTAGCGATGCCGGCGGTGGCGTTAAATCGATAGGCCTTGTCTTTAGCCTCCGCACTCTGGGTCAGAATCCCTTTTGGGAAAAAGAGTTGCTGACCGATCTGCGACATCATTCCCAGCAGATGGGGGTTGCCATTTTCAATGACCCGGTTGAGTTCCACAGCAATAGGATTCATAACACAAGAGCCTCCGTATCCATGGGGTGGACTGCAGAATTTACTATGACGGCGACTGCCGTCTGTTCAATGGTCAAATTGCTCCTGGATCCGGCCATACGACGGATTCCGCTGACTGGGGAAACTCATCGCATCTCCGGTGGCGGACGATTGATCCGGAGCCATCCAATATGGCCCCGTTCTTACTTTCAGGACGGGAAAGATGTCAAGTGAAAAGGATCTGAATATTAAAGGATTTTCGGCCCGGTCGATCAACCGGAACTGTTCCTGGAGCCGACTTCCGGAGGGAACACGCTGAGGTTGGGTCCACGGATTATCAGCCATAGCCGATTGCAATCAACAGCTGAATGGATAAAACCTTCGGAACGCAACAATAAGAAACCCCGCTCATCAGACGAGCGGGGTTCGCCTCGAGGTCTACGCCCTATTTCTTTTTGTGCTGCCGTTTGGATGCCTTGAGCGGATTGATCTTTGCCGCTGCCTGAGCCACTGTAGCGGCCACATGTGTGGCCATATTGCAGTGGCCGACCTTCCATTTTCGAGCCGGCTCTGGACAGGCCGTGCAGTACCAGGCCGTATTCATCTTAACCTTGCGTTCACAGCCGTCGCACTGCTCCACGATCTCGTGGCAAATCCCGCCATTGTAAGAACAGCCCTTTGAGGTCATGAAAGGGCACTCCACACCTTCGCGAATGGTTGTACAAATCATCGGAACCACCCCCCTTTGGAAAAAGTATTGAATGAACCGTTTTCCGCCAGTGGCCGGTGAAACAACTGCTTACTGTCAGGAAAACGCATGAATTCCGCTAACGCGGAATCAGGGAATATAGATAACAACAATTGTGTTGTCAACGCCAATGTTATAAAATAATCAATCTGGGGTTGGAAGGAACACTGGTGTGCAGGCCTGCGGCCCCGGCGTCTAGTTGACATCCGGTATGGCATCGACTATAGCTGCGTGCTTGCACCCTGCAAGCGTGGGCCTACCGTTTATGGACGGCCGCAATGCCATTTGAGCACCTGATTCAGAAAGGCATGATCATGGAGGAATTCGACCCGATCGACACAACCATTCCCGTTCTCGGACCGGCGAAAATCCCCTCGCCGATCAAACCGCCCCTCGACGATACCCGCTGTAACAGCTTCGTTTCGGATCAGGACCGGGTAGCGGTACATGTCGATATCTCTAAAAACAAACAGTTGCTCGAAGCGGGGGTCCCCCCCCCCTCATTCGAACTGGCGGGTCCCAGGGAAAGAATTTACTTCGATCCCAGCAAGCTCAAGTGCGCACTGGTCACCTGCGGCGGTCTCTGCCCCGGTCTTAACGACATCATCCGGTCCATCGTCTTGCAGCTCTACTACGGCTACGGCGTCCGCAACATCTTTGGCATCCGTTACGGGCTTCAGGGTTTCATCCCTACCTACGGTCACGATGTGCTGACGCTGAATCCCGAGGTCGTCGGAAATATCCTGGACAGAGGCGGCTCGATCCTCGGCTCATCGCGCGGCCCGCAGACGATTGAAGAGATCGTCGACAGTATCGAGCGTATGAACATCGGCATCCTGTTCATGATCGGCGGCGACGGCACCCTGAAAGCTGCGTCTGCCATAGCCGACGCCATCCATGCCCGCCACCTGAAAACCAGCGTGATCGGCATTCCCAAAACCATCGACAACGACATCGTCATGGTATCGCGATCGTTTGGGTTCGACACGGCCGTCGATGTCGCCACCCGGGCGATTCAGGGCGCCCACAACGAGGCGGTAGGCTATCCCAACGGCATCGGCCTGATCAAACTGATGGGGCGTTATTCAGGTTTTATCGCCGCCACGGCCACCCTTGCTCAGCAAGATGTCAATTTTGTGCTGATACCGGAAATCGACATCGACTTGGATGGCAAAAACGGTCTCCTTCACAAACTCGAAGAACGCTTGCTCCTCAGGGGACACGCCGTTGTGGTCGTCGCAGAGGGGTTCGGCCAGAAGATGTTCGACACCGCCGAAGAGGAACGGGACGCATCAGGCAACGTCAAACTAAAGGACATCGGAATTTACCTGCGGCAACGGATAAAAGAACACTTTGATTCCAGAGGGATTGAAGTTACCCTGAAATACATCGACCCCAGCTATATGATCAGAAGCCTGCCGGCCAACGCCAACGACAGTGTTTTTTGCGGATTTTTGGGGCGCGACGCCGTCCATGCGGGTATGGCGGGCAAAACGCGGATGCTGATAAGTCATTGGAACAACTTCTTTGTTCATGTGCCGATGAGCCTCTCTGCCGGTAAAAGAAAGCACGTCACGGCCTGCGGAAAGCTATGGAGCACAGTCCTTGAAGCCACCGGTCAGGGATCGCTGCGAAACGGCGTATAATCCTTTTCCGCAATGACATCGGGTGCCGAAACAGCCGCGAGCGATGGTCGCCCCGGAAACCGGATGAAGCCCGCGATCATTCCAATTCGACGAATCCGAAACCCTCGATCCGCAGAAGGCTCAACTCTTTTTGTGCTTCCCCAGTGCCGTCAAAAGACGTCAGTCCGGTGACACCCGGATAATCTCGAATGCCGAAGAGTTCTTCCCGGATCGCCGTTCGGGAGACAACGTCAGGTCGGCTGACGATCTGAAACAGCATCATCGCGGTATCGTATGTGGTGGCTTCGATGACCCCCGGAGTTGATCCGTAAGTCTGCTCGAATAGTGCCACGAATTCCCTGACCGGGGCACTTTGACTGTCCGCAAAAAAACCGTCCGGCATAATGGCCCCTTGAACATAATCTTTGGCCATTTCAATCAGCTTGGGTGAGTGCCACAAATTGGTACCCAGCAAGTATACGTTCTCGATATCATAGTAAGCGAGCTGTGGAACGATCAAGCCGGCCTTGGCCGGAGAATCAGGGATAAAAATGGCATCGAAATCGACTATCGGCTCAGGCCCTTCTTGCTCCCTCTGCCCCCTGTCCCGCCATTTCTTCTCCTCTGCCGGATCGTCTTTTCCGGGCTCTCCCTCCAGCGGCGGCCTGACGGTTTCGATCAGGTCTGCCGGCGTTTGGTAATACAAGCCGATAAGCTTCTTGATCGGTGCCGCGAAATCGGTGTGGGTCGGGTCGTACGCTTCAACGCCTACCACCCTTCCGCCGTGGTTGATCACTTCATCCCAAAAGACGTTCATGAACGCATCGCCGTATTTTTCCGCCGGATACAAGATGACGAAATCCCGAGCCCCGAGTTTCTCGACGGCATAAGAGACGATACGCCTGGCCTGCATCTCGGGTGTCAAGAAATTCCGGAACACGCTGTCGCCGATTTGGGTGATTTGCTCTTTTTGGGTGAAGGTAATGATCGGAATGCCGTTATTTTGGGCCAGCTGAGCCGCAAACTCGGCGTGAACCAATGGCCCGATAATCGCCGCCACCCTCGCTTCGATCAATGCTTCGGTCGCCGCTATGACCGTTTCAGATTCAGAACCGCTGTCCTTCACGATCAATTGGATAGCCGATCCCCCACTTTGGTTGTTGAATTTTGCCAGGGCTATTTCGATGCCCTTCAACGCCAATTCTCCGTATCCCTGATACCGTCCGCTGAGGGGCAGCAGGCAACCGATTACCGCACGGCTGTATGCGGCTTTCCCGGTCAGGTCGTCGATCAGCAAACGGGCCTGTGGAACATTGTCGTGGGTCGGAAAGGCCGTAACGAAATCTTTTAATGCCTGTACGGCATCGTCGTATCTGTTTTCGTCGACCAAGTTCACTCCCAGCTGGTACATCAGATATCCTCTGGCCTGATCATCCTGAACGTGACCCAGCAACCCGACGATTTCGCTTGTGTTCAGAAGATTGATCGCCGTCTGCAATTTTTCGACTAACCACTCGTGACGCTGGCCGACGGCGAACCTGCGGGCCATGGTGTAGAAATAGACGGCATCCTCCGGGGACTGAAGGGCCAGGTAAGTATCACCTAAAAGTTCGTAAGTACGCGCACTCTGTTCCTGCGAGACCGGTTGCTCTAAAATCATCGACGCCAACTGAACGGCTTGGTCGTAGCGGCCCTCGTAGTAATATGTCTCGAAGATCCCTATCTGGGCATCGATCGCATGCTGGGTTTGTGGATACTCGGTCAGCAGCCGATCGAAGATTTTCTTGGCCTCCGAATAATTGCCGGTGGCGACATGGATGGTACCGATGCGAAGCATCACGTCGGGAACGGCCGCTCCGTCGGGATATAGCCCCAGGTACTGCTGATAATTTTGCAAGGCGAGCGCATAGTTGCGGATGGTGAATTGTCCGTCCGCCTCAAGGACCGTTTGGTATCCAGGATAATCCGGCTGTGGCTGAGGCTCGTTTCTCAGGACCGGTTTGGGGGCACAGGACCACAGGAGCATTAGCCCCGTGACCACCAGAATGAGAATCGTTTTGGTTGACATACGCTTCATATTTTACAACCTCTGAGTTCGATGCCTTGGCGGCTCATTCCAATGCCCTATTGCTTGGTCGTGGAAATCTTCTGATCGGTTGGTTTGGTCACGATTACAAACGATTTTTGATTTCACAGAGGGTTGGCTCCGTGTTTTTCCCGCGTTTTCGCCGGGCCGGGTGAACCGGTGCGCGTTTCCAAAGCGCATGCTCGATTTCCCGATTCATGACCGTCGGCCCGGTTCACTCTCCCGTCGGCCCCGTGCCGTTTCACCCGTTGTCAACATACCGCTGGCGTACCGATCGAACAATATCCGTGATCGACAGAAAAATCTCAACCAATTCGGGATCAAAGTGATGACCGGCCTCCCTTTCCAGGGTCTCCAAGACGACCGATTCATCCCAGGCCTCTTTATAGATGCGCTCAGAGGACAGGGCATCATAAACGTCCACCAATGCCACGATCCTTCCGAAAAGAGGGATGTCAGTCCCCTTTTTCCCTTGCGGCCCTCCGCCGGCCCTGTCATGCCCGGGCAGCGGAAGGCCGGTTTTGATATCAACGTGTCCGGGATACCCCTTGCCATCCCATCGCTCGTGATGCGTCAATGCGACTTGGAAAGCAGCATCGTCGAATTCAGACTGTTGCCCCAAAAACAGCTGGGCACCCAATATCGTATGCTGTTTGATGGTTTCGAATTCTTCATTGCTGAACCGGCCGGGTTTTTTTAGAATCACATCGGAGATGGCCACCTTGCCGACGTCATGAAGCATGGCAGCCATGCGAAGAATGTCCCGATTTTTATCAATTTCAGCCTGGGGCAGATGGCGCCGCGATGCCCACCGTTCGTAAATCTCCACCGCCAATCCGCCGACACGGTTAACGTGGGCGCCGGTCTCTTTCGGGTCCCGCAATTCGGCCATTCGGATCATTCGCAGAATAATAGCTCGGGTCATTTGGGCCCGCTCTAAAGCCACGGCAGCGATACTGGCAAAATGGAGCATCATCTTCTCGTCTCGCTTGGAGAAAGCAATCCGGTGGTTTTCCTCATCCTGGGCGTTGATAATCTGCAAAATGCCCAGAGAGGCACCAGCGGCTGACTTCAATGGAATTGTCAGCACCGAGCGCGTCGTGTATCGAGAGGCCTCATCAAACGCCTTGCTGAAACGATAAGGCGCTGTCGGTTCAATCTGGTAGACATCGGCAATATTCAAAGGCCGGCCGGTGGCGGCGACATAACCGGCTATGCTCTGCTTGTTGATGGGTAAGGAAAACGTCGAGTAGATGAGTTTTTCACCCGGTGAAAGGCGCTTTTGCAGCGTATCATTCTGGGTATAAGTGAATTGCAGGGTCTGGTTTTCCGCAATGTAAATCGATCCGGCATTGGCGTTCACGAAACGACGGGCTTGAGTCAAAATGTGCTCCATAAGGATGTCGAGATCGCTCACCTGGTTTAACTCGATCACCAGGCGGCTCATGGTATCCATCTTTTCTTTTTCGGTCAGCATGCCCCTCGTCTTTCAACAGCGCTCTTTAACCATGGTATATCCCATGTCTGCCGCCCTGTACCCATCGATTGCACCCGGATATTCCTGCCTGGCCGTTGATCGACACAGGCACCTGTTATCTGTTATCACTGTCGGACGCTTTGAATCTCCCCAGAAATCTGGGGGGGTACCGATGGGAAACAGTCATATCACAGACCTTCAGAAATGAGAATAGCACCCATCTGCGAATCGTTGATAAAGCCGCGGCGCTTCGGGCTGGACAACCGCTCCGGAGGCGATCTTCAGGCCTTTTTTCTGGCCATCTCGCCCCCTATCGTCGATGTCTGTAAGCTCCGAGAATATTTGCAAAAGGATCTTCGATATGATAAATTATCCGGTATGGTTCGGCCCCATGGCGGTCATTTTCGACAACGGACCGCTGCGGACCCGCGGTCTCGGGTGCGGGTTGACGTCACATCATCTCCTGAAAGGAGGCCCTTTTAATGGCTTGGTTTAAAATCATCATCCCGCTTGTTTTTCTGGTTACGGCAAGCGCCGCTTCGGCAGAATTCTATAAATATTACGATGAAAAAGGAAATGTCCATTTCACTGACGACTTCAACAAAGTTCCTGCCGATCAACGGCAAAAAGTCGAGGGTTATGAAGAGTATCGTCGTGATGGTGAAGAGTCCGCCGAAGCAGCCCCGGATTTGAACAGCCAGGAGGTGAAGACTGTCCGGGCCGTCGGCGGCAAGGGTGGAGAGGGCAAAGACAATGAGTTCGGCAACGAATTGATGGCGCTGGACCAGCGAAAAGCTGAATTGGCTGAAGAATACGAAACCCTTATGCAGGAGAATGCGCAACTGGCCGAATTGAAAACGGCCGTAAAGAACCAGGACGACGCCGACAAATACAACGAAAGGGTTCGAAAATTGAACGAAGATTTAAAAGAGCACGACCGTAAGCGGAAAGAATTCTTCAGCGACGTGGAGGATTACAACGCTCGGGTAACCGCGGAGAACGAAGCCCGTTTAAAATCGAAATCGAATTCCCAGTAAATGGTTTGCTTTTAGAGAGATAGGAGAAAAATCGATGGCCGGTCTGTATACTGAAGACTTCGAGAGGGCGCTTGAAATTGGCCGCCCCCCGAATGTCAGGAAGCTTTTCCCCCATTCGAAGGCCCTGATCGTCAGCGGCAAATTCATCGACCGTGCTATGCTGGCCAAAGGCAAGGCCATAGCGTTGGCCGCCAACGGCCGAAACCAATTTGTCATTAGAGGGGTCTTGCGCGCCGCACAGAGGGCCAATTCGGCCCTCATCATTGAAATTGCAAAGTCGGAGGGAGGTGCCAACGCCTATTGTGCGGTCAATTTCTGGAATATGGCCCGCCAGGTGGATGCCGCCTGCAACGAGATGGGTATCACCGTTCCGGTGGCCATCCATGCCGATCATTATGGGATAAAAAGCGACAACGACATTGCTGCCGCAAAAATAGAAATCCCGACCCTATTCGAATCCGGTATCACCTCAATTGCCATAGATGCCTCGCATTTGCCCGACGACCGTAACCTGATCGCGAGTATTGCACTGAATCCTTGCGTGCCCCAATGGGCGGGTCTTGAAACCGAGGTGGGCGAAATCAAGGGCAAAACCGGTCTATCGACCGTTGCGGAGGCGCTGTTTCTCATCCAGGGCCTGAACGCTCACGAGATTTTCCCGGACTGGATCGCCCTGAACAACGGCACCACCCACGGGATCGAAGCCAGTTCCCAAGGTATCCAGGTGGAACTGACCGGTCAGATCCACGACGCGCTCGTCAGGTATAACGTTTCCGGCGCCCAGCACGGCACATCCGGCAATAGTTCGGATCGATTAAAGGCCATCGCCGCCAAAACCCGCACGACCAAGGCCAATGTGGCCACCGCTTTACAAATGATCTCTTGGGGGCTGGAGGTCAACGATTATGGCAATGCCCTCCTGGATAGCTCGGGTGGCTTTATCAAAGTGAAAAATCAAGGTGTCACCGAGGAGATGTGGCAAGCAATGGTCGCCTATGCCGAGGCAAACGATCTAAAAGGCGGCAACTATAAGAAACTCAACCTCCCCTTTGAAAACAAGCTTCTCGGTCAACCCGCTGACATTCGTGAACGGATGATCCAGAGGGTTGAGAGTTTTGCCTACAACATGATCGCGAATGTACTCAATTCTTCCGACACGGCGCCTTTGGTCATTCAGGCAATTGTGGCGGCCGGCAGTTGCGATCCCGGTCCCAAGGTGGGAAAAATCGAGCAGCGATCGGAATGGACACCCGAAAAAATTGTGGCCAAAGCGGCATCATTCGCCACGCCAAAAGGCGATGACGGAGATTTTGACGACTGAAAGGCCGCTCTAAGGGGCCGCCATGCGGCCCCTGCCGCCGGACAACCCGTCAATCCCTTATCGAGCGCCATCCCCGATCATTCCCAGTCGACATATTTGCGAGTATACCCTCCGGCAAAACCTAAGGGGTGGGTGCGCTCTGCTCGAAACGGTCTATCTCAAGCGTTTGTCGCCCGGGCTAACGACCGGGCGACAAACGCTTTCCTCAAACGATTATCAGCCCCATTCCAAGAACCCTTCCCCCCACCAATAGGCCAAGCCTGACCCCAAAAGCCTTTTATCTGACTGTTTGCTCCGTTTCTAAAAAACATAGCAATCATTTTACGGGGCATTTGTTATCTTCGGCATCTGTCACCATATAAAGATCCTTCCCAGGAGAACCTGCCGGTTATCGATGACATCCGTCGAAATCGATCCCGCCGTGTGATGCGAATGGCCCCACCGGGAAAAAGGCCTGTCGGAAGCGGTAGCGAATCCTATAGAAAATGCATTTATTATATAATTTTCAAATAGATATGGACTTTATTATTTTTTTCTCAAGGTTACCCGCCTGGGTGCCGATAACAGAGTAAGGCCATAATATCCTCCGTCCGGTAGAAATGTACAACGGTGATCGAAAGCGAGCGGTGATGCACATTACCAATTACCAGATGCACAACGTCCTGAAGGTCTACACGAACCATCTCAGCCGTGACAGGTTCGAAAAATCAGGCCGTCCGATGATCCGCAAACCCAATTCGGACATGGTCCGGATTTCGTCCGGGGGCAAGCGGCAAAACCTCATAGACAGAGTGGCCGCAGACATCGTTTCCCGCATCACCCAGGAGGGCATCGGCAAAAGCGAGCGCCAGGATGCCCAACCAGAATCCCTCGCGGAAGAACCCATCGGCGGGCATCCGGTTTCACAGAACCGAACGGCACGGTTCGAGTACAATGTGTTGAACGGGAGGGCCGAAAAAGAGACCAACACGCTGTCGGTGGAAGATGCCGGTTTCCTGATCCAGCGCATCGATGAACTGACCGGTGGTACAGAGGGGCGGGAAACAGAGTCGAGCATGAGCCATCCGGACGGAAAGAAATCCGAGACATCTTCCGACGGGACTTAAACCCCGCCGGTTCGCACTCCGATCTGGGAAGTTGCAGGCTATGAAAGAGACAGAGACAATCCGCCTGAGGTACAATGCAATTGATCCATGCGTACATTTGGATTCAGTTGGGTACGAAAGGGGGTAGCTGGAAATGATTAATGCCATAGGAGAATCTACCGTTCATCAGGCCATTCGGGTGCAGCAGTCCGTCGCTGTCGTCGAGAGGGAAGAGGAGGTCAAAAAAACGATACAGGCCAGCGTGCCGCGTCCAGTGGAGAGAGCCGACGACAGCCAGCATTCCGACATGAATCATAATGACGAAAAAAAGTCCGAGACGACGAGCCGTCAGCGCATCGAAGACGGTCAGATTGTCATTGAAAAATATGATCGTCAGGGCAAGCTGGTAAAAAAGACCCCGCCGGGCTACATACCCTTCGGAGAAATGGCCTGAAGTCACGATCGCCTGGTCTGAGAAGAGCCGGTCTTTTCGACGCTTCGATTCAACGCCATTCAAGGGGACGATGACTTTCGACGGGAAGGATGGATTCCAGGGTCCGGTGAGGCGGCGGGCAAGTCTATCGGTCTATATTTGTGTTTTCCTCGGCCTTGATTGCCCGCCAGACCGCGTCAAGGTCGGCCGCTGACCGCCCCTCAATGGTACCGCCCTGTCCCCGGATTTGTTCTTCGAGGGCCTGGAAGCGTTTGATGAATTTGTTGACGGACCCACCCAATGCCGTTTCCGGGTGTATCCTGGCAAACCGGGCGACATTGGTCAGCGTGAAGAGTATATCTCCGAATTCCACAGCCGCCTGCTCGGGCGGTTCGTTCTCGAGGGCCCTCTTGAATTCGGCCCATTCCTCCTCGGCCTTCTCCATGACACCGGCAAGATCCGCCCAGTCGAACCCCACACTTGCGGCCCTCTCGGAGATCCGGTAAGCCCGCATCAGAGCCGGCATCTTTACTGGAACTGAATCCAGTGCAGATCCCACCTGCGAACCCCTTTTTTCCTCCTGCTTGATCTGGTGCCACTGCCGCCGCACCTCATCGGTGCTGTCGATACGATTGGAGCCGAAAACATGTGGATGCCGTCGGGTCATTTTTTCGGTATTCCGCCGCGCAACCGCAGCAATGTCAAAACACCCTTTCTCCCGATACAGCTCAGCTAAAAACAACACGTGAAACAGTACGTCGCCCAGTTCCTCACAGATTTTGGCGGGATTTCCGGATTCGACTGCATCGACCAGCTCGTAGACCTCTTCGGTCAGATAGCGCGATATCGATTGAGGTGTCTGCTGTTTGTCCCACGGGCACCCCTCTTTTCCCCTGAGCTCCTGTATGAGATCTATCAGCCCTTCGAGTGAATCGGCGGCGGGGCTGGTCATGGACTGGTTGTCCAAAACTTCTTCAAAAACGCGATCTTGGTGGAAAATTGTTGCTTGAAATCCCGCGGGACGAATTTGACCAGGTTTTCAGAAATCATGGTGACATGGGGCGCAAGAACAGAATCCTTTATGAATGGGGACCCCTGTGGGAGAAAAGCGGTGAAGGCAACGATCAAAACAGCGACAATCAGGGTCCCCTTTATCGAGCCGAACAGCGAACCGCAGATGCGATCGAACCAACCCAGGAAGGCTATGTTCAGCGCATACTTGATGATCACTCCCAAAATACTGACAATCAGGAACACCACACAAAATATAACCAGAAAGCTAACGATGTTGGCATAAACCGCATTGGCCATCCATCGCGACAGGAGGGCCGATATTTCCGAATAATACGAATAGGCAGCATAATAGCCGGCCAGGACCCCGACGATGGATGACATCTCCTTGATCAGGCCTCTGAATATGCCCCGTATGACACAGTAGGCAAGTATTCCTATGGCCAGCATATCAAACGGATTCATAACGTCCATTACCCCTGTACCTGAGAAGCGGGTGTCACAAACGGCGTCCATCGCAAGGTTCGGCGACCTTGACGTCCTGCGGCAGCTGCCTTTACTATCGATGCTGGAAAGTTTATCACGTCATTTTTTACGCACCAGGACCCGACGCCGCCGTGCACTCTCCCGGCTCGAGGGATCTGCAGTGAACATTAAACGAGCAAACTATCACCGGCGACAGTTGATAGTCAAGGTGTTTTTGAGTAGTGAACGGCGCCAACAGATCATTTGCAATTGGTCAAGAAGGTGTGCTAAAAATTTGCGTTAATTTGATGAACGCATTAAGGCCTCTTGTCGGAAACGCGACGGCCCATCGGCATCTCTGAATGTCGTCGCTTAAAAATCCCGGATCGGAAGTTTGAGACAACCTGATGGATACAAACTCCTCAACGCCCGTCAACAGCGATTCCATGGCCAACACCATCACCCTGACCTTTGGGGACATCGGACTGACACGCCAGTTGTTCGGCGAGCAAAACAGCAATCTTAAAAAGATATCCGCTGCCCTCGAGGTTCGAATCAACGTCCGAGGCAACATGGTGTTTATCCAGGGAGAAGACATTGCCTCCAGTCTCACCCAAAACATCCTGAAACAGCTCTATGGACTTCTGGAAGCCAATTACCCTGTCCACCCCAATGACGTCGATTACGCCATAAATGTCCTGAGCAGCAACCACAAGGCCGAACTAAAAAAAATCTTCCTGGACACGGTTTCGGTCAAAACCAAAAAAGGCTTTATCGCTCCAAAAAGTCCGGCCCAAAAGGAATATATCGACGCGATACGCTCCTTTGACATCGTGTTCGGCGTGGGGCCTGCCGGAACCGGAAAGACCTATCTCGCCATGGCCATGGCCGTTGAATCCCTCAACAAGGGCCGGGTCAGCCGGATCATCCTGACCCGACCAGCAGTGGAAGCCGGCGAGGCTCTCGGTTTTCTACCCGGCGATCTGGCCGAGAAAGTCGATCCATACCTGAGACCGCTCTATGATGCCCTACACGATATGATGCGATTTGAGAAAGTGTCGGCTTTGATGCACCAGGGCGCCATCGAAGTCGCCCCGATCGCTTTCATGCGCGGCAGGACCTTGAACGACTCATTCATCATTCTCGATGAAGCGCAAAATACCACCTCTGAGCAGATGAAAATGTTCCTGACCCGCATCGGTTATAATTCGAAAGCCGTCATCACAGGGGACATCACGCAAATTGACCTGCCCTCGGAGAAGCAGTCCGGACTGGTGGAAGCGAAAAATATCCTTGGTCAAATTAAGGGGATTGGGTTTGTTTTTTTCTCAAAAATCGATGTCGTTCGTCACCGGTTGGTTCAGGACATCATCAAAGCGTACGAAGATCTGGAAGAAAACAAAAAGTGACCGGCAGCCGCCCAAGGCCCGCCTGCCGTGCCGCGCTTCCACCGTTTTTCCTGGGCATGGGATTGGGGGGAGTAAACCATGGAAATGCCGTGACCATCTTCTCATTGACAGGTCAAAAAATACTCAACCATCACTTTAGCTATCCTTGACTAACAGAACATATGGTACCGCAATATTTAAAATTATCAGTGGAGCATCGACGTATTGAATTCAACATCATCCCTTAAGCCTGCCCTCAGAGAGCGGCAGACCAGCATGGAAAAACGGAAGGCGTCCGCTCGAAGAATCTTCCTTGAAAGTCGTCGGCTGCGGTGGTTCCTGCTGATAGGCGTAACAGCACTTTTCGTACTCCTGCTTCACCCGAAGATGGTGGTGACCGGACCCTCCTACAGGCCTGGCGATGTTGCCGAAAGGGATATAAAGGCTCCCCAAGACTTCTTCATTAAGGACAGCGCCGCCACGGAAATAAATATTCAGAGGGCCGTTCAGGACGTATTGACCGTATATGACCACGATACGCGACTGCTGCCGATCTTGGCTGCACGGGTCGAAACCGCCTTTGCCGGTGCGCGATCCGCATTGGAGTCGGAAGTAGCCCCTGAATTGCTGCGGTCGGTGGCTATCTATGGTCGGGCTGTGTCACCACGACCGGATACAGGTTTACCCCGGCAGAACAGCGACCAAATCCGCGAAAACAGGGACTCTTTTTCCCGGCAAATCGGATTCGATGTCAAAGAGGATGCGTTCAACATTCTTACCAAGGAACGATTTTCCAAAGACATCGTCGCCGCCGTCAATAAGATACTGACCATTGTTTTGGAAAAGGGCGTCGTATCGAACAAGGCCATGCTCTTGAAAGACGAAGACAAAGGAATAGTCCTGAAAGATCTTGGCACGAAGAAAGAACAGGACATCGCGGACCTCAAACAATTTTACGATCTCGACCAGGCGAAGTCGCTGGTGCGATTGGCCGGGGAGCCGCTCCTGAAAGAGTACAATTACACCAGCCGGTCACTGATCATCGATCTGGCCCAGCAACTCATTCAACCGAATATCACCCTTAACAAGAGCGCCACCGAGGAGCGCAAAATAGAGGCGGCCGATGCCGTAAAGCCGGTTCTGTACAAAATTAAAGCCGGCGAGATGCTTTTGCGCGAAGGTGAGAGGGTAACGGACGTCCAACTGTTAAAGCTCGATGCCCTCCGTGAGCAAATGCAAAACGACAACCTCGTTACACGCAGTATCGGCGTCGCGCTTCTTGTCGCCCTACTGCTCACGGCCACCGTTGTTCTGTACCGACCGAATTTCGGACGAAAACATCAAGACCAAAACCGGAGTCTGCTTTTCGTCGCCGTCGTTCTGATCGGCATTTTGATCACCGCTCACCTCACCGCCTACCTGTCGGAATCCATTGCCGGAAGGGGCTCTTCCGAATTGGCGGGCGCCTCTATTGTCTACGGAGCACCCATAGCCTCGGGTGCGATGATCATCTGTCTTTTCCTCGGATTCGAACTCGCAGTCCCCTGTGCCGCCGTTACCGCCATTTTGACGGCGATGATTTTTCAAACCGATTTTACCTTATTCCTCTATTTCCTGTTAAACGGCACGATGGCCGCCTACTGGATTCGGCACTGCCGCGAGCGCATGGTTTTCATCAAGGCCGGCGCAAAACTCGGCCTTCTCAACATAATCCTGATAACAGCCATTGATGTTTACCTCACGCAACTTTCAGGCAAACAAATGCTCTGGAACTGGACCTTCGGTTTTCTGGGCGGTATCGGCTCCGGCATCGTCGCCGCGGGCATCATCCCCATGGTGGAGATCGCATTCGACTACACCACCGACATCAAGCTGCTCGAATTGGCAAACCTCGACCGACCGATTCTCAGGAAACTGCTCATCGAAGCCCCCGGCACCTATCACCATTCGGTGATCGTCGGGTCGATGGTGGAGGCTGCGGCCTCGGAGATCGGTGTCAACTCATTGCTGGCCAAAGTCTGCGGCTACTATCACGACATCGGCAAAATAAATAAACCCCTTTATTTCATAGAGAACCAGAGGGACGGCAAAAACAAGCATGACAAGTTGGCCCCTTCCATGTCGAGCCTGGTCCTGGTGGCCCACGTGAAAGACGGGATTGAAATCGCCAAGAAAACCCGACTGGGATCGGCCATTTGCGATACGATCCAGCAGCATCACGGCACCAGTCTGATCACCTATTTTTACGAGAAAGCCAAGCAGCAGAAGGGTGAGGACGGTGTGAAGATCGACGACTTCAGATACCCGGGACCGAAACCGCAAAGTCGGGAAGTCGCGCTGGTCATGTTGGCAGATGTGGTCGAGGCGGCTTCCCGAACCCTGGGGAATCCCACACCCGCCAGGATTCAGGGGCTGGTTCAGAACCTTATCAACAAAGTCTTTTCGGATGGACAGCTCGACAACTGCGACTTGACCCTCCGGGACCTTCACAAAATCGCCAATAGTTTCAATAATATACTCAACGCCATCCATCACCACCGGATTGAATACCCCGAATCACGGCCGTCAACCGGCGAGAAATCGAAAAATGGGCATACTGATCGACAACCGGCAAAACAGATACCGGATACCGCTCGGGGATATGCGGAGCAAGGCGTGCGCCGCATTAAACGCCTTGGGCAGTCCTGAAGCGGAGCTTTCCATCGTTTTCGTTGATGATAACGAGATCGCTGCCCTGAACCGACAGTATCTGAATCGCGAAGGTCCCACCAATGTCATCGCCTTCCCCATGAAAGAAGGGGCCTACTCAGAAATATCTCCAGATCTACTGGGTGATGTCGTCATTTCCGTCGACACGGCCGAGCGAGAGGGAAATGAGGCCGGCATGTCCTTGGAAATGCGGCTCGAGGACCTCCTTGTACACGGCATTTTGCACCTTTTCGGGTTTGACCACGAAACTGATCCGGAGGACGCTTTAAAGATGGAGGAGAAGCACCAGGAGTTGATCCACCTGATCCGGACAGCTGGACACAGTGCCCCCTGTGCCCCTGCCGCGGGTGAGATCAGGGACTTCTGAATGACCATTTCAGCAATGCGATTCATTTTCGCTGGGCGGTGCCGTAATAGGAGTAAGCGGCGCATGATCCGTCACCCTCTCGATAGACCGCGTCTGCTGTGGAGAGCGAGGCGTTTCAGCGCAAAAACGTGATGATTAAAACCGCCACATGACCGAAGAGGAGGATGCATGGCGAAATTGAACGTACAGATCGATCGCGTGGCGATTTTCAGGGAATCCGGGAACTCCCCGTCACCGGAGCCGTCTGCCGCGGCTGTATTGGCGGAGCTGGGAGGTGCCGACGGCATAGCGGTGCATTTATGTGAAGACCGCAGGCACATGCAGGATCGAGACTTGAAAACCCTGCGCCGGCTCGTTCAAAGCCAACTCCTGCTGAAAATGGCCGCGACATCGGAAATGCTTGGGGCGGCGCTGAGTATCAAACCCGATGCGGTCATTCTCGTTCCGGAAAGAAGAGAGGAGGCGGCACCTGACGGTGGCCTCGATCTGATGGTACACCGGTCCAATGTAACCGAAATGATAAACAATCTGGACAACAGCGGCATTCCGGCCGGTATCTTCATCGAACCCGACCCCGAGCAGTTGAAGCTGGCACACCAGTGCAATGCCCATACCGTGGAAATCAACACAGGGCCGTATGGAAGCGCCGCTACAAGCGCCAAGCGCACCCTGCTCTTTTCACGGATCGTCGATACGGTGAAACTGGCCCATCGGTTGAAGATGACGGTGCACGTCGGCAACGGTATCGGATACAACACAATCGGCGTTTTCGAAGGTCTGAGAGAAATCGACACCTTTACCATCGGGCACAGCATTGTCGCGCGAGCCGTATTGATTGGAATGGAACAAGCAGTCAGGGACATGAGGGGCCTAATCAAGGAACTCTAAGCGTGCGCGGAGTGAGTTCAACAACCAGACATCCTAACCGGGAAGCAGCGCTTAGCGCACCGTTCCAGGCCTTGCTCCGGCTGATGCTCTTTGCAAACCCCTTGAAAATAGCGGTTCGTCGAATCACATATTGCAGGGAGAAAGGCGAATGTATCTTGTGACCGCAGGTGAAATGCAAGAGATGGACCGGCGCACGATTGAATCGTTCGGCATACCGGGAAGAGTGCTGATGGAAAACGCCGGACGCGCTGCCGCCGAATATTTCCTCAGGAAGTATCCGGCTATGGCCCAACTCAAGGTGGGCATCGTGGCCGGCCGGGGAAACAACGGGGGGGACGGATTCGTGATCGCCCGCTGCCTGGACCGCCTGAAGGTCGGTGTCACCGTTTATCTGCTTACCGAACCCTCCCGGTTAACAGGAGATGCGGCCGCAAACTTCGAACTGCTCGCCCCGCTGGGGGTTGCGGTCATCGTCGTCCCGCAAACGGAGATTTTCGATCACACCAAAGATTCGATGCGGGCCAAAGATCTCTGGATCGACGCCATACTGGGCACCGGGTTAAACTCGGATGTTCGCGGCTTTTATCGCGAGGTGATCGATTTCATCAACAGTCTCGCCAAACCCGTTCTTTCCGTCGACATCCCTTCGGGGTTGAACGCCGATTCCGGCCAAATCTGCGGAACCAGCATACGGGCCTCTGCCACCGCCACATTCGCCTTTGCCAAAATCGGCCATTACCAACATCCCGGTGCCGCGTTATGCGGCGAACTGGAAGTCGTCGACATCGGCATACCCTCGCACATCGCCGAGGAAGTCGGGCCCCGACAATATCTGCTGACACCCACCGACATTCGCGACATAATCGAACCCCGACCGCTAAGCACCCACAAAGGGCGGACCGGACATGTGCTGATTCTTGCCGGATCGCCGGGAAAGACCGGTGCAGCGACGATGACCGCTACGGCAGCCATGCGCGCCGGCGCCGGCCTGGTCACCCTGGGTGTGCCGAAGAGCCTCGAACCGATAGCGGCCGCCCAGTCCCTGGAGGTCATGACCTCAGCCCTGCCCGAAACCGAGGGTATGCTCCTTGGGGATACGGCGATAGATGCCATCCTCAGGCTCGCCGACGGCAAACGCTGTATGGTCTTGGGACCGGGTATGGGCCAGAGCGATGAAACCAGGAAACTGCTGTGCCAGTTGATAGCGCAATGCCGTCTGCCCATGGTGATCGACGCCGACGGGCTGAACAATCTGGCCGGATCGGCTGACAAGCTCCGGCAAAGCATTGAACCTGTGGTCATCACGCCCCACCCCGGCGAGATGGCCCGCCTGGCTGAAACCAGCGTAAAAGCCGTCCAGGAAAACCGCTTGGCCTGCGCCAGGGAGTTTTCGCAGGCTTTCGGTGTCCACGTCGTGTTGAAAGGGGCCGGAACGGTCATTGCACACCCGGACGGTTTCGTCTTCACCAACCCGACCGGCAACCCTGGCATGGCTTCCGGCGGCATGGGAGACGTCCTGACCGGATTGATCGCCGGTTTCATTGCCCAGGGATATGCAGTCGAATCCGCTTGCCACATGGGTGTTTACCTCCACGGCGCAGCAGCCGATACCCTTGCGCGACAAAAAGGCCCCTGGGGATACCTCGCTTCAGAACTCATGCAAAGAATCCCATCTGAAATACGATCTCTGTTCATGAATCCGAAAGCGGATAATCCTTTGCCTCACCGAACAGCTGAACCGCATTGAAAGCAGTCTTCGATGGAGCCCATGAACCGCTTCCGGCTTAGGATAACCACGCGTTCGGTCGTTCAAACCCGGCTCCTCGGCAGGAATATCGGAAAACTCATTTCCCAACCGCTGGTAATCGCCCTTATCGGTGATCTCGGCAGCGGGAAAACGGCCTTTGTTCAAGGACTTGCAAAAGGCTTGCAAGTCCCGGCGGAATATTATATCACCAGCCCCACCTTTACCCTGGTCAACGAGTATGAAGGGCGACTCCCCTTCCAGCATGTCGACCTTTACCGCATAGGCCATCCAGCAGAGGCTGTGGAAATCGGACTGTACGATACCATAAGGGGAACGGGGGTCACGGCCATCGAATGGCCTGAAAAAATACTGGCCGAACTGCCGCAGGATAGGTTACAGATCCATTTCGAAATAACGGATGAGCAATCCCGCCACTTGTCCCTTCATGCATCCGGGCCTGTTGCGGTCGCTGTGTTAAGAACCCTTGCCAAATCAGTTGAGGAAACAAAATGGGGTTGATTGTACAAAAATACGGAGGAACCTCTGTCGCCGACCTGGAACGGATCCGCAATGTTGCCAGGAAGGTGGCTGTCGCCTACGACGGCGGCAACGATGTGGTCGTGGTTATTTCAGCCATGGCAGGCGTCACTGACGGACTGATAAAAATGGCTTCACAGATCAGCAACAGACCCGAGAAAAGAGAGCTGGACGTTCTGCTGGCCACCGGTGAACAAACCACCGCCGCCCTTCTGGCCATGATGCTGAATTCAATGAATTACCCGGCCCGCTCCCTGCTCGGTTTTCAAGCCGAGGTCCACACCAATTGCGATTACGGTAATGCCCGAATTGTGGACATCGGCACCGAAAGGATCAAACAACTGATGACCGGCCGCAATATCATCGTGGTGGCCGGGTTCCAGGGCTGCGACCCCGAGGGCAACATCACTACGCTGGGACGAGGGGGGTCGGACACTTCGGCTGTGGCCATCGCGGCCGCACTGAAAGCGGACACCTGTGAAATCTACACCGACGTTGACGGTATCTATACGGCCGATCCGAACATATGCCCCAAGGCCCGCAAGCTCAAAATGGTATCTTACGATGAAATGCTGAATATGGCCAGCCTGGGCGCGAAAGTCCTGCAGATCCGATCGGTGGGGTTCGCAAAAAAGTACAACGTACCCGTGCATGTCAGATCATCCTTTAATGAGGAGGAAGGCACAATGGTCATCAACGAAGATTCCGGCATGGAAAAACTGGTCGTCACGGCCGTGACACACGATAAGAACCAAGCCCGCATCACCCTGAAAAAAGTACCCGATCAGCCGGGGATCGCGGCCAAGATTTTCACGCCCATAGCCAAAGCGGGGATCATTGTAGATATGATTATTCAGAACACCCGTGCCAAAGGCAAGACCGATCTAACTTTTACGGTACCGATTTCGGATTATGAACGCGCGATGGAAATCGAGGAGGTCGTGGCCAAGGAGATCGGGGCCGAAAAAGTGTTCGGCGGCAAAAATATCGCCAAGGTTTCGGTGATCGGCGTGGGCATGCGCAACCACTCCGGGGTAGCCTCCACCATGTTCAATGTTCTGGCCGCCGACAACATCAACATCATCATGATCTCCACATCCGAAATTCGGATCTCTTGCATCATCGAGGAAAAATACACCGAGCTGGCCGTTCGGGTTCTGCATACGGCCTTCGGATTGGATCGCGAAGAATAACCCTTCAACAGACTTGGCTGTTTCCCGGTAAGTGTGAAAAAATTCAGTGTCGATCAATTAATCGCCGTGCTCTTGTTGTTTTTGGTGGTGCTCGGCGTCGCACTTTATCGGCGCATGACCTTTTTCTGATAGAGCCGATACGATCCCGTGAAACGGCAGCGGTCGGCCGCCCGTTGACAATGGCCGGAAAAACCAGTAGGCTCACCGCCCGGTTTAAATCTCCCAAATATACAATTCATAATGGAAAGGATCCCTGGAATTGGAAACTTTTATTCCCAGGAAGATGTTCTTCACCAAAGGCGTCGGCTACCACCGCAACAAGCTGCAGAGTTTCGAGTTGGCCCTCCGAGATGCCGGCATCGAAAAGTGCAACCTGGTCTACGTGTCCAGTATCTTTCCACCGGACTGCAAAATCATTTCCCGGGAGACCGGCATCAATGAGCTCAAAGCCGGCCAGATCACGTTTGCGGTCCTGGCGCGCGAGGGCACCAATGAGCCCAATCGCCTGATTTCGGCCGCCATCGGATTGGCGCGGCCAAAGAATCACCAGCAGTACGGCTACATCTCAGAGCATCACGCTTTCGGTGAAACCATGAAAAAATCGGCCGATTTCGCGGAAGACCTTGCGGCGACCATGCTGGCTTCGACATTGGGAGTGGAATTGGATCCGGATGTGGCCTGGAACGAACGCAAACAGGCCTATCAGGTCGGCCAACGGGTTTTTGTCACCCGCAGCGTCGCCCAATCGGCCAAAGGGCACAAGGACGGTCTCTGGTCCACTGTCATTGCCAGTGCCGTCATGTTGTTGGGTTGAGCCATTCCGAGAATCGACCGTCCCGTCGTTCACCTTAAAAGGGTTAGAACCCACAGCTTAAGGAAATTTTGTCATGCCGTCCCGATCGATGTTCGATGGACATCCGGATATCGTCCCCCCCCGATTGGCGGATAAAACAACCGTTACCGACCTGGTACACGTCATGGGGCAGACATCCTTCGAGGCCAGAAATATATACCGTGCAGCCCGGCTTTTGGACCGTATGATCACCGACGGGGATGTCATCTGGCTCGGTATCGCCGGTGCCGGCATCGCAGGCGGTATGGGAGGCATGATCATCTCCCTGATCGAGGCCGGAATCATCGACGTGATCTGTTCTACCGGCGCCCAAGTTTACCATGATCTGCACTTCGCTTTCGATCTCCCGGTCAAAGCCATTTCTCCTGCGTGGGATGACGATGCTTTGCGGCGTCATGGAGACACACGCATCTACGATATCGGCATTCGGGAGAGGGAAACCCTCGAAGCCCAGGACGAAATTATCCGGCGTTTCGTGAAAGAATGTCACCGAGAACACCTGGCCGGGCGGCCGTTGTCCAGTTGGGAATTCAATCGCGCGCTGGGTCTCTGGGCCTCCAAAAACGGAAGATACCCCGAGCGCAGCTTCGTCTCCGCCGCCGCCCAACATGGCGTGCCCATTTTCTGGGATTCATTGGCCAATCATTCCATCGCCATGAACCTCGTACTGAGCGACCGTCTGGGATATCCGGTGGTCCTGTCCGCCCAGAAAGATATCTTCGACTCCGCGGCCATCGTCTTCTCCTCCGGCAAAACCGGTTTCATCGAACTGGGCGGCGGCGGGCCTAAAAATTTTATCCAGCAGACCAGCCCGACCATCAACCAGATTCTGGGAATCGATTTCGAAGGCGCCGATCGTGGGCTTCAAATCGGAACGGCGGTTGAAAGAGAAGGCAGCTTGTCCGGCTGCACCTTCAGCGAATCGGTGACCTGGGGCAAGTACCGTACTGCGGACGAGGAAAAACTGGTCCAGATCTGGGGCGAATACAGCATCATATTCCCGATCCTTGCGGCATATGTCCTTGAAAACAACGATAGTCGGCCGCAGAAAAACATCATTGCCCAGATGCCGGAACTGTCAAAGAAACTGGAGCAGGCCCATTGAACGCCCATTCCCGACCCTTTCTCGACCCCGGTGCGGAGTATACCGCTGTGGACCAAGCAGCGGTGGTGATCCTACCGATCCCCTATGAAGGCGGTGTGAGTTACGGCACCGGCACCGCCCAAGCCCCTGAGGCGGTTATCGCAGCTTCCCATCAGATGGAACTCTACGATGAGGACCTGCGGGGTGAACCTTTCCGTATCGGTATTGCCACACTTATTCCCCCTGCTCTGCCGAAAACCCCGGCCGAAGTCCAGGCGGCGGTTTACGGGTATGCGTCCGAGTGGATCGACCGGGACAAATTCGTGGTTCTTATTGGAGGCGATCATTCGATCAGTACCGGCCTCGCCCGGGCCCTGCACACGAAGTACGGCTCCTTATCCGTGGTCCAAATCGACGCCCATTCCGACCTGCGGGATACCTATGAAAACAGCCGCTTCAGCCACGCCTGCGTGATGTCCCGCATTCGGGAACTGACCGACAGCACCCTCCAAATAGGCATCAGAAGTATGTCCAGGGAAGAGGCGCACCGCATCGAGCACGAAAATCTAGCGGTGTGCACCATGTCGATGTACCGCGACGGACTATTCGACTTGGATGCGGCCCTCGATCAATTGCCGCACCCGGTTTTCCTCACCGTTGATGTGGATGCCTTTGACTGGAGCGTCATCCACAGCACCGGTACCCCCGAGCCGGGCGGATTCCGATGGGACGAGGCAATGGCGTTGCTGGGCAAGATTTTCGATCGAAAAAGGGTCGTCGGCTTCGATGTCGTGGAGCTTGCCGCCCGGCCCCACGATGCCAATTCACCCTTTGCGGTGGCCAAGCTGATCTACAAGATGCTCGGATTCAAACTGGCGAGCGCCATGGGCAAAGACCCGCGCGGTTGGCCGCTGAAACCCCAGGGAAATCTTTTCTGACCGTCGGCGGCATACAATCCTTACCGGCGGGCGAATCGGGGCGCAGGGGTAAAACCGCCAGCCTAGTCCCGGACATCACTCCGGCAGCGCGCGAAAAATCTCGTCGTTGGTGCGTTTAATCGCACCGGTCATATCGGATGCTTCCAAAATCGGTCGGCCGACCACGAGAAGGTCCGCTCCGTTGGCCACCGCCTCGGCCGGTGTGGCCGTCCGTTCCTGGTCATCGGCCTTCAGATACCAGAGGGGCCTGATGCCGGGACAGATTTTTTTTATGGACAGACGCTGCACTCGGTTCAAATCGGTCGCTGAACAGACGAGGTATCCATATCGCGGGACGGCATCCTCGGCCATCTGCTCGACTAAATGCACCAGGCTCTCCCCCTTGTAATAACGGCTGAATTGCTCATGGCCCATGGAGGTGAGGATCGTCACCCCGGCGATGGGGTCACAGGGCAGGCCGTGCGGCAAGGGATCGTAACCGGATGAACAGTGAACGGTCGTAATATCGGCACCGGCGGCGATGTGGAGCGACAGGGATTCCGTCATTGCACTGGGAATATCGTAAAGCTTGAAGTCGAGCATGACCCGGCCATACTCTCGGATATGCGCCAAAACCGACAGGCCCTCCTCTAGGACGCTGCGGCGGATCTTGTAGCCCCACACGAGGCCTTTGGTTTTGATCATGACCTTGCGCGCCTCGCCCCATGCCATGTGATCCAGCGGTAAAATGATTCTGCGGTCCATCGGTCCCCCAAAATAGAATGCTCGGACTGGATGATACAGTTATTAAGCTTGTGTGCCTTCGGTTGGTTTATCCATTGGAAACCAGTCCCACAGCGTGACACAGGCTGCAGAAGAAACCGACACCACAAGAATAGGATGATTGTCAGACAATACCATGTTGAACATATTGTCAATACACTCGAAATGACATCTAAAACAATCTATTGAAATAATGGACTTTTAAATGGTATAAGGTAAATATCGGCCGTAAACGTTCCCAAAACGGCGAGAATCATTCCACCTCCGAGACACCATCGGTATGGCACTGAAACAACAGATAATCCCTTCAGGGAGTTATTGGGTCGGCGCGACCGGTCCGGTACTTCTCCAATCCTTTCTGGGCACTTGCGTCGGTGTGGCCGCCTACGACCCCCAAGCCGGCATCGGAGGAATGATTCACCTGCTTCTTCCCGAACCGGCGGGATCCGGGCCGGAACAAATCGACGCCCGTTATGCCCGCACCGGCATACCGCTGTTCCTCGACGAACTCTATCAAGCCGGTGCGGCACCGGACAATCTGACCGCCGTCATCGCCGGCGGTGCACTCGTGGGGCCTCTGAACACCGCCGATCTCGATTTAAACATTGGCGGCCGGACCACAGATATCGTCCACGGGCTTCTGACCGAAGCGGGCATCTCCATTGCCGAATGGGAAACCGGCGGTTTTTTTACATGCAGTTTGAGTCTCGATATGTCGGGTTTCGACTACCGCATCGAGCCTCTTGGCAAAGATGATCCCAGCGGATCCGATTCGGTTCAGCCCGCTTCTCTGGAAGAAATTCTGCAGGCCCTGGAGAGAATCCAGCCGATTCCGCAGGTGGCTTTAAAAATCCTGCACATGATCGACACCGGCTCCTACGACATCGACCCGATTGCCGAGGAGATAAAAAAGGACCAGGTCATCAGTGCCCGAACGATTCAATTGTGCAATTCGGCCTTGTTTGCCAAGAAAAACAAGATCGAGTCGCTGGATCATGCGCTAGTCTTCCTGGGAGAAAAATTGTTTGTGCGCATGATCATTTCGGCGGCCGTGGAAAATTTATTTGACACATCTCTTAAGGGGTATTCCCTTTGCATGGGCGGGCTTTTCCATCATGCCGTCGGCGCCGCGGTGGTAGCCGAGAAAATCGCCAACTACACGGGAGCCGCCGAACTGTCTACGGCTTACACAGCCGGGCTTCTGCACGATATAGGGAAAGTGGTGCTCGATCAGCATATTGCATCGGCCTACCCGCTTTTCTACCGCAAGATCAATCGAGAAGACGAATTGTCGACCCAGGCCGAAAACGACATCTTCGGCATCGACCACACGGCCATCGGCAGTCAACTCGCCGATATGTGGGGATTCCCGCAGTCGTTGAAAGAATGCATCGCCTTCCACCACGAACCGGAAAAGTCGGACCGGTACAGCAAGCTAGTCCATATCGTCTACCTGGCCGATCTCCTCATGGCTCGGTTCAACACCGGATTGGAACTGGAGGGAATGGGCGGTGGTTCGATTGAGGATCGACTGCGCCGGATCGACCTCAAGCCCGAGGACCTGACAACCATCGTCGATCTCATACCCCAGGCACTCTTCAGCACCGAAACGGAAGAGGCATCTCCGGGCTAACGGCTATGGACTTGAGCAATCATCAAAAGGAATACCTGCGCAAACTCCCCGGTGTCGACGCCATCCTTGAAATCGCCAAGGCGGACCCGTTCTTTGCCGACATCCCACGCTCGCTTCTGATGAGGACCATCCGGTCCGTGATAGAGGATCGGCGGCGGGCGATCATTCAGCACACTCACGAGCATCCTGAAGGCTCGTTTTCCGAAAGAGCGATAACGGAAAGTGTCAAGCATTCCGTCAAGCGGGCATCGGTTGTAAATTTACGCCGCACGGTCAATGCCACCGGCATCGTGATCCACACGAATCTGGGCCGATCGCTTCTGGCGGAATCCGCCATCGAAAACCTGACTAAAATCAGCGGTCGGTATTCGAACCTGGAATTCGACCTGGCACAGGGAAAACGGGGGTCCCGCTATACCGCGGTCGAAGACATCATTTGCGAAATCAGCGGTGCGGAATCCGCTATGGTGGTCAACAACAACGCCGGAGCCGTACTGTTGGCGCTCGAGACCGTGGCTAGGGACCAGAAGGTCATTGTTTCCCGGGGTGAACTGGTGGAAATCGGCGGGTCCTTCCGGATACCGGACGTAATGGCTAAGAGCGGCGGTATTCTGTGCGAAGTCGGCACGACCAACCGCACTCATCTGAAGGATTATGAGAACGCCATCGATGATCGCACCGCGCTGCTTTTGAAGGTTCATAAAAGCAACTACAGTGTTGTCGGGTTTTCCGCCGAAGTCTCCCTGAAGGAGCTTGTCGACTTGGGCCGCAAATACAACCTGCCGGTCATGGAAGACCTCGGCAGCGGCACCTTAATCGATTTTTCCCGCTACGGTCTGATGAAAGAGCCGACCGTCCAGGAATCGGTTGCAGCCGGAGCCGAAATCATCACCTTCAGCGGCGACAAACTTCTCGGCGGTCCCCAAGCGGGTCTAATCGTCGGCAAGAAAAATTACATCGGCCGCATTAAGCGAAATCCGATCAACCGCGCCCTGCGAATCGACAAGATGACCCTGGCCGCCCTCGAGATCACGATGCGTCTCTATCGCGACCCGGAGAAGGCCGTTCAAAAAATTCCCACCTTACGGATGCTGCTGCAGCCGGCTGTCGGGCTGGAAGAAAAAGCCAACCGGTTGAAAAACCTGCTGGAGCGGCCGGAGGACAGCCGGCTGGTTATCCGGCTGCTCGATCGCTCGTCCCGACCCGGCGGCGGTTCCATGCCGATGCTGGAACTGCCCAGCAAATGCCTGGGGGTTAAAGTGGAGGGGATGTCGGCCAATACGATTGAAAACGCTTTGCGACGGCACAGTCCACCCGTTATCAGCAGGATCGAAGATGACATGATCATCATGGATATGCGCACCATTCAGGATGATGAACTGGAGATCATTCAGCAAGCGTTCGAAACCCTACTGCACAAGGAATGAAAATGCCCCAGGATCCGAAAGCGATGAGCCCCGGTATGTCGGTAGACCGCAACTTCATTCTTTCCAAAGCTCAAACCGTGAACCGACCGGCATGCAACCCCGCGGTCGAACCGGAAGAAAACGGCGGGCTGCTGACCACCTATCCCCAAATGCTCAAGGGGAAATCTCTGGCCATTCGCGCCATGAACCGCATGGAGGAGGCTTCGGCTTTCGGTACCGCCGTGATTCAAGTCGACGGTATTCCTTCTGAGTCGAACTCTACCTGCGAAACCTTCTCCGCTGACATTCAGGTCAAGGTTGCCCGGGCCATAGATGCGGCCTGCCGGTCTGTAGACGGTCTTTGGGGTCTTCTCGACAGTACGGCGTTCGCCTGTTTTTTTCCCGGCCGCACTCGGACCGAGACCGTAAATCTCGTCGACAGGATCAAGCAGAGCTTACTGGCTGAAAGCTGCCGTCACACCGTTACCGCCGGTATCGCGGTCTTCCCCACCCTCGATTTCGAAAAAGTGCGCATTCTCGACAACGCCGAAAAAGCGTTGGAACATGCGAAGTTCTTCGGACCCGACAGCCTGGTTTGCTTCGATGCCATCAGCCTCAATATCAGCGGAGACAGGCTCTATGACGAAGACAACTACCAGGGGGCCATCGAAGAGTTCACCACCGCCCTTCGCATCGATGACAAGAACGCTAATCTTCATAACAGCCTGGGGGTGTGTTACGCTGTCACCGGTGAATTCGCCAATGCCATCGATCATTTCGCCGCCGC
>CAWBYM010000009.1:0-69483 GCA_963792945.1 uncultured delta proteobacterium | reverse complement strand
GTTTTCGGCCAACACGTTGGTCAGGTTGTCCTTGAAGGATCCGGCCCACAGGTCGAACTCGGCTTTCACCAGCCGGTTGTCTCCGGTGCGGGTGACCAGCTTGGACTGGTCCAAGTAGTCGGCCAGCTTGATCGGGCCGATACCGATAATCGCATCACGCGCCGGGGTGTCGTTTATCACTTTGGCCTTGCCTTCTGATATCGGATTGAGGGTATAAAACCGCGGCGATTGACTCTTGCCCAGGCAACCGCTGAAAGTAAAGATAACAATGGCCAGGGTCAGCAGTAACCATCGGGAATAGAACATATCTCTCATCTTATTTGTCTCCTGACTTGCCTTTACCCTGGATCAGGGCTTCGGGGTGTTGTTCCAATGAGTTGGCCAGCTGGCGAATCGACCGGGCGGCGGCCGATATTTCTCTCAGGGTTTCCTCCAACTCGACGATCAATGGGGCATCATCGGATATCACCCCCCTAACCGAAGACAGGGCTCGATCCAGGTTGTCGGCCACCGACCCCAGGCGGGCATCCGCATCCCGGGCCAGCGTACCAAAGTCCTCGACGGTTTTATTGACATTGCCGGCAATAGGTCCGATCTGCCCGTCAACGTTATTGACCATTTTACGGGCATCGCGCAGCGTGGCGTCAAGATCGTCGGCCAGCGGTCCGATGCGGGAGTTAAGGTTCTGAACCAGCTGGCGGGCATCGGTCATCACGCCCTTGAGTTCACCGATGCTGGCTTTCAGGTCCGGGTTGTTGACGAACCGGTCGATGCCGGCCAGGGTGTCCTCCAAGTGATTGGCCATGCCCTTCAGGTCAAGGTCCTGAAGCGTCTGTGCCAGCCGCTCGGTGGTGGACGGGATGGTGGGAATCTCCAAATGGTCTTTATCGATATTCTTCAGATTGACCGGGGTGTTTGGATGAAAATCGAGCTCGATCATCAATTGCCCCGTGATAAAACTCTGCATTGTCAACACGGCCCGCAGTCCCTTGTCAATGAGATCCGGAATACTCTCTTCTGGATCTCTATGATCCTGTCCCTCCCTCAATTGAAATCTGTCCGGCTCGATTTCGATGATTACCGGTCTTTCAAGCGTTCCCTGCTTGTTGTCGGCTCGGAGAACGATACTTGTGACAGAACCGATCTGAACTCCCTGGAACAGCACCGGCGCGCCCACATTCAACCCTTTGATCGAGCCATCGAAATGCATGATATATTCATCGGTTTTTTTGAAGAACTTACCCGAACCGAAAACCACCAGGCTGGCTGCCATAATGATCACCGCAATGACAACAAATCCGCCGATCATCATTCTGTTCGCTTGCTTCGCCATCTGTGCCCTTCCTTTTGATATTTACGATTTCTCGCCCCGGGTCAAAAACTGCCGCAGCATGGGATCCTGGGTTTCTTTCAGCAGCTGACTGGGGTTGCCGGTGGCGGCCATGGTCCGCTTGGAGGCATCCAGAAACACCGAATTGCTTCCGATGGCAAATATGCTGGCCAGCTCATGGGTCACCACCACCATTGTGGTCCCCAGGCTCTCACGCAGCTCCAGGATCAAGTCATCCAGCCGGCGTGCGCTTACCGGGTCCAAGCCGGCCGACGGCTCATCGAAGAACAAGACTTCCGGATCGAGGGCCATGGCCCGGGCGATGCCGGCCCGCTTCTGCATGCCGCCGCTGATCTCCGAGGGGTAGAACTCCGCGAACCCGGCCATCCCCACCAGCGCCAGCTTGAGCTCGACCACCTCCCGGATCCGTGCGGGGCTCAAATCCGTGTAAGCCTCCAGCGGCAGGGCGATGTTCTCGGCCAGGGTCATCGAACTCCACAACGCCCCGCTCTGGTACATCACCCCGGCGCGTCGGATCACCCGGTCGCGGGTGGGCGGATCGGCACCCCAGAAATCCAGATCCCCGTAAAACACCTGGCCCTTGGCCGGGGATTTCAATCCGATCAGGATCGTCATCATGGTGCTCTTGCCGCAGCCGCTGCCACCCATGATGATAAAGATGTCTCCCCGATTGATCGCAAATGTCAGATCGTGCATGACCACAAAATCGCCATAGGCCATGGTCAGATCCTGCACCCTGATGTGGGCCTCTTGCTCACCCATTTTATTCTGCACTGTTCTTTAAAGTCCTGTTTCGATCGTAAAAACCCGGCTAACGGGCCAACCGCCGGGCTCAACCGGCCAACGGGCTCACCGCTAACGGCTCAACCGGCTAACGGTTGTCATATCCCCAAAATATTGCAAATGACGGTGATAACGGCCGTGGAAACGATGATCCCGACAATGGCGGTCACCACGGCCGAAGTGGCCGCATCTCCCACCGCCGAGGCGCTGCGGCCGCACTGCATCCCCCGCATACAGCCCGAAAGGGCCACGATCACACCAAAGACCACCCCGGAAAAAAGGCCGATGCCCAGATTCCAGAGGTTCACCGCCTTGGCGGTCTCGTTGTAGTACTGGATGAAGCCGATATCGAGCATCCCCACCCCCACCACCAGACCGCCCAGAATGCCCATCAGGTTGGCGTAGAGACACAGCAGTGGCATCATCAGCGCCAGGGCCAGCATGCGTGGCAGCACCAGGAACTCCATCGGCGATATGCCCAGGGTCTTCAGCGCATCGATCTCCTGGTTGACCTGCATCGTGCCCAGCTGGGCGGCAAAGGCCCCCCCCGTGCGTCCCGCCATGACGATGCCGGTCATGATCGCCGCCATCAACCGCACCATCGCGATACCCACCAGATCGGCCACGTAGATTTGCGCCCCGAAAAGGCTCAGCTGTATGGCACCGATAAAGGCCAAAATCAATCCCACCAGAAAGCAGATCAGGGAGACGATCGGCAACGCCTGCCCGCCGCAGGCCTCCATGGTCAACCACAGGTCCGAGCGGCGGTACATCGCCTTGCCACGCAGCAGATTTCCAAAGGCGATCACCGTATCGCCGATGAAGGCCAGCAGTTCGCCGGCCGAGCGAAAGAAGCCGACGGTTTCGTCCCCTAAGTACGCCAGAAAAGGTACTCGCCCAACAGACTTGCGGGCATCCTTTTTCTCCGGTACAGCCGCGGCCAGTGATAGGAGCTTCTTGGCCCCCTGGGGCAATCCGCTGTTGTCGATCGGTATTTTTTGCTCTGAGCAGTATTTGCTCAAGCCCACTAGAAAGGTTAAAAAACCGGTATCCCAATCCGTCAGTTTTTGGGTGTCAAAGGCTATTTTGCTTGTCTCCGGCGCCCTTTCGACTCCTTTCCGAACCTCATCGACCGAGGGCAGCTCTTCCTCCAACTTCCAGCTGCCGGTGAAGGCAACCGTTAATATTCCTTCCGCCGATTGTAGAAGTTGCAGCTCACCAGGAGGTGCCATGGGTCGTTCTCTCCCTTTATGTATGTTAACCTCGTGACGGAATAAAGAAGTATCACAGTTGTTTAGTGCAAAGATACATATTTGTCAATTTGCCGATAAAATATCCCCGTTGACTCTGGCGCTGATAGGTTATTCGTTGGCCGGGTATGGTCGCACTCACAGCACGGGTCCGAGCATGGCAATGGCGTTATTCCAGAGCCGGCGTTGCCAGGTCCAGTTTGCCACCATCTCTTCTGTGACCGGTCTGGAACGATCGATGTAACTCTGCTGCCTTTTGCGCATGTCGGCCGTCAACGACGTGTCATAGAATAGAATGTTATTCTCGTAATTGAGCTCGAAGCTCCGGCGATCCATGTTGGCGGAACCGATCAAGGTCATTGCACCGTCGAGGGTCAGCGATTTGGTGTGCAGCAGCCCGCCTGTGTATTCGAAGATTCGGACGCCGGCGGCCAGCAGATCTCCGTAATAGCTTCGGCTGGCTGCAGCGACGATCCATGAATCGTTCCGCTCCGGGAAAATAATGGTCGTATCGACCCCGCGGTGGGCGCTGGCGCACAGGGCCGCTTGCATGGACTCGTTAGGGACGTAATAAGGCGTCGAAATCACCAGCTCGCGGCGGGCGGCGAACATCAGTGTCTCGAACATCTCGGGCATGGCCGAGTAGCGAATTGTTGGCCCGGTCCCGACGACCTGTGCCGGCAGACCACAGCCGTGACGCCGAGCAGTGCGCTCTTGGCCATGAACTGGCGCCGGCTTGGACCCGCGACCGTGTCGGCAGTACTTTTGTTAATAGGCCGTCCTGTCTTTTTCTCAGTCTTTTCCATGATGTCTCCTTTCTTCATTCCCTGTCTATACGATTCATTTCACAGCGTGTTCTTGTAAATCAGACCGTCCTCAGTCTGAGATTACTTCCCGGTTCGGCGATCATCGATCTGTTCTCCAACAGAATGCCGTCGACGACCAGAATACCTTTTCGATTTCGTCAAGATTCAATCTTTGATCCGGTAAACGGCAGACTTGTCCATGATTTTATCCTGATTTAAAGGAGATGCTATAAGATGCAAAGGAACGAAATGCTGGACAACGAAAAGGAAGAACTGAATATATGAGGGGCACTATGGGTTTGTTTATTTATGTCAATCAACCGAAAGAGCCGTTTTCTTGAATACTAAGTATTAGTACTTTCGAGATAGGAAGACTCTTGCAAACGATTAAAAGTGGAATCAAGTACAGGTAGGAAGCGGCACTCTGTTAGGTGGGAACAGAATCGAAATAAGCGCTCACAGGGCACCGCATCTGCTTTGTTGTCGGGCACTTGGGGTAAAAAACTACGCCTGCGTGCCCGACGCCTTGCATTTGCGACAGCCTGTAAACGCTTACAATCAGGTGGCTTGAAGCGCATCGGACTTTGCAAACCTGTGAACGGCCACGATTTATCTTTTCTGAATACATACAAAATAATTCTTTTTGAGGATTTTATACGCTCAATTTAGCCCCTTAGGTTTCCCAGGGGTTGAACAACAGGACGCCACTGGGTTCCATATCGACGACATTTCTGGTCACGATAGTCATTTCATTAAAAATACCCTGAGATGCAATCAAGCTGTCAATTGCGGGTAACGATATCCCTTTTTTTTCGCAGGCCCCCAAGACCTACCCCCCATGCATAAGCGGTTCCAATCGTTATATCAAGAATCCTGTCCCTGAACCGCTCACGCAGCTCAGTGCTCAGCCATTTCTGCAATTGCTGCTTCTTCTTGCGGCTATCCGGCAGTTTGGATATGCCTTTCTGTATTTCACCGATCGTGATCACGCTTAGGAAGAGATTTTCTTCATCTTGGGACCGAACCCACTGCGCTACGCGAGGGAACGGATTCGTTTTCACCAATTCTGAAATTACACAAGTGTCGAGTATATAATCCAAATGGCCACCTCGCGGGAGACGTCTTTTTTACGCGTCAGGTCCAGATCTTCGCCCCGCAGCGGCGATTCTTGAAAAAAGTCGACGATGTTCACTTTGGGCTTGATCAAGTTCTGATACTGTTCAACAGAAATAATGGACGGTTTTTTTACCGCGTCTCGTTACCACCTGCGGCCCATTCCGCAACGCTTTATTGATGACCTCGCTGAACCGGTTTTTTGCATCCTGGAGCTGCCAATGTTCCATACCTATCACCTCCCTATATGAGACCCATAAGGCTAGACTGTCCAGTGCGTAATTGACATTAGTCAACATGTCAAGCCCCGGTGGCACCCTACAATGCTTGCAGTTGCACCCTGAGAAGTCCTGACGGATTGTGCGTCAACAGTCAGGTGGGCGGCAGGCATCAGCAGGAAGTTGTAGAAGGCCTTAAAAACATGATAGAAGCCGCTGAGCCGCCTGTCCGCGAGCCTGAGATTGTCTCGCAGGTCGCTTAAGATAAGCGTACCGGCCCATGTCGGACATATCTAAGCTTTAGCAGAGTGGATCTTAATGAAGATCTCGCCGTTTATTCCATATTCTTATTATTGATAATCCGGATTGACATTCCGATTTTTCAATAATATAGTGACGCCATGATTAAACGGCCGTCCTATATGAACCGATTATCCCATGCGGTCAGGCGCTCCCCGATTACGGCCCTTATCGGTCCCAGGCAGTGCGGTAAAACGACGCTCGCCCGCATGTTTGCGGAGGGAAGACGCACGGTTTTTTTTGATCTTGAATCTCAGCTTGATCTCAACCGCCTCCAAAACCCTCAGTTGATGCTGGGTTCACTGCAAAATATTGTGATCATTGATGAAATTCAGGAAATGCCCGAGCTTTTTCGCGTGCTGCGCGTACTGGTGGACCGCCCTGATAACAAAACCCGATTTTTGATTCTGGGGAGTGCATCTCCCGACATTATCAAGAATGTTTCCGAATCCTTGGCAGGCCGCGTCGAATTTGTCGAGCTTTCCGGCTTTGGTCTCAGCGAAACAGGCGTCGACCATTCCGATGTTGTATGGCTCCGGGGCGGCTTTCCCCGTTCCTTTCTCGCTAACAGCGATGCGGACAGCCTGGCCTGGCGCGAGGGTTTCATCCAAACCTTCCTGGCCCGAGATATTCCCCAACTCGGCATCTCGATACCGCCCGCCGCCATGCGCCGCTTCTGGACCATGCTGGCCCATTACCACGGCCAAACCTGGAATGCCGCGGAGCTTGGCCGCTCACTCGACCTGTCGGACAAGACGGTGCGATCCTATCTCGATATTCTCACCGGAACCTTCATGGTCCGGCAACTTCAACCGTGGTATGAAAATCTCAGTAAGCGCCAGGTAAAGGCTCCCAAGATATACTTAAGGGATTCGGGTCTGCTTCACGCGTTGCTCAGCCTCCCGGATTTCCATACTCTCCATGGCCATCCCCGGGTGGGGGCCTCGTGGGAAGGGTTCGCCATCGAACAGTTTTTGGAAGTCATCAGACCGCCTCAGGCATTTTTCTGGGCGACCCATAGCGGTGCCGAGATTGATCTGTTTTTCATCCACAACGGCAAACGGTACGGGATTGAATGCAAATTCAGCGAAACCCCGAAGACAACCCGATCGATGAACCAGGCCATTGAAAGCCTGAACCTCGATCATTTGTGGATAATTTATCCCGGAGAACACGCCTATCCCCTGTCAAACCAAATCTCCGTCTGGCCCATACAGAATATCCTCAGGGTGCCGGAGCAACTCCAGCCGGTCCGGTAAAGTCTTCGGACTGAGCTAAGCCCAGCGAATGATTTGAACCTGTCGAGATTCCCGAGTTCGCTGCCGGGGCGAGAAAAGGCCTAAAACCACTTCTTTTTTTCAGTCGCGGAGGGATAAGACCCAACACCCGGGCCTCTTTTAGGGCGGCGATGCGGCCCTTGGTGTTCAGTTTTTTATAGATGGCAGATGGGTCTTGACGGTCTGAGTGGCGACATGGCGTTTTGTGGCAACTTCCTTGTCGCTTAGTTGCGGATGAAATATAATGTGCCTGGTTTTTAAGATAAAGACAGGGGCTCACGGATTACCATGAGCCCCTGTCTTTATCCATATGAGCTGCCACACATTAGAGCACCAAACAACCTCGCCCACCAGTTTGAAACCAGGGGCGTCTTGGTTAATGAGGATTTTCGCGTTATTCTTTTATGTTAATCTTCTTTTCGATTCTCTCAATTCTCAGATTAAGGTTTTCAATCGTTTCAGCGAGGCCTCTAAATCTTCTAAATATTCCTCTGCTGACTTCATTCTGCCGCTCGTTACCGACTGCCCCACATTCTAACAAGAATGCCATTAGTTCCATCAATTGCGGATAAAGGTCATTGAAGGGCCCTTGGCGCACTTTTTCCAATGCATCGATTGCATCATTTCCCATTACGGACAGACGCTCATCCCATAACTCTTTGGCCATAACAGTGCCAATTCCCAGACTGTTAAACAATTTTTCAAGACACTGTGAAAGTTCTTTTTTATCCATTTAACATCCTTACTAAAAAAGGGCTGTTGATGCATTCATCGAAATTTATACCAGTCCAAATGTCAAGATTATCAAATGCTGGGCTGGATTTTTTTAAGGCAAAATTCAGATTGAATCTCCAAATTATTTACCAGTCAAGCAGCTTCTTTGTCTTTCTCAAGCTCTGATCTCACAGCAATACCAATTTTTTCAATTGTATACGGTTTCCTTACATAAGCTCCGGCACCCAATTGCTGTATTTTTTTGACCCGATTAGTTTCTGAAAATCCACTTACGACAATAGCCTTTTGATGAGGATGCATCGAAATAATTTTCTCATAGGTTTCCAGCCCATCTAATCCCGGCGACATGATCATATCCATAACGATCAAATCGGTTTTTTCAGTCTTTATTATTTCAACCGCTTCTTCTCCACTTGATGCAACTCTAACGGAATATCCCAATTGTGACAGTATCTTGTAGGCGATTTCTCTTTGCTCTTTCACATCATCGATCACAAGGATTGTCTCACCATTACCTGTATAATCATTTAAATGTTTTGTATTCGGAGAAACAATTTTTTCTTTTTTCGTAGCGGGCATATATATGTTAAACGATGTCCCCTTCTCGATTTGACTATCTACATGGATATATCCTTTGTGATCTTTGACTGTACCCCAAACCACGGCCATACCCAAACCTGTGCCGCTTCTTCCCATAACTTTTTTGGTGTAAAAAGGTTCAAAAATTCTACCCAGTTCTTTCTCAGCTATACCAATACCCGTATCGGTAACAGTTAAAACGACGTAATCGCCTTCATTTATTTCATCATAGCCTGTTACCGGTTTGTCCAAATAGCAATTTTCGGTGCTGATATGTATTGACCCTCCATTTGGCATGGCTTCCGCCGCATTGGAAACCAAATTCATAATCGTTTTTGAAAGATGAATCGGAGACCCTATTTGATTCAGCAATGAATTATCAAGGCAAGTATTCACCTCCACTAAAGAATGGAAAGTTTTTAATTTTTCAAATTCAGGGCTGGTGAGATATCCGGATATTATTTCGTTTAAATTAAGGATTTCGCTTGTCGATACCCCTCTTCTAGCCAAATTCAATAGATCTTGAACGATTGCAGCTGCTTTCTTTCCTGAATCGTGAATAACCTCGATTGAACTCCTCAACGGGTTTTCTTCGGGTAAATCCATTAGAATGAGTTCTGGATAGCTCACAATTCCTGATAGGATGTTATTAAGATCATGGGCTACACCCCCCGCGAGTGTGCCTATTGCCCGCATCTTTTCGGCCTCTTGTAATTTGACCTGCAGCCTTTCCTTTTCTTTTTCTGCCTTATCACGCTCGGTAATATCTCTGAATGACCATACACGTCCTACCACATTTTTATTAATGATAAGAGGTTCCGAATATCTTTCAAAGACTCTGCCATCTTTAAATTCCAGTGCGTCAAAATCGTGTTTGTCGGTCTTATATAATGCGCGCACATTGGACAGAAAAAGTTCTGGGTCCTGTAATTGAGCTAAAACAGAATTAATCAAATTTTCGTCATCATCAGATTGCAAAATATTAGGAGTGATGTTCCACATTTCACCAAAGCGTGTGTTTCTACATATGACCTTTCCGTTATTGTCGACAACCAGAATACCATCAGCAGTCGATTCGAGCGTCGATCTCAAAAGCGTTTCGCTATCTTTCAGCGCCTGTTCTGTCTTTTTTAATTCATCTACTGTCTCCTGGAGCTCTAAGTTTTTGAGCTCTAGTTTTTCGCCGGTTTTCTGTCTTATGTATTCAAAAGAGAAAGATAATGCTGAAACCACAATGAAAGAAGAGATAAATCGAATTTGAAAGTCTATCGAATAGGAGGCAGAAATGAAGGAGTAGTTCTGAAAATTAAATACGATGATGGTACTGCTTAAAAAGATCGCTGTAACTAATATTCCATTTCTTGTTCCAAGAAGAAACAAGGTAAAGATTGGAAAGGCAAAAGACCACACGTGGCCCGTATTATTCAATCCGCCTGATGCAAACAGATATACAAATAAAACCCCCGCAAAGGCAATACCTACATAACTGAAAATGACCCGATAACCTCTGTTTATCATTAACAACAGAATGACAAGTAAAACGGCCGCTAAGGATAAATCAAGCGACCCGGTCGCATTATTACCTTTAAACAATGCGTGAAACCCCAATGGGACAAGGTTTATTATCCCGATGATACATACGATATTTATTAACAACTCCTTTCTACTGGTTTCGATATCGTTAGTATTGTTCAAAATACATTTATAAAAATTTTTGAGCAGGTTCGGATTCCTACCTTCAGTAAAAGCCATGTCATCTACCTCACAATATTTATAGAGATCGGCTCCTTTTAAACATTATCGTCAATAATCTTGAGCACTTTAGCTCAGATAAATAAATCAAAAATAATGGGATCGGAGCATCAGTCCACCAAGAATGACACTGTGTCAGCCCCTGATTCAATCCGAATCGAAAGTCTCTGAAAAAGGTTTACCAATGGCCAGACCTTGTCGCACCAATACAGAGAGAATATGGTAACATTCCTTACCGTAAGAATAGAATGACACTGAAAGCGGTGAAACGCGTGGGAAAGATGCAGGATATTGGATATGAATGCGTTGGGTATTACATGAGTGACGGGTTGCAGTGAAGCCGATATTACCTGAAATACCTCGGTATAGAATCGGCGAACGCCCCAACATGTTTTAGTGCAAAAAGCGACACCCACGCCGGGTATTCACCCCATCTCACGTTGACAGGCATTTTTTTGAGCCTCGGGATTGTCGCAGCACCCGGCTGAATTGTAAAAGAGGCACCGGCCACTGCTAAAAAATTCGAAAAAATATCGGCAATGGCTCTGCAAGCTCGTATCTGTCGCCTTGCAGGCAAAAACCCCATTGTTTTTGCAAAGGTTGTCCTGCGGGACCTGCGAAGCATCCTTCTCTTCCTCCCGCATGATTTTTCGCGGCAACAGCTCGTCCATCATTGCCGACAGCAGAAAATCCTGACTTCCCATCGTTTCCCTTTCACTCCTCTTTTACCCAACATGCCGAACGCATCGAGTGGCTAATGGTTCGATCCATCAGGCGGCCATCTCATTGTTTATGAATTCGTCGAACCTGCAGTCGGGGTGATCGACGACCGGATCACCTTTCATGTACGAATCAACCAGGGCCTCTTTATTGAACTTGAACAAAAATATTTTCGATATAACATCGATATTTTTATCTGCACTGAAGGTGCAATAGATATCTTCTGTCTGCTGAGCGTATTTGTTCAACAACAGCATCCGGTCTTCGTCATTCAGTGCGTCCAGTCTTTTTACCACTATTGTTCGGTTGACAGCCGCCATCGTCATCCCCCCCCTTCTCAGTCTCACCGTTAAATGGCTATCCTCACTGTTTGAAAGAATGTGCTAATTTTTAGTGACAGGCACTACAAGATACATACCAGCCTGAATCACTTTACGGTTTTCGTTTGAATATCAATCAGTTAAATTCTTTTCAGCATTTGACGAAAGCAGGTGGAGTGGTGGGAAATGAGGGGTATCACTCAGTTCGAGTGCGGGATTTCACCCACATGACATAGCGCTATTCGATTTGGATTTCTTGGAAACACCCTTCAGGCCGATGATGGATAATTGAGTCTCAATCGCTGAAACCGGAGAAACAGCCGCCAACCGGTCCCGGGCAGAAAGGAGCCCCCGGCAGGGCCATTAAAGGCTGAACGTTACCATCAAATTGTCGGGCCGGGCTCAATGATGGGAGGTTTTGGCAGCCTTTTCCGCAGTCGCGGGCAAAGTTTGGTATAGGAGGGGCGGCTCACTCCATAATTGACTGACGCGTGAATGCATCGAATCGGCACCAGACGATCATTCACCATGAGGCGAAGTCAATTTGAGTATGACCAGGGTGATGTCGTCCTGGGGCTTCAGGCCTTCGGTGAACAAATGCACCGCCTGATAGACGCGGTTCAATATTGTGGCTGCATCTTGGTTGGCATATCGGCGGATGATCTCCTTGAACCGGGCCTTGCCGAACATTTCCCCGGCCGGGTTGAAAGCCTCCCAAATGCCGTCCGTTCCCAGGGCAACAATGGAGCCGGCAGGAACATCGTTCATTACGCTCTCCCTGAAATCAAAGTCTCGCGCCACACCCAGAACCATACCCGGACCTTCCAAATCCATGAACTGATCGGTGTCGGGCCGGTAAAGCAACGCCGGGTCATGTCCAGCCCTGACCCACCGTATCGTCTGATGGGTGTGACCGATTTCCAATGCAAAGAGCGTCATGAACTGGTGGGTGCTTAAAAAATCAGTGATCAAGGCATGGTTCAGTTCGTTGACGGTAATGGACAAGCTCTCGGAAGACCTGTAGCGGTCGCGTAGAACCGCCCGTGCGGTGGCCATCAGAAGCGCCGAGTCGACCCCGTGTCCGGCGATATCGCCGACGGCGACAGTGAGGACCCCGGGCGCGGATGCCGCCTGACCGACGGGCTGCAGGAAATCGAAATAATCCCCCCCGATCTCTTCGCACGGTTCGCTCAGTCCGGCGATGTCGAGTCCGGTGATCGTTGGGGGAGCCTTCGGCAAGAGGCTTTTTTGGACCTCGCCCGCCAGGACCAATGATTTCTTCTGGCCTGTCAGGTCGGTGACGAAAGCCACCTGGCCCATGCTTTCACCGTCGTCGTCGACGAGCGTGTTGCCGTGGATGAGCACCGGCACGTTGCGCCCGCTCTTGGACCGGCAGACACCCTCAAAGTTTCTATATTTCTGCTCCAAACGACGTCGAGTGGTGGCTTCGAGGTAGAATTTAAAATCTGTGCTCGCCAAATCGTAAGCCTTTAAACCGATCAACTCATCCCGGACATAGCCGAGCATCCTGCAGAAGGAATCATTGACGTCGACGACCCGAAACCGATTGTCCATCATGAGGAACCCTTCGGCCGAGGTTTCCACGATGCGGCGAAACTTGACTTCGTTTTTTCGAAGCGCCTCTTCGGCCAACTTGCGTTCGGTCACATCGACGACCGTCCCCTGATAATAGGCTATCTTACCCAGGCCGTTGCGCTCGGTTGATGTCGTATCCTCGAGCCAACGGATATCACCGTCCCGTGTGACAATGCGGTAGTTTTGGGTGTATTCACCGACGTCGCGCTCGGCATAATCTACGATTTCAGCCCTAATCCTGTCACGGTCATCCGGATGGACGAGGTCTCGGAAATGGATTTTCTCCTCGAGGAAATCTTGAGCCGAATACCCAAAGCGGGAAATATTGTCGGACACATAAACGAGTTGAGGGTTTGGTTCCGGTTTTCTGCGGAAAAGGATGACCGGGCTCTGCTCCACAATTTTCATCGCCAGGCGCAGTTTCTCGCGGATGCCCGGACTGGCGGGGTTCGGTGGGTTCGGGACCGTGGTATTCTCTGACAATGCCATATTAATCCCTTGTTTGTTCGGCCCGTGCGCTGACCAGCTCTTCACGGATGCTTTCCATGTGAATGCCACTCCCTGCGCATCCTTTCATGGCCAGCTATGCTTGCAAACGGTCGCCGGACTGTGAATCGCATCGCAGTATTTAAAGTGTGATGAACGTTCGACCTGCACTAAGGTAAAGCGTCTTCTTCAAAACACAAGCACCCGCACCGGGTGCACCGTCGGCAGAGCGCCGCTTCAGACCTCAGACAGGAATGCAAAGGCGGGTTCTGGCCCGGAGCCATACCCGCCTTTGCAGGAGGAACAGATGATGAGTGAGGATATGATATGTTTTGTGATGGCAAACGTTTCGACTAGACCGCCGCCCAGAGGCGGGGAGGCTTTCATTTATCTTATGCCAAACCGATTCAGAAAGCCTGCACCGTATTGATTAATTCTGTTCAGAAATCTCGCCTGATAGCGAGATCAAAGACAAGAATACGACAACCGCTTTTTCGACTCCGTGCCACCAGGTTTTAAACGCATTCAACGGTGTGAACCTGGCTTCCGCCGTCTGGATGAAGCATCCCCCTCCTCCCCCGCCACCACCGGAAGATTGGTATTGCGCAGAAGGGGTCAAATCGGTCGTAACCTCGTTGGAAAACTCACTGACCTCGCCATCGATATTGTAGGCGCTGACGGCAAAATAGTACTCCAAATCCGGGTCGAGACCCGATATGACAGCACTGGTGAAATTACCGACATCCAGGCTGTGATCATAAGCGCCGCTCTCGGTTCCATAATGGACGATATAGCCGCCCAGGTCAGGTTCAGTGTTCGGATCCCATTCCAGGGTAATATCCTTGGCCCAACTCTCTGCAACAGAAAACGGCGTCGGTCCCAATAAAATGAGGAGGGTGAGGATGAAAAAGGCTACTAAAGCCAATCTTGAACTTGTGACCAGGGGAAGTCGGCAATCAGCTTTCGGCATACGGTTGTCGGTCTCCTTCGGCAGTGATCTTTGTAAATTGAATTCAAACACCGCCAGAGGAATGCAACTGCCGTACCAAAAGTGCGACCATAACTTATCATATTGATATTACATATATTTTATATTTTTTTATCATACCCTCCTTCCCCAATTGGAGTAAAAATCATACAATCAGCCGTTCACCCAATCACAACAATACGTATTTTGTAATACTTTCGGCTACTTTTATGTGTATGTTTTTTTGAACGCCGGAGGGGAGAAGCGAAATTTTCAGGATAAATTCCAATGGGAGCGACAGTTAAGAGTCATAAATAAATCCATACGTTGATACAGTTTCGAGTTGCCCGGCAATATTAAGCCATCACTTTAAGAAATCGCCATCCAAGAATGAGAGACATCGACTGCGATTGTCGCCGAAAAATATTCTTTTTGATGCGGCAAATCAGTCCCGGAATTGCGAGGGGTCCAGTTTATAGCGACGCATGAGTTCGTAAAGGTCTGCGCGATACTTGCCGGCCAATTTGGCCGCCTGGCTGACGTTGCCCTGGGTGAATTCGACCAATTGCAGCAGGTAATTTTTCATGAAATCGTCCCGGGCTTCTTTGAGGGGCTTGATGCATTCGTTGTCTATATCGCATTTCGGCAGGATCAACTCCTCGTCGATCAGTTCATCCGATGCCAAAGCGACGGCGCTCTCGATCGTGTTCTCGAGTTCACGGACATTCCCTGGCCACGTGTGCCGCAAAAGCTTTTGCAGTGCCGGTGCAGTAATGCCGCTGATATCTCGGCCAATCTCCGCGCTATATTTCTTCAGGAAATGTTTTGCCAAGAGTGGAATGTCATCCTTTCTCTCCCTGAGGGGCGGCAGCTGAATCCGAATGACGTGAATTCGGTAATAGAGGTCTTCTCGAAAATTTTTAGCCTCGACCTCCTGTTCCAGGTTTTTGTTGGAAGCCGTAATGATTCGCGTATCGACTTTTATAGTTTGGCTGCCGCCCAAAGGAAAAACCTCGCGCTCCTCCAGAACGCGCAGCAGTTTGCTTTGCATGGCCAGCGGCATCTCTGAAATTTCGTCCATGAAAAAACTGCCTTTGTGGGCTTGGACGAACAACCCCTTCTTATCGCTCACGGCACCGCTGAAAGCGCCTTTTTTGTATCCGAACAGTTCGCTTTCCAGCAGAGTCTCCGGTATTGCGGCGCAATTGATCGCGACAAACGGGCCGCTCTTTCTCGGACCCGACAGGTGGAGCGATTTGGCAATCAACTCCTTACCGGTGCCGCTTTCGCCTTCGATATGAACATTTGAGTCTGTTTCAGCCGCTTGGGCGACTTGCTCCAAAACACGCTTCATCCCTTCGCTCTTGCCGATGATATTCTTGAATCCGAACTGAACCGCACAAATGTTTCGCAGCGTGCTGACCTCCTTGGTCAGTTGGCTTTTTTCAAGGCAATTCTTAATCTGCAGCTGCAGTTCCTGATAATTAAAGGGTTTGGTCAGGTAGTTGGCTGCCCCTCTTTTCATTGCATCCACAGCGCTGTTGATACTGCCGTGGGCGGTCAATATAATCACCGGCAGTGCCGGATAGTTCTTATGGACAGACTCCATAACTTCGATGCCGTTTTCATCGTTTAATTTCAAATCGATCAGTGCAAGGTCCACAGTGGCATCCTGCAGAAAAGTTAAGGCCTGGATGGAATTCAACGCCTTGTATACCCGGTATCCCTCCGCTTCTAAGCGCATTTGTATGACGTTCAGGATATTTCGGTCATCATCGACCACCAAGATATTGTCCATCATTTCCTCTTTCTTTCGATACGCGGCGCATCAGTCTGACGTGCAGCGCACACGGGGACCTCATATCAGCGCCCAAGGTTCAAGGTGATGTTTGTCTTTTTTTTTCCTCGATTTTGATATCGACTTCTTTGAGTTTATCGATGTGTTCTTCCAGTTCCTTGATCTGCCTGTTTTTTGCTTCGATAGCCCTTTGGTAGTATTCATCCTTGGCATCGATGACGTTTCGATTCTGTTCCTGCAGGGTTGTGATCTTATCCTGCCGCTCTTTCACTTGGCCCCTGAGTCGGATCAACTCCCGTTTCTTGGATACCAGAATTTTTTCCGTATCCTGCAAGTTTCTCAAAGTCAAAATCCACAATTCCGCTTGGTATCTGAGAGGGCTGTCAGGATACCTGCTTATGAGCGCGCCGAAGGCCTCTCTCGCTTTGGTTAAATCGTGCTCCGGGTTTTCCGGATGGCCGTAGATCAGGCCGATCTGGAACAGAGCCTTGTCTCCGAGAAATTGCGGATAAGCGTTCAGCGTCTGACGGCTCTCCTGCAGCGAGCTCTTGAAGTCGCCTATCCCGAAGTAATAATAAGCCTTTGCCAGATGCTCCTTGGTTTCCAGAGGCTCCGGAGGCAAGTAAACACGCTCTGGGGGATAAGCACACCCCCAAATCAGCACAATCAGGTTGAGACAACAGGCAGCGCAAAATAAAATGTGCTGCCTTTTCCAGGGGCGCTTTTGGCCCATATCTCCCCTCCGTGGTCACGAATAATATGCCGGGCAATGGTGAGTCCCAAACCGGAACCTGATATTTTGTGTCCGTTCGTTTTGCCCCGTGAAAACTTTTCGAAAATCGTTCTCACGGACTCGTCCGGTATACCGATGCCTGTATCGGCAACCGCCACGCAAACGAATTTCTTAGACTTACTATAAGGCGCCGTACGAATGATAATACGTCCGTTGGCGGGTGTAAATTTTAGGGCGTTTCCGATCAAGTTTTCCAAGACCTGGCTGATCCGTTCTTCATCCATGTATATCAAGGGCAATTCAGGTATGGGTTTCAATTCAAATAGAATCCGTTTGTTCTTGGCGATCGGAGCCAATTTCAGAACAGTTTGCTGGAGCAAGGGTGCCAAGCTCGATTTCTGGTAGCGGTATTCCATCATTTGCGCTTCCATGCGCGAAAAATCAAGAATACGGTTAACCGATCGGATGAGGCGCTCGCATTCCTCCTGAGTGATCGCCAACAGTTGCTGCTGCTTTTCGGGTGCGCCGGCATACGTGCCCTCAAGCAGCATTTCCGAGGCCTCTTTTATGGCGGTCAGCGGCGTTCGAAGCTCATGGGATACATGATTGATGAAATCGATCTTCATTTCATCAATTTCTTTGAGTTTGACACTCATCGAGTTGAAGTCGTCCGCGAGGTCCTTGATTTCGGGCGGCCCCTTCATCGGAGGTATCTGCACATAATTGCCCTTGGCGATCTCTTTTGTTTTTTTCTGCAACAATACGATCGAACGGTTGATTCGCCGAGTGCTGAAAAATGAAATTAGCGTGCCGATGACAACGGTCAGAATCGCCGTGTAGAGGGTCATGTTGAAAACCCGCGTACTGATGAGGCTCGACGAGATGATTTTTTCTTCTCTATCGCTTTGAACGATGGCGATGATGCCGTTCAAGCGCAGTGAAATTCGATCCAGAAGGCTTTCGTTCTTGGCCGCATACTCGTCAGTCGGAGCGGACTGCCCACGGGCCATACGGTCATTCTCCTCTTCGAATAGAATGACATACTGGCCATAAAGCTGACGGGTTTCGTTTAACAGTCTCTGGGTTCGGCTGGTGTCCATCCGGTACTGATTTTCATCGAGTCCGTTGATGAACAGGTCCCTGAGTTCCCAAAATTTTATTTTGAAATCTTCATCCTTTGAGATGTGGTATTTTTTTTCGAAACTCACCTGGGAAAACAACGTATCCCGCAAGTGTTCCATCTGTGCAATCGTCGTGCCGTCAACGGCCGTACCGCGAATCAGCCGGTTCAGCTGATTCAGCTTCAAAGATACGTAAACCCCGAGCAGGATGACCAACAGCAGGATGATGACGTATCCAAGCGTCAAACGTTTCAGAAGAGTGAATTTAATCATGGGGAAATTCAAGTCGCACGGTATCGATTCCAAGTGAATCAAAGGAAATTTGAAGGTTTTTACAGCGACCTGGTCAACGATTAGCTCTGAAATTGCGTTATAAAGATGACACCTTGCGGCAATGCCGGTTCACTCTGAGTCCTTATCATACCTGAAAAACGAATGCCAGGAAACAGGTTTGACTGCGGGGTTGTATCCTAATCACAAAGGCAGACGCCGTCCATGATCGGTTACTCGACGGCCAACCGGCATAACGGTCAGTCCATTTTTAACCGATTAATATTTTTGTTATTTTTGACATAAAGTTGAATCAGGCATCAAGCCCGTACCTCAAGTCGGCTGCTCTTCAGCCGATATTAGCATAAGGCAAGAGCCGGCCCGGGCCCGAAACCGAAAGAGAGTGCGTCATTTTCGACAGCTTCAACCCGTTCCAACAGAAATAGCCCTCCAGCGGGCGGCATGGCCGATCGCCCAGCAGGCCCGGTTGCCGGTAACCTAGTTTGGGGTTGCGATGCGGCAGGGCCGGTTCCATTCCACGACCATTGGCGGCATGGATGACGTAAGATATGGACATCTCTAATAATCAGCCAGAAATTCAACCAGGCGATACGACGCCTCGTCCCCTCCCAGGACATCACCGTGTGAAGACCTTCGAGGCGCAGTGTACTGCAAGCGCTGCCGGCTCCCTGCGGTTGGGCAGAGCCTTCGGTTTTCTATGTGCCGTCGTCATCCTCATATTCAATGGATCGGGGTGTAACCAGCCTTTATTCAGAAACGATCTCGAGGCCATTCAGGCCAAAGGTGTGCTGAAGGTTATCACGCGTAACAACGGCACCTGCTATTACGAAGGCCCCCACGGCTCGGAAGGGTTTGAATACGATCTGGCAGCCGCTTTCGCCGATCATCTGGGCGTTAAACTTGAAATCGTGGTCATGGAGAACGAAAAGGCCATGGTGGAGTCTTTGTTGTCGAAAAATGCGGATATGGTCGCCGCCGGTTTTGTGGCCACCGAGGATCTTCGGAAACATTTGGCGTTCGGACCTTCCTACCACCGCATCCGTCAGTTCGTCGTAGGGCGGCGTGAGGCCCCCCGTCTTAAACAGGTCTCCGACCTGGTGGGACAGCCGCTTTGGATTCTCGCCGGGGCCTATCATGAAAAACGGCTGAACATCCTGAAAAAAGATCACCCGGACCTCTCCTGGCTGTCCATTTCGGATTACGAACCCGAAGAACTGCTGGAAATGGTCGGTCAGGGAGTGATCCCGTTGACGATTACCGACGAAACGACCCTGTCATTGAACCGACGATACTACCCTGAACTGATGGTGCATTTCGCCGTCGACGATGGCCAGGATCTGGCGTGGGTCATCCACCAGCAGTCCCGTCATCTGCACCAAGCGGTTCGGCATTGGTTCCAGAAACCGGAGACCGCATCCCTGATTGAACGGTTGAAACAGCATTATTACAGCCATCTCGAAAAATTCGACTATGTCGATATCACTACGTTCCGAAAAAGGCTCGTTCACCGGCTGCCGAGATATCGAGACCACTTCATGGCTGCCGCAAAGAAACATAACCTGGACTGGAAGCTTGTCGCCGCGCAATCCTACCAGGAATCCCATTGGAATCCCAAGGCCAAAAGCTTTACCGGAGTCAGAGGGATGATGATGCTGACCCTGGACACGGCACGCTATCTCGGCATTAAAAACCGGCTGGATCCCAAGCAGTCGATAGATGGCGGCACCCGTTTCCTCGCCAAACTCTACGGCAGAATCGACGAGGGTGTGCCTGACCCGGACCGAACCTTCATGGCCCTGGCGGCCTACAATGTGGGTTGGGGACATCTCGAAGACGCCCGCCAGTTGACGGCTTCGCTGGGTAAAAATCCCGACAGTTGGACCGACATTCGGTCTACGTTGCCCCTGTTGCGCCTGAAGAAATATTACCGAAATCTGTCCCATGGGTATGCCCGCGGCGCAGAGCCGGTGCGCTATGTGGATCGCATCCGCACTTACCATAAAGTACTGACGCGTTGGGAGGGTGAATTAGACGAATCCCGCGCGGCATCGACATCCGAAGGCCAGGCCTCCCCATTCTGACCGCCGACGCCCGCCTCCCCCATTGGGATAAGCCTCTAAATTGCTTCAGCACCTGCAGGTCCCCCCGGTTGAGGCGCCCCCTCAAAGATACGCTGCATCCCGTTTTTAGCGCTTGCAATTCTCGCCGATATTGAATTTAATCGACCGAGCCGCACGGGAAGGAGGACACACCGCCAATGTCGACCATCAAAGCCGCAATCGTGGGGATAGGAAACTGTGCCAGCGCTCTCATACAGGGCATCCACTATTATAGGGACCGCCAACCCGAAGACGCCATCGGCTTGATGCACTGGGACATCGCCGGCTATACCCCGGGGGACATCGACATCGTGGCGGCCTTTGACATCGACCGGCGCAAGGTCGGCAGGGACGTCCACGAGGCGATCTTCGCCCCGCCTAACTGCACCAGAACTTTCTATCCGATTTTGCCCCCGGCCGGTGTCATCGTTCGGATGGGACAGGTTCTGGACAGTGTGTCTGACCATATGAAAGAATACGAGGACAGGCACACCTTAGTCCCCGCGGCGTTACCGGAACCTGACAAAGCGGAAATCATCGACATCCTGAGGACGACAGGGACCGAAATTTTATTGAACTATCTGCCCGTCGGCTCCATCCAAGCGACCCATTTTTATACTGAATGCGCCCTGGAGGCCGGAACGGCATTGATCAACAACATACCGGTATTCATCGCCAGCAATCCGGCATGGGCCAGCCGCTTCAGCGAGAAAAGCATCCCGATAATCGGGGACGATATCAAGTCTCAGCTGGGGGCCACCATCACCCACAGGGTCCTGACCGACCTCTTCCGAAAGCGAGGGGTCAAGCTGGAACGCACCTACCAGCTCAATACCGGGGGCAATACGGATTTTCTCAACATGCTCAACCGCCAACGGCTAACCTATAAAAAGGAGTCGAAAACCGAAGCCGTTCAATCGGTCACCGGCCGGAGGCTGGCCGATGAAAACATCCATATCGGTCCCAGCGACTACGTTCCTTGGCAGAAAGACAACAAGGTCTGCTTTATCCGGATGGAAGGAAAACTGTTCGGGGACACCCCCATGGAAATCGAATTGAGATTGTCGGTGGAAGACTCGCCCAACTCGGCCGGCGTTGCGATCGATGCCATCCGGTGCGTCAAACTGGCTATCGACCGAGGCCAAGGAGGGGTCCTGGAAGGGCCCTCGTCTTATTTTTGCAAACATCCGCCGCGACAATACCCCGACGACCAAGCCCATCGATTGACCGAGGAGTTCATCGCCGGACGCCCCTGAACCTATCTTTGCCGCCCATTGGCGTACCGGCCGACAGGCCGTAACGGCATCTGCTGCCGCGGGCGGGACTGTGACCCGGATCGTAGCCCACGGACTAACCTCGTCCACGACTCTGCTGCGCGTATTCCAACCCCTTCTGATTCACCTGCCCCGGTATCCCGATCCGTCAACATCAGGCTAAAGTTTATCTGAATCCGGCCGATAATAAGAGACAGCCGTGTGTTGGCGGGCACGCGGCTTTCATAGCTCAGGGCGGCTCCTTTGGGGCCGCCCTAGTTCTTTCCTTCAAGGCACCCTTCTGCCCGGCGTCCCTGCCCTTCAAGACCTTAGCCCCTTCAATGAAAGTTTGTTCGTTCTGGGTATGCCATGGCCATTATCCGGCCGGCCCCACGGCTCAATTGTTGAACAGATTCAGGTTCGGGGACGCCAACAGATCAGGCGGGGATTCGAAAAAATTGGCCAGAACGGCGCGGACGGCATTCATGTCCCTTGTGCGGCCGATCTTTTTGTACAGCGTGTGCCCGAACCGAAAATTGGCGGAAAAATAGAGTGAAAATTTTTTAAACCTCCGGACCGCCCCTTTTTCATCGAAATAAACACTGAGCAGGTCCGCTAAAAGCACGGCTGTGGAATGGTATATTCCGGGCCCGAAATCCAGGTCCTGGGACCAAGCGGCGAGGGCCCAAGGACGGGCGATCGCCATCCGGCCGATGGCGAGACCGTCGCAGCGGGTCGTCTCCAGCATTCTGGTGCAGTCTCTTCGGCAAAAAATGTTTCCGTTGCCGAACACCGGGATCGATACCGCCTCTTTGACCAGGCGGATGTAGTCCCATTTGGGAGGTCGCGAGCGTCGGTCCGGTGCCACCCGCGGATGGAAGGTCAAGGCATCGGCCCCGGCGTCCTCAAACCGACGCGCCAGGTCAACAGCCGTCATGGGGTCGTCAGTCCATCCCGTACGGAATTTGACAAAAACCGGGTTGGAAACTGCCCTGCGGACAGCCTTGACGATCCCAGCGGCCAGTGACGGATTATTCAGCAAAGCGGCGCCGCTATTCCGTTTACAGATGGTGGCTACCGAGCAGCCGAAGTTGATGTCGACCCCGAAGAAACCTTCCGCTTCTATTATCCCCGCGGCCTTGGCCATGGCGGCAGGATCGGCGCCCACAATTTGACACACCAGGTAGGGCAGCTCCGTCGCCCGCCACCGAAACAGCCCCGCAGCGTTTCGTTTCTCATTGGGAATCCGCCTTGCACTGCACATTTCCGAAAAAAGCAGGCCAAATCCCCCGAAGGACGAGATGAGTTCACGGAAGGCGATATGTCCCAGGTAGGTCATCGGTGCCAGAACCAGCCGGCCGGCAATGGTTCGTTTCCCAATGGCCAAAGGACGGTTCAACGTATCTGCAAGGTCGGTCATGTGCTCTCTGTACGGCTATTGTTGGCTATCTTCACGCCCCTGCGCGCTAAGTGTACACAAAACCGGCTGCATCCTCAATATTCATTTGTCTATCATGGTCCATGCTGTTATGATGCCGCACCGATGATTCGGAGCGAAACGGAATGCAATCCAAAAAAGATCTAATCGAACCCTTGGTGGACGATATTCTCAGTGATGTCGCCGACTCTTTTTTCACGGCCCGGCGTTCCGTTGAAGCCCAAATCGACCTGTTCCATGAATCTGTGAAAGAGCTGCTCGGGATGGCCGCCGACATCCACCAGCGTGCGGCGCTCCTCAATCTCCTGCTCGTCGATGACCGCCAAGCAGAGGCGTTCTACCGCATGCTGGGCCTCGAGGCGGAAACGTTTCTTGCAGCTGCTGATGTCGATCCACGGAGCATCCTGTCCGACATGCCGTCGGGATTCGGTTTCAACAACCGATACACGAAGCTGGTCTTCGACGTTTACAGCCGCCTAAAGGAGGGCTGCGACATCTACATGAACGGCCAAGCGGATGCATCGAAAAAATACACAGCCCCGGAAGGGGAAAAGATATATTACCGCTTGATCGTTAAAATGCACCAGTTGCTCAACGATAAAATCATCCGGATCAACGAGACCATTTCGCCCAGCTGTACGCTTCAATTCGCCAAGGCATTCAAACCGGATGTACTGGCCAAGGAAAAGGTCACCGGCGGCGGCATGACCAGTGCCATGTATTTGGATGATAAGCTTTGCTACCGCCCGATCGACCTGAGCGCCCTGGGATTGTTGGAATTCCCCCTGTTTCCGAAAATCGATGATGTCAAAGCGCCTGTAAAAAGTTTCTGTAAAGACCTCTGCCGCCGGTATCCCAAAGAGCTGAAGCATATCGTTGAATTCATCAAGCAGCGGATCTGCGCTGATTGAAAAAACCTGTATATGCGGAAACCGGGCCGCTGTATCGGATTGCCCAGCACCCTGTATAAAGAGCGCCGTCGCCACCAATCGCACGAGTATGGATGTCTGCCTTATGAAACCACTGCGTATTTCCGACAGCGTCATACCCCGCAAATACTGCGGGCACATCTTGTACGGCAACTTCAGCCCGGAATTGAAAAATTTCGTGAGCGACGCCATCGACCGTTGCCGGGGGTTCGAGGAAACCGGTACCCCGGCCATCCTCTATATCTCGGCCTGGCAAAATGGAACCGAAAAGATCTGGTACGAGTATTCCAGCAGCCGTTTGGCAGAATTATTGAGTTGCGGCCCGGGTGATGTCGCCACGGTCTTCAGAGACAGCATTGTCGATCGCCGCATTTACAAATATCAAGACATGGACGTCGGCATCCGCAAAGAGGTCAAGAGCCGAAAGGAGCTGAGCGGCGCCTGGCAAGAACTGCGCAAAGAGAGCATAAAAACCGGTACGATAGAAGCCGTCTATAAAATCGCCCGAAAGAACGATACCGCCATATGGCTGAAGGACCAAGCCACCATCATCTCCTTCGAGAAGGACAGGATCTGCTTGTCGCCCGGAATTCTGACCATAGTGTCGAAAGAGATGAAAGCCGAAGACGAACTGAAAAGGCATCGGGATCAATTGGAAGCCATTGTACGCAAACGGACCGCTGCACTGACCCAGCTGAACGAGCAGCTCAAGCAGGAGATCGTCGAACGCAAACAGGCCGAAGAAAGACTCCAACAAAGCTACAACAAACTGCAACAGAATTTGGACGAAACGGTCAATGCCATGTCTTTAACGGTCGAGGAAAGAGACCCTTACACGGCCGGCCACCAGAGGCGCACGGCCGATCTTGCCGTGACCCTGGCACGCAGAATGGGCCTCTCCTCACAAGTCGTCAAAGGGATCCAGACGGCGGGGCTGATCCACGATATCGGCAAAATATCCATCCCGGCTGAAATCCTCAGCAAGCCCGGCCGTCTCAATGAAGTCGAAATTCAATTGATCAGAAGGCACCCCCAAGTGGCTTATGAGATATTGAGAAACATCGATTTTCCATGGCCGGTGGATCAGATTGTTTTGCAGCATCACGAAAAGGTAAACGGTTCCGGATACCCCATGGGCCTGTCAGGAAAAGAAATGCTGGTTGAGGCCAAAATCCTGTGCGTAGCCGATGTCGTCGAAACCATTGCATCGCACCGGCCGTACCGTCCGGGTCTCGGTATAGACAAAGCCCTCGGTGAAATTTCGAAAAACAAAGGGGTACTGTATGATCCGGTCGTTGTCGACGCTTGCCTGGACCTGTTCCGGAAAGATGGCTACCGGTTCGTATAAAGGAATTCGTATTGACAACCGTTTTAAAGTCTGATGGAAATACCGACACAGTCGGCCGTGCCTTGTCAGCGGCCGTATCCGGCCTGTTGGATGACGCCCGACCGCCAAGGATGGGCGCATGATCTCCCGACAAGCACCAATTGCCCCACCACCTCGGTATGCGAACGAAATGGACCGCGAAAAAGAATCCAGAAGCGATGCCCGTCATGGTCATGAAGCGACGATTCTGATTGAAGATATCCCCAAGGGCACATACTACCATGGTCAAATGGTCAACTACAGTGATAGCGGAATGTACTTTGAATCTATTCTGAAGCATGAACCGGGCGCCCCCATCATTTTCGGCATCGAAGACTCCCCCTACCAGAAGTGTCCCGGCGTATACCACGGCCGCATAAAATGGTGTCGCCCGCTGCCCGAAACAGCCTCTCTTTTCGGTTTCGGCATGGGAGTCGAATATTTCAAAGCCACTTTGCCGGCAGAGCCTGGCGGTCAGCCGCGCAAAGATTTTTACCGTTCGCCGCCGCCTGACAGAGTCACCACCGATCGCATTCCCACCGGCCGGACCCGGGTCGAAGACACTGCAGACAAAGCGATCGACAACCGGCAGAATATTCCTGCCCAAGCAGGCAATCAGCGGGAATACCGGAGGCGCTCTTTCGATCGACCGGTTCTTTATGCCACCCGCAACAGGTTTTTCAAGGGAACCATAAAAGATATCAGCAAAGGGGGCGTGTTCATCGAGGCCCCTGACATGATAGCAGTCGGGCAGCGCCTGACTTTAGCCATCCCCTCCGCCCGCAATCGCCGGGGACTCAAATTGAAAGGAGAAATCGTCCGCATTGACCCGAACGGTTTGGCCGTTCGTTTCAACAGCATCATCAAGAATTGACCGTCCCCTGCCCTTTTGTTTTCCGTCGGACATGCGGCCGAATTGGACGAGTGCGGCCGGCAGGGCCCCGGCATGTTCGGAGAAAGCCACACCAAAATCCTGCTACCGGCTGAATTCAGTTGGCCTGCCGCCACAGTATGGGTGATATATTCAGAAGGTTATCGAAGATGAGAAGAGTGATCCTGTTGTTATTGTTTGCGCTCGCCATCATGCTGGCAGCGGTTCCCGGACTTCCGGCACCCGATAGGCCCGCAGGAGAGCCCAAAGAGATTTCCGATCAAGCGGTGGAAATAACAGCCGACGAATTGATCAGCTACACCGACAAGAATTACGCCGAATTCAGTGGTAACGTCGCCGCCGTCCAAGGCGGTTTCGCTATCCGCTCCGACGCTCTGCGGATTTACTACCGCACCGCGGCCGCTGGCATATCCAAAGGGACCCCCAGACCGGATGCCATCGAGAAAATCGTGGCGATCGGCAATGTCGTCATCGAGGCCGAGGCCCGCCGCGCGGAAACGGACCGCGCCGAGTACCGCCTCGATGAAGACTTGGTGGTCCTTTCGGGCGAGAAATCTGTGGTGACTGACGGCAAGAATACGCTGACGGGATCTAAAATCACGTGGCACCGCAGTACCGGTCAGATTAACGTCGAGGGTTCAGATCGAAAGCGCGTCAAGGCCGTTTTTTATTCGAACGAAAGCCTCTCTCTACCGACCCAAGGTGATCCGCCGGCCTCCGGATCCCCACCCAAGCCGTAAAGCCCTCCCATCCGCAAATACCGGCCGCCGGAACGACTGCAGCAGGCGTTCCCGCCGTTCCACCCGCCCAGCGGAAGGCCTCACAGGACTCCCCCCTTAAATAGGGGCGAATACGCACTGATATGAATTAGGTCTGCCCGACCACGGGTATCGAGCGTGGTTTTCCCACGGGAGCGGTGAACCCCATCGGTACCTCCGCTACGTGGTGGTTTAAGATCTCATCTTATCCGCCATCTGTCTGGGGGAACGCTGTGTTGGCATACAGGTATTCCATTTTCTCCTTGTGTTTCAGCTCCTCATTGGCCACCTTGATGAGCATTTCGTGCAAATCCCCTTCGGGGTGAAGCCGGGCCAGATCGCTGTAAAATTGGTGAGATCGCAACTCCCTGTGTGCGGCAATCAAATATACATCCTGACTGCGGGTATCGCCGTCCACCTGTGGCTCCTCGAGATGCTCGGCGATCTTGTAATCGATGGCATCGCTCATGCGAAGGGCCTGTACCCCGAAACCACCGTCGCGGTAGGAGACCAAAAACTCGCGGTGTTTCTTCTCCTCGCCGGCGATGAACTCGAGAGCGTCTTTTACGGCGCGGTCCTGCACCCGGCCGCAGATGTCCATGTAGAATGTGTAGGCCTCTTCTTCTCTTTTAATAGCGGTCTCAATGACTTTGGCAATGCTTTGGTCTTTCATGCCTTCCTCCTCAAAAGATATTAGGGCACCCGCGCCTCCAGCGATCGAATCTGTTCAAATGTCCGGCCATATTTTTCTGATCCGGATTTCACAACCTCGCGGCGCTGAAGAGCCTGAAAGTCTATCAACTGCCGGTATCGCAACAGCAACCGGATAAAATCCGAAAGGATAGATACGATATCCCCGGAATCCGGGACGGATTCAAGGCGTCGTTTCTCCTCCGTGCGAGCCAGTGCTTCCTTCAGATCAAGCCGGTCTGGATTTTGCTTCAATAGATGGCGATAAATTTCGACGGCTTCGTCAAAGTGTCCCTGTTGCGCGAAAATTTTCGCCATGGTCGCCGTTTTGATGGGCAAGTTTCCCTTATCTGTCTGCATGGTTACGCTCTCGGATGCTGGGCCCGTTCAAGGGGCCGGTCGATTGGCATCAAGGTCCACCGGGCGACCGACTCCGACTTTGCCTCCCACGGGTCGCATGGGTTTGATAATAAATTCCTTGCGGCCGATCATTCCCAGTTCCTGCCTGGCAATGCTCTCTATAAATTCAGGATCGTTCTTCAACCGCTCGATCTGGTGGTAAAGACGCGCGTTTTCCCGAATGATGGCCTCATTTTCTCCGACCAACTGTTCCCGGCGGAAATTCAGTCGATTATAGTCATTGAGGCCGCTCTCTCCAAAAACAATCAGAAACGCAGTCGACAGAATACCCACCGTCGCCAGTGACAGAAGTATTTTCTGTTTAAGAGTCATGACGTTGCGATCTCACGAGAATCCACTCCATCGATCGAATGAATTCCGGCGTCTTCATTAGATAGGATAGGACAGCGAAGACGATCAATCCGGTAAGAATACACGCCGCTATTCCGATCAGCAAAACGGCCGTTTCCCGGGTTCCGGTAGGCATCAGTCGTTCGGCTACGCCCCCCACCGCAAAACCCATTAGAGTTGAGCTGATCACTGTTCTGGAAACAGATGCGACTATCTTCTTGCCTCCCAAGTTTCCCAAGCGCTTTCTCAAGAGCAGTAACAGCAGGGCCAAATTGACTATGGCGGAAAGAGAGAGCGCCAACGCTATACCGCTTTGACCCATCATAGATGCGAGCACCAATCCAAACAACAGGTTGGCTAATATGGAAATGACGGCACAGCCGACCGGTGCTCTGACATCCTGCTGCGCGTAAAAGACCGCTGTCACGATTCTCAGGGCCGCGAAGGCCCAGAGACCGACAGCATAGTACAAAAGGGCATCGGCCGTCAATCGAGCAGCCACGGCATCGAAAGCCCCCCGTTGAAAAAGCAAAGCAACGATCGGCTCCCGCAGCACGATCAAACCCGCCATTGCCGGAACGATAATAAACAAGACCATGTTTGTGGCATGGGTGAATGTATCGCCTATGGCGGCGCTATCTGATGCGCTAGCCTGCCGTGAAAACGCCGGCAGCGTTGCGGTGGCTGCCGAGATTCCGATCACCCCCAGAGGAAATTGGACCAGCCGGTCGGCAAAGTACAGGTACGATATGCTCCCCTCGGGTTGGAAGGAGGCCAGCAGGTTCCCGATCAGCGAGTTGATTTGTACAACTGCCGCGGCAAATGTCGCCGGCAGGAACATCAGAGCGATCTTGCGCAGGCCGGGATGGTAAAGTTGCGATTGGCGCCAAAATCTGATTCCGTGCCGCACCAGGTAGGGGAGTTGCAACAGCAGTTGAAGAACGCCGCCGATAACGACGCCAGTGGCGAGTCCGTAAAGCCAGAAAACCGGGTCAGCGGACAAACGGGTGGCCGTCAATACAGAGCCGATCATGGCCAGATTGAGCAGCACGGGGGCCAGAGCCGGCGCAGCGAATTGCCCGAACACATTCAATACTCCCATGAACAGGGCCACCATGCCGATGAAAAAGACGAACGGTAACATGACCCGGGTCAGCGACACGGTCAGCGCGAATTTTTCAGGCGTTTCGGTGAAGCCGAAAGCCAGGGCCTTCACGATCCAGGGGGCGAAAATAATTCCGAGAATCGTCGCAACCACCAACACCAGGGCCAGCAGACGGATGGCCGCACCGGCCAGGCGTTGGGCCTCTTCTGGGCCTCGGGCATCGAGGTATTCGCTGAACACCGGTATAAATGAAACCGCCAATGAACCCTCGCCGAACATCCGCCGCAGCAAATTGGGGACGCGGAACGCCGCAATGAACACATCCGACATCCAGCCGGCCCCGAATACTCCGGCGATCACCATGTCGCGAACATAGCCGAAGACTCGGCTCAACAGAGTCGCCGCCCCGACCACACCTGCCGCCCGGGCCACGTTGGTATTCTCAGAGGTCAATACTCAATTCCATCCGGAGCCGTTAAAATTGTCTTGACAGCGTTGAACAGTTCGAATAATTATAGCGATTTCTAAATCAATATTGAAAGGAGCAAAGACTTTGGCCAATCATAAATCAGCCTTGAAACGGGCGCGGCAGAATGAAGAGCGCCGACTGAACAATAAAGCGACAAAGACCCGGGTCAAAAACGTGGTGAAGAGTGTACGGCAAGCCGTCGCCGGTCAAACCGAAGCGAACGCGGCCACCGAGTTGAACTTAGCCAAATCGGTCATCGACAAGGCGGCCAAAAAAGGTGTTATTCACAAAAACACCGCCGCCAGGAAGATATCCCGACTGTCCAAACAGGTCAATGCCTCAGGCAGCTGAATCCACCTGCATTCCCTAAGGACCGCAACGGTCTGGAAATCGAACGCCGGTGAATCGGCCCGGCGCAGATTATTTGTGGGCGGTCGCGCCGCACACCGTCCGGCTCAGAAATTCGATGTCAGGCTGTTATAGATCTTGTCCGCCAGCAGGTCCGCCGCTTGGCGGATGGCTGCCCTCTTGTCGGCCTCAGTTTCCTGATTTTCCCCTGCCACCCTGTACGCCTGGCTCACCGATAAGGCATCCGAACGCCACAGGTTGCGGCCATCGGTCGATATCAGATTGGCCGATACGGTAATCACCACCCGCCGTTCGGCACTGACCGTTTCCGTCCGGCGGGACACCGTGTATATCTCCACCGATGATATCGTACCGCTGAGTTCCGCATCGGCATTCTCACGGTCACTGACCAGCACATTTCTGGGGCCGAGGGTGCTGAAGGTGTTGGCCAGAGAAGCGGCAAGGTCGTTTTCAACTCCGATCTCCGACGTGCGGTTGTCAAAAATAACCATAAATACCCGCTCCACCCCGGCAGGCAGATTGCCCCCCCCTGTAAAGCGGTAACCGCAGCCCGATGCGACGACCCCGGCGGCCAGAACGACCCAGAACAGCCATTTTCCCATATCAGTTCACCCACCGTTGCGCAGATTCGATACGATCCCGGGCCATCGTCAGGCCGTCGAGCTCTCAAACGACGATGTTGACGAGCTTTCTCTTTACCACAATGGTTTTCTTGATCGACTGACCCTCGATGAACTTCTGCACCCGTTCGTCTGCCAAAGCAATTTCCTTCAAGGTATCGTCATCGGCATCGGCGGCGACCGTAAACCGGCTGCGAAGCTTACCGTTGACTTGAACGACGACCTCGAGTTCGTCCCTTTCCAGGGCGCTTTTCTTGTAAGTGGGCCACGGCTCCAGCAAAACGCTGGCCTCGTGCCCCAATGCCTGCCAGAGCTCTTCGGCAAAATGCGGCACAATCGGTGAGAGCAGCAGGGCCACCGTATCCATGGATAGCCGCATGACAGAGATCGTTTCCCTGGCCAAATCGCCGGGTTCGACGCCCGACATCACGTTGAAGAGTTCCATGACGCCACTGATAGCCGTGTTGAAATGGAAGCGATCCTCTATGTCCTTGCTGACCCGTTGAATGGTTTCGTGAATCTTGCGGTAGAGATCCCTGGCTTCATTGTCGAGGACCTCGGCCTTGCCGTTGAAGGGCAAGACGCCTTCGACGGCATCGACCCAGCTGGTGAAAAACCGCCACACGCGGGTTAGAAATCGATACCCACCGTCAACGCCCTGCTCGCTCCACTCCAAGTCCCTCTCCGGAGGGGCTGCGAAAAGGCAGAAGAGCCGCGTGGTGTCGGCGCCGTATTTGGCAAGCAGCACGTTCGGATCCACGACGTTTTTCTTCGACTTGGACATCTTTTCGATACGCCCGACGACGATCGATTCACCGCACTTGCCGCAACGTCGCCCGCCACCGTTGTCGTCAATCTCCTCCGGCAGCAGAAAACCGTGCTCCGGACAGGAAAGGGTTTCCTTGCAGACCATCCCCTGGGTCAACAAGCGCGTAAAGGGCTCTTTGTAGTCGACGAGCCCCAGTTCTTTAAGCACTCTCGTGTAGTAGCGCGAATACAGCAGGTGGAGAATTGCGTGCTCCACCCCGCCGATATACTGGTCCACCGGCATCCAGTAATCCACGGCGCTGCGTTTGAACATCCCCTGGGTGAAGGCCGGGCTGCAGTAGCGTTCGAAATACCAGGAGGACTCGACGAAGGTGTCCATCGTGTCGGTCTCGCGCCGGGCGTCGATGGAGCCGCATTTAGGACATTTAGTCTCCACAAAGGACTTGAGCAGCGGCAGGGGGGATTTGCCGCCTTCGAGCAAACCCGCGTCTTCGGGGAGCAGGACCGGCAACTCCGATTCTGGAACCGGCACGATGCCGCAGGCGGGGCAGTGAACCATGGGAATCGGCGCCCCCCAGTATCGTTGGCGGGATATCCCCCAATCGCGCAGCCTGAAACTGACGGTCCTTTTGCCGATGTCGCGCGACTCGATAAAAGCGGCGATCTCCTGCTGGGCCTTTATGTTGTCCAGGCCGTCGAACGGGCCCGAATTGACCATGATTCCTTCACCGGAGTAAGCCTCGGTCATCGTGGCAGCAGAGAGCACCTCGGCTCGGGGGTGGACAACCACGGTGATTTCGAGGTCGTATTTCCTGGCAAATTCGAAGTCGCGTTGATCATGCGCCGGGACCGACATAACGGCCCCCGTACCGTATTCCATAAGGGCAAAGTTGGCCGTATAAACCGGTATGCGCTTCCTTGTCAGTGGATTGATACAGTAGGCGCCGGTAAACACGCCTTCCTTCTCATAGGTCTCGAGGGTTTTGGCGGATCGGTCTTGAAGGGCCATCCGATCGACGAAGTCACCGACGGCTTTCTCTTGTGGAGTATTTTTGGATAGAGCGATCACCAGAGGGTGCTCCGGTGCGAGAACCATGAATGTCGCACCAAAAACCGTATCCGGCCGGGTCGTGAAGACGGGGATAAAACTATCCTGAGCATCGACCGGATTTTCGATCGGAAATTTAATTTCGGCGCCAAGACTTTTGCCAATCCAGTTTTTCTGCATCGTGATCACCTTTTCCGGCCAACCGGGAAGGCGATCGCAGTAAAGTAACAAATCGTCGGCGTAATCGGTCACGCGAAAAAACCATTGCCACAATTTCTTCTGACGCACCGGCTTGCCGCAACGCCAGCACAGGCCGGCCTCCACCTGCTCGTTCGCCAGCACGGTCTGGCAGGGATCGCACCAGTTGACAAACGATTCCTTGCGATAGGCCATGCCGCGTTCATACATCTTCAGAAACAACCATTGCTCCCATCGATAGTACTCCGGCCGGCAGGTGGCGATCTCCCGGCTCCAGTCATAGCTGAAACCCATCCGCTTCAATTGGGAGCGCATGGTATCTATGTTGTCATAGGTCCATCGTGCCGGGTGGCTTTGGTTGGCGATGGCGGCGTTTTCAGCCGGCATGCCGAAGGCATCCCACCCCATGGGATGGAGCACATTATACCCCTTCATGCGCATGTAGCGAGCCACCACATCGCCGATGGTGTAGTTGCGAACATGCCCCATGTGGATCTTTCCCGAAGGATAGGGAAACATCTCCAACAGGTAATATTTCTTCCTGTCCGGATTCTCCTTGACGCTGAACAAACGGTTCTCAGACCAATACTTCTGCCATTTTACCTCGATGGCCTGTGGATGGTATTTATCGTTCATCATGGAAGTATCACCTCTCTATCGGCTTTGCACAGCGAAAGAATCCCCTATTGCGAATCAAATACGCCGGTCCGACCCGGGTACCCATGCCAAAAGACGGGCGGGTTTTGACGGCTTTCCACAGTATCGGCTATGACCGTGTGCACCGGTGAAGTACACTCCCGTCCATGGAAATGTGTCGCTATTTCTCGTAAAAACGGAGTCTTTCATGCCACAATATGACATAAAGATCAAGGCGGCCATGAATTATAGACCGTATCGGTGCCCTGGATCCCTATAATCGCCCTGCTCGTTCTCAAAAGACGCCACACCTTTGGTCTTTGTGCATGTTCGGCAGCCGGAAATGCATGGTGCACGAACAATTTTGAACCGGAACAGCCGGTTCCCAATTCAGCTCGCGCCGTCGTGTATGAAAAACCGATTGACTTAATTAGTTTAATTTCATATTTTGCTGGTTTAACATTTCAATGGATCCAGCAAGTTCCGGTATCGATCCACCGCAGGCGGCAAACAGATGGATCTGTCGGCGTCTACAATGACAACCCGCAGCGGTTTATTGCGAAACGAGACTTCGATCAATATGACATCCGGTTGAAGGAATCATACATCGGCTGCGTATTTCCACGATACCTACAAAGGGGCATCACCTAAATGAACAGCAAGATCCTTATCAATGCCGTCGACCACGAAGAGTGCCGAATCGCCAAGGTCACAGACAGCAAATTGGAGGAGTTCCACATCGAGAGCGCCTCGCGAGAAATCACCCAGGGCAATATCTATAAAGGGGTCATCACCCGAATCGAACCGAGTCTTCAGGCCGTATTCGTCGACTACGGCGCCGAACGTCACGGCTTCCTGCAGCGGCATGATATTCACAGGGATTACTTTCACGACAGCCAGAACGGTGACCTCAGCCTGGGCACGATCGTCAAGCGCGGTCAGCAGGTTCTGGTTCAGATCACAAAAGATCCGATCGCCCAAAAGGGGGCCATGCTCACCACGTTCATCTCCCTGCCGGGAAGATACCTGGTCCTCATGCCGGGAAGCGATTCCCGCGGCATATCCCGCAAGATAGAAAGCGAGGAAGAGCGGCAGCGACTGAAAGACATCCTGGATGCCCTCAAACTGGAGGACGAGCATGGCGTCATCGTGCGCACCGCCGGGGCGGACTGCAACAAGACCCAGCTCAGTAAAGACCTCAATTACTTGATGCGTCTCTGGAAAACCATCAAGACCAGCGTCGGCCGGGAACAGGCCCCGGCCCTTCTATACAAGGAGCGAAATCTCGTGCTCCGGTCCATCCGCGACTCCTTCACCCCCGATGTCACTGAAATACTGATCGATGATGCACCGGTATATCACGAAGTCAAGGATTTCATCAAAATCATATCGCCCAAGCATATCAAAATCGTCAAACTCTACAAAGGCGACAAACCGCTGTTTACGAAATTTCAGCTGGAAAACCAGATCGCGTCCATCTTTGACAACCGCGTCCCCCTCGTTTCCGGCGGTTCAATCGTCATCGAACAAACCGAAGCCCTGGTAGCGATCGACGTCAACTCCGGAAAAGCCACTCAGAAAAAATCGATCGAAGAAACGGCCCTCCTGACCAACCGCGAAGCCGCGGAAGAGATCGCCCGGCAGCTGCGACTGCGCGACCTGGGCGGGCTGGTCGTCATCGATTTCATCGACATGAAAGAGATGCGCAACCGAGCGGATATCGAACGCACCATGAAAACCTTTATCAAGTCGGACAAGGCCAGGATCAAGGTGGGCCGTATCAGTGGTTTTGGACTGATGCAGATGTCGCGTCAGCGCATTAGACCGTCCATCGAGTTCAGCAGTTATGTCCAGTGCAAAAATTGCCAAGGCAAGGGGGTTATCCCATCGACTGAAACCCTGGTGCTCGGTTTTTTACGCAAACTCCGCTTAGAGACCCTCAAAGGGGAGTTGACCAGTGTCAACGGCGTTGTCCCACCGGAAGTTGCTCGTTACCTATTGAATAAAAAGAGGAAGGAAATCCTCGACCTCGAGATGCGGCGCAATCTTCGCATCACCATTGAAGGCAACAGCGCCTTGTCGCCGGGGGACAGTGAAATCAACACTCATTAATTTCCGTCTATGACACGCCCCTTTTAGTTTAGACGGTATTCCCTGCAGGTTTCCGGTGACGGAGAACCACTTTGGACGATAAAGCCATCATTCAAGATTTTGGTGCCTGATCTTCAACTGGCTGCCGGGTTTTCACGCACACCCCGGCAACTTTGCAGCAACAGCCGGTAGCCTCGAACCCGTTACCGGAAGCCGTCGCTTGGGCCGGGGAAGAATGAAGCGGGCAAGAAACGATTGACCTTGAGGTACGATTACAGTATATCATCGCCGTTTTAATCAAATTGCGTTCTCAGCTTCGATTGAGATCGGCCAAACCTGATGCGGATCGACACACGCAATGACGACTCCCGGCACACGAACCGAGCCATTGCCCGAGAAAGTCACGTACCGCGTCAACGCAGTGAGGAGGATTAATCTTGTTTGGAATAGCCTATGCAATGGGACAAGGCGGCGGAACCGGTGCCGAAGGAGCAGCTGGTTTCACCGGTTTCATTCCGCTGATCTTGATGTTCGTCATCTTTTACTTCCTGCTGATTCGCCCTCAGCAGAAAAAAACGAAAGCGCACCGTGAAATGATCGACAATCTGAAGAAGGGCGATCGCATAGTCACCAGCGGCGGCATTCACGGTCGCATAACCGGCATGGACGAATCGACGCTGACGGTCGAAATAGCGGACAAGGTCCGCGTCAAAGTCGGCCGTGGCAACGTCGGCGCCAAGATACAATCCGGCCAACCGGAACCGACAGAAAAAAAGGCCTGAGCCTGCATACCCCGCAATCCCTACGGTTGCGGGATTGCCGAAGGCCCCAAGACGCCAGGGGGGAAGCTGTAGCGGTCGCACTGACCCCGCAGGGTCGTGCCCGCTCATCCCGGTCAGCCTGTGCCGTGGGGCTTTCCCATGGCCGGTCGCCCCGCATCGTAAACCGCATATTTGCTCCCCACCGAAAGTACGGTGTTCATACCAAAGGTGCCGGCGGGATCGGAAACGGCGGTTGCCGGCCGTAAACGCAGGCATTTTGATCGCCGGCAACGGCAGATGTCCTCTATCTTCGAGATCTAAGAAAGGGACGGATAATTGAAAAAATTCTCCTGGAAACCGATATTGGTTCTCGCGGTTATTCTGGTTGCCATCATTTACATGATCCCGACGCTGAGACCCGGATGGTGGCCGTATAAAAGCATCAACCTCGGGCTCGACCTCCAGGGTGGCATGCATCTGGTGCTCGAAGTCGAAACGGAGAAGGCGGTTGAAAACAATGTCGAGCGGATCGGGCAGGAATTGCGCAGCCTGATGAAATCCGAGCGTATCCGTCACACCGGCCTGAGTGTCATCCGCGGGGAACAAATCGAAATCAAGTTTCCCGACAGCGAGAGTCTCGGTCAGTTCGACGCGCTCCTGAATAAAGAATTTTCCGGCCTGGATACCTCCCGCAAAAGTGAGGGGGACGCCACCATCGTCACCATCGGTCTACCGCAGCCGGAAATGGACAACATCAAGGATATGGCGGTCCGCCAGGCCCTTGAAACCATTCGCAACCGCATCGACCAATTCGGTGTCAGTGAACCGGACATCAGGCGTCAGGGAGACAACCGGATCCTGGTACAGCTTCCCGGGGTCAAGGAAACCGAAAGGGCCAAGGCCTTGATCGGGAAAACCGCTCTTCTGGAATTCAAACTGGTCGATGAGGAAAATGACGTCAATGCCGCCCTCAAGGGCAGCATACCCACCAACGATGAAATCCTGTATCAATATGAACTGGACCCTCAAACCGGCCAGCGTATCGGCCAAGTGCCCTACCTGCTGAAAAAGAGGACCCTTCTAACCGGCGCGCAGTTGACGGACGCCCGGGTACAAATCGACAGCCAGTACAACGAACCGTACGTATCGATCTCCTTCGATAAAAAAGGGGCCCAAATCTTCGAGAAGATGACCGAAGAAAACGTCAAAAAGCGCCTGGCCATTGTTTTGGACAACCGGGTCTATTCGGCCCCGGTCATCCAGGAAAAGATAGCCGGCGGCCAAGCACGAATCACCGGGCGCTTCAGCGCGGAAGAAGCCAACGATCTTTCCATAGCCCTGCGTGCCGGCGCCTTGCCGGCGCCGGTGAAAATTCTCGAAGAACGTACCGTGGGTCCATCTCTCGGATCTGACTCGATCCGTCAGGGCCTGATATCCATGTGCATCGGAGGTATACTGGTCATTCTCTTCATGGCCATCTATTACAAGGGATCCGGATTGATCGCCAACTTTGCCCTGCTCCTGAACATCGTTTTGATCGGCGGAGGACTGGCCGGTTTCCAGGCGACCCTCACCCTGCCGGGTATCGCCGGAATTATCCTGACCATCGGCATGGCGGTCGATGCCAACGTATTAATATTCGAACGGATACGTGAAGAACTCAACCTTGGGAAAACCCCCCGGGCCTCCGTCGACGCCGGTTACGACAGGGCGACCCTGACCATCCTGGACGCCAACGTCACCACCTTGATTGCCGCCCTGGTTCTCTTTCAATTCGGCACCGGCCCCGTTAAAGGGTTCGCCGTGACCTTGAGCCTGGGGGTGATTGCCAGCCTGTTTACGGCACTGATCATGACCCGTCAGATCTTCGACTACCTTCTCATTAAGCGCAACATGAAACGCCTGAGCATCTGACACCAGCATGCGGGTACTGCGGGCGAGCGGAGCACCTTTTCGGCAAACGCCCAAACGTCTTTCCATAAATGTGAAGAGGGGTTGCATCCATGCAGTTCATCAAGCCAGACGTCAACATCGACTTTATCGGAAAACGGAAAGTGGCCTATATCATCTCCCTGGCCATGCTGTTACTCAGTATCGGATCCCTCATGGTCAAAGGCGGACCGTTATACGGAGTCGACTTCGCCGGCGGTACCGTAATTCAAGTCAAGTTTGCCTCCCCGGTTGACATTGATGCCGTCAAATCCGGACTGGCCGGAGGCGGAGTGGACAAGACGACGGTTCAGCGCTTCGGTGAAAAAGACGACAATGAATTGCTCCTGCGCACCGAGGCCGTCAGTGAAGTTTCCGAAGGCTTCACCGCCCGCCTGCAGGAGCAGCTTAAATCGGCCACAGGGGTGGATGTCGACATCCGACGGGTCGAGATGGTCGGCCCACAGGTCGGCAAGGACCTACGCGAAAAAGCCCTTCTGGCCATGTTCTATGCCCTACTCTTCATCACCATTTACATCTCCGGCCGGTTCGAACACAAATGGATGCTCAGCGGCGTTATGGCGGCTGCGCTGGCGGCTGCCCTCTATATATTCATACTGTTCGATGTCAGTGTTCCCTTTCTGATCACCGGCGCCCTGATAGTCACCCTGCTGCTGTTCTGGTTCCTCGAGCTCAAATATGCCATGGGGGCTATCGTGGCCCTCATCCATGATGTCACGATCACGGTCGGAATTTTTTCCATATTCAACAAGGAATTCACCCTGCCGATTATCGCGGCCCTGCTGACCATCATCGGGTATTCGCTCAACGATACCATTATCGTATTCGATCGGATCCGCGAAAACCTGCGCAAGCACCACAAGCAGCCTCTTGATTTCATCATCAACCGCAGTGTCAACGAAACCCTGAGTCGAACCATTTTGACCTCTTTCACGACCTTGATCGTGGTGGTTACCCTGTTTCTCTTCGGTGGGGGCATCATCCACGATTTCGCCTTCGCACTGATGGTCGGCATCCTTGTCGGAACGTACTCTTCGGTCTACGTGGCCAGTCCCATACTGCTCGCGTGGCAACAATCGAACAAAAAAAAAACCTGATACAGCTCGATCTCTGTCAAACGCCTATCGGCGGCGGCGTTTCTTTGAAGGCAGGGACATCGGTTCGCCGCGCCGGGAGCCAACAATTTTAGTATGATGGATAAGATTCGACCCTGGTTTTTCCTTAAAAGTGTACCAGGTATCGGCAATCACTTGTTCAAACGGCTTCTGGACCGCTTCGGATCCCCGGATCAAGCCCTGAATGCGCCCGATGCCGACCTGCAGGCTGTCGAAGGAATGAGCCGGTCACTCATCGGCCGGATGAAATCCCATCGCCTGCCGGAGCGGGTCAAACAAGATATTCACCGCGTCAGGGAAAAAAATATCCGGATCGTTACCATGAACGATCCGGAGTACCCCCAGCTTCTGATTCAAATACCCGACCCACCCCCGTTCCTTTATGTGCACGGCCGACTGGAAAAACTGACAAAGGCCGTCGCCATGGTGGGATCCAGGATGGCCACCCGCTATGGCCTTTCGGTGGCCCGGCGTTTGAGCGCCGAACTGGCGGCCTGCGGCCTAACGGTGGTCAGCGGAATGGCACGCGGGATCGATACCGCCGCCCACCAAGGAGCCCTCGAAGGCGGTGGCCGCACGATTGCCGTCCTCGGCAGCGGACTCGATCGAATCTATCCGGCGCAGAACCGCAACCTCGTCGATAGAATTGTTGGCAACGGTGCCGTCATCACCGAATTTCCGATGGCAACCGAACCTGAACCGCACAACTTTCCGGTTCGCAACCGGATCATCAGCGGTATGTCCTTCGGGACGGTGATCGTGGAGGCCACCAAGAAAAGCGGCTCCCTGATAACCGCCAGACTGGCAGCCGAGCAAAACCGGGAAGTATTCGCCGTTCCCGGCAGTGTCCAGTCTTTCAAAAGCACGGGGACCCATACCCTGATCAAGCAAGGAGCCAAATTGGTCGAAAACGTTCAGGATATCCTCGAAGAAATCGCCGGCGCCGTCTTCGTGACCCACACGCCGAACACCGGCCGCTCCCTGCCGGCCAAGAAGGCTGTCGATCTGTCACCGGAGGAGGCCATGGTCTGTGGAAATCTGGACACCTATCCCATTCATATCGACGACCTAAACCGCAGAACCGCTCTGGCGCCCGGTAAACTGTCGAGCATCCTGCTGGCATTGGAACTGAAAGGCATCGTCGAGCAACTTCCCGGCAAACTGTTCGTTCTAGTTGACGATGAACCGTTTCAGCATAATCTTTGAACCTGTCGATTCGAATTGATACCCCCCGGAGAACCTCCGGTGAGGGTGTAACAACCATATGAGGTAAAGCAGTGACAAAACCCCTGCTCATCGTCGAGTCACCGACGAAAGTGAAGACTCTCAAAAAATATCTGGGTAACCGTTTCAACATTGCCGCCACTGTCGGACACCTGAAAGACCTGCCGCAAAAAGAGATGGGCATTGACGTCGACAACGGCTTCAAACCGAATTACCGCAGCATCCCCGGCAAGCAGCGGGTCATCAAGGAACTCAAGCGGTCGGCCGGCAATACCGAAGCGGTCTTTTTGGCACCTGACCCGGACCGGGAAGGTGAAGCGATCGCCTGGCACACGGCAGAGATTTTGAAAAAGAAAGACCGGAAATTTTTCCGGGTACTCTTTCACGAACTGACCGAGAACGCGATCAAGGAAGCCATAGCCACACCGCTCGAACTCGACCGCAACAAGTACGAGGCCCAGCAGGCCCGACGTATTCTCGACCGCATCGTCGGCTATCAGGTCTCCCCCCTGCTGTGGCGCAAAGTAAAGGGCGGACTCAGCGCCGGTCGGGTTCAATCCGTCGCCCTGCGGATCATCTGTGAAAGAGAACGCGCCATACAGGCTTTTGAAACCGAGGAATACTGGTCGATCACGGCCAGTCTCGACGCCGGAAACCCGCCTGTTTTCACGGCCAAACTGGTCAAGAAAAAAGGCAAAAAAATCAGCATACCGGACGGCGAGACGGCACAGCGAATTCTGGATGAACTCGGCGGTGAACCGTTCGTCGTCGAGGCCGTCAACAAAAAAACCACCAAACGCAACCCCCTGCCCCCTTTCACCACGAGCAAACTGCAGCAGGACGCGATCCGCAAACTCCGCTTCTCAGCCAAGAAGACGATGGTCATCGCCCAAGAGCTCTACGAAGGAATCGAGTTGGGGCCGGGCGAACCGGTTGGCCTCATCACCTACATGCGCACCGATTCCACGCGCATCTCCAAAGAGGCGGCCAATGAAGCGCTTCAGCTTGTCCGTGAACAGTTCGGCAAGGAATATTCTCTCGATAAACCACGCTTCTTCAAAAACAAGAAAAAAGTTCAGGATGCCCATGAGGCCATTCGCCCGACCTCGGTCTACAATACTCCGGACAATGTGGCGCCGTTTCTGAACACCGACCAGCTGGCGCTCTACCGCCTGATTTGGCAGCGCTTCGTGGCGTCCCAGATGCAGCAAGCCCTGATCAATAACGTCTCGGCCGCTATTCGAGCCGGCGATTATCTGTTCAACGCCAGCGGTTCCACCATCAAATTTCCAGGATTCATGAAGATATACCTTTCCGCCGACGAAGAGCAAGCCGCTGACAGGGAGCGCAGGGAGTTGAACCTACCCGAACTCGCCGGCGGAATGGCGTTGAAAGTGCGGGGAATTGAACCGAAACAGCATTTCACTCAGCCACCCCCGCGCTTCTCCGAAGCCTCATTGGTCAAGGAGCTTGAAGAGAACGGCATCGGCCGGCCCAGCACCTACGCCACCATTCTGGCCACCATCCGGCAGAAAGGTTACGTGGATTGGCTCAAGGGATATTTCCACCCGAGTGAACTGGGCTTTATCGTCAACGATCTTCTGGTAGCCAATTTCCCCGAGGTCTTCGATGTCGAATTCACGGCAAGAATGGAAGACAATCTCGATCGGATTGAATCAGCGGAGATCGGCTCCCTCCAAGTCCTCACGCATTTTTACGGCCCGTTCAAATCCAAATTGGACGTGGCCGGCGAAAAAATGCTCAGTATCAAGGGGGTCGGTATCGCCACCGATCTCACCTGCCCGGAATGCAGCAGCACGCTCCACATAAAGGTCGGTAAAAACGGGCATTTTCTGGCGTGCAGCGGCTATCCGGAGTGCACTTACTCACGGGATTATGTCCGGGACGAAAAAGGCCAGATACAGGCCGTCGAACCGTCCTCCGAAGAAACGACCGATAAGACCTGCGAGAAATGCGGCCGCCCCATGGTCATAAAACGGGGGCGCTACGGCGAGTTTATGGCCTGCAGCGGGTATCCGGATTGCAAGAACACCCTTTCACTCAACGCCAACGGCCTCGCAAGTCCCACCGGCGTCCCTTGCCCGGCCCAAGACTGCGATGGTGAACTCGTCGAGAAAAACTCCAAACGGGGCAAGGTCTTTTTCGGCTGCAACCGCTTTCCCTCCTGTGACTTTGCCACCTGGAACAAGCCGGTGGCCAAAGCGTGCCCCCAGTGCGGTGCCGTTTTCATGGTCGAGAAAAGCACGAAAAAGGACGGCACCTTCCTCGCCTGTCTCACCGACGGTTGCCAGCACCGTGAAGAGTCGGCGGAGGGTGATGCCTATCGATCATCTGAGAATTGATTTCTGCGGGATCAAACAAAACATATTGACAAACCATTCATACGGCTGATAGGTTTGCCTGAATTACCATTGACTGGATTCGACAATGTTCACGCGTCCCATTTACAGCCTCATTAGCCTTATTATTATCCTCGTAGCGGGAATTATTCTCTGCTGCGGGGACAGAGGGTTGATAATGGCAGCGTAGGCAAACCGTAAAACACCAAAATCCGTTATCAGCCCAAAGGCGATAACGGATTTTTTTTTCATATCTTCTCCATCTCGAACCCGCACCCGTGGTTCGGATGGCCGATGCCGTCTGGAAAGGAAACAAACCGCCATGGAATTGACCGGAGCCCAGATATTGATGAATGTGTTGCAGGAAGAAGGGGTAAAAACGATTTTCGGATACCCCGGCGGCGCAGTGATCGACATTTACGACGAATTGGCGAAAACCGATATTCGTCATATTTTGGTGCGCCACGAACAAGGGGCCGTGCACGCGGCCGACGGTTACGCCCGGGCTTCCGGTACGGTCGGCGTTTGCCTGGTGACCTCCGGGCCAGGAGCCACGAACACCGTCACCGGTATCGCCTCCTCTTACATGGACTCCATTCCGATCGTGATCATCAGCGGGCAGGTCCCCACCCATTTGATCGGCAACGACGCATTCCAGGAGGTCGATATCGTCGGTATCACCCGTCCGTGCACCAAGCACAATTATCTCGTCAAGCATGTCGACGATCTGGCCCGAATCGTCAGGGAAGCATTTCACATCGCCAGCTCAGGGCGACCTGGCCCCGTGTTGATCGATCTTCCCAAAGACATCGTCAACTCCCGCACGAATTATGATCGGCAAACGCCGGTCCACCTCAAGTCTTACCACCCGACCTACGAGCCCAACAAGAAACAGCTTAAAAAAGTCGTCGATTTGATTGAAAAGGCCGAAAGACCGGTGATTTTTGCCGGCGGCGGTGTCATCCTTTCAAAGGCTGCGAACGAACTGACGGCTTTCGCACGCAAAACGAGAATGCCTGTCACGACCTCGTTGATGGGGCTCGGCGGCTATCCGGGCACCGATCAGTTGTGGCTGGGGATGATCGGCATGCACGGCACGTATCGGGCCAACATGAGCGTCGGCGCCTGCGATTTGCTGATCGCCATCGGGGTCCGCTTCGACGACCGGGTGACCGGTAAAATCGATGCCTTTGCCCCGCACGCCCGAATCGTGCATATCGATATCGATCCCACCTCTATCCGCAAGAATATACCCGTGACCGTTCCGGTTGTCGGCGACTGCAAGAAAAGCTTGGAGTATCTGAACCGCATGATCGAGAGCACGGAGCTGAAAGACTTGGACAACCGTCGACAACCGTGGCTGGACAGGATTGCCGAATGGAAAAGCACCAAACCATTGGCCTACGAGCAGAAAGACACCATCAAGCCCCAATTCGTGGTCGAAAAACTCTATGAATTGACCGAAGGCAAAGCCATCATCACCACCGAGGTCGGACAGAACCAGATGTGGGCGGCCCAGTATTATCACTTCGACCAACCGAATCACTTCATCACATCAGGGGGGTTGGGATGCATGGGCTTCGGCCTGCCGGCCGCCATCGGTGCCCAAATGGCCTGCCCCGACAGGCTGGTGGTCGACGTGGCCGGAGACGGCAGCATCCAGATGAATATCCAGGAGATGGCTACGGCCGTCCAAAATTGTCTGCCGGTGAAGATCGTCATCTTGAACAACGGCTACCTGGGCATGGTGCGCCAGTGGCAGGAACTCTTCTATGACAAGCGTTACGCCTGCACCTGCATGGATCACGCACCGGATTTCGTCAAATTGGCCGAAGCCTTCGGCGCGGTCGGCCTGCGGGCGAAGCATCCCGAAGAAGTTGAAAAAGTACTCAAAGAAGGGCTCGCTATCTCCAGGCCGGTCATCATGGACTTCGTGGTCGAAAAGGAAGAGAGCGTCTACCCGATGGTTCCGGCGGGAGCGCCCATAACGGAAATGCTGCTCGTCTGACAGGGGAGGGATATGAAAGAAGAAAAACACGTTTTCACCATGCTGGTCGACAACGAGCCCGGAGTGCTCTCGCGGGTGGTCGGTTTGTTCAGCGGACGCGGTTTCAACATCGACAGCCTGGTGGTGGCCGAAACCATGGACCCGAAAGTATCGCGCATCACGATTTTGACCAAGGCCGACAAACTCGTTCTGGAACAGATCGAAAAGCAGCTGAACAAACTGATCAACGTCATCAAAATCCGCGATGTCACCGGGCCCGAAGCCGTGAAGCGCGAAATGGCCCTTATCTGCGTCAAAGCCAAGTCCGAAAACCGGGCGGAAATCCTGCGGATCGTCGACATCTTCCGCTGCAAGGTCATCGATGTCGGCCTGGAACACTACATCATCGAAGTGACCGGTGACGAAGGAAAGATAACGGCGCTCCTCAACCTGCTGAAGCCGATGGGGATTAAAAAGATTGCCAGGACCGGCCCCCTCGCCTTGATCCGGGAGCCGCATTGAACAGCTCAAGGTACGCTGCACATGGACCGGTGGGTTAAATGTCTTCTTCGTCTTAGGTTCTCATACAATTTTCGATTTTAAACATATCAAACAACTCAGCAAAGGTGGTAAAATGGCACAGATTGATTTTGGCGGCATCGTGGAAGAAGTGACGACTTCCGACGAGTTCTCTCTCCAGAAGGCCCGGGAAGTTCTGAAAGACGAAACCATCGCCGTTCTCGGTTACGGCGTCCAAGGCCCGGGTCAGGCCCTGAATATGAGGGATAACGGCATCCGGGTGATTGTGGGCCAGCGGGAAAACAGCAACTCTTGGAAACGGGCGGTGGCCGACGGCTTTGTCCCCGGCGAAACACTGTTTCCGCTGGAAGAAGCGGGCCGTATGGGCACAGTGGTCCAGTTTCTTCTCTCCGATGCCGGACAGATGCAGACCTGGAAAAAGATCAAAGCCTGCCTGAACCCGGGTGATGCACTCTGTTTCTCTCACGGGTTTTCCATCGTCTATAAAGATCAGACGAGCATCGTTGCACCCGACAATGTGGACGTCATCCTTGTGGCCCCCAAAGGCTCAGGCCGCACCGTGCGCACCAATTTTCTCGACGGCAGCGGCATCAACTCCAGTTATGCCATTCATCAGGACCATACCGGCCGGGCCAAGGAGCGGGCTCTGGCCCTGGGGATCGCCATCGGTTCCGGCTATCTTTTCCCGACCACCTTCGAGAAAGAGGTTTACAGCGACCTGACCGGCGAACGCGGCGTACTGATGGGCTGTCTGGCCGGTACGATGGAAGCCCAGTACAATCTGCTGCGTAAACACGGGCACAGCCCCAGCGAGGCCTTCAATGAAACCGTCGAGGAGCTGACCCAAAGCCTGATCCGCCTGGTAGCCGAAAACGGCATGGACTGGATGTTCGGCAACTGCAGCACCACGGCCCAGCGCGGTGCCCTGGATTGGGCGCCCCGGTTCCGGGATGCGGTAGCCCCCGTGTTCGATGAGCTCTACGACAACGTCGTGACCGGCAAGGAAACCCGGCGCGTGCTCGAAGTCAACAGCGCTGCGGACTACAGAGAACGCCTGCAAAAGGAACTGGATGCCATCCACGAATCTGAAATGTGGCGGGCCGGCGCTGCCGTGCGTTCCCTGCGGCCGGAAAACAGGCGCGATTAAGACCCGCATGCCGGTTGTCGGCGAACCATAAAACAATGGAGTTTGTCATGGCCCCGATACTCTTGTACGACACCACCCTGCGTGACGGCACCCAGGGAGAGAACATCAATTTTTCCGCCGAGGAGAAATTGAAGATCGCCAAGCGGCTCGACGATATCGGCATTCATTATATCGAGGGCGGCTGGCCCGGATCGAACCCCAGGGATAAACAATTTTTCGAACTTGCCGCATCGGTCGATTTCCGCAATGCCCGCCTCACGGCTTTCGGCTCGACCCGCCGGCCCGGCATCGCGCCGCGGGACGACGCCAACGTGACGGCCCTGATCGAAAGCGGCACGCCGGTGGTCACCATATTCGGCAAAACCTGGGACCTGCACGTCGAAAAGATTATGGACAACACCCTCGATGAAAACCTGGCCATGATCGGCGATACCGTCGCTTGCCTGAAAAGCCAGGGGCGCGAGGTGATTTACGATGCCGAGCATTTTTTCGACGGCTACAAGGAAAATTCCGATTACGCCATGGAAACCCTGTATGCCGCCCTGGATGCCGGAGCAGACGCCCTGGTGCTCTGCGACACCAACGGCGGCACCCTCCCCTTTGACATCGACACGGCCACCCGTTTTGTTATCGAGGCCGTGCATGCCCGTCAGGAGGCTGCAGGGGACACCTCTCCGGTAACGATCGGCATCCACACCCACAACGACTGCGGCCTGGCGGTGGCCAACACCATCATCGCCGTCCGCGCCGGAGCAACAATGGTGCAGGGTACCATCAATGGCTATGGCGAACGGTGCGGCAACGCCGACCTGACTTCGATCATCCCGATCCTGAGCCTCAAGATGAATTTGACCTGTATGGCGTCGGAAAACCTCGCCAAGCTCAAATCCATGTGCCGCTTCGTCAGCGAAACCGCCAACCTGGTCCCGCTCAACACCCGCCCCTTCGTGGGCAAGAGCGCTTTCGCCCACAAGGGAGGCATCCATGTGAGCGCCATCATGAAGTCGCCGCGGGCCTACGAGCACATAGACCCCGCCCTGGTGGGCAACCACCGGCGTGTGCTGGTCTCCGACCTATCGGGCAAAAGCAACGTGGTCTACAAGGCCAAAGAACTCGGCATCGACCTGAACGTGAATGGAAGCGACAGTCGCCAGATCGTCAGCCGGATCAAGGACCTGGAGGATCAGGGGTATCAGTTCGACGTCGCCGACGGCTCGTTCAAGATCCTGTTGGAGAAGTTCACCGAACAGTTCAAACCCTATTTCGAACTGGAATCGTTCCGGGTCACCATCGAGAAAGACCAGGACCTTCCCTGTAGCGCTCACGCAACGATCAAGATATCCGTCGACGGGCGGCAGGAGATCACCGCGGCCGAAGGACGCGGTCCGGTCAGCGCCCTCGACAATGCCCTGCGTAAGGCGCTCGACCGCTTTTACCCGGATCTGGACGCCATGCGGCTGGTCGACTTCAAGGTGCGCGTCATCGACGGCCGCGATGGGACGGCGGCCAAAGTCCGGGTCTTCATCGAGTCACGGGACCGGGACGATCTGTGGAGCACCATCGGTGTCTCCGAAGACATCATCGAGGCCAGCTGGCAGGCCCTGGCCGACAGCTTCCAGTACAAACTCGCCAATGCGAATGACGGTCAAACCGAAGCGGAAACCATCGACACCGCCCGGCAGGTTGCGGGCATGAAAACAGCTTAGCCCCGTCGGACTGAAATGCGAGATCCATCAAAATGAACAGGAATCGTATAATGAATGAAGGTGCCCACGCCGCAGGACAGATCGCCGACCGCGTCCTGCGGCCCGTGCTCGGCCATATTTTTTCTCATCCGCCCTTATGAACCCCAAACGAAGGTGTGCACGTCCAGCGATGATCACCCGGCACTTCGACGAGAAGGAGAAAAGATATGAGCGCGAACGACAGAGTCATTATATTTGACACCACATTGAGAGACGGCGAACAGTCACCCGGCGCCAGCATGAATGCGGCCGAAAAGCTGCGCCTGGCGATCCAGTTGGAAAAACTGGGGGTCGATGTCCTGGAAGCCGGATTTCCGGCGGCCTCCGACGGCGATTTAGAGGCGGTGGCCCAGATTGCCGGCCGTTTGAAAAAAACCGAGGTCGCCGGGTTGGCCCGGACCTCGCGGTCCGATATCGACCGCGCCTGGAAGGCCATCCAACATGCGGCCAAACCCCGCATCCACACGTTTATCGCCACCTCCGACATCCATCTCAAATACAAGCTCAAAATGACCCGGGACGAGGTCGTCGAGCGGGCCGTGGATGCCGTGAAATATGCCAAGTCCTTCACCGACAACGTCGAGTTTTCAGCCGAAGACGGCTCACGCAGCGACCGCGATTACCTGTGCCGGGTGTTCGAAGCGGTCATCGACGCCGGCGCCACCACCGTCAACCTGCCCGACACCGTCGGCTACGCCATGCCGGAAGAGTTCGCCGAACTGGTCCGCTACATTATCGGCCACACGCCCAACATCGGCAAGGCCGTTTTGAGCGTGCACTGCCACAACGATCTCGGCCTGGCCACGGCCAACACCATCGCGGCCATCCGGGCCGGTGCCCGGCAGGCCGAGGTGACCATCAACGGCATCGGCGAGCGCGCCGGCAACACCTCCCTGGAAGAGGTCGTCATGGCGCTGCACACCCGCAGCAACTATCTGCCGCTCAGCACCAACATCCGGACCGAGTTCATCCACCCGACCAGCCGTCTGGTGAGCATGATCACCGGCATCATCGTTCAGCCCAACAAGGCCATCGTCGGGGCCAACGCCTTTGCCCACGAGGCCGGAATCCACCAGGACGGCGTCCTCAAAAACCCCATGACCTACGAGATCATGCGGCCGGAAACCATCGGCCTGAGCGCCAACAAGCTGGTGCTGGGCAAGCACTCCGGCCGCCATGCCCTGCGGGATCACCTGAAAGACCTGGGCTACGATCTGGCGGACGAAGAACTGAACCTGATCTTCACCAAATTCAAGGAACTGGCCGACAAGAAGAAACACGTGGTGGACGAGGATCTGGAAGTGCTGGTCACCGAAGGGATACTGCGGACCAAGGACATCTTCCGCCTGGAGTACCTGCATGTGACCTGCGGCACAACGGTGCTGCCCATGGCCAGCGTCAAGCTGACGGTCAACGGCCGCAGCGTCAAGGGGGCCGGCTACGGCAACGGGCCCATCGACGCGGCCTTCAACACCATCGCCAAGCTGACCGGCACCGACTCCGAACTGCTGCGCTTTACGGTCAGGGCCCTGACCGGCGGCACCGACGCCCAGGGCGAAGTGACCGTCCGCCTGCGTGAAAACGGCCTGGTGGCCCTGGGCAAGGGCGCCGACCCGGACATCATCACCGCCAGCGCCAAGGCCTACGTCAACGGCCTCAACCGGCTGGAATACCTCAAGGCCAACCCGGTCACCGAACCGACGGCCGTGGCGGTGTGATTAAAAAACCTGAATACCGACATGTTAACCGGTACCATATGACGAGACACTGGATGTTCGGTTCTGAACGGTATGCCCGTCAAGAGAAAAGCGGGAATACCTTCGCCGAACCGGAAGGATCGGGACGACAACCATCGTCGGTTCAAAATCATCATATCAAATTCAGGGAGGCCTATCAGGGCATAAATGGAGAAAGGAGGTCGAGGCATGGCAACTTACATCATCTTGATCAACTACACCCAGAAAGGTATCGAGTCCATTAAGGAGAGCCCGTCCAGACTCGATGCGGCCAAACAGCTTTTCAAGGCCATGGGCGCGGAGATGAAGCAGTTTTTCCTTGTTACCGGACGGTATGATATTGTCGTCATTGCAGAAGCGCCGGACGATGCTACAGTCGCAAAGATCTCTTTGGCTATCGGGTCGAAGGGCGCCATACGCACCGAAACGTTTCGAGCGTTCACCGAGGGTGAATACCGGGACATCGTTAAGGTGCTTCCCTAAATGAGGGTTGCACCGCCGATGAGTACCGCCCTGATGCGTCTCCCTGCCATCGGCGATTCACTGTCCGGGCAAAAGAAATCAGTTCGTGGACACCACCAGGACATTGTTCAATGTCCCGAACTCGTTGGGCACGGTGAATTCGTTATCGGAACATTCACGCCATATACCATCAACCAGAAACTTGAACTCGTAGCGCCCGGGGGGAAGCCTCAGCGTGGTCTTCCAGCGCCCCTCGTCGTCTTTGGCCATGGGGTTGGCCGCCGAATCCCACTTGTTGAAATCCCCGGCCACGTTGACTTCCTTTGCCTCCGCGGCTTTTAAGCGCAGAGTCACCTTGCGGCTCAAGGAATTGACGCCGACGTTCTGAATCTCGAGCTTTTCCCCTTTGGCCAGCCAGAAAAGCTGATGCGATAAATCGGAGCTGCTTTGGATGTAGTGTTCGATGGTCTTGATCTGTTCCAGAAAAGGATTGTCGGGCGGCATTCTGTGGCTGACCACTGAGGCCATGACCTGGGTGGCCGACAATAGGTTGTTCAAATCGAGAGCGATGCACCCCGCTAGCTTGTTGAGCGTATCGATGTTCTGGGCCTGCAGCATTTCTTGTTCCAGCACCCGGCGGCGGGTCATGTCGCGAACGATGCCATAGGTTCCGACGTGAATCACCGCGTTGCTCCCCTTGCGATAGACCCCGGTGGCGTTCAATTCGACGACGGCATAGTGCCCGTTGGGGCCGTTGCCTTCTTTGAGCGGTCCCGGCTTCAACCGCAATTCGAATCCGGAGGTAGCCCGGCTGCCGGTTCGCCTCTCATTGAACCGCCATTGGGCGTTGGCGATGTCGTCTCGATACAATACCGTTTCAAAGTGCTTCCCGACCAGATCAGCCGGCCGGTAGCCGAACAGGCGTTCGGCGCCCGTGTTGATGAATTTGAAACGGCCGTCGGGATCGAGGGTGTAGACCATATCGGGCGTGGTTCTGAGCAGGAAGCGAAAGCGCCGTTCCGATAGGCTGAGCCGGCTGTTCAGGACCCGGTTCCTGGCGCGGAGCACTTTCTGGTTCAAGGCGTTGTCAACCGTATTGAGCAGCTCCTCGGGTTCGAAGGGCTTCTTCAAATAATCATATGCCCCCAGGCGCAGGGCCTTGACCGCTGACTCAACCGTCGAATCACCGGTGATCATCACCACCGGTGCATCCGGCCGCTCCTCCCGGATCCGATCCAAAAGGCTGAAACCATCGAGGTCGGGAATGTGAACATCGAGCAGGAATATGTCCGGCCGGTCCTGCTCGATATTCTTCAGCGCGGAAACACCGGATGTGCTGGAAGATGCCTCATAACCGGCATTGCGCATGATGGCTTCCAAACTTTGGCACATTCTTTCTTCGTCATCCACGATAAATACCTTGGGGACCTGTTTCATATTCTCACTCCTGTTCAATCGGTTACACCGTTTTTGACAATATCCCGGATCCAAAGAGTAACTCTTTCCCTCCACCAGCGCGGAATCGACCGCCGGTTTTCGGTCCCCCCCGAGCGGATGGGTGGAAAAATCCTTGCATCAGGGGCTGTACCCTTTTCCGAACCATTTTTCAATAACCGATGTATAAACGCCCGACTCTACGATTGCCAGCAGGTTACGATTGATCTCCTCCCGCAGCGGGCTGCCTTCTTTGACAGCCATCCCATAATACTGCAGGTTGAAAAGCTTTCCGACAACTTCAACTTTGCCCTTGCCGGCCGTGATGGCATAATACCTCAATACCGGTGCATCATAAACCACGGCATCGATGGCTCCAACCAGAAGGGCCTCGTACATCTGGTCGGCGCTGTCAAAGCTGAAAAGAATCGACGGTCTTTCCCGCATGAACGCTTCACTGGTCGTCCCCTTGATGACTCCCACCTGTTTGCCGGCCAGGTCTTCCGGTCCCTGAATGTTGACCCTGAGATTATAGAGGGTCAAATCGGAAGACAGGGAGGCTATCAAAAAACCGAACAGCGGCAGAAAAAGGATGATCAAGAGGCAGCTCAGCACTTTGCCAATCCACTTTTTGGGGACAAAATCACCATAGCCGACCGTACTGGCGGTGACAAGGGCCCAATACATACCGTCCAATACGCCGGGAATGTATTTGCGGTGAAAACTGGTGGGCCATTTTGACGTGCTTCGTTCCGCCAGCCAGATGATGTGCCCTGAAATAACGACCAACACAATGAGAACGAGGAAAACGAGGCGTTTATTTTTTTCGAACAAAGTGGTCACGAGGGTGAAAAAACCGGCTTCTCTATCGGAGCGAACCAGGATGTCCAGCCCCGATCGGAAAGTCGGCTGGGTGAAATCGAACTGGGTTTCCCTTTCCTCGGTAATGGTGATACCACCAATGGCCACATCGATCCGGCCCCCGGCCAGTTTCTGCAGTTTATCGTACACGCCGGTGCACTCGACAAATTCGTATTTCTTTCCCAGCATTTCGGCCAGTTTCTTCCAGGAATCGATGGCGAAACCGCCGGGCACCCCCTCCTCGGAAATCGTTACAAATGGTGAAAACGGGCTGATACCGACCCGTAAAGCCGTTTCAGATTCCTGGGAACACACCGGCAGCCCATAAAACAGAATGACAAAAACGAAAACAAGTACACCATACTTTCTTCTTGTCATCATGGGCTATACCCTTGGTTGTCATTCCGGTTTTCGTCAGCTCGCATGACAGGTCTTAACCTTTCACTCGGATTGGAGATCGACGGCCAGTTGCACCAGTCCATCAACCTTCTCGTCCGGCACCCTGCCCCGGATGATGGCGCGGCACACGCGTTTTTTGTCGAGCAAAACGGCATTGGCGGTGTCTTTCTGGAGCCCCCAGGCGTTCCGCAGGGATGCATCGTAGTCGAACAGGATGGTGGTGTTGTACTTCTTGGCCTTTTTTCCCGCTATTGCCCGGATGGCGAAGTTGGGTTTCCAGGTGGCCGCGCAGTCGGCAATGCCGATTCCCTTGTAGCTCTCGTCTTTCAGCCGCCCTTCGTCCTTAGCCTTCTTCATGGCGTCCGTGAAGTGCTCGTTCAGATCCGATTCATCCGGATCGACGTAATTGATCAGCAAGACTTTTCCCGCCCAGGCCGCCATACTGTAGCTCTTCCCGGTTGAGTCCTCGAAGGCCCAATCCGAGGCCGGCAATCCGACCTGCAGCTCCTCGGCCCCAATCGGCCCAGCCATTATCAACGCTGTGAACAAGGCTATCGCTATGATTGTCTTCACGCCTTCCTCCCTGTTAGGTTGCCCGGTTTAGCCGGTTGCCAGATTCGTCGATTCCAACCCGGCAAACCGGCTGCGCTATTCGCTGATCCGTTTCCGTTAATAAGTGGTCTCAGTACTTCATCTTTCGTCCAACTCAACCGGCCAACCGGCTAAACCGGTCTAGCCGTCCTCAGACTTCCAGACTGCCAATCAAATCCGATAGCCGCTCGATCCCGTTCTCCTTGAGGTAGTCCTCGATACCGGTCAGGATGTCGATGGTGGATCGCGGATTGATAAAATTGGCCGTCCCCACCTGAACGGCAGTCGCCCCGACGATCAGAAACTCCAGGGCGTCACGCGCAGAGATGATTCCTCCGATGCCGATGACGGGAACATCGACCGCTTGGCAGACCTGCCAGACCATGCGCAAGGCGACCGGCTTGATCGCCGGTCCGGAGAGCCCGCCGGTGACGTTGGCCAACACGGGACGGCGTCGGTCCACGTCGACGGCCATACCGGTGATGGTGTTTATCAGCGACAGGGCGTCGGCGCCTTCTTCCACGACGCGGCGGGCAATGGCCGCAATGTCGGTGACGTTCGGCGAGAGTTTGACGATCAGGGTTTTAGACGTTTGACCCCTGATGGTACTGACGACGTGGCCGGCTGCATCCGGATCGACGCCGAACGCGACACCGCCGGCTTTTACATTGGGACAGGAAATATTGACTTCGATACCGGCAACGCCATCGACATTCTGGAGTCGCTCTGCCAATGCCGCATATTCATCGACGCTCCGGCCGTATATATTGGCAAATATGGGTGTCGACAACCCTTCGAGAAAGGGCAGTTTATCGGCAATGAACGACTCGATGCCGACATTTTCAAGCCCGATGGCGTTCAGCATGCCGCAGGCGGTCTCGACGATGCGGGGCGGCCGGTTCCCCTTGCTCGGCGCCAAAGACAATCCCTTGACGACGATGCCACCAAGCCGGTCCAAGTCCACATAAGTTTCGAACTCCCGGGCATATCCGAAGGTGCCGGAAGCGGTCATCACCGGGTTGCGAAGCCGGACACCGCCGATGCTGGTGGTCAGGTCGATAGGGGTATCCATATTCTCCGTTTATTCAGCCGGAAGCGGTTGACCAGCCTTCAGGACCGCCTTGATCCTGGCCTCCAGGTTGATCAGGTAGGCCGGTTCGGGTTGCTTGGGTCCCGGGTTCTTATCGTACTCGACAGTTTTTATTCCCTGAACGATAGGCGCCAACTGCCCTCCCGACTCCGCCGCGAGGGTATCAACCGTCTGCCTGAAATCAAGGCATGCACGATGGGCATCCGCCAAATATGCGGCCGTATCGGCACCGCTGTAGACAAAGAGGTGTCCCAGGCACAAGTAGTCCGGCTCCAGTATTTTGAGCTTCAGCAACGACTCGAGGTAGCGATCGTAATCGGCCAGGCAGTCCGTTATGATGACACCGCTGCGGTCGGGTTGGCCGGCCGCTTCGGATGAAAGCAGGATGTTTTTTCCGGCTATCCGGTAGCTGAGACAATCCCAAGTGTGCCCGGGGCTTTCAATCACATCGACCGCGCATCCGGCCGAGACCTTCACGCGATCACCGCCTCGCGCAATTCGATCCACCTCGAATGGTTCAAACCGCTGGTCGTTGTCATAGGGAATGCCGATTTGCCTCAACAAGGGTTCGGCCGCCGCATTCAGTTCAACAATCCGATCGACGGCGCTCGAACGCTGCAGGATGCCACTCGCTTTTCCCGCAGCCAAAACCTGCATCCGTGGGTATCGCCGTTTAAAGGCGGCAACCGCCCCGCAATGGTCGAAGTGGGCATGGGTGAGCAGACAATAAGCCGGCGTCCGTTCCCCCAGTACCCTTTCGATCTCAGACAGGTAGAAATTTCCGAGCATGGCGAGACCGGCATCGAAAATCACCGGTAACGGTCCGTCTAAAAGATACACCGGTATGACGGGATGACCCAGCAGGTAGAAGTCTTCGGCAATCTTTCCGGTCTGCGAATGGATCATACCTTCTCCGGTGGCTGTTCGGCGTTCATTCCCGGTGCCACCATACACAAAAATAATTTTGAAAACAACGGGGACTCAAAAGAATTTTCTTCTCAAAAGATGGTAGGGGGATGCGTCAGATTGCGGCAGGCGTCGGACTGTTCAGCGATCCGGGTGATTCGTGGCTAATGCCACTTTCCCGTGAACTTGACGGCCGGGGACATTCCCTTGGCAAGGTCGGCCTCGCCTTCTCGGCGCCGTCGAGCGGAAAGGGAATGATGAGCGGCGACATCTCAATGACGTTCTGAATCAAAGACGGATGCATGTTGAAGACGACAGGCGGGCGAATGATGGCGTGAACAATCACCCGAGCTGAAGAAACCATCACTTGGAGTGCAGGCAGCACTTATTGCGACCGGATTCCTTGGCGCGATACAAAGCCCTGTCGGCCTTCTTGACCAGGTCCGCATTGGATGAGTCGGTTTTCGCCGAAAAGGCCGCAATCCCGATGCTCATGGTGACAAAGATGGTTTGTTCGCCATAGGTGAATTCCATGGATGCCAATCTTTCACGCAGGCGCTCGGCCAATATGTGGGCGCCTTCCTGGGGTGTCTCCGGCAGCAGAACGGCAAACTCTTCTCCGCCATAGCGGGCGACCATATCTGATTTTCGCATCGACTTCTGCAGCAGATTCGACACTTCTCTCAGGATGTAATCCCCGGCCAGGTGGCCGAACGTGTCGTTGATCTTTTTGAAATGGTCGAGATCGGCCATGAGGAGAGTTAGGGGCATCTTATACCGCTTGGCGCGGTACATTTCCTCATCGAGGACTTCTTGAAATCTCTGGTAGTTGGTCAATTTCGTCAGGCCGTCATGGGTTGCCCTTTCGTTCAACACCTCGATGCGCTTGTCCTGTTCGATCAACCGGCTCAGAAAATCGGAAGACAAGTGGATCAATTCTTTTCTGGCGGTTTCGATCATATCGAGATAACCGGTCTCGGATTCGATCTTCAATTCGAAGACCGGATAAACCGCCTCCGTGAGGCGACCCACCTCCTCTAACATTGGTTCCAATTGAAACTGGTCCTCGAATCCATACTCTTTGACATAGTGCTCAATCAGGCCGAGATAAAAGGCCTTGTCGGGCTTGTCGACAAAATCGACCAGCAGCGACGTCAAATGAAGCAATTGCGTCAGCAGGACGACGTCCTGCTGACCGCTTTTCAGTCTGGCAGGATGGTGGTGGTGGGCTATCGACTGAAAAAAAGTATCCGGCAGGCCCCATTTTTTTACCAGCAAGCTGCCGATCTCCATGTGCGTGTAGCCGAACACCTGGCTTTCCGCATCCTGATAGGACACCTGTTTCTTGTCCATTTCTGCCAGCACCAGGTTGTATTGATCTGGCATGCACTGGTTGAGGGTCAGGATGCCGATATCATGCAGCAGCCCCAGGAAAAAAGCGTCATCGGCCAATTGGCGATCTAATTTTCCAGTTATCAGCTTCATGGTCACGGCACTGAAAAGAGAATCTTTCCAGTACTGAGCGTAATCGAACCCCTCACCATTGTCGGTCTGAAAGCATTTGATCACCGAAAAGCTCAAGGCCAGATTCTTGACGGTCGTTGCGCCAAGGAGGCTGACGGCGTGGTTGACGGAGGTAATCCGGGAATTCAACCCATAGTAAGGGGAGTTTATCAGACGGAGAACCTCTGCGCTCAGCGGTGGATCGGTGGAAAGGATGTCCGCCAGTTCCTTCAACCCGCTTTTTTTGTCCTTTACGGCCTCCAGGATCTTGATGGCCACACCCGGCAGTGTGGGTAATCTGTCAAAATTGTCGATAACCTGGCCGATGGCGTCCTTGGATCCCATTGACTTCTCCCTGATCGATTTCTGGGGATTATCGGCTGCCGGCAACATCCCGAATCATTTACGGCGGCGACCTCTGGATTGTTATCGGTCGAAGATGGAAAAACTTAAGGATGAATCGATCGTTATTCCTGATTGATACGTCTATCCGACGGGGGGTAGTGTCCAAATAGACCCTGGTGGGAAAACGGCCAACAGGAACCGTCTAAATTCGGTAAGAAGTCACCCGGGGGCCGGAATGCCCTCCCGCCGCATCGGGCGAATAAGTTAGTCGGGGATGCGGTTGCAATCCGGCACCGACCCGCCGGTGCCGGAAGTAACCGATTGAGTGGTGCCGGGTTTGTTTGTGGACTCCCTCGACGCCGGCGTCAAACGAACTGGGCCATCTTTTCGGCAATGGCATCGAACGCACGGGTGACGCCCGAGTCCGCATGGGCTTCGCGGAAGCATGTGCCCGAATCCCCGCACAAAACCACATTGGGATCGATGGGAATCCGGCCCAGGAAATGGAGGCCGAACTGCACGGCGGTTCTCTCCCCGCCGCCGGAACCGAACAGCTCGATAATCTTGTCGCAATGCGGGCAGGTCAGACCGCTCATATTCTCTATGATACCGAAAATTTCCATATTGACGCGCTTGCAGAAGCTGATCGATTTGCGGACGTCAGCAAGGGCGACCTCCTGGGGGGTGGTCACGATGACGGCTTTGGCATCTTTCACAATCTGCGCAACCGTCAACGGTTCGTCGCCGGTACCGGGCGGGGCGTCGATAACCAGAAAATCAAGCTCCCCCCAGTCGACATCACCGATGAACTGTTGGATGGCCGAATATTTGAGCGGGCCGCGCCAGATGACCGCTTCGTCTTTGCTGGCCATAAGCGACTCGACCGACACCGCTTTGAGGTTATCCGAAAAACGGGCCGGGTTCAGCTTGCCGTTGGGCGCAACGTCCAGGGTACCTTTCAACCCCAGCATGCGGGGCACGTCCGGTCCATGAAGGTCGACATCCATGATGCCCACCCTCAAGCCCCTGTTGGCCAAGGCAATGGATAGATTGACGGCGGTGCTGGTTTTGCCGACCCCGCCCTTCCCGCTCATGACCAAAAATTTGTTTTTAATTTTTCCAAGGGCGCTGTCGATCTTGGCATCCTGTTCCGCTTGGGGATTCTTCCTCTTGGACGGATCCGGAACTTTGTCCAATATTTTTGTCATGTATTTCGATCTCCTTTAATCGGCCTATCCGGCAGCCTGCCCGCGCTGCCGTCGGTGTGGTTTCGTTTTCGCGCTGTGGATGGTCATGCAAGATTGGGATTACGGGCTTGGTATCCGATTCTCTTCCAGGGGCTTTTCCCTACGAAAATCTTCGCTGCCGCATTGCGGGCACCCGGCCGGCCGACCGGTCCCACAGGGCTCCTCCCAGCGCCGGCGGCACTGAAGGCAGGTGAATGTTCGAGGGGGCTCGACGAGCTTATAGCTGCCGCCCTCCACATTGATCGCCTTGCCATTGATAATGGCATCGGCCATAGCATTGCGCGCCCTTTGGATAATCCTTCCAAAGGTGGCACGCGAAACGCCCATTCGGCGTCCCGACTCTTCATGGGACAGCCCCAGCAAGTCCGAGAGTCGAATCGCTTCGCGTTCATCCACCGTCAAGCGCACCTCTTCCAAGTCCAGCATCGGTATGCCCCTTGGCTTGAAGTAGCTGATGTGCGGTTTATATGCGACGAAACGATCCTTCTTTGGCCTGACCATGCCCCAATCCTTTATGAGAGAATGCTCACTACTATGGCCTCAAGTCACCATTGTCAAGAGTTTTTGATCGGCGAAGCCCTATAACAGGTCGTCGGTAAATAATTCGCACTCTCTCGGCAGAATGGCCAACCAAAGTCTGGGGCCAACTCGCAGGGCAGAGACAATAGCCGGCCCCCGCCTGTCTAATCGTTTTTGTCCTGCTGCTCTTTTGCCTGCTGCTCGGCAGACATGGTCCAGAAAGGGGTTCCGTCTTTCGTCAATCGCACTTTGAGCACGTAATATTCCCCCTTTTTGATTTTCGAGGCCATTAAGACGTCCTTACCCTCAATCTCGGCCCACACGCCGCGAATTTTGAGCATGTCTCCCCGCTTAAGTCCGATTCCCTCTGCGTCTCGATACCAGGTCGGGCAAACGTGTACGTCAATGGTTTCTTCACCCGATTCTTGAACCTGAAGGATTACACCGGGGACCATACCGACCATCGGTGGTGCTTCGGTGATCTTCACAATTTTGGCCTTGAAAGAATCCAGCTCGGCGACGTTGTAGGAGTCGATTGTAAACGGACTGTCCAACTCCCACCCGCCCATGTCTTCCTTCATTTCACCGGCAATGCCCAATCCGGTGAGGGTCAAGGCCGTCAGGCAGAAAAGACATGCTGACAACAAGATGTTACGTGCCATCTCTCTCATTGCTCCTCCCCACTTAAGTGTTTTGTCGAGTTTTCACCCCGGATCCAAGTGCCCTAATATAAGTCCCCTGAGACGATTTGTAACCCCCGAACAACGTATTGTCGGTCAAGTTATATCATGTCATTCACGAATAACCCTATTCGATCGGCCTCAGAGTAACGGGGCGCTACTTTGATACCAGTCTGCAAATCTTCATTTTTCGAACGTTATTTTGATTGATGCTGTCTGTGGATGACAACCCCATAGATGAGAGCGTTGAACGTCAGGAGAGCCAACCCTATCAACAGCTGGATGGACCGCGTCAAACCAGTCGGATACAACACGGACCCAACCAGGTGATCGATGAAGCCGCTGGCGTATCCCGCCCCTCCGCCTTTTAGCCGTAGGTGATTTTCCAGAGGTGTCAACGGGCAGATCCATCCGCTGAATTCGATAAACACCCCCCAGAGGAGAGCGGGAAAATGCCACCAGAGAAGCTTGGCCCGCCACAATCCCCCCAGCCCGCCAAGTATGACGAAGACTACGAAAGCCAGGTGAAAAACGGCGACGATGTCAGCCGCTATGAGGTAGATCACCGGGGACATTCAGAGTCGTTAAGTAGTTGGACTGCTTGGGTTACCGCCACCTTGCTGCTGGGTGGCCATCGACGGATTAAACCTTTCGACCGAGGCTAATTCGACTACTGCCAGTGGATTTTCTGATTTTCGAAATCGATGGTGTAACGTGAATTGCGCAGGATGTTCATTCCCAAAAGGCCGGTAAAATGGACCGGTTCGGCGGACTGAGTCTGGTGATTGATCACCGTCGCTTCGACGTTCTTGAGGTCGAGCGGACCAAGTTTGAGGTAGTCCAGCGTCACCAGGTCGGTTTCAATCAGATCCCCTCCAGCCACCATGGATACTCCCTTCTGATGGGATTTGACGTTCAGCATGCCGGCCAGATCGTTGAAGAGCACCAAGTGGGATGCGCCGGTATCGAGCAGAAACAGGGTCTGCATCTCTTTGATGCCGTATCCTATGGTCACCGGGACCAGCACTTGGTTGTCGATAATGATCACATCGGTTTGCTGCCGTTTGAGTCGGGCTTCTTTTTCGCGCCGCCCCCTGAGCTCGACTTCCTCCAAGGCTCTTTGAGTATCCCTTTCGCGATCTTTCTGAAGCATGATCGCCCGCTCGCTTTCCGGCAAGTGGTCGTATTTTTCCCGATAAACTTTAATTTGCCGTCGGTATTCATCAGGAACGTTGGCGAGGTCGTCGACGTAGTGAACATCGCCATCTTCGGTGATATATCGGTAGAATTCCGACAGAGACACAGGCGGAAACGAAAAATAAGCCATAACAAAGAAAAGCAGTGCAGCAGCCATTGTCGCTTTTCGCGGTATCATTCGGATATCCTTCGCTCTCGTATCCCCATAGTAGTTTAAGTTCAATATTATACCATAAAATAGCAAACAGAGATTCAACAATTGTGCCATAACATAGCAATAACAGGTTGTTGCAAATAATTACAACCACTTATATCTAAACCGGTTTTCCTCCCGATGGCGCCAAACCACCCGGCAACATACGTCAGGGGCCTAAAAAGTACACAAATTTCGTACTTTTAGTCCACATATACCAATTAGAACTTACCCTGGTAATTTCGGGTTTTTAGCCGGATTTTGCGCAGGCCAACTGCAGGGTTGGGAGATAAGGATTGAATCGTAGGCTGTCTTTAATGGGTGAATCTTAATTCCCGATCTGTGAGAATGCGATGGACCCCGAAGGATGGACAACCTGAGGGGGTAAATAAGCATTCAATTGTCGAGATAGCCTCCTTCTCTGGTTAAACGGTTAGTTTTGCGTCTTCCATTTCACCTATTTGAAGCCACTGCTTCAAATAGGTGAAAATTTAATCCGTTATCGGAATTGATGAGAGAACATCAGGCGGGATAATCAAAAGACGGGGGGCAGATGAAGGGAACCACTATCAGGATGTTTTTCTGACAAATACTGTGAATGCTAGTAAATTTCCAGGTCTGAAACGGTCTTCCCATTATCACATGAACCCAACCTTGGTAGACCGTTCCACAACCTGCGAGATAGGCATATTCAATACGCACCTTTGCCATTCAAAACGACACCTAAAGTCTGGCAAAGAATTCGAAAATCCAACTTTAGAGATCTGTTGTATACATAGTAGAGGTCCATAATGATCATATCTTCGAAATCTACCTCGCTCCTGCCGTTTACTTGCCATACCCCTGTGATGCCAGGCCGCACATGTGTGCGTTTTTTGTGCCATGGCCGGTAATTTTCGAACTCATATGTAGTGCATGGCCTAGGCCCAACCAGGCTCATTTCCCCCTTTAGCACATTGATCAGTTGAGGAAGTTCGTCCAAACTGAATCTTCTTAATATTTTGCCGAAAGTGGTGATACGAGGATCATCAACGATTTTAAGAACTTTGCAAGTATTATTTTTTGTCGTTATTTCGCCCTTTATTAGTTTGGTGACAAAATCCTTATGAATATCGCAGGAAGCCTTAACATGCATGGTGCGAAACTTGAACATTTTAAAAAAAATACCATTCTTTCCAACCCTATCGGAAACATAAAATACAGGTCCCTTGCTATTCAGTTTGATAATTAGCGAAACCAATACAATAATCGGAAGGATTAAGATGAATATGGGCAATGCAACCAGGGCATCAAGCCCGTGTTTTATCCAGTTGAACATCCATTCTCTTTTTTGCTTGCAAAGCCTTACCATTGCAAAACCACATAAATTATCCGTATCCATTTTCAAATTTACGATCGGTAAAATGTTGGGAGAAACCCAAATATTAAGTCCCTGACCGAAGCAATAGTCCAATATGCTAATGAGCAACTCCTTTTCGATGTTATCATCGGTTATAACGATATCGTCTATCTCAGTCGATGAGGCAATATCAGGAAGGTTTTTTATGTTTCCTAAGCAAGTCTTGGATATACCAAAATCTATTTCAGGTTGTAAGTCAGCATGAATGACGCCCTTTATGTAGAAAGGCGCATCATGCTCGATGATGTGAGCCATATTCTTTTAGACTCTTCGTTAGATCCGATGATGACCATCTTCCAGCGAAAAGTCTTTCGCAGAAACCCTTTAAAGATAAAATTTACTAGTAAATATCGACCAGTAATAATCAATCCTGATGCAATAATAGCTATTAACGGCAAATAGATAATTTGTGGCCTCAAGGCTATATAGCCTTCCTCAAAGACCGATAGTATAATCCCAAGAATCAAAAGACTGCTCGCTACTGCAAATGCCATATATGTCAAAATATTCCGTGAGGGTTTGCTCAAAATCCAGATTAATACAGCGATGGAGGCGAATAACGAAATGAGAACCAAATGGCTATAAAGGCTGCCCAAAAATACTGACAAAACAATTAACCCTATAGTCACCAGGATCCAAGTCTGAGCTCTTTTTATCTGCAGATAATGATCCCCCCAAATGAAGTTCTCGTTAAAGCTATACAAGTTAAATGACCAAAAAGTTGAAATGTAAACCGTAATGAATACCAGTATGATCATTGTCTGTATAGCTGGGTATTCATTTAAGGGGTGGGAACCCAAAAAATAATAAGATAGAACTGAGAATGACAATAAAACAAAAAAATCATGTAATAATATAATGGGCTTGTAGGAGGAGAATATCCTAGTGCATAGCTTGGGCTTGCAGCACTGAACCGCATCTTTGAAAATGTAGTTTGTCATTCTGTTTTAATTAATTAGTGCATTCGCACTACCTGGTTGTCGTCGTCCTGTATGATAACTGAACCTGTTAAACCGCTTTCTGTAGGTGTTTAAATGATTAAAATATGGTCTTCTTCTTGTATCAGCAAAAATCATACACAATTCGATATTTATTTTATTTAAATAATAACAATTCGTTACAAATATTTTTGACTTATCAAAAACCAAAAAATGTGAGTTCATTTTCACATTGCTAGGAATTATTTTACACATGGTAGCCAACGGATTGGTTTGCCTATGGGACAAGCCTTATAATGCATTTGCACACATATTAGCAATATAAAAGCTTTGGCGCTATCCTTCATATCAACCTCACCTTCTCCCGACCTGCCAAGAGACCAGCGGTCGAAATTTACGGTGTATGTTTTCCCATTCATTACAACCCATTAAAATTAATTAAAATCTAATATTGATGAACTTATTTTTTTGTCAAATGGATGAAAAATCATTCATTTTGGAAACTTCCTCGACTATGTGTTGTTAAACGTTTTGCAACCACAATTACCATATCATAATTCTAATTTTCTATCCTTGGCTTGTATGCCAATCAAAATTTTTAATGTAACGTTCTTTAATTGCAATACTATTCGAGCATTTCGAAATAACGCAAACCAAAAAACATATCATTGCACGACCAAAGAGTCGTCCGTACGACCTTCCTGAAAGACCATTTTTAGCTGTATGGCATTATCCATGCATAGTCCTTATTTGTTCTCAGACGTTTAAACGGTGGTATATTATTCAAATTTAGAATAAATTTATTTAATTAAATCTGCTTCTATTGTTCCAGGATTTCTGGGCCATGCAAATTTCTTATCGTTTTAAAAGTCAAAGTAAGACCGGAGAAAATATTTAAATGCGTATGCACGGTATTCCAGTGTTTTCTCGATTCATTTCGATAAATTTTTTCGTTATTTCTTTATTATTTACGATTCTGTGTTCACCTTCTTTTTCTGCTGAAGTGACACTCGCATGGGACCCAAGCCCTGATCCAAACGTTGTCGGTTACAAAATATACCGTGGGACTTCAGCAGGTATTTATGACTACGAAAAGGATGTTGGAAATGTAACAACTCAAGTTATCACCGGCCTTGATTGAAGTAAGGATTATTATTTTTCCGCCGTCTCTTATTATTCAGATGGTGAGGAAAGCATTTTCTGTAATGAAGTAAAATTTTCAGCCCCAGCAGCAGATGCGGATAACGATGGCATCGCGGATTCAATTGAACTGAATATTTATGGCACCGACCCCAAAAATCCCGACTCCGATGGTGATGGATTGACCGACGGAGATGAAATCTCTTTCTGGCAAAACTCATGGAATACGGATATAGACAATGACGGTATTATCAATCTGTTGGATCATGATGCCGATGGCGACGGCTTGACAGATGGTTTTGAAATCTCCAATGGTGGGGACCCATCATTATATGAAGCAGCACCAGTATTAAACGAACCACCATCGGCCGTGAACGACCATTACCAAGTTTCATCTAACGGATTGATATCAATGGCAACTTCCGAAGGAGTCCTGTCCAACGACACAGATCCTGAGGGTGATGTGTTGTTCGCAACCCTGGTCAGCAAACCTACCAGCGGCAGCCTCGATCTATTCCCCGACGGCGCGTTCACCTACACTCCCGACTCTGGCTTCAACGGTGTCGACAACTTCACCTACCAACCCAACGACGGTGCTCAAACCGGCAATACAGCCACCGTCACTATTCGGGTCGTACCTCAATCGAACTCACCGCGCATTTCGGAGGGCTTGGTGGCGCTGTACACCTTCGCGGAAGGGACGGGTACGACGGTTCGCGACGTGTCAGGAGTCGGTGAACCATTGGATTTGACTATTGCAAACATCACAGCTGTCAATTGGCTCCCCAGTGGCGGTCTGTCAATTGATGCACCGGCAGCAATTGCATCCCCAGGCGCGGCAACCAAGATCATCGACGCCCTGAAGGCCAGCCAGGCGATAACCATAGAGGCCTGGGTCAAACCGGCCAATACCACTCAGTACGGACCGGCCCGCATAGTCGCTCTCTCGGGAGATGCCTATCCGACTGGCGGCAATTTCGTCCTCGGGGCCGGTGTGAAATCTTCCCAGCGGGCAACCTACGATGTCCGTTTGAGAACCACCCGTACCAGTCAATATGGAACCCCGTCGTTAACTAGCTCTAACGGTACAGCCACCACGGACCTAACTCATGTCTTATACACGCGCGATGCCTCTGGCCAAAACCAGCTCTTTATCGACGGTAACTTAACGGCCAAAGGCAGCACGAGTGGGAACTTTTCCAATTGGGGCAACTATGCGCTTGGATTGGGCAATGAACCACACCCAGAACTCGGAGACCGCCCCTGGCTTGGAACACTGCATCTGGTGGCTATTTATGATCACGCGTTGACCGAAAACGAAATAGCACTCAATTACGGTGCTGGACCGACTGAAACCTATAATGAACAAGATCCGGAGCAGTCCGATTCAGGCAGCGATCAATCGGTAGTCAATTCATTGCCGCTAGCTGCAGACGATGCATTTCGCATTGCAGCCGGTGCGGAACTTAAGATGTCGGCCACATGGGGAGTATTGTCCAATGACAGCGATCCGGATGGAGACGCCCTGATTGCCGTATTGGTCGGCAGCAGTGGACCATCATCGGGAAGCCTGGTGCTCAATGCAGACGGCTCGTTTATTTATCAGCCCGAATACGGTTTCAGCGGAAGCGACCATTTTTCATACTATGCCGAAGACCCGCTGGGTGAAAAAGAAATCGCCATCGTTACCATCAACGTCGATCCGCCGATAAATTCAGCACCGCTGGTCAAAAACGATACATACACCATCGAGGAAGATACGGAACTCTACGTAGCAGCATCCGAAGGCGTCTTGTCCAATGACAGCGATCCGGATGGAGAAGCGCTGAAAGCATTGCTGGTCGACACCCCCCAGAACGGCCGCCTGGAACTCTTTGAAGATGGATCTTTTTCCTACATGCCCTTAAGCGGATACAGCGGTAGCGACAGTTTTACCTATAAGCCCTCCGACACCGTCAACAGCGGCAATACGGCAACCGTTACAATCTCCGTTAAGGCCGCTGCGGAAAGATCAATGCGCGTTTCCGAAGGGCTGGTAGCCTTATACGAATTCAAGGCTGGGGCAGGTAGAGTGGTTCGGGATGTCTCCGGCGTCGGAACCCCACTAGACCTAAACATCATCGACCCATCGGCTGTGAGTTGGAAGGCCGATGGTGGTTTGGCGATCCACGCCTCCGCTACCATCCGTTCGTCGGGTGCGGCAACCAAGATCATCGAAGCCTTAAAGGCCAGCCAGGCGATAACCATAGAGGCCTGGGTCAAACCGGCCAATACCACTCAGTACGGACCGGCCCGCATAGTCGCTCTCTCGGGAGATGCCTATCCGACTGGCGGCAATTTCGTCCTCGGGGCCGGTGTGAAATCTTCCCAGCGGGCAACCTACGATGTCCGTTTGAGAACCACCCGTACCAGTCAATATGGAATCCCGTCGTTAACAAGCTCTAACGGTACGGTCACCACGGATCTAACTCATGTCTTATACACGCGCGATGCCTCTGGCCAAACCCAGCTTTTCATCGACGGTAACTTAACGGCCAAAGGCAGCACGAGTGGGGACTTCTTCAACTGGGGCAACTATGCGCTTGGATTGGGCAATGAACCACACCCGGAACTCGGAGACCGCCCCTGGCTTGGAACACTGTATCTGGTGGCTATTTATGATCGCGCGTTGACCTTTTCGGAGGTTTTGAATAACTTTAATGACCGATAACATCAGATCTGAAAACAGGTTCCCGGCAAGGTAACACCGAAGCTCAGCCATGATGCACAATACGCAAATTGCCCTTTACGTCATTTTTTCTTAATTACTTTGCTGTCAACCTTCCCTTCATCAGGGTAATCATCGGAAAACGTCGCTTTGGTGGTACTTCTTCAGGGAAATATGTGAAAAAGATTACACAATTCTTGAGGAGGCAAAATCGGAAAGAAAACGGCGGAGGAGGGCTATCGTAAGTTTTTGTGAAAGGTGACGACGCTGTATCCAGCAGCTTCACTTATAATATCCGGCCTGTTGTCGTCATTGAGGTCTGCTATTTGCAGTTGGTGGCTTGGATAAGTATCAGGGGCAATGTTGAATTTATCCCATCGGAATTGGCCCTTTGCCTGCCGGTAAACAAAAACATGATGGACTTTTTTGTTCCAGTTTTCAAAGTCGAGAGAACATGCCACGATCTCCATTACGCCATCGGCATTCAAATCGACCACTGCCAATCCCTCCGGGTGCAAGATCATCGGATCGATACCGTGTTGCTTCCAATCCTTCAAGGATGTATTGAGCCGGTTTTCAATCCAGTATACGCCACGGCCATGGTGTCCGGCTGATACAACCATATCCAAGTCAGTATCGCCATCGATATCGTGTAAAACAACATTTGATATGCCATAAATCTTTGTTACCCGATGCCACTTCCATGATTGGTGAGAATTTGCGGGAGTTTCATACCAACCGTTGCTGTAGGCGATATCGGCGATGCCATCACCATTTATATCTCCCTCATCGAGACCGGCATGGCTGTGATCTTTTCCCTCCCTGCGTACGGGTTCAATATCGAAAACCTCCCACGACGAATGATCACCTTTGCGCTTCCGAAAACCGACGATGCGAATATCCGTATCCTGATAGCCGCTGTTCAGATTGGCGATGAATTCTTCCTCGATACCGTCACCGTTTAAGTCGACCAGGATCAAATCGTGTAGAAATCGTTTGGCAGGAATCGATTCATGAAACAACCACGGTTTCCCGGACAAAGAACCGCCGGGATTTTTCCACCATCCAATTTTCCCGTAGTATAGCGCACTGACAACATCCAGGTTGCCGTCAACATCGACATCATACAAGACCGCCCCATTAGCACCGATTTTACCGGTTTCATCAAGAGATCCATGTCGTCGCCATCTTTTCCCCGAAAGATTGTTTTCATATACGTAGAGGGCGTTACCGCCACCAACCACAAGATCCAAATCACCATCTTTGTCCATGTCTCCAGCTCGAACCCAGCCTGGTCGACCGTTACCACCGTATTTCTCGTCGATGTAAATAGTCTGAAATTTAAATTGATCCGATGCAGCAGAACTTTGAACCAGCAGAAGTGCAACTAACAAGATGCTCATACATACTATCCTATTAGTAATGGAGCCTCGATTTGTCGAGATTATCAAGGCAGCAAACGATTTCGTAATTATTTTCAAACACTGCTGAGTTGGTTTATGCAATTTCTATATCTCCATGCTGTAATCAACAAAGATCCGAAACCACATCTCCAGTACCATCAAACTGAAAACCTGTTTGACCAGCATGAACTCTTTGCGCTTCATTGCGGCTTTCAATTTTGCCACTGCA